>JAXLVK010000001.1:0-120169 GCA_046329055.1 Bacteroidia bacterium
CAACAACCGGTTCTACCAGACAGCGAGCCGGTCCAGCAGCAGCAACCATACCGCCATTCAGTTCAATGGAGCAAGTGGCAACGATGGATCGCTGATTTCTGGAAACATCATCGGGTTTGCGAACAGTGCGGGTACGGGCACCTATACCCTCGTTGGGACGGCAGCAGGAGCCCGGTTTGTGCCGATTTACATTTCCAACGCGAGCACAGCCACCGTCAACAGCATCCAAGGGAACATCATTCAGAACATCTCGCTGACGGGATCCATGTCCGGGACCACAACAGGAGCACCTTTTGCGGGCATCCTCGTGGACAATGGCTTGGCCAATATCGGGACGGTGACCGGGAATGTGGTCGGCAGTACCACGGCGAGCGGCTCCATCACCTACACCGCTACCGCAGCCTCCGCGGGTGAAGTTTACGGCATCCTGTTTTCAGTGAACGCCAGTACCACCATCGCGAACAACCAAGTCGGTGGATTCACCCTGAACCAATCCGCCAACAACAGCATCAACTTCTATGGCATACGCGCATCCACGGCGGCCGCCAACGTCATCACCATCCAATCCAATACAGTGGGCTACACTGCCGCGCCGATCACCAACAATGCACTGGGCAATGCCTCCAAGACCGTGGGCATCTTCGCTGAGTTGGGAGTCTCGCAGATCACCTACAACAATGTGGGCCATCTGAATACAGGTTGCAACAACATCAGTGGAGGCAACCTTTCCTCCCTGGTAGGCATCCTGAGTGACAATTCCACCGCTACTGCCGGTAACCTCATTGGCCACAACGCCATCGTGGACTGCAACCAGACCAATTCCAGCCTGGCAGTATCCGTGATCGGGCTGTACTACAATGGCTCCACCTCAGGATCGAATGCGATTTCCCACAACAACCTCCATTCGCTGACCTGCGCCTCGACTACAGGCACCATTCAGGGCATCTATACGCTTGCTGGAAACGCGAACTACTTCAACAACATGGTTCGGCTGGGATACAATGCGGCTGGGCTGTCCATGACTCCTGGCATCAATATTTCCGGGTTCCATGAGCAAGGCGGCACCAACAATTATTACCACAACAGCGTCTATATCGGCGGCACCAATGTGACGGGAAGCAACGGGACTTATGCCTTTCGCAGTGTGGTGCCGACGGCAACGAGGGAGATCAAGAACAACATCTTCCACAATGCCCGCAGCAACGACATCTCTGGAACTGGGGTACACCATGCCATTACCCTTGGAGGCAATACCCCCAACATCTCGACCATGGCATGCGACTACAATTGCCTCTTTGTCTCGGGTGTAGGTGGTGCCGTTGGCGCATTTGCGCCCGGAGGCGATTTGGTCACATTGTCAGCTTGGCAAAACACCACTGGCAAGGACGCCAATTCGTTTTTCCAAAATCCAAACTTCATCAATCCCACCGGCTCGGCCATCACGGGGGATTTGCATACCATGAGTCCTACCCTGATTGAGGGCGTGGGCAGCAATGTGGCGGCGGTGACCGACGATTTCGACGGGCAGGCTCGCGCGGGCATTACCCCGGTGGATGTGGGCGCGGATGCAGGAAATTTCACCTACATCGACCAAGCCGTTCCAACGATTCTCTACCCCCTGACCACGAGTTGCCTCATCGGCGACTTGACCTTCACGGCAAACATCCTGGACGCGACAGGAGTACCCACCTCCGGCGCGCTGCAACCACGGGTCTATTACCGCAAAAACAATGGTTCGTGGCAGTCTGCCCAGGGGGTGCTGTCCAGTGGCACTTCCCAAAATGGCACCTGGTCATTCACCATCCTCGCCTCCTCGATGGGCGGGATGCTTCTCGGCGACTTTGTGACTTATTATGTGATCGCCCAAGACCTTGCGGGCCCCTACCTCGTTTCCAACCCTGCATCAGGCTTGGTGGCAGCGGATGTCAACAACGTCACCACGCCCCCCTCCACCCTGCACAAGTACGGCGGCCTTGGCGGGATATACACCGTCGGCGTAGGAGGAAACTATACCACATTGACAGCCGCTGTGGCAGACTACAATGCAAACTGCCTCGGGGGCCCAATCGTGCTGCGGCTCATCGACGCGACCTACCCCTCCGAGACCTACCCCATCACCATCAACGCCAATGCATCGGCAAGCAGCACCAACACCCTGACCATCAAGCCCGCAACGGGGATCTCTCCCACCCTTTCCGGCAACAACACCATCTTCCTGCTCAACGGCGCGGACTATGTGACCATCGATGGCAGCAACGGCAACGTCGCAAATTCCATCTGCCCACGAGATACTGCGACACGCAACCTCACCATCCAAACCACCGGAGGCGCCACGGCGCAGGTCGCACTTTGCACCACCGCCGGAGGCGACCCTGCCACCAACAACCGCATCATGAACTGCACCATGACGGGGGTCGGCATCTCGGTCCACATTGGCGGTCCCACCATCGGCAGCGGAACGGGAGCGAATGGGAACAATTCCAACGAGATCGTGAACAACAGGCTGGACAACAACCTGTTTGGATCAGGCACCAGCACGGTGAAGTCGCAGACCAATGTCTATTCGCAGAACCGGATGAAGGGCATGTTGACCTTGCTCTATGAAAATGCACCCACCATCCACGCCAATACCCTCGGAAACCGCACGGCGACCTCAGGTGATGTCCTTGGGATGAACCTCGGCTTCAATACCGGAGCCATCACCAACGCCTCGACCACAGGGCAGGAGGTCACCAACGCCAGCATCCAATACAACAAGATCGACCTGCTCGAATCCCAAAGCCGGGAATCCGTTTGCGGGATTTGCATCGCAGCCACGAGCACAGGGACCACCACCGTCGCCAACAACATGGTGAGCCGCATCGCCTCCGACCCGCTCGCGCCGGACTTCGGGGCGGGCATCTTCTGGGGCGGCGGAGCAGGCGCACTGAACGTCTGGTACAATACCGTGAGCGTCAAGAATCCCACCGGGACTGCGATCACCAGCACCGAGCCCATGATGGCCTTGGGCGTCAACGGCAGCACCCCCTTCCTGGACATCCGCAACAACATCCTCCACGGCAATGTCCTCTTCAATGCTAACACCACGAGCATCAACCTGGGCTATTCCAGCACGCCCGGCAACTTCGTCAACCTCACCAGCAACTTCAACGACCTCACCACCACCAGCCAATCCGGCTCTTGCACGGGGCGCGCGGTGAGCCTCAGCTCCAGTGGGACCTCCTTTGTGACATTGGCGAATTGGCAGGCGGCGACAGGGCGTGATGCCAGCTCCATCCGGGTGCTGCCCAACTTCGTCTCCGCCACGAACCTCCACCTCCCCGATCTGAGCAATCAGAACATCACTGACCGGGGGACGCCCATCGGGATCACCACCGATTTTGACTGCGAATCCCGTTCCCTCACCGCACCCGACATGGGAGCAGATGAAACCGTGCATTTTTGCACCACTGCTGAAGCAGGCACAGCCTCCGCGAACACGGCATTGATCTGTGGTTCCGGCTCGGTGTCATTGACCGCAACGGGTTACCTGACTGGGGCGGGCGGCAGCTTCGTATGGCAATCCTCCCCTGCTGGCCTCAATGTCTGGACAAACCTCGCAGGCACGAACCCCGCCACCTTCATCGCAGGCCCCATTTCGGCTTCCACCGACTTCCGCCTTTGGACCTCCTGCGCCACCAACAGCTCCGTCGATTCCTCCAATGTGGTCTCAGTCGCAGTTTACCCCACGCTGAACCCCACGCTCAGCATCACGGCCAGCCCCGGAAACACCATTTGCCCTGGCACCTTCGCGACGTTCACCGCAAACGCCACACAACCAGGCACCTCGCCCACCTACCAGTGGAAACTCAACGGCTCCAATGTCGGCACCAACAGCACCACCTACACAAATCCCACCCTGGTGACGGGTGACCAAATCACCTGCGTACTGAGCACCAACAATCCCTGTGCGTCGCCACAAACCGTCACCAGCAATGCCATCACCATCACCATAGGCGATGTCACCGCCCCCATGGCCGTCTGCCAAAACCTCACAGTTGCCTTGGATGCCCTCGGAAACGGGAGCATCACCGCCACCTCCGCCAACAACGGCTCCACCGACAACTGCACCCTCGCCGGCGCGCTCTTGTTCTCGGTGAACAGCCCCTCCTTTACCTGCGCCAACCTCGGCAGCAACCTCCGCACCCTGACCGTCACCGATGCCAACGGCAACACCGGAACCTGCGGCCTTACGGTGAACGTAGTGGATCAGACGGCCCCCACCGCCGCCTGCCAGAACATCACCACAGCATTGGACGGGAATGGAAATGCCAGCATCACCGCAGCCCAGGTCAACAATGCCTCCTCCGACAACTGCACCGCCAACAATGCCCTGACTACAACCCTCTCCGGGACCACATTCACCTGCGCCAACCTCGGCGGCAATGTGCGCACCCTCACAGTCACGGACGCCTCCGGCAACAGCAGCTCCTGCGCCGCCACCATCCAGGTCATCGACAACATCGCCCCTGTGGCCACCTGCCAAAACAGCTCCGTGACCTTGAACGGGGCCGGGTTCGCCAGCCTCACCCCCTCCGCCTTGGTCAGCAGCGCCACCGACAATTGCACCGCTCCCAACTCCCTGGGCATGTCGGCGTCCCCCTCGGGCCTCACCTGCAGCAACATCGGCAGCAATGCCGTCACGGTCACCGTCACCGACCAGCAAGGCAATACCAGCACCTGCACCACGACGGTGATCGTCAGTGACCCCATCGCACCCCTCGCCCAATGCCAGAATGCCACCGTGACCCTGGACGCCCAAGGCAACGGCAGCATCACCGCCGCCACCGTGAACAATGGCTCCATCGACAATTGCAGCCTGACCACCTCGCTTTCCACCACCACCTTCAACTGCGGCGACGTGGGCAGCGCCAACGTGGTCCTCACGGCAACCGATCCCTCTGGCAACACCTCCACCTGCAATGCCATCGTGACCGTGGTGGACACCACCTCCCCTGCCGCCATTTGCCAAAACACCACCCTGACCTTGGGCCCGAATGGAACGGCCAGTGTCACGGCAGGCGCACTGGGCAGCAACAGCAGCGACGCATGCGGCATTGCATCCATGAGCATCAATCGCAACTTCTTCGATTGCAGCGACCAAGGCCCCAATCCAGTGATCCTGACCGTGGTCGATCCCTCAGGAAATACCGCATCCTGCACCGCCATCGTCACCGTTCCATCCTTGGGCAGTTCCATCTCTGTGGCCGCCGATGTCTTGGATTGCGGCTTCAACATCTCCTGCCATGGTGCCAATGACGGCGTCGCCACGGTCTCCGGAGCTGGCGGATGCCCCCCGATCACTTATGCCTGGAGCAATGGCGGCACCACGCAGACCATTACCGGATTGGCGGCAGGCACCTATACCGTCACCATCACCGATGGAAATGGAGCGACGTTGACCGATACCGTAACCCTGACCGAGCCTAGCTTACTCACCCTCAGCCTCGGCATTGTGCAATCCAGCTGTACGGGGAACCCCACAGGATCCGCCGACGTCACCCCGACCGGAGGCAATGCCTGCCATCCCTACACCTACCTCTGGAGCACCGGCGCAACCACCGAGGACCTCACCAATATCCCTTCCGGCAACTACACCCTCACCGTGACCGATGCCCAAGGTTGTACCGCCATCCAATCCGCAACGATCAGCTCCCTGCCCGCACCGACACCTGCATTCACTCAAGTCGGTCACCAACTCGTCTCCAGCCAATCCTGGGCCACCTACCAATGGCTCCTGAACGGCATCCCCCTCAGCGGCGCCAATGCAATGACCTACGACATCCTCGTCCAAGGCAGCTACACCCTCCAAGTCACCGACACCAACGGCTGCATCGGCACGTCCGGTCCCTTGGTGGTAGTGGGAATCGAGGAGGCATTGGAGGGGTGGTCAGTCTATCCGAATCCCGCTCGGGATCGCTGCCTGGTTTCGACAGCGCAACCCGCGATTGAAGGCACCCAAGTCCGGATGACCGACCTGCTCGGCAGGGTGATGTCGCAGAAGGCATTCCCTGTCTCTGAAACGAAGATGGAGATCGATCTGCGCGGCTATGCCGCAGGCGTCTATCTGCTGGAAGTAGCCTCGCCAGACGGCAGCAGGAAGGCTTTCCGGTTGGTAGTGGAGTGAGAACGATTCTGACGCGCAGTCAGTTTTCCATTCAAGGAACGTCATCCTGAGGCCCCTTCCAAGCACGTCATCCTGCCTGTCCCGATAGAATCGGGGAGGCCCCTTCCAAGCACGTCATCCTGAGGCCGAGCATCGGCCGAAGGATCTAGCACGGATGGATATCAGTATGCTGGAGGTCCAAATTGGCCAATATGGCGTGCTAGATCCCTCCCCGCCTACGGCGGCTCGGGATGACGTAGGGTAGAAAGGCGGCTCCATATACTCGATGCCAGCAAGATGACGTGGGGTGGAAAGGCGGCTCTATATACTCGATGCCAGCAGCATGACGTGGGTAGAAAAACAAACCGACATTCGTGCTCCCGCAGAACCCATAAGTGGCGGAATCTCCCTATTCCTCCCACGATTCCGCCGCCTATCTCCCAACCTCAACCCAGCAATCCACGGTAGATCCGGGCATTCTCCTCATCAAAGCAGACAAATACAACCTCCTCGATTCCAGCATTCTGCATCACGAAATCACGCACAGTCTCCACTGCAATCCGCGCTGCAAGCTCCTTGGGGAAGCGGTAAATCCCCGTACTGATATTCGGGAAAGCAATCGTCCTCACCCCATGCGACAATGCCAATGACAGGCTGTTCCGATAAGCATCCGCGAGCAATGCCTCCTGCGCCGCGCCACCCTCATTCCAAACCGGTCCCACAGTATGGATCACGTACTTTGCAGGAAGGCGTCCCGCCGTGGTAATGACCGCCTCCCCTACCTTGCAACCGCCCTGCCGAGCGCGAATCCCCCGGCACTCCTCCAAAATCGCTGGTCCACCGGCCCGGTGAATCGCCCCGTCAACGCCACCGCCGCCAAGCAGGCTCGTGTTCGCCGCGTTGACGATGGCATCGACGGTCACTTTGGTGATGTCGCCTTGCAGGAGGGTGAGTTGGGTGGGCATGGTGCGGCAAATCTACGAACTCGGCGCCATTCCAAGCTGCTCTGCGGCAGAGGTTTGGGGGCTTTGATCGCGCTTGGACTCTCCTAAATTCCCACGTTTCGTTTGGCTACAAATGTTGGCATGGATGGCTTCGACAGCGGTGATTCCACTCTTCCCAACGCCCATCCTACCTCCGAAGGTGGGTCGAAGCTCCGAGGTTAACCTCCGATTGCCGAACATTTGGGGTCGGAGCTCCGAGGTTGAACCTCCAATTATCGAGCATTTGGGGTCGGAGCTCCGAGGTTTGACCTCCGATTGCCGAGCATTTGGGGTCGGAGCTCCGGGGTTTGACCTCCGATTGCCGAGCATTTGGGGTCCGAGCTCCGGGTTTGACCTCGGGACTTCCGACCTTCAACCTCGGATTTTCGACATCAGACCATGGAGCTCCGAGGTTCAACCTCCGATTTCCGAGCAATTGGGGTCGGAGTTCCGAGGTTTGACCTCGGGGCTCCGACCTTCAACCTTGGATTTTCGACATCTGAGCAAGGAGTTCCGAGGTTTGACCTTGAAGCTCCGAGGTTGAACCTCCATCCTCCGACCTTGGACCTACATCGTTCGTGCAATAGACCTTAAGCCTCCGACCATTATAGATCGATCGTCCAAGGTTGAACCTCGGGAGGCAGAGCTTGGAGGTCGGTGCATGAAGAAAAATGCTTGAAGCACCGAGGTTGAAACCACCGAGGCCCGAGCTCAGACCTCCAAGCTCCGAGAATTTTTTACGGAAGGCCGAGCTTTCGACTCGAATGGCCGAGCAAGTCAGATCGGAGCTCCGAGGTTTGACCTCCGCTCCCCGAAGTGCCTAGGTCAAGGCACCGACCTTTGCACTTCGGAGCCCCGAGTTTTTTTCTCCGAAAGCCGATCCAAAACCTCTGTCCTCGGGCAATCGATCTCGGCGGTCCAATCAAAAGGCTCCAAGCCTCGATCAAAAACCTCCAAGCCTCGACCCCAAGGTGTCGGAAGGTCAACGCCAGACCTCGGAATCGTGGAAATTTGGGAAATTTGAGGGGTTTTATTGGATTTGCGGGGATGCTAAAAGGGTTGGGGAGGGATGGTGATTTTGGGCTTAATTGCCGAGCGCACCTTGCCCCGATCCGAGTTGTCCTTGGTTACCCGGCCGAATCATCTTGCTTCCGATTCTGGGTGCTACTTGATGAGGAGATGCTGCGCTTTGGTCCAGGCTTCCACGAGCATTTTCTTGCCATTGGTGAGGGTCGTGTCCAGAATAAGGGCCTCCGTGAGCAGTTCCGCCGCTTTCTCATATTCGCCGCTCAAGAGGGCTAGCGCCATGGGAATCAAGGCGACCTTCAATTTCAATATGTCCAGCAATCCCCCGCCACTCGATTTGGGAGACAATGCCTTGAGTTGCTCCTTTTGGGATTCGTCCATCTCCTCCATCACGAGGGTCAGGCCGTCTTCGATGCAGCTGAGCAGGATTTGGAGTTCCTTGTGGTTCAGGTCGGCCCCGCGTTGCAACCTTTCCTCCATCGCGCGGAGGTATTCGAAGACCGTGCCTTGGAATTCCTTGACGCCAGAGATTTTGTTGATCAGCGAATCTGTAGAGGCTTGGATCAGGCTTTGCGTCTTTCCGTGCTCAGCCAAGGACAGTTCCTGAAGTTCCTCGATCCCACCCAGCTTGTCCTCCATCCGTGCCAATCTTGTGGAGATTTCAAGCATAAGTGCCTTGAGGGTCTGTCCCGCGGGTGGAGTACTCCCATGGGTTTGCTCCCGGAACTCGGCCAGCGCCTCTTTGATCCATGCCATGACCTGCCCCCATGCCGCATCGATGTTCTCTTGCGAACCAATGGGGTTGCCTTCAAATGCAGGAGTGAACTGCCCGATTTCGTCTTCCTTCCAGTCATGCGTCACCCGCACCACAACGGGGATGACCATCATACCTTGCTCTGCACGCTTAAGGATGGCATAGTATTCTTGCTCCAATTCACCCGGCAAAGAAAGGTAATCCGAGCTGATTAGGACTGTGCGGCATCTGCCTGACCCAACTCCTTAGCCTTGCGCTTGGCTTTATCTTTTTCGCCAGCGAGGAGGTTGTTTCGGCTCAAAAACTCAATTGATTCCTGCGTGCCTTGGGCTTGAGGCAAGTTTCCAACGTGTCCAAGTAGGACTTATCCTTGTCATGGTGTGATGTAGATGTGCATGGGGCGGCGGGGTTGATGACTCGTATAAAATACGTCAAAATCCGTCATAGGAAGGTTGGCATTTCCACAATTGACTTTGGTAGCGATGGCGCTTGCCGCAGCTCCGTGAGTTGCCGGAAGTTCCTGAAATGCTGCCCATTGGGCGAAACCTCAAAGGCATCATCCCTATCGATCAACTTCTGAATGGAACGGAAGACCTCGTGAAGGATCGATATGTTCCCATCGGGATTTTGAATTGCCAGCAATCGATGTTAGAGCTTTCGTAGGAGAGCCCGCACAAGCACAGAAACCTCGCGGTGTTCGAACAGGATTCCCAACTTTCAGTAGGTTTCCTTCAATGCATCGTGCCATTCGCCACGATGAAACGAGGGATGATATGCCTCGGGATATAACTCGGGAACGCAATTGGAAGCCAAAGCCCAGCTTTGCCCGGCGGAGTTCAATGGCAAGGCTCTCCGGCTCATCGCGGCTGAGGTACTGCAGGGCGACGTATTCGCCGCTGCCGTTCGCCACCTCGAAGATGATCTCGAACTGTCGCATGACGCGGAGCAGGGTCTCGGTCGTGCTTGGGATGTCTTGTCTTGGGCGTCTGCGCCGTGCAGTTCTGCGAGTGCCTTGGCGACTGCGCCTCCGCGTGAGCACGGGTGAAGCGTCCAGGGCTTGCTGCGGTCGGTCCAGCACGGCGTAGATGAGCTGGTTGATCTTGTTAAGGGTTGATGAAGACTTGGTCGCGGAGGCCCGGCCTCTCCCCCAATACGGAATCGACCCGCACATGTCGCGGAGGTAGGTCACGATGTTCCCAAGCTCCTTAGCGGGTCATCGTCCATGCAAATACGGACGAATTCCTCCAAGTGATCCAGAGATCGGTTTGGAGCGCTCCTCGATGGCTTCGCGCACTTGGGGCCAGTATTTGATCGCTTTGATCGGCAAGTTGCTTTCAGGCAGCAATCAAAAGGCTCTTGCGCAAACCAATGCATTCATTTGAAATGCTAACTGGCCCTCCATTCAATCTTCGATGATGCCATGATGGTGCTGTGTTATTGCTGCTGGAGAAGCAAAACGTTCCCCTCTCCTCTTTCGAGAGCTGGGGTTCTTGGACTTCCGGGTCTTTAACTCTGTTCCAAACCATAAATACACGCCCCTTTGGCGCGGCCCGCTTCATCTCAGCCAATAGTCGTGGTGGAAATGCTCCAAGTCCTCCTCTATTAGCTCGATCTCGCCGAAGTGTTTGATTGGGGTTTTTCGATATTCGCCTTTTGCGGCCGCGGAAATTGGAGGCAACGATGACGACATATAGTGAATTGTTGCTCAGGTACAGTTGATGAGTGGCGTGGAAATATTCTTGACACTCGAAGTCCCAAATGTGAAGCGTCTATCGCCATCTTGCCAAGAATGGTGGAGGTCGGCGCCATGGAGTGGATGAGATGGTGTCCCGACGTACTCTTGATGGGCAATGGCGTGTCTTAGAGTGGATTTCCCGGCAGTTGTATTTCCAAGGAAGAAAACGACATCCGTAGCCTTGAGTGTGCCAACACGATCTTGTTTCTGCATAATGGCCTAAGATTGCCCCACGACCATGCTGTGCAATCGTTTCGGGAGGATCGAGCAACGGACATCCTCTTGAGTATGGATCTAATCCACTTGCTATTAAGGCTCGGAGTGGCAGCAACGTTGTCACCTGAGAGTTGCTCAAATAAAGCCTTGCAGTGTTTGAAGTGCATTTATTGGTCCTAAATCTTCTACCGAGTATTTATCAATAGCAAGCCCTTTAATCGCCCCAGATTTCGCAGAGGACTGATATCTTTTTGTCCAATACGACTAATGCCCTAACCATTCAAGTTTTTCAACGCGACCAATAAGCCAATATCCTGAAGTTAGGGGTTGTTATGCAGATTCAATTAGCGGACCAGAGCACCTCTTTGATTGCCTCTGTTAAAGATTTCCCAATCATGCAATGACTTAGATCAAGTTCTACTGATTTTGTTCGTAGAACCTGCTCTATCCTTTTGATAGCCATCTCACTTCTCCCCACCCTCCCTTCTTCCCAGCAACCAAATCCTTCAGCGACCGCACCACAGCCACCCAAGCCTTATCGTTTTCAGGCTTGCCCGCAACCTTTTTCTTTTTACAATCCCCGCATAGGGGCACCAACCGCGCCAAGGAAGTCGATTCCCAATCACAACTCCTTGCATCCACCCAGGCAATCGTGCATTCCCCACGGTCGGCCCGTTCCAATGTTTCCTTCATCTCCACATTCAGATGTCTCGGTCGTAGAAATAGTCTGCGCTCGGCAGCATCACCACGATGTCCGCGCGGCGGAGTTCCGCTGGACCTCAGCGTCGCGATCCATTCCAGCCACGAGCTTGGCCTTGTTCCAGAGGAGCGATTTTCTCCTTTGCGCATCGGATCCATGTGCTTTTCCAATGCTTGGCAAATGCCTCGTCCTCCAGGTGCATAAGAGATGAAGATGCGCTTCCAAGGAATCTGGACGAAGGCGGCGTAGTCTTCGAGGAATGCGTTTTCCCTTCGAGCTGAAATATGGATTCGCGTTTCTGTGCGGCCTCCAACAGGACCTCAATGGAACAAAGGAATTCCCATCCACCGTCACCTCTTCTCGGGTGTCCCAGTAGTGGTTGATCTCCTCAGCTTCTGGAGCACCTTCTCCGCTGGCTTTGACCTAAGGGGGTTTTGGCGCATAGACCTCGATATGCGCCTCCTGTACCCGATCTGCCGTAGCCGCTGCCCCAATGAAAAACTTTACCAGCACCATCTCTGGGCTATCCAGCAGAGACGAATCACCATCCCATCGCGCCAGACGATGTGCCGCTCACTCGCGAGGCCTTGGTGTGACTCCGGCAACAGGTCTTGAAAACGCCTGAAACAGTTCAAGCGTCACCGATTTGTGGATAGAGAGTGGGATAAACGATGCGGCGAATGGGCTTGTCGAAAGACTTCGAGCAGCATTTCCATACCAGCAGGGGCCGCGCTAGCTGGGAGATATAGTAGGGCGATCCACTTACCGCTGTTTGCTCCGCCTACTTCAAAGGCCATCTTGAACTCTTGCATCAGGGCCAATAGAGGATAGACTCCAATCGTGGTACGTCATTGTATGTGGGCATTCTTCAATGTCTTTCGTGGTAAAGTAGCCATCTCCCGTTTTGAGCCGCTGCAGAGACTTCAAAGAATATGCTTTCAGATGACCTGCAGCCTCAAAACACTTTATCTCTAAGTGCATCAACGAATGGGTAATGCAGCACGATGCCCAAACTGCTGAGGTATTTGAGAAGACTCTCTATTTCCTGCCTCAAAATACAATGATTTGACCTTCGAATTTGATTCCGCCTTGGGTTGAATCTCGATCTGCTGGTTTGCCAACACCTGAAACTGCTTAGTCGAGACGATGATTCGATCATCCTTACCTGCGAGCAGAAGTCCTAACCCGCCCTCAACTAGCTACAACGGATGGCCAGAAGTGGAATTTCGCGAATCATCTCCTTGAGTTTGGAAAAGGCCAAATCAATCTGATGGGCTTTTCAGGATTCATGCTGACTGCATCTAAATCGTAAATCCAGGGGAATCGAGCCCTCAATTCGCCTACTCCGGGCTTCTCGGAAAGATATCAACTTTTGACTGAAGGATCAGTGCAGGGTGTATCGGGGAGTTCGTCTGTCACTAGCCCACTTGAAATTGGATGAATAATGCCTTTATGAATTTCTCCATCTCTTGTGGAATTCTGATCTTCGATCACTTGCTTGTTCAGCGAATTCAGTGGATTCTTCTGCACCGGCTGGCACCTGCAGCAATTCTGTGGAATCCGATATTTCCAATTTCCCGACCAAATTGGATTTTCCAGATTTGTTCGAACGCGACAATGGTATCGAATCGCGTCAAGCCAATAATTAGTGAGTAATGGTTTGCTGCGGCCTCCATTTGTATCTGTTTTGAAATCGGTCGTGGAGCTTCTAGGCTCCCAAAGGATTATAGGCTGCATCTGAACTGAAAAAAGGTGATGCGTGTCGTGATGCAGAAGTCTTGTCCTCCAAAGTCAAAGATCTGTATCGTAGGAGTCCAAAACAGGAATCATTCCGATGAGCCTTGCTCCTTGGGTCTTTGAATCTGAATTCGGTGTTCCTCAGGAAATGTCCATGAATCCGAATCCAACCCACTCGGTGGTCTCAGGTGCGAATTGAGGCATTTCAGCCTTCCATGAATCAATAAGACTACTCTTTCCAACACCATTATTTCCAAGAACCAACACTTTAAATGCCAATTGTGACAATTTCAGGGGATTTACTTCCCACTTCCGCTTCTGCCTTCGCTTTTATGTCCTTGGTACTCTTGCATCAAAAATGCGGTAGTCCAGAGGCGTTGTGCGAAAAATGCCCTCTTGATCATTTCTGAGTCAGCCCAAAGACCGGTTAGCGGACTCTTTATCGTAGCAGACTCGGCCAATTAGGTAAAGGCCTGGGATGCCATCATTGGTGAAGTCCCAGGCAAAAATTTGGTGACGATCAGGGAGGTCCAAATTGGAAAAGGCAGAAGATGCAAGCATAGATCTTGCTGGATTACGGCGTTAGGTTGGCAATGCTTGTGGTTTCAGGACTTAGTACGCAATGTAAGGCGATTTCGCAGGCTCAAAATGCCGTTCCTAGCGAAACTAATTTCTGAACAAGTATTTTTCCTGACCGAGTTCCGACATTTGCTTTGCTATGGTTGCAACATCGCTGAGGATGGGGCATCCAACGCGATAGCCAACTTTGAAAAAGACGGATTCATCAATGATGAACCCTGCATTAACTTCAACTGAGAATGAAATTCGGAGTCTAATTAGCTAACAAAATCCATTTCAACTGTTGGTTTCTTCCGATTCTTTTGCCTTCAAGTATCTGATGTCCATTCTCTTACTGAGTTACTTAGGTAATGATGCTTCGATCAGCCCAGTATCCCTTAGATCAAGGCGTTTCAGATCTGGCAACCTTTCAAAAGTATTCTGGAGCTTTCCACAATTGCTGCACCTGGAACATTTCGTCCTCCTTATTCCTGCTCCCCTCCCCAAGGGAATTCTCTCTAAGGCTCAATTCTTCGAGGCAAGGTTAGCTCGGTTAATTCGACTGGTAGGGGCAGATTGATCTCACAGTTGCTCAAATCAGCTCCTTCCTCCGCGTCCGCTTACACTCAGCAATCCTTCTCAATGCCTCTTCACGCTCATAGGGTGATCATGTTTTTAAGAAGGGTAGGTAGCAGATTTTTGTCGAATGAAATGGGACGGTATCCACAGCTTCGCAGGGTTGCCGAGAAAATCTGCAATTCAACTCCTGTGCCGGGGCCTCGGAGACCAGGACGAACCCGCTTTTGTTCCCATGTCAGCCTACTGGCTCCAACACACCGCAATTGCCGCCTGCTCCAACCCCTGTACGTTCGTCTGAAAAAAAGTGCCATTTCGTCCTGAGACCGGGGTGAAAAAGTCAAAACTGCCCGTTCGTTCAATCAACCTGCCGCTTCGTCCTTCCAGCGTGCCCGTTTGTCCAATTTGCCAGCGGGCGCCGTTTTTTGATGTTTTAGCTTTGTTCTCCATCAAATCCTGCAGTCTACGATGGAGCGAGCCAGGCGCTGTTGGAGTAAGGGATTGCCGTCGTTCTTTGTTCATTCAATCAATCGATTGCTCCCGAAAAGCGCAGACTGTCCTCTGCATACGTTCTTAGCCAGCAATAAACAATTGCTATTATGGCTTACAGGAATGTTTTTACGGGTTTGGATGTGGCCCGCATCTCACGCATCTCGTCACTGCTCGATCAACTCGAGACCGAGCTCAGGTTCACCATCAAGCTCAAGCCGGCTGAACGCTCCATGCCAACCCAGTGGGCAAACGGCGAAAGACGCTCTTGGAAAAGGCGATCATGTGGGCAAGACAATTTTAAGGGTCACCACCGGAACAAAGAATATCCAATGAGTTTGAACGGATTTGCTGACTTCACTGAGCTGCTGCCCATCAAGGCCAAGCTCGCAAGCCTGAGCGAACGACTTTCCGACACGGTAATGCAGATTGGCAGCAACAACCTCGCGATCACGCTGTCATTCTACGAAAACGTGAAGGATGCGATGGACTCACAAGAGCCCGGCACCGAGGTCGTGGTCAATGAGTTGAGCGAATTCTTTGTCCGCAACAACGGACAGGAAGTGATCGTGGAGGAGGACAAGGAAGACGATGGCAACAAGTCCAACAATGGCGGTGCCAACGATCAACTGCTCCCCAATACGAATCAAGCAGCTTGACGCGAACCCTTCTCTTGCTTAAATCCGTCCAATTGACGTTACAACTGCACAGCAGCGGCCCGCCTTGGTGGGTCGCTGTCTTTTTGGGGCCTCCTTTCCGCACCATGACCAAGCGCAGCTTTTGAACTGCTTTCCGTCATGATCCGTCTCCGCCGCCCCTCCTACCTTGGCTGGGTATGTTCAATGCGTTCACTGAGAAGGTTTTGCCGCTGGAGGATCTGCCGGTGCCCTACCTGCCGGGTTGGGAGGAGGCTGTGGCTTATTGGCCGGAGATCGAGACGGCTCTGAGGATCAGGGCCACGGAGGAGCGGCTGCTGCAACTGTTTGGCGAGGGGAAGCTCTATGGCACGGTGCATACTTGCATCGGGCAGGAATGGAGCGCGGTGGCGGTGGGCAGGGCCTTGCAGCCACAGGATTATGTGTTCTCGAATCACCGTTGCCATGGCCATTTTCTGGCTTACGGCGGCAGTGTGCAGGGGCTGATCGCGGAGGTGATGGGCAAACGCGATGGCGTCTGTGGCGGTCGCGGCGGCAGCCAACACCTGTGCTACAACCGCTTCTTCAGCAATGGCATCCAAGGTGGGATCGCTCCGGTGACGGCGGGATTGGCTTGGGCGCGGCAGATGGAGGGAAATGGCGGGATTGCGGTGGTTTTCCTCGGTGATGGCACGCTTGGGCAGGGCGTTTTGTACGAGACATTGAACATTGCCAGCAAATGGAGCCTGCCGATCCTCTTCGTGGTGGAAAACAACCGCTATGCGCAGAGCACGGCGTCGGGCGAGACATTGAGCGGCCAAATCGCGCACAGGTTTGAGGCATTTGGGATCGCTGGGAATGAGGGCAATACCTGGGAATGGCCGGGCTTGCTTGATGGGATGGCGCGGAGTGTGGAGGCGGTCCGGGAGCATGGCAAGCCGCGCTTCCATATCGTGGACACATACAGGTTGAAGCCGCATTCGAAGGGGGACGATTTCCGGTCGCCGGACGAGATCAAGCGGTACGTCTCGGTCGATCCGCTCATGGTCATGCAGGAGGCTTATGCTGAGAATGCGGAATGGAAGGCATTGACGAGCAGGATCAAAGCCGAGGTGGATGCGGCGGTTGCCTTTGCGGAGGCCTCCCCGATTTCGGAGGATGGCCCGGTTGAATTGGAGGCAAATGCCATTCGATGGATCCCGGCACCGAAGCCGTCCGACAAGCCCCGGATGAACTTGGCGATTCAGCAGGCATTGGGACGGGAATTGGAGGAGAATGCGAGGGCCGTGTTTTTCGGGAGGACATCGAGGGTCCTTATGGCGGCGCGTTCAAGGTCTCGGGAAATCTGAGCCCCTGCGTTAACCCGCGTGCCGGAACACCCCCATCAGCGAGGCGGCGATCGTGGGGATCGGCAATGGGCTGGCACTTGCGGGATACAGGCCTGTGGTGGAGATCATGTTTGGGGACTTCCTGACCCTCGCCGCCGACCAATGGATCAACCACGCCGCGAAAATTTGAATGGATGTACAATGGTCAGGTGCGCTGCCCGCTCGTGGTGCGCACTCCCATGGGCGGCCGACGCGGCTATGGGCCCGCATAGCCAGAGCCTGGAGCGACATTTTGTGGGCTTGCCGGGGACGCGGGTCGTATGCCTGCATCACCGCAGCGATCCCCGTGAAGTCTATGCGGACATCTTCGCTACCGATCAGCCGACATTGGTCATTGAGAACAAAAGCTCTGCGACCGCGCCGACCTTTCCGCAATCCCCGACGGCTTCCAATTGTTGCAGAGCAGAAGGGGCATTTTCCATCACCCGGTTGAGTCCGGGTCGGGCAGCTGACGTCACCTGTGGTCGCCTTGGGCAGCACGAGCGCGGATGCCGAGGCTGCGGTCTTGGAGGCATTTGACCAGCACGATGTCATCGCTGAACTCTTCCTGCCCACATCATTGTATCCGCTGGACGTGGCATTTCTGGAAGGCAGCCTCTCGCAAAGTCGGCGGCTGCTCATCGTTGAGGGGCCCCAGCATTTGCCTCCGGTCAGCAGTGAAATCATTGCCCAAGTCGCATCCTTCGGCTGATTGGGCGGTGCGGGTCGCTCGCGTCACCTCCAAAGAAAGTCCCATCCCCACCTCGCGCCCATTGGAGGAAGCCATCCTGCCCAATGCGCCGGGGTCCCTTACAGCCATGAACCACCTCGTCGATGAATCAGCCCATTGAGATCAGAGTGACCCGTGAATCCGCCAACGATGACGTGGTCACCGTCCAGGAATGGCATGTCGCATCAGGCGCGCAGGTGCGGGAAGGCGACATCATCGTGAGCCTGGAAACCTCCAAAACCGTGATGGAAGTCGAAGCGGAGCAAGACGGCTTCGTGGAGAATTTTGGTGCCCGCCGGGTCGGTCGTCGAGGTCCGGGACGGTTGTGGGGCGGATTCATGCGGAGGCGTTTGTGGCGGTTGGTATTTCACCGGAATGTCATGTTGCCTGTCCCGACAAAGACGGGGGAGCGGGCCGCAGGCCTGGAGTCGAAACATCTAGCACACACAGAAACAGGCAGCCCTGGAAATCCCAAGCCCAAAGCACCCCTCAGTAACCCACCATGTCATGTTGCCTGTCCCGACAGAGACGGGGAGCGGAAGGCCGAAGGCCTGAAGTCAGGCATCCGCGCACACAGAAACAGGCAGCGTTGACGAACCCAGTTCGGAAGCACCTTTCACAAACGCACAACGTCATGTTGAGCGGAAGGCCGCAGGCCTGGGTCATCTAAACGCACACAGATACAGGCCCCACCGAGAATCCCCGGCCTAGAATCCCTCCCACCCCTTCCCCCACCCAACACGCTATTCCAAAGCCGCCAAGGCATTGATGACCCAACACGGCATCGCTGAGGCAGGGGTAGCCCACCTCGGATTGGTGACCGTGCGGGACGTGGAGGGGTGGTGAATTCCCATACCGCCGTAGGGATCCCGAAAGATCGGGACGACCTGTCCCTAAAGCACATATACATACAGCCGTCCCCGAACTGGTCGCAGGTGCGGCCGAAAATCTGGATGGACAGCAAGACTTGCCCGTGGAGACCCGCACCGCCGTAGGGGACAAGGTCACGACCTGTCCCTACAGCCCCCCCAGCCCCCACCAGCTTCTTTTCCGATGCCCGCAAATCCGCGAACGAACGGCCGGGGCATTTTCTGGCTGGGCCTCAATTGTTTTCCGCAATTACCTCCTCGGCCACATGGCCAAGATGGCGCCCCTCGGCATCAACCTCCTCATCCACCGCCTCCGCGGGGTGAAGATGGGCAAGGGAGTATATATCGACCCCTCCGCCACGGTGGAGACGGCATACCCGGAAAACATCACCATCGGCAACGACGTCCGCATCACCGCCAATGCGATCATCATGACGCATATCAGGCCCCACACGCCCTGCGCAACAATGGCGGTGCCGTTGGTGGAGTCGCCGGTGGTCTTGGAAGACCAACTGCTTCATCGGCGTGGGGGCCGTCATCATGCCCGGCGTGACCGTCGGCGCAGGCTCCCGTGGTCACCAACGGTTCCGTCGTCCTCACCAATGTCCCGCCCGGTGTGATGGTCACCGGAAACCCCTTAAAAGATTGTCAAACGCCTCAATCCGCAACTCGATGGCACAGCTAATTCGCCCGCTCACACTTCCACCCGTTCTCACACTCACACCCAAACCCGCACCCAGGATGTCTTCTGCGTGGACCTAGAGGAATGGTTCCACATCGGCGGCCCGCAAAACCCTTATGAGGACATCTCGCTTTGGGACGGCGCCGAGCAATTGGTGGAGCGCGATGTGGATGTCTTGCTGGAAATGCTCGCCGAAACGGGCAACAAGGCGACTTGGCTGACCGTGGGCTGGGTGGCCGATCGATATCCAAAATGATGCACAAGATCGTGAATGCCGGACATGAGATCGGTTGCCACGGATATTACCATAAAATGGTGTGGACGCAGACACCGGAGGAATTTCGCGAGGACATCAACCGCAAGACCTTGCAAGACATCACCGGACAAAGCATCGACGCGTACCGCGCTTACCTTTCCATGACCCGGGAGACATTTTGGGCCTATCCATCTTGGCAGAGGAGGGCTTTACCATCGACGTGTCCCTCGTCCCGGCCCCCGCGACAATGGCGGGTGATCGGATTCCAGCGCGACCCGCTCAAGCTGCACCTCGACGAGGGCGACATGGTCGTATTCCCCGTGACCGTGATGGACTTCGCAGGCCGCTCCACCCAATTCAGCGGCGGCGGACACCTGCGTGCATTCCCCACCAAGGTGATCGACTACGGATTCGCCCAAAACCACAAAGCCGGCCGCCCAGTGATGGCCTACATCCACCCAGAAGTCAACCCTGAACAACCCAGGATCAAGGGCCTGCCCCTCAAGTACTTCACCGCTTACTACGGCCTGAAATCCGTGAAGCGGAAGCTGATGCATTTGATGAAGAATGCAGCTTCACAACCATCTCGGACGCCGTCCACGGATTCAAGGCACTGCCGGAATACAGCCTAGTGGACGGGGAAATGGTGCGGGAGTAATGCCAGAAGCGTTGCGAGCGCTAAGAGCGCTCGCAACGCTTCTGGCAAATCAACCTAGCAATCCTGTAAATCCTGTGAATTCTGAGAATCCTGCTCCAGGTCCCCCGGTGTATTGAAATTCCGGAACCACCCCGCATCAAACCCCGGCAGGTACAAATCTGGCTCCAGCACCGCTGCACCCACCACTTCCAGAGCCACGCTGATTTTCAATTGCCGACGCTCCACGAGCCGCTCGAAATCCGGCAATGCCCTCTTGTGGTACAACCCAGCCAAGGGCTGCAAGCGATCCTCCCAGCGGCAGACCATCGCGGCTTCATCATCGTAGCTCTCCAGCATCCATTGAATCAATGCCACATTCATCAGAGGCATGTCGCAACTGAGGACGATGTTCAGATCCGCTTGAGAATGCCGCAACCCAGTCACAATTCCCGCTAGGGGGCCGAGGTCATGGTACTCATCAGCGACCACAGGCAGCCCAAATGCCTTGTATTCCTCCCGGTTCGCAACGATCAGCACATCTTTCGTAAACGATCGCAGCAATTCCAGTCCCCAGGCCGCCATGGGCCGGCCACGAAAGTCCACGAATCCCTTGTCACGACCCATGCGGGAGCTTTTGCCACCTGCGAGGAAAATGGCGCCGAGGGAGGGCAATGGGGCATCCGTGCTCATGCCGCGAAAGGTAGGGCTTTTTGGGGAGCACATGATTCCTACACACCAAATCCTCAGCGACCAAGGTGGCTGGGAGGCCGTGCTATTTGAGCCGGAACCTCCCTTTATCGAAAACGAACAATTGGCGCCCGACTTTCAGCTGCCTCCCCTCTGCCATGCGGGAGAGATCGTTCAATTCCTGCTCCATCGTGTAGAAGTTGCCTCCCGTCTTGGCGGCTAGGTTCAGGTAATCGACATTGACCATGCCCCAAAAGGTGCCACAGAGGATGATGTCCACTGGGATTTTCTTCTCTAGTAGCTCTGGGATCAGTTTCGGATCACGGATGGGTGCGAGGTTGTCAGCGATCATCACGATGCGGTCCGGCTGGGTCGATGAACTGCTGATGGCACGCAGCATCGCTTCGATGTTGTTCTCGGGGCCCATGCCTCCAAACCCCTTGGACATGGCCAACTGCGCGGTCTTCTCGATTTCGGCGATGTCTTCGCTCTTGACGGGATAGACGCCATTGGACTTGCCGATGGGGCCGTCGGGGCGGGCGTCACCGTCATTGAAGAAGGCGAAGCGGTCCAAGGGATCGACGGTGGCATGCAGCCTGCGCCAGGTGAGGGTCTGCGTGGTATAGGGATACATGCTACCCGTGACATCCTCCACCACGATGACATTTTTCCATTCATGGGCATGGGCGTTGAATGTCTTGATGATAACAGAGTCATGGAAGGAGAGCGTGGTCCACTTGTCCCAAGTATAAGCACTGGGGTCAAAGCCGGAAGCGAATCGCTTGCCTTCACAGTCAATGTTGAGGACCTTTTTGGGCTCCAGAGTGTCATGAGTGAAGTAGGTCTGCATATGCCGTTTCCAGATGCCCCGGGTATCGTACAGGACGCCCTTGGCCCGCTTGGCACGGTTGCGGGGGAAGTATTTGCCTGTCGGATGAGGAACGGCCCGGAACCGGGGGATGTAGGAAATGGTGGTGTCGCAGGTCTTCTCCAAGATCAACCGAATGCCGGGAACGTGGTTGTTCGGCAGCGTGTCGCCGAGCCAACTGTGCATGATGTCGAGCTCGGCGGAGCTTGTGAGGGTGCCTTTGCTTGCTCCAGAATAGGAGGAACTGCGCTGGTGGAAGATGAACCCATGAAAAAATGCCTCGGCTTGCGGCTTGTCCTGGTCCTCCACCTGCTCGATGATCCGCCACAGGATGGCCGTGTTCTCGAACAGCTCCGGCATGAAGGCTTGGAGGGCCACCAACCTGCGACGGTTCAGCTCCACCTGAGAAAATGACGGGGATTCCCGGAACGAGGAATACACCAAATCAATGGCATAGACCGCCTTGGAGCGCAGCCGGGTACGCATGGCGGGATTGTCAATCTGCGCATCGTCGAAACCCATGGACAATGCCTCCTGGTAAAACGGGAGGTGACGGCTGTCCACGGGAGTTTCGGTCCGTTGAATGGGAAGGCTCAGGATATGGTCGATGGTCACTGCCTGGGCCGAAGCATTGGCAGGAGATAGGATACACAGGATTGCTACGATGAGGACTAGATAGCTGATTTTCATGGCAATTTGATTTCTTGGCGTTCAACGAGATTCCTCGCCCGATTATTGCAGCAACAGGAATCTTCTCTCAAGGACAATTGAATTTTCCATGGGTTGCGCCCCTGATTGCTGACCTCCTCCTAATCCCTGATGACGCAAAAAGTAACCCGCACTCGAGGAGTATTTTTTCAAGCCATCCAGAGGCCATTCGGCGCTGGGCGGTCGAGATCACCCGATGGAATTGTATCACAGCCTGTTGACAGTCAATTATTCCCCGTTCAGTTTCGACCAAGGCCCATGATTTTCTCCAAAATCCTACCTTCGGCAATAATTCAAGAGCAATCGAAATGATCAGGACCACATTGGGCAGAACCATCTTGGCAACGCTTGTCATGATTGGGGTTGGATTTGCATTCAATCCCTTGCAGGCAGGAGTAGCTTACGGCGCCCACATCGAATACGAATGCGTAAATCCCTGCACAACACGCGTATTCCTGCGGATGTACAGCGATTGCACCATCTCCTGCTACTGGGGGCCTGGTTGGGTGCGCTGGAAACCCAGTTCGCAGCTGCTTTGCCCCACGCAGCCTACAGTCCTAGGTGGGTTTTCTCCCCAGGTTGTGACGGAATATTCCCCCGTGTGCCCCGGTCAGCCCACCAACTGCAACGCTCCAGGAGCTCCTTCGATTGGCTTGGACGAGTATGTTTGGTACCGAGAATACGACATCTGCAGCGCCAGCCCCTGCAACTATCAATTGGTATGGCAACAGTGTTGCCGTGACTACAGTGTGAATAGCCTGATCAATCCACAATCGCAGAGCCTATGCATGAATGCGACTTCGATCACGACTGGACTGGCCAGTTGCGACAACAGTCCGAAGTTCATCATCGAACCCAGGGTCAGGCTATGTGCGGGCCAGGACCATGCCATCTCCTTCGGGGCCTACGATGTGGACGGAGATTCATTGTCCTACCAACTTGCCTCCTGCTACTATGATTCCGTCACGCCATCCAGCTATGCGGTTGGTTATTCGCCCGCGCAGCCCTTTGGTAGCTCATGGAATGTCTCCTTGGATCCGCGCACGGGTATCCTCAGCATGGATGCACAGCCCGGCAACGCTTTGACGACCATCGTCTGCGTCACGGTGAATGAATACCGAAATGGCACCTGGATTGGCTCCGTGCAGCGCGACATTCAAATCCTTGTCTTCAACTGCGGAGCCAACGTCACACCGACCATGCAATCGCTCACCAACGTCACAGGAGCAACCGGCATCGTCGGGGACGCCGTTTACCGCTGTTCACCCGGCCCCATCTGCATGGACATCCCCACCGCTGACCCCAATTCCAGCCAAAATCTCACGCTGGTCTGGGATGGCCGACTACCGGGTGCAACATTTTCCGATGCCAACACCCTGATCTCCAACGACTCGATCTTTGGAACGGGGGCCAATCCCCCGATTGGGCGGCTCTGCTGGACTCCTCCCGGAAATGGCATCTACCGCACACGCTGCTACGTGTTCGATGACAACTGCCCCTACATCGGGATCCAAGAGCGCTGCATCACATTCTACATCGGCCCCTACGCTGGTGGCTCGACCGCGACAGCGACCATGCTGCCCTGCATCTTCAGCGGATTCACTGCGACCTTTAATGCGAGTGGTTGCGGCCCGGGCCCATTCAGCTACACTTGGAGCGGCGCAGGTGGCCTCAGTGGGACCTCGCAATCATTCGGTTACACCTACGCAGCGCCCGGCAACTACCCCTGGCAATGCATCATTACCGACGGCAACACGGTACATGACACGATTCAGGACACGGTCACGGTCATCGGGCAGCCTGCTTGGCTGAGCCTGATCACCGGAAATGTCGGCCTCGACACCTGCGCTGGATCGCTGATGAACACCCTGCTCGCTGGGGCTTACAATTCGTATGCTTGGAACACAGGGTCCACGTCCCCCCTCCTCAATGTCACCTCTCCCGGGTTCTATTCTGTGACCGTTACTGATGGCAATGGCTGCCTGTTCCAGGACACTGCGACCGTGGCACTGCAACCGGTGGACATCAAGGGAATCGCCCGCACCAGCCTTGGAACCTACTTGGTCGGTCAAAAAATCTACCTCATCCAGCACGACACAGCGCAGCAGGCGCTCTGGGCCATCGACTCCGTGATCACCGATGCATTTGGCTACTACCAATTCTGCAATGTCACGGACACCATCGTCTTCATCAAGGCGGCTCCGGACAGCTTGGCCTACCCATTGGAAATGCCGACCTACGCCATGCTTTCGCTGTTTTGGAATTCCGCGACGCCGTATTACCCGCTCACGCAACTGCCCCTGACGGTGAATTTCTCAACGCTCAGCGGGGCAAATCCGGGTGGGCCGGGCTTCATCGGGGGATTGATTTCCCAAGGCGCGAACAAGACAGGCGCGATCGGTGATCCGGTCGTCGGGCTGAGGGTCTTCCTCCGTGACAAGACCTTCGGCACGGTTCTAGGCTTCCGCGAAACCAACGCCAACGGCTACTTTTCCTTCAGCAACCTGCCATTGGGCGATTATGAAATCATTCCCGACCGCCCCACTGTGAGCATCACGAATGTCCCGCAACTGACACTCGACAACCAGCATCCCAGCTACGACAGCTTGGATTTCCAAATGCACAGGTATTGGTTGGAGTTGGTGATGGGCGGCAGCACCGCGGTGTCCCCTGCCTTGCCGATGGATTTCAGCATTGCTCCGAATCCGTTCCAGGGTGGGACACGCATCCAACTTGACCTGCCGGATGCAGCCCCGGTGGAAGTCGCCATCAGTGATGTGATGGGTCGGCGCATCGGGACGATTTCCACAGGATGGATCAAGGCGGGACACCACGAATGGCAATGCGGTGAAGGTTTGGATGCGGGAGTCTATTTCATTGGTTTGCGCATCAATGGGGGCCATTGGGTCCAGAAAATGGTGAAGATGGACTGAATCCAAGCGTCCTCATTTGGCGACCAGGGGGGACGAATTCTTCACAGTCCTACAAACTCTCTGGGAATTTGCATTAATTTTGCCGCGTCGAACGGCCTGCGAGGGTCGGCGGCACTTTACTAGGTAGAATCAACCCCCCAAAGAGTATGGCTGAGACCGAAACCGTCTTGAAACCCACCACTGACACCGGAAAAAGCCCCGGTGTGCACTATGTCAAGACCAAGAAGGAAGAACTCGACTTCTGTTACACTGTTCCCGACAAGATCTTCCAGTTGAGCTTGGGCAAGAACGCCCACTTCAGCAACGCCCGCTTCATGGGTGACTTCTCCATGACCCTCGAAGAGGGCCAAAATGCCAAGTGTGAGTACATCGCCAAGATGTGCGGCCTCCACGAAGGCAGCAAGGTGCTCGATCTCGGTTGCGGCTGGGGCGGCATCCTGCAATACCTCAAGACCCACTACAAAGTCAAGGAAACTGGCGTGGTGCTGGCCGACGGCCAATACTTCCACTGCAAGGAGACCGGACTGAACGTCCACCAAAAGGACATGCGTACGGTCAAGCCCGAGGACTTCGGCACATTTGATGCAGTCGTCGCATCCGGCAGCTTTGACCACGTGCTCAGCTACGAGGAATTCCTCGAAGGCAAGAAGGAGCAAGTCTATCGCGCCTGGTTTGACATGGTTGCCGACCTGCTGCCCATCGGTGGCAAGCACTACATGCAGACCATGACCTTTGGCCGGAAGATCATCCCCCGCGAGACTTGGGACATCAATGCGCCCACCGACAGCGACGAATTCACCATGGCCCTGATGGTCAAGCAGTTCCCCCTGAGCTGGTTGCCCTACATGGACGAGGAGATCATCGAGTACGCCAGCCACCGCTTCAAGCTCGTCGAGCACAGCAGCGGCCGCCTGGACTACGTCGAAACCAACCGCCGCTGGACCGAGGCCTACAAGAAGTTCCAACTGAAGAAGTACTGGTACTACCTGACCATGCTTCCCAAGTGGCTCACCGACAAGGAATTCCGCCACGTCGCCAGCTTCTTGAAGTACGCTCCAAACCGCCGCTGCTTCGAGCGCGAGCTGTTCGATCACTTCCGCTTCGTATTCGAGCGCGTGAAGTGAGTTGACAATTGAAAGTTGACAGTTGAGAATCGACTGCACAGATACAGAAAGCGGAGGACTTGGTCCTCCGCTTTTGCTTTTCGGGGTTGGTCAGGTCTCAAACAAATCCTGAAATTCATTGAGCCCCCCCTCAACCATCCCCTATCAACCATCCCATGTCAACTATCAACCATCCCATGTCAACTATCAACTATCCCCTATCAACTATCAAAAGAGGTGCTCAAACCCCTTCGCCACAAAGTAGGCCACCGTCGCTGCAGCCACGCCGATACCAGTCACCTTGACAGCACCCCAGAGGGGCTTTTGGCCAGTGATCCTGCTTTTGAAGTAGCCGAAAACGAACAAGCTGATCACCGTCAGGATGCCTGAGGCGATCAACCCCTTGGTGGGCGTCGAGGTGAAAATATAGCCCAACAACGGAATCATCCCGCCAACGATGTAGGCGATGCCGATGGTAAAGGCGGAATTCCGGGCGCGCTTGGGATGCGGCTCCTCCAATCCCAACTCGAATTTCATCATGAAGGCGACCCACTTGTCCTTGTCACGGGCGAGTTCCTCCACGATCAATTCCTGCGATGTGGTGCTCAGGCCCATGTCGGCGAAAATCTCCCTCACCTCCTGCTTTTCGCGGTCAGGCAGGTGATCCACCTCGTAGTATTCGCGTTTGAGCTCGGACTGATAATGCTCCTGCTCCGTCTGTCCGGCGAGGTAGCCACCCAGGCCCATGGCGATGGAACCCGCCACGATCTCTGCCACGCCTGCCGTGATCACCAGTGCATTCGAATCCACCGCACCGCTGAGGCCCGCCGCCAATGCAAAAGGAACCGTGAGCCCGTCCGACATGCCGATGACGATGTCCGTGATGAACTCACTGGATTTCAGGTGTTTCTCCTGATGAGGAGTATGTGCATCCATATTGACAATGCTTTGATCGCCGAAAGATAAGTGGACTTCGCCCGGAATATCGCGAGATTCATCAGGATGAATGGCGACCGAAATCATGGAAATATGGTAGCCGATTCCGAAGGTGCTCCTTCGTCGGCAATCAGTGCCTGAAAGCCCCCTCCAGGGCTACACGACGACACGATATCTTACATCCTCAATGCGATCATCCCACCTCCCCATCGGCCCCAATCGAGCAAAAGAGAAGATTCCCCTTGGAAAAGACGACAAATCCACGTAGATTGTGACATGTTCAGAGCCAACTACCTCCTTCGCCCATTCGTGGCACTTGCCCTTGTTTGCTGTGCATCAGGTCTTATTGCGCAGAACTTTGTCCCCAACCCCAGCTTTGAGACGCAAACCGGATGCCCCACCTCGCCCGGTGTATTCTCCATCGTTGGCAACTGGTACGTCGTCCCCAGCCACGGTGGTTCTCCGGACTACCACCACGTCTGCGGCAACACCACCTTTGGCGTGCCCAGCAACATCTTCGGCAACCAGCTCGCTCGCACTGGGTCGGCCTATATTGGCTTCGTGACCCACTTCGGCTCCGGCAACTTCCGTGAGTACCTGGAGGTGCAGCTCACTGCTAACTTGACCACGGGCACGAGTTATACCGCCACGGCTTACCTGACCCTCTCGGATGGTTCAGGCTGGGCGACGGATGGCTTCGGCTTCTATTTCAGCGCCGCCTCGGTCTCGGGCACCGGTGCAAGCACTCCGCTACCCTTGGTACCACAGGTCTCCAACCCCACCAACAACTTCATCAACAGCTGGACCAATTGGCTGCCGGTGACTGGAAACTTCGTCGCCACAGCAGGGATGCGGTACATGACCATTGGCAATTTCAAGGCTGATGCCCTGACCAATGTCCAAGTGATGCCCTCGGGCTGGTCTTGGAACTACACTTATGCGGATGACTTCTCGGTGACGCCAGCGGTGATCCTGAGTGCCCAGATGGGCGAATTTTCAGGAGAAGTCCAGAACGATGTCGCCGACCTCAACTGGGATACGCAATCAGAAGTGGGCACCATCTCCTACTCCGTGGAGCGTAGCATCGGCGATCTGAACCACTTCGAGGAAATCGGCGTCGTTTCAGCCAAGGGCAGCCCGGAACAGGCAGCAGCCTATTCATTTTCCGACCCTGGCTTTCAACCCAGCAAGCTGAACTACTATCGCCTCAAGGAAATCGATCAAAACGGCGCTGGCGGCTACTCACAGACGATAGAATTGCATACCGACGGTCTTGTGAACGAGGTTTCCGTCATTGCCTACCCCAATCCGATCAATGCAGGTGATGTACTCCGATTGAACGTCAAGTCGAACATGGAGCAAGCGCTCAAGCTCGAAGTGATGGACATGACAGGTCGCCTCGTGGTGACCCAGGAGCTGGATGTCATTGTCGGTGACAATGTAGTGGACATGGGCACAGAAGGCCTCAACCCAGCCTGTTACATCGCAAGGGTGACTGGACAGGACGTCCTTGAGACCGCCAAGTTCATGGTGACGAAGTGACGAGTTCGACCAACAGAAAGCATCGCGGGCGCCCTGAGCGCCCGCGATGCTTTCGCTCCCATTCCCCAACGATTTCTCCCATCACCAACACCCGAAAATTCCTTAGTTTTGTAGGAATGAATTGGAAACTCCCTGGGCGGTCCCGGCGCCAAGCAGACGCGGGACACCATTTGGGTCGAACGGATGCAAAACGTTTCCGCCTGAATGGTATTGTGGGTGGCCTGATGGCTGCCGCCATGCTGTTTTCCCTTTCCCTCCTGCAGCCGCTGAATGCCCAAACCAAGATCAATTGGGACCTGCCTTTCAGCACGAATCTGCCCGGTGACTCCCTTGTGCCATTGCAGGCGCTCGTGGATCCTGCGATGCAGGCTGAGCTACTGAAGCAACTGAGCCGCAACCCCAAGTGGAAGCAGCTCATCGCCGAAAAGAAGATGGCCGTGGGCGTGGTGGACCTCCGCAACAGAGCTCACCTCCGGTTTGCACGGATCAATGGCGACGAGATGATGTACGCCGCGAGCTTGCCCAAGATCGCGATCCTGCTCGCATCTATGGACGCCATCGAAAAGAAGCAGATTCCGGAAAACACCGAGATCATGAATGACCTCCGTCTCATGATCAGCTACAGCGACAACGAAGCCAGCACCCGCATGATCGACCGGCTCGGCTATGAAAAGATCGAGAAGGTGCTCTGCGACCCCAAATACAAACTCTATGACATCGCCTGTGGCGGAGGACTTTGGGTAGGAAAACGCTACGCTGCGGACGGCCGACGCTATCCCGATCCGCTGAAAGGGCTGAGCCATGCCGCTAGCGCAACACAGGTCTGCCGCTTCTACTACATGCTCATCAACGGCAAGTTGGTGAATCAGAAGCGGTCCAAGCAGATGCTGGACATCATGGTGGATCCCGCCTTGCACCACAAGTTCGTGAACACCCTGGATCAGAAGACTCCCCATGCCAAACTCTTCCGCAAGTCAGGATCTTGGGAAAACTTTCACTCGGATTCCATCTTGGTATGGGGTCCGCGACGAAAGTACATCCTGGTAGGCTTGATCGAAGACCCGGAAGGCGAGCAAATCCTGAGGGATTTGGTCAACGTGATTGAAAACGTCCTGCAAATCCCGGGCAACTGATGCCACAGACAAAAAACACATATCGACCAATAACGCGCACCGATAACGAGCCATGACAATCTATCAGGAAGCACTCAGGTATTTCTTGCGAAAAACCTTCGACTTGCGAGAGGGCGAGATGAAGCGCGCCCTCCTTATGCAGTTGAACATCTTCCTGATCATCACCACATTGCTCATTGTCAAGTCCACGGTGCAGGCGCTGTTCGTGACGACGTATGGAAAGGAGAGCCTGCCATTGGCATTTGTCTTGGCGGCCATTCCAGCGGCCATCGTCTCCACGATCTACACCCGGGTGCTGTCCCGCGTGGCCTTCAACAAGATCATCGTCGGCACGCTCAGCAGTTCCGTCGCAACCTTGGTTGTGCTGGGCACGCTGCTGATTTTCAATGTCTTCACGAGCTGGGCCATCTATGTGTTCTACATTTGGATGACCATCTTCGCCCTGCTCTGCACCTCGCAGTTCTGGATCCTCGCCAACATCGTCTTCAATGCCCGTGAGGCCAAGAGGCTCTTCGGTTTCATCGGGGCCGGTGGCATCGCGGGAGGGATCGCAGGTGGCTATTCAGCCTCCGCCTTGGCGACCTTCATGACCTCGGAGTCCTTGCTCTTCGTGGCAGGTGGATTGCTTGCACTTTGCATCCCGATCACCCGACACATCTGGGCGGACAGTGTCGCTCCCACTCAGCAACCCATCCAACAGAAGAAGCGGATGGGCGGCTTGCAAGAGCATCCCCTATTGCTGATCCTGCATTCTCGGCACCTCACCTACCTCGCCATCATCATCGGCGTGAGTGTGATCGTGGCCAAATTGGTGGAGTACCAATACACCGCCGTCGCATCCGAGCATTTTCCAAATCCAGAGGAGCTGACTTCGTTTTTCGGGTTCTGGCTCAGTACCCTCAGCATCATTTCCCTCTTGGTGCAGCTCTTCATCACCCACCGGGTGGTGGGTGTCTTCGGTGTCGGCACTTCGCTCTTCCTCCTGCCCACGGGCATCCTGATCGGTGCGATGCTGCTCTTCCTGTTCCCCTCGTTGTGGGCCGCGATCCTGATCCGCATCGCCGATGGTAGCCTCAAGCAATCCATCAACAAGAGTGCGACGGAACTGCTCGCCCTTCCCATCCCGACCGACATCAAGAACAGGACCAAGTCCTTCATCGACGTATTCATCGACTGCTTCGCATCGGGAATCGCCGGATTGATCCTGATTTTCATTGTCAACAAGCTGAACCTGGACACCCGTGCGACCTGCCTCATGATCATCGCTTTGATCGCGGTATGGATCTATTTCGCCTATCAAATCCGCAAGGAATACATCCGTTCCTTCAAGCAACGCATGGGCGAGGGCATGGACATTTCCACCAAGCCTGACCCCGGACATGAATCGGTGCTGGGCGGCTTGTTGCGCGTCTTGGAGTCCGGCGACGAGGGTCAGGTGATCTTCGTCTTGAAAAAGGTGCGCGACCTCAAGGACAAGCGCTTCTTCGAACACATCCGCAGCCTGCTGCATCACCCCTCCGCGCGCATCCGCTCGGAGGCCCTCAAGTCACTCTACTATTACAACCAGGATCCCATCATCGAAGAAGTCGAGCCGATGATCCACGATGAGGATGAGCAGGTGAAAATCAGTGCATTTGAGTACCTGATGCAGCACAGCCGCGACGACCGCTACCAACGGATCGAAGGCTTCCTCCGCGACCCCGACTACCGCATCAGCGGCGCAGCGCTTGTGGGCCTAGCCCGTGAAACCCGCGACAACTCCGAGTTGCAGCAGCGGTTTGCCCTCGAAAAGCGGCTCCACGACCGCCTTGAGGAAATCGCCAACGAGGATGACATGGAAAAATTCCAAGTCATGCGGACGGACCTCCTCAAGGCCATCGGATTCTCCTCCAGCGTGCGCCTCTTCTTCGTGATCGAGAGCGCCTTCCACGATCCCGACCCCAACATGGTCGGGACCGCGATCGAGGCGGCTGGCAATACCATGCACCTGAGCTTCGTCCCACCGCTGATGGAGATGCTTTCGGACGAGCGCTACTTCTCGCAAGCCCGTGAAGCCTTGCTACATTATGGGCATGGCATCGTGGAGCCGCTTGCAGAGCTTGTTCGTCAGCCGGGTACCCGGAGCGATGTGGTGCGCTACGTGCCCTCCGTGCTGGAGCGCATCGACTCACAGGCCTCAGTCGATTGCATCCTAGAGCTGCTCGACCACGAGGATGTGACCATCCATTTGGAGGCGCTCAGGTCGCTCAACTCCATGAAAATCAATTACCCGCACCTTCGCTTCCACAAGAAGGCGATCGTGCAGCGGATCATGGAGGAGGTGCGGCTTTACCAAAACACCCTCTCCGTCCTCTACGCCCAGAAGAAAATCCGCGAAGAAAGCCTGCTGCATATCCTCACTCCACAGGAGACCGCTGAGGATCAAGCACGGGAGGCATTGCTCAAGCTGCTGGAAAGCCGGATGGACGGACATTTGGAGCGCATTTTCCGTCTCCTCGGCCTGAAGTACCCCACCGAGGACATCCTCCCGATCTACGAAGGCCTCCAGAGCAACAAGCCCGACTTGCGGGTGAATGCGGTGGAATTTCTGGAGAATCTCCTCGATAGCAGCCTCAAAAAGGTGCTGATCCCGGTCTTGGAGACTGCATTGCTCGATGGCATCACGGACGAGACGATCCAAAACTTGGACATCCGCATCCCCGACGAATTCACCTGCTACAAAACGCTGCTCGAAGGCAAGGACGTCCGCATCAAGCTTGCTGTCGTGAACCTGATCGGCGAGACCCACGACCCCAAATTCATGCCGCTGCTGAAAGGGCAAAGCACCGACGTCGGAGGTCCCAAGCGCCTGACCGAAACAAGTTCCAAAGACTCCAAGGAGTCAAACGTTGCATAGCACCTGCTTTTCGATAATTTTGAAATACCGCAATCCGGGACGGGGCAACCTGCCTATTCCGGTCAAATGAAGGGAGTAGCTCAGTTGGAAGAGCGCTGTTTTGCGAAACCAGAGGCCGCGGGTTCGATCCCCGCCTCCCTTTCCGTTCGTCGATGTAGCTCAGCGGAAGAGCGATTGATTCATACTCAGTAGGCCGCGGGTTCGATTCCCGTCATCGACGGCATGGGGTGTAGCTCAGATGGAAGAGCGCCTGCACATCAAGCAGGAGGCCGCTGGTTCGAATCCAGCCGCTCCACCAAATTGGTTCGCAAAGCTGTGACGACTTCCAAGGAACATATCCAGGAGCTGCTCCATGCGCACAAACTCGTTTTGGAGGAGGTGTTGCAGGGCTTGGCGGACCATCCGGAGTTGGCCGATGAGGAAACCCGCCTCAAGAGCCTGATCGCCAAGATCAATCGTCAAGCGCGCAAGCAAAACAGGGCGAGCAGCAAGGAAATCACCCGCTCGGAGGATGCCTCCAAAATCGCTGCATCTGCCCTGTTCCAGCTGAATGACGAACGCAACTTGGGCCAATTGAGCCTGCCGGAAGTGACCGAGGATGTCCGCGAGCTCAAGAATGCCAAGTCCTGCTACATCTGCAAGGCGCCGTTCCGGCGGTTGCACGAGTTCTACCATCAGCTTTGCCCAGATTGTGCGGCGGAAAATTACCATCGGAGGTCAGAAGCAGCGGACATGAGGGGCAGGATCGCATTGGTGACCGGGGGCAGGATCAAGATCGGATTCGAGATCGCGATGAAGCTGCTGCGTTGGGGTGCCCGAGTGATCGTCACGACGCGTTTCCCCGCCAATGCGATTGCGGCATTTCAAGCGGAGGCAGATGCTGGTGAATGGATGGATCGCTTGGAGGTGGTCGGCTTGGATCTGCGGAATCTGAAGGAAGTGGAGGCGCTGATCGAACGGTTGCACCTGAACCTGCCGCACTTGGACATCCTCATCCACAATGCTGCACAGACCGTCAAGCGGCCCATTGAGTTTTATGCCCCGCTTTTGGCAAGAGAAAAGGGCAGCCATCTCCTAGAGGACAAGGCTTCCCTCCTACCCGGCTTGCCATCGCCCTATTTCCCTGCTGGAAAAACCGACCTCTACGGTCAACAGGCAGACTTGCGACCGCAGAATTCCTGGTTGCAGCCCATTGACGAAGTGAGCCTGCTGGAAATGCTGGAGGTCCAACTCGTCAATGTCACGGCACCCTTTCGGCTGAACAGTGCATTGAAGCCCCTGATGGAGCGATCGCCCTTCACCCGACGCTTCATCGTGAATGTCTCGGCGATGGAAGGCGTCTTCAACCGCGCTTACAAGAGCCCAAACCATCCGCATACCAACATGGCCAAGGCCGCGCTCAACATGATGACCCGGACATCTGCCGAAGGGTATGCGCAGGCGGGCATCTACATGACGAGCGTGGACACGGGCTGGATCACGGATGAAAATCCCGCCCCGAAGAAGGAAGTCTTGCGCAACCAAGGATTTGTACCGCCGCTGGATGTGGTCGATGGCGCAGCCCGCGTATTGGCGCCAATCGTCGATGGCATCAACCTGCCTGAAACGCCGCAGTTTGGCGTATTTCTCAAAGATTACAAAGTCAGCCCATGGTAAATGATGAGCAATTCATCCCCGATGAGATTGTCTGTCCTGTAGGTCCCCTTGGAGAAGGACTGGAATTTGACATTGCCGAAATCGAGCCGCTGCTGGACTTCCTGCATTCCAACCAGGCAGCCTCGGAGCAATTGGTTTTCCAAAGGGGGACGGTCACCGCTGGGCAGACCTTGGATTGCTGCAAGCAAGCGCTAGGTCCGGCGGGGGCACGCCTGCTGACCCATGCCCTCAAGGGCAACGACAAGATCAAATCCATCTTATTCGGTACAGGCAGCATCGCGAACCAAGGCGCATCTTACGTGGCCGACCTCTTGAGGGAAAATGCCTCAATCGAGACGGTCTATCTGGGCTGCAACTTGATTGCCGCGAAAGGGATGGAAGTTCTCGCAGATGCATTGGAATCCAACCCGCAGGTACATGCCTTATGGCTCAAACGCAATCCCTTGGGCTTGGGAGGCGCGAGGGCATTGGCGAAGCTGCTGGGCAAAAACCGGAACATCCGGACCCTGGACCTCGTGAATACCGGTATCGGTAGGGTGGGCCTTGAAGCCATCGTGGAAGCACTGGTTCAGAATGATTACCCGATCGAACGGATATACCTCAGCGGAAATTACTTGGAGGGTGGGTCAGCCAACACGTTGTCTAAATTGCTCCTCGGAAACTCGCACCTGCGGGAGCTCTATCTGAGTGTCAATCGGCTGGGTGATGCAGGCACGGTCGAAATCGCCTCCGCATTGGCGAAAAACCAGCATTTGAAAGTCCTGAGCCTTGCCAGCAATGGCATCGGACCGGCCAGCATCGAGGCGCTCTGTCATGCGCTCACCAATCATGAAAGCCTGCAATTCCTTGATCTCGGATACCCACGTTCCACCCGGGTGCTCGGCGGCTCCGCGAATTGCGCGGGCGACACAGGAGCCATCCACATCGCGAACATGGTCCTGCTCAATGAATCCCTCCTCCACTTGGACATTCGCAGGAATGGCATTGGGCTGCACGGCTTGAAATGCATCAACGATGCGCTCCGCGAGAACCATGTCTTGCAGGAACTGGTTCACGACAGCACCCGCACAGTCTGGCTCAAGCAGGCCATCCGCGACAAGCTCGCCCGCAACCGCGAAGGAAAACAGATGCCTGCAATACCGGATGATGTTTTGGCAATCAAGAGCGTTTACCGCTGAGGACATAGGGTGGGAAACTGTTATCACGCGAGAAATCCAGTGAAACTAATATTTCAATTTCAACTATCTTTGTTTTGATACAGTAGGAAAGGCATGAAGCTGAAGGTTACGAATCTCGGAGTACTAGGCAACGCGGAGATCGATCTATCGAAGCGTATCAACCTATTTTTTGGGGAAAATGGGACAGGTAAGACGTACATATCATACCTGGTGTACGCGGTTGCCTCGATGAATGGCTCTTTTCCGATCAGAGATGTAGAGCTTGTTGAAAATGGATTCTCATTTAAGGTTTCAGAAGATCAATTAGAATCCGCTAGGAAGTACTTATGCGAGATGGTCTTGGATGACCTGCCGATTATTTTCGGAATTGGGAAAAACCGCAATAACTCTTTGTTCAAAAACACCCGGTTGGAGATTCTTGCACCCAAGAATTTTTATCAAGATTTTGTCTCGAAAGCAGGTGAGATACCCTTTGACTTGGGACTGTTCTCGGGATTGGCAAGGAAAAAACCGGACTCATCCATTCTTACGATTCTACAGGAATCCTTCACAGAGAAAGAATCAGGTTGGACTCTAGGCACCGTTAGCAGATTTGCAGCCAAAGAGATTCTGAAGAAACTTGCTACTAGTCCTATCACGACATCAACGATTTTTCCAGTCGAGAGGAATTCCGTCTATACCTTTAGCAAGGAGCTTTCTGTCCGGAGGAACGAGATTTTGGACGAACTACAAGGTTTGTCCATGACGAAAGGGAATGCTCGGGAATTTACAAGACTAGGAGAGCGAACCACAAGGTATCCAAAGCCGATTCGTGACGCTCTGCGCGTCGCCGAGGATCTTGAAAACATCAGCAAGTCCAACTCCTTTCTATTTGACCTCGCAGTTTCGATGGAGAGAGAACTACTTGGAGGTGGTGTCAAGACAAGTAAAGATGGCCAAGTGGAATTTGTCAGTTTGCGTGCCCCCAAACTGAGCCTTTCGATTCATCAAAGCAGTTCCATTGTCAAGACGCTGGCAAGTTTGATCATTTACCTCAAGCACCGCGCCACGCGTGAGGACCTCGTGATCATTGATGAACCAGAACTGAACCTTCATCCCAAGGCACAGATATTGCTCACTCGGTACATCGTTCGAATGGCTAAGGCTGGCCTTCGCTTCATCATCAGTACCCATTCGGATTATATTGTAAGAGAATTCAACAACCTCATGATGCTGCATAGCAAGAAGGAAGATCATGAGCAGAGAAAGATTGGAATTGAACTCGGATATGCTGAGACCGATGTTGACGGTTTAGATCCGATAGATGTCGGCGCGCTATATTTCTCTTTCCCCTCTGAGGACGAAGAAAAAGCCATCGCGACCGCTATCCCAGTTGACGAATTCGGGGTTGAGGTTTCCTCATTTGACGAGACCATTACGGCACTCAACCGGGTATCGGATGAACTCTACTACGCGAAGAAATATGGCAAAGTCCATTCCTGACTTGCTTTCATTTCTCGACAAAGTGGTCGATCCCCGATTCGTGGATCATTCCGGGGTGCTTGAGGAGGCTGGGAAAACCGACAGAGGAAAGGCATTCAAGATGCAGCGAGTCCTTGACACCTATGGTTACGACCATCGACTATTTAGATTTGACCTACCGAGGATCAACCTTTTTCCCTACTTCGCGAAAACCTCAGGTTTGAGCAAAATTTGTGATTACATCCTGTTTGTTCAGGAGGCGGACGTCCTTCACGTATTGCTATTTGAACTCAAATTCGGAACCGAGTCGGCCACCCAACAGCTCCATGCCGCCGAAATCTTTGCTGACTACCTTCTGAGATCCGCAAGTCGCGTGGGTTTGTTTTCAATGGATTCCCGGATCCAAAAACGGAAATTCCGGGTCAGCGAAGAGAGAGCCAAGCAAAGAAATCGGCTAACAAAGGTTGGGCCTCCGACTCCTGATGAAAATGACATTTACAATCTCGACCATGCTGTCAAGATCAGGATTAAGGAGTTACTAGAACTATAATCTCACCTAACGCTGTCCTCCTCAGGCTTCACCAGCGGAGGGTACTTGGCATGGATTTCCCGCATGATCTTTTCGATCCTGCCAGCCATGATCATGTGGTCCGTGCCGGAGTTTTTCTTGAGGACATTGGACATGAGGGCCACCATGTAAACGAGGCTGTCGCCGTGCTCGATGATGGCCACGGAGTTCATGTAGTTCTCGACATTGCCCTTGTACTTGCCGCATTGATAGCCTGCTTCGGGCTTGCACTTGTAGAGGCTTCCCGACTTGAAATAGACGGCAGCGTTCGCCAAGTCCTTGGAGCTCGCGTAGCGGATACGGCGGTCGGTGGAGTACATCAGACGCTTGATTTCCAAGCTGCTCTCAGGATCCACGATCTTGCCGCGTTCCAATGCCACTAGGTATTTCATCAGCGCGTTGGGGCAGCCGGTGCTGCCTCCCTTGCCGGGAACGACTGCGCCGCCTCCACGGGTGAAGATGGTGCCCAGGTGCCAATCGTCCTCGCTGATGCCCAAGCCTTGCAGCGGGTCATTCACCACGGACATGGCCACGTCGGAGAGTTGGCTCTTGGGAGTCTTGCCGAAGTAGTCGTCGATCTGCTGTTGCGTGAGTGTCGGGTAGTCCTTGCCAAATACCCGCATCAGTATGGCCTCGCGCCATACGACAGCTGCCGCGCCATTGTTGCTCACGGAGATCATGTGGTCGGCCCACTCGATGATCGAGAAGGTATCGCTCGGGATGACGGTCCGCTTGAGGAACTTGGTGGTGTTCGGGTCGTAAATCGGAATGGTGTGCTCGTCCGACATCGCCCATTGGCCGCCGCGGACAACCTTGGACTTGATGAGTTGAAGGCGCTTCTCGTAGGATTCGGGGTAGATCTCCCGCAATTCGCAAAAGAGTCCCGCGAGCACGGCCAGCTTGCCGACAGAGCCTGGCTGATAGCCAGAGAATTCCTTGCGGGCGGCATACCGGAATGGACGTCCGGGCGTGATGTCGAGGACTGCGATCGAATAGGCAGAGGACAAGCCGCCAAAGAGGCCATTGATCGCCTTTTGCAAGGTCGAATCCACCGCAGGCAACGAATCCAATGCGTCCCCCAACCGGCCTGTCAAGTGGAGCTTGATGTCGTTGATCGACTTCATCTGCCCGGGCAAGGGGCTCTTGTCCTTGATCTTGCCGTCGATGACGGCGCGAAGTCGTTCCAGGCGTTTGATCCCGGAATAATTGAATCCATCGATGGGATAGCTGCGCGCGACTTGGGTGATGCCCAGCAACAGGGCCAAAACGAGACTGATGCGAACGAACTTTTTCATGACGGTATTAGAGGGTGGCCGAAAGCTGAATCATCTTGGACTCAGGCATCTGCGGAGTGATCTTCTTGAGGTAATCAGAGGCGAGGGCGTTCTTGTTCTCGACGAAGGGCCGGACTTGGAACAGCCAAATCTTGTCGTCCTTGAAGCCCAATTCGATGTCCCAAGGACCTTTGGATTCGACATTGTCGGCGGTCGCCATCTTCTTCTTGATCTCGGAGGCCATCTCACGGAGTGCCTTGAGGTTGACGGTCTTGAGGATGGGCGTTTCAAATGTGGCCATGCGCTTGTCCGTGCCGCCCGTGGTGGGCAGACGGTTGAAATAGGGCTCGCGGGCAGGGGACAGCAGGGTCGTGCTTCCGTTGCCACGGAGGAGGAAGGACTCAGCCGCTTGGCCATCTACGGCACCGCCCGCACCACGGCTGAAGGCGATGGTGATGTCCTCGGCGTTGTCGGTTTTGATGCCCTTGGTCACCATGACACCGCTGTAATCCACGTCCACAGAGGGAATCACCAGGATGGAGGGGAACACGTTTTGCGGGTCATTCAGGTATTTCTGACGCCACTTGTAGCTGCGCTCGGAATACGGCGATGCCCAGACGTCCTTGATGCCTTGCATGATCTTATCCGGCTCAGCGACGTTGAACAGGGTCAGGTTCAGGCCAGCACCAGTGAAGTCCTTGAGGTCCTCCATGTTGGTGTCGCTGCGGAGGAACACGGGCACCTTGCCTATGTCAGCTCCCAACACCGCCTTGAACTGATCCTTGATATCTTGCACGAAATCCGGCAGGAGCGGCATGGACTTGATCAGGTTGCGGAGCTTCTCGAGTTCCTTCAGGGTGTATTCCTCCACGTCCGCCTCGGATTTGCCTGCGTTCCGCTGCTGCTCCGCCGTGGTGAAAATGCGGTTCACGTACTCCCAGTACGACTCATTGCCACCGGGCATTTTCTGGTCGAGGTGCTCGCGGAAGATGCCGAAGCCGATCACGAAGCCCTCAACCACATGGTCGGGGAACATGAACTTGAGCTGTCCGAGGTTGGCAGCTTTCGGGCCGCAGAGCTTGCCGCTGTCGCCTGCACGCAACTGACGCAGGTTCACGCACTTCTTCTCATTCAGATTGATCTTCTCGATCGGGACGGAGATTTTTTCCTCCTTGCGCTTCTTGACTTCGAAGAGCTTCTTCTCCTCCTCGGACATTTGATCGGCGAGCTTCATGATCACCGTGCCCTTGTTGGAAACCGCGAAGAAGACGCTTTTGCCATTGTATTTCTCTAGGGCCTCCAAGTTTTGAAGGCTCAGCACCGCGTTCGGGATTCCCAGGTTGCGGGCCAAAAGCTGCACGTGGGAGACGATGTTCCCCTCGGTCACGGTCATGATGCCCGCGATGGGCTTGAGGTCGGATGGAGGACGGTTGAAGGCATAAACCTTGTCCTTGGTAACCTCGATGGAGTTTTCATTTCCAGTCACGACCACGAGTTCGCCCATTGCGAAGCCGGGGTTCACACCGCGGATGCGGCTCTGCTCCGGGATGTCCATCACTTGGTTGCTGAACTTGGCTTGGGTCGCCACGAAGTCGCCGAGACGACCTGCGCTCGAGCCGAGGTGCAGCAAGACAGAGCTGCGGATGCGGTCGTCCATGAAGCCAAATGCAATCGGTTCGAATCCGCCCATGAGGTTGATGGTCTCCATATAGACCCCACGGCACATGCCGGTGCCCCATTCCACATGGCTCCTTGCAACCTCCGCATAGCGGTTCAGTTCAGCCATGGCCATTTCTGCCTTCTTGGGCGGGCGGATGAGGAACTCGGTTCCCTCCCACTCCCATTTCTCCAAGAAACCTGCGCCAGCGGCAGCCCAGCTCAGGGCGTAGATTTTTTCCAGTTCCTCCTGCAGGGTCTTGGTTTCCCAGCTGCTTGCCTCACGGAAGAGGATATTCTCCAATTGGATGGAGATGTCGAGCAGGGCGAGGCGGGACTTTGCCTTGGTTTCCTTGCCTATGCCCACGCGAATTTTCCATATCATCTCAGCAAATGCCTTCGCGCGCTCCGCGCCGGGTTGGGTATTGCTTTGAGCTGTGATGAAATCGCCGATGGTCTTCCGCAGGGGCGAATCCGTGGTCATCTTGCTCAGGTACTTTTGCAGGCTGCTCAGTTGCACCGGGGCAAAGACCGTCTCCATGTCCTTGAGCAAGGTTGCAAATTGCCCGTTTTGCTCGGCACTGAGTTTCGTTTTGTGCTTGGCTTGGAAGTCGCGAACCGCTTGGATGTCAGTGGCCTCAGGCTGGTTGTGGATCTTGATCCGCAGGTCCATGAAGGGGGAATACTCGTCTCCGAGCACCCGCGAAACGGCGCGAACATTCTGCGTCTTTTGGTCATCGCCTGCGTGGGGGATGTCCTTGGCTGCCTGACGGATCAGGAAGAAATTCTGTGCCAATGCGTCATCCTTCGCGAGCAGCCATTCGAAGAAGCTGATGCCCCAGGCCTCTTCATCCTCCGCCTGGGTCGCTCCACGGTAGTATTGTCCGCGGCGGTTCACCCAGCCATCGTCGGCATTCATGAGGAAACGCTCGATTTGATACTGCTTCAGGCGTGACTGCCGATAGGACGCATCCCAAAACTCCGAGTTTCCGGTCTTGGCGAGGATTTGGCCGAGATAGACGTGATTCGTCCGGGCAAGGGCCTCTACATCATCCTTGTAGCGGGCGCGTTGGAGGTTTTTCTTGTTTTGTTCGGCACAGCCCACTTTGGGTTCAGCATAGCTGCCATCCGCACAATACCAGCGGATGTCCTTGTACGGCCCCCGCATGTCCAGCTTATAGGTTGCGATCATCTTCTTGATCGCCTCATTGTCCTTGGGCTGCGCACTCACGACCTGTCCCATACACAGGAGCAACCCCACCACCCAGAATACTTTGGTGTTTTTGATCATCGATTTCCGGCATTCAATTCCGTGGCGAAACTACAAAAAAATGCGGTTGAGCACTGAATCTGAACTGAGGAATCAAGACACCATTTCCGGTCACAGGCACTTGATTTTGGGAATTCTGGGCCTGAGCATCACGAAATTTGTCCAAAACTGTTGACCCAACTCGGAAATTTCCTAGATTCACAACACCCAGCCAAGCCGTGTGTCCCCACACAGGAAATTGCCAAGCTCTGAGAGAAGCGGAAAACCCAGTGATTTTCAGTGTGTAAAACCGTTTATCGTTCATTCGTTCTTATGAAAAAATCATTCGTCCTGCTGCTGTTCGCCCTTTGCATCGGCATTGCAGCATCCGCACAATCGGAAACACCTACCTTCGAACCGATCCAGGACATAAAAACCGGCCCATACATCATTCCCAAACTTGAGTTGCCGGGTTCGATCGTTCAGCTGGCATTGATTCCAAGCCACATCCATCCTTCTTACCACGACACCTTCAATCCCCTCCCGATCGCTGGAACGGTGGAGGTGGGAATAGGCAAGAAGTCTGCGGCAATCCTGGGCCTTGGGTTCCGATATGGGAAAAACCGTGCTTGGTTCGGCCCGAACAATTCTGGCTACTGGACTGGGAAGTTCAATGTGTTTCGCCTCCTTGTTGCCTACAGGTACTACTTCAAGGACCGAGGCGGGCGCGGATTCTACACCCAACCCACAGCCAAGGTCGTCTCCGGCAGGACTACACAATTCTATGCTAACGCCACGGAATCCAAAATGAACATCGATTTCATCATCTCCAACCGGATTGGCTTGCAGATGAAACTCTGGCGAGGCCTGTTCCTGGATGGATCGCTTGGAGTAGGACTGGGTTTCCGCTCAGAAGAGAACTTCTTCACTTACAATTGGGGGTATTTCTACAATACCGCCATGGATGAGATCAGCTTCCTCGACACCCAGATTATTTGGGGTTGGGGACGGAAGCCTACGGTTTCCATCGTCGGCGATGGCAGCCTAGCCTTGGGTTGGCGCTTCTGATACCGTGCTCGGTTTCAATCTTGAATGAACGGTGCCAACGCTCCCGGAGATTGGCTTTCTAATTGTGATTGTTATTTTGCAGCACCTATGAAACTACAACGATTCGGCGTTCTCATTTTCGCTGCACTACTCCTATGGTCCTCGGCAAGGGCTCAGGATCCGCGTGTGGCTGACAGCTTGCGAAAGATCGTGCAAGCGTATCCTCATCGAGACACTACCTACCTCGACCATCTCAAGAAATTGGAGGTGGCGCTGATCTACGTCTCTCCTGCTGGCGAGTGCCTCGACCTCTGTAAACTCTCAATACACATCGCCGATTCGCTGCGGGACACCTTCAGGCTGGCAGATGCCACCAACATGGTCGCCAACTGCTACAAGAACGCGGGACTCGATGACCGCTGCCTGACCGAGTATTTCAAGGCTCTCGAACTATTTGAGGCCATCAATGACCGAAAATGGATCTCCAATCTTCACAGCAACATTGGCACCATGTTCATGAACAAGGGTGACCTGGACCGCGCACTCAAGGAGCAGCAGTTGGCGCTGAAAATCCGGCAGGAAATCAATTATACCAAGTCTATTTCAGGGCTTTACAATGCGCTGGGCCTGGTTTATTCCAAGTTGAACCAAGAGGCGGAGGCCATCAAGTATTACAACATCGCTGTGGACAGCAGCCGCTCAGAATCCAGCCCCTACGGCAGAGGACTCTATCTTGGCAACATCGGTGTCGCCTGCGGACGACTTGGGATGCACGCCGCCTGCGTGGAGTACAACCGGAAGGCCCTCGCGATCCACCAAGAGATGGAGCTGCCGCAAGAGAGCTGCCGCGACATGCACAACATCGGCAGTGGGTACGTGAATTGGGGCAAGCTCGACAGCGCATTCTATTACCTCAACAAATCGTATTCGATCGCGGAAACCAATCAATACTACGAGGTGATGGCTGCCTCCGCCAACGAACTCAAGAAGGTTTACACCCTGAAAAAAGACTTTCAGCAGGCACTGAAGTGGGCAAATCGCAACATGGAGATCAGCGATACCATTTTCATGTTCAAACGGGAAGGTGAGAACAAGGCCATGGAAGTCGCCTACCGCGTGGAGCAGAAAGAGCGCGAGGACGAGCATCAGCGCGAGACCGCCAAGCTGCAACAGGAGGCCGACCTCAAGCGGCAGCGCATCCTGAATTGGTCGCTCGGAATCGGAGTCGTCCTGCTGGGCAGTTTTGGGTTTGTCGTCACCAAGCGCTACCGCGAAAAGCAGCAGGCCAATACCATCTTGGAGCAGAAGGTCACAGAACGCACCGCAGCCCTCCGCCAAGCCAATGAGAACCTGCAAAACGAGGTCGCGGAGAAGGAAAAGGCCACCAAAACGCTGGGAACCTTCCTCTACCGCAGCTCTCATGACATCAAGGGACCGCTCACGACCATCAAGGGGCTCGTTCAAGTGGGCCGCTCCGAAAATGAGTCCGATCCCTTCCTGGAGCACATCGGTCAGAAGGTGGAGCAACTCGACGGTGTCCTGCAACAGCTCATCGACAAGGTCGAATTGGATGCCCATGCCGCTGCGATGGATGCCGTGGACATCACGGCCATCGTAGCGAGCGTCCGCAACCAAGTTGCCAACCGTGACGGTTATGCCGCCATCCAGTGGGCAGAGGAGATCAACATCAGCAGTCCCCTGGTCGCTGACGAGAAGCTGCTCAAGTCGATCATCCGGCAGTTGCTCAACAACGTCATCGATTTCCGGCGGCGGGACGCGGCCGACAATGCCTGCAAAATCTCAGTCCGGGGCGGCGGCAGCCATTGGCGGATTGCCATCGAGGACCGTGGAATCGGGCTGGGAGACTTGGAGGCTGAGAAGGCATTTGAGATGTTCCGTCGTGGCAGCAACCAAAGCCGAGGCGCAGGATTGGGGCTCTACCTCGCCCAGGAGGCCTCCCAGAAACTCGGTGCGACGCTGAGCTTAGAGCGGCTGGAACAAGGATTGGTTGCAGTGTTGGAAAAAACCGCGCATTCCTAAGCTGTCCTTGTCCTAAATTGTCTAGCAAAATCAGGATTACAATGCAGTTCGAAACGCTTCAGATTTCCATCGCGGACCATGTCGCCGAGGTGGCCTTCAACCGCCCCGACAAAGCCAATGCCTTCACCGAGACCAGCTTCCGCGAGTTCAAGGCCGCCATGGAGTGGCTCGACGACGAGGACTCGGTCCGTGCAATCATTCTCCGAGGCAATGGCAAACATTTCTGCGCCGGAATCGACCTCGAATTGCTCCTGAGCGTGGACGCCAAGACCCAGGAAGAATGCCCGGGTCGCAAACGCGAGAAGCTGATGGGCCTCGTGAAGGTCCTCCAATCTCCCATCGACGCGATCGAGAAATGCCGGAAACCGATCCTTGCTGCCGTCCACGGCGGTTGCATCGGCGCCGGACTTGATTTGGTGGCCGCTTGCGACATGCGCTACTGCACGCAGGATGCCTATTTCTGTCTAAAAGAAATCGATCTCGGAATGGTCGCCGACCTCGGCAGCCTGCAACGCCTTCCCAAAATCATCTCTCCCGGATTTGTTTCGGAAATGGCCTATACCGGGCGCAATGTCCCCGGAACCGAAGCAGCCCGTGTCGGATTGGTGAATTCCGTCCACGACAGCATCGATGCCTTGCTCACCGCAGTCCGCCAAGTCGCCGCCCAGATTGCAAGCAAGTCCCCGCTCAGCATCCGCGGCACCAAGCAAGTCCTGCTCTACGCCCGCGACCACAGCGTCCAAGACAGCCTCAACCAAATCGCCCTCTGGAACGCCGCCCTCCTCCTCAGCGAAGACCTCGCCAACGCCGGGAAAGCCGCCATGACCCGCACCACCCCAACATTCCGCCCCTAAAGAAAACGCCCAGCGCACCCATAAGCTATTCATTATCAATTATTAATTAATAATTACAGATGCTGCTGCTCGTCCCCGGCCGTCACCACGCCCTCACGGATTTCCAGTTCAAATACCTGAGTCGCGTCATCGCCAACGGCCTTCAAGACGAACCCGACGCAGTCGGCAATCCCATCGGCTTGCAAGAACCCATCACCGGAGTTGTTTGGGCCGTCACGAGCGCCAACCACAGCAACACCCGCCGCAATCCCGTCCCATTTTACATCCGGGCCATGGCTTTGCTGGATTTCTCCCAGGAACTCATGGTCCCCAGTTATGTCTTCGGCATCGATGATGTGGGCCAACTCGCCCATTTCGCAGAATATACCCTAAAGAAAATCAAGCACGAGAGCGAAGGCCGCATCTACCTCGACCCCAGCAATTGTGTCGTGGCCTGCTCCTCCCCTGTCCGCCACATGTACGCCGAACTCGGCTTCACGGTCCTGCCGATGGAATTGGTGCCTGGAACCGACCACGACTTGGTGACGGATGGCCCATGGGACCTCGTGGAAAAGGTCGCCGCCTCCAAGGGCAATTGGCGCAAGGACCGGAGCATCTTCGACCGCCTGCACCAGAGCACCTACCTCATCTGGACCACCTACGGCATTGATGACAAGATCCAGCGTCTGTTTTCGGACGAGATGATCAGCGGCGACGGCGACCTGACCACGACCCGCGATTATTCCTCCTATGTCAGGCAAATGGACGACATCGCCCGCCTCAAATACGACGAGACGGCACCCTATATCCAGCCGGGCCGTATCGGGGACATCGGCTGCGCGGTTGGGACTTGGATCAAGCTCGGCTGCGAGGATGCCCGCTTGCGAGAATCGGATTTCATCGGGATCGAGGTCGCCCGTCACCTGTACCAGATTTGCCTGCAACGCAAGGAAAACAAGGAGTTCGCCAATCCGTTCGTGTTTTTCGCGCAGCGGAACGCTGTGGAGGGGCTTTGCTTCGACCGGAACTCCATGAACACCGTCCACACCAGCTCATTGACCCACGAAATCGAGAGCTACGGCGGTCGGGCGGACCTAATTCGCTTCATTGAAAATCGACATTCGGAGCTCGTGCCGGGTGGGGTGTGGATCAACCGCGACGTTGTCGGCCCCCGCGATGGGGAGCGAACCGTTTTGCTTTGGTTGAATGATGCCGATGCCCAGACGCCGGAGGGCCTTGATTCACCTGACCTCAAGGAGCAACTCGCCGCCTGCTCAACCCGCAAGCTCTTCGATCGATTTGCGGCCGAATTCAGGGCAGGCATGGGCGACGGCATTCAGTTCGAATGGGTGGAGCTCCAAGGAAAATCCTATGCGAAAATGAGCCTAAACCATGCCATGGAGTTCATTTCCAAGAAAGACTACCATGACAATTGGCAAAGCGAGATGCACGAGCGGTTCTGCTTCTGGGACTTCGAGGACTGGAAATCGCATTTGGTCGATGCGGGATTTTCCATCGCACCCGTTTCCCGTGCGTACCCAAACACTTGGCTCATTGACAACCGCTACCGAGGGCATGTGGCATTGTTCCAGGAAGAAAATGGGCGATTGGTCGAATTGCCATTTCCAGAGACGCACATGTTGATGGTAGCTGTTCGGAATGCCTGAAGGAATCGGATTTCCTGAAGTCAACGTGGCAAGAATGCCCTAACAGCAAAGGGGACTTATTTTTGAGCCGATTGGGTTACCTGCCCCCATGCTCTGGGATAAAGGGAAAATAACCACAAGATGTCTCACAAAATCGCCTCCCGTATCCTTGCCATTGCCCTCCTCCTTCTGAGTTCCTTCGCAACGAAAGCAACGCCCACTCCCAACCAGTCGCAGGCGATGGCTTGGGCCGCCAAGACTCCCGCCGCGGCCATGCAGTCCACCACCTCCCTTGCAAAGTACCTCGGCCAGATATCCTCCGATGAAACTCTGAAGGCCATGGCAATCCTGTGCTGGGAAGTCCGATTCCTCAAGTATGACTACGATAGCTACAATGGCTGGAAGGAAGGCATCGCCATTTCGGCGAGCCAAGATGCCGCAGATGTCCTTTCCCGCCGAACAGCAGTCTGCCAGGGATACTCTGAGTTGTTCGCTGACCTTGCCGTGAAAATGGGGCTTGAGGCCGTCGTGGTCAGCGGCTATGCAAAAGGTGCCAACTATGCGCCGGGCGATGTATTCATTGCCCCTTGCCATGCATGGAATGCAGTCCGTCTCGATGGAAAATGGCAGCTGTTGGACGCAACATGGGCGGATTGCCGATCTACTGCAAATGAGCCGGAATGGTACCATTTCTGTACGTCGCCCACCGAAATGGTCTATTCGCACATCCGTCGGAGTCCCGCTGGCAATTGCTGGACCGCGAAACCACCATTTGGAAATTCGAACGCCAACCAGTCTTCTTCCCCGAATACTTCAAGTTGGGATGTTACGACTACTCCCCCAAGAAGTCGGTCATCACCAACACAGGCACGCCATTCAGGATCGCCTTGAATGTCGCCAATCCAGAATCCATCAAGGCCAACGTGAGTTTCTACCCGGAAGACAACGAGCAAGTCCAATCCATCAAGACCGAACTGAAATACATGCCTTGGGGTGTAATCCTCACCTGTACATTGCCCATCGATGCACGTGGCACCCTTTATGTCCTCGCTGGACATGCAGATTCGTATTTTACCACTTCAGTCCTGATGTACGGAGTCCAGCCTGCCCAGCCAGCAATTTGACCTCGCCCCCTAGGGCGGCTCATCAGCCTCAGCTTCGCCCGGAGGTAACCCAGCAGCTCCGCCCAGGCGGCAACCTTGCGCACTGCGCCTTCGGCCTTTGCCGCGTGGTACAAGTGCTCGCCTTGTGCCGCTGCCAACTCCGCCTTCGCGAGGTTCAGCCGCCGGGCGATTTCCTCTCGATTTGAACCATTTTGACCTTTGGATTCCATATTTCCGCTCGCTGCCGGGGTTGTTTTTCGGCAGGAACGGGGCGGGAATGGCCCTGAAGTTGGGGTGGTGGTTGAAGCTTTTTTCGGTGCAAATCAGCTTTGCTGCACCGAAAAAAGTTCAACCATTGCCCCAACTTCAGGGCCACCTTGGTCCCGGTCTCTGACCGAAAAACGGCCCCGGTAGCGGACACAATGGAAGGCAATGGGCGGAATGGTGCTGAGAGAAGACAGCCAATGGCTGAATCGCGCGGAGCGTGTGGAGACCGCCTAGGGGGGCATCCAAGTGCCATGCGCGGTCAGGCACTTCCGTAGCCCTCCAGGTAACGCCCCTAGGGCGGCTCATCAGCCTCCAGCTTCGCCCGGAGGTAACCCAGCAGCTCCGCCCAGGCGGCGACCTTGCGCACTGCGCCTTCGGCCTTTGCCGCGTGGTACAAGTGCTCGCCTTGTGCCGCTGCCATCTCCGCCTTCGCGAGATTCAGCCTCCGGGCGATTTCCTCTCGATTTGAACCATTTTGACCTTTGGATTCCATATTTCCGCTCGCTGCCGGGGTTGTTTTTCGGCAGGAACGGGGCGGGATGGCCTGAAGTTGGGGTGGTGGTTGAAGCTTTCGGTGCAAATCAGCGCGCACCGAAAAAGTTCAACCTTGCTTCAGGGCCGCCAGTCCCGATGGCAAACGCAGCCCCGTAGCGTGGAGGCAGGGCGGAATGGTGCTGAAGACCAGCAATGGCGAATCGCGCGGAGCGTGTGGAGACCGCCTGGGGGGCATCCAGTGCCATGCGCGGTCGGGCACTTCCGTAGCCCTCGGGTAACGCCCCTGGAGCGGCTCATCAACCTCCAGCTGCGCCCGGGTAACCCAGCAGCTCCGCCCAGGCGGCGACCTTGCGCACTGCGCCTTCGGCCTTTGCCGCGTGGTACAAGTGCTCGCCTTGTGCCGCTGCCATCTCCGCCTTCGCGAGGTTCAGCCGCCGGGCGATTTCCTCTCGATTTGAACCATTTTGACCTTTGTGTTCCATATTTCCGCTCGCTGCCGGGGTTGTTTTTCGGCAGGAACGGGGCGGGAATAGCCCTGGTTGGGGTGGTGGTTGAAGCTTTTTCGGTGCAAATCAGCTTTGCTGCGAAAAGTTCTTTGGCTTGAACTTGTCCGGTCTCTGACCGAAATCCGGCCCCGGCAGCGGACACCATGGAAGGCAATGGGCGCAAATGGTGCTGAGAAAAGACAACCAATGGCTGAATCGCGCGGAGCGTGTGAACCGCCTAGGGGGTCATCCAAGTGCCATGCGCGGTCAGGCACTTCCGTAGCCACCAAGGTAACGCCCTAGGGCGGCTCATCAACCTCAACTTCGCCCGGAGGTAACCCAGCAGCTCCGCCCAGGCGGCAACCTTGCGCACCGCCCTTCGGCCTTTGCCGCGTGGTATGCTCGCCTTGTGCCGCTGCCATCTCCGCCTTCGCGGTTCAGCCGCCGGGCGATTTCCTCTCGATTTGAACCATTTTGACCTTTGGATTCCATATTTCCGCTCGCTGCCGAGGTTGTTTTCGGCAGGAACGGGGCGGGAATGGCCCTGAAGTTGGGGTGGTGGTTGAAGCTTTTTTCGGTGCAAATCAGCTTTGCTGCACCGAAAAAGTTCATTGCTAACTTCAGGGCCGCCTTGGTCCGGTCTGACCGAAAAACGGCCCCGGCAGCGGAGCACATGGAATGCAGTGGGCAGAGTGGTGCTGAGAAGACAGCCAATGGCTGAATCGCGCGGGCGCGTGCTGCCGCCTAGGCGAGTATCCCTGTTCAATGCGCGCCCAGTCACCTCCATAGCCCTCCATGTAACGCCCCTAGGGCGGCTCATCTGCCTCCAGCTGCGCCCGGGTAACCCACCAGTTCCGCCCAGGCGGCAACCTTGCGAACTGCGCTTTCGGCCTTTGCCGCATGGTACAAGTGCTCGCCTTGTGCCGCTGCCATCTCCGCCTTCGCGAGGTTCAGCCGCCGGGCGATTTCCTCTCGATTTGAACCATTTTGACCTTTGGATTCCATATTTCCGCTCGCTGCCGGGGTTGTTTTTCGGCAGGAACGGGGCGGGAATGGCCCTGAAGTTGGGGTGGTGGTTGAATCTTTTTTCGGTGCAAATCAGCTTTGCTGCACCGAAAAAAGTTCAACCATTGCCCCAACTTCAGGGCCACCTTGGTCCCGGTCTCTGACCGAAAAACGGCCCCGGCAGCGGACACCATGGAATGCAGTGGGCGGAATGGTGCTGAGAGAAGAAAGCCGATGGCTGAATCGCGCGGAGCGTGTGTAGACCGCCTAGGCGAGTATCCCTGTGCCCTGCACGGCCGCCATTTTGGAGCGAAAGCTTTTCCAGATGTAGCTTGCGGCCACAAGAAAGGCCAAAAGGAATGAGGCAGATTGCCAAGCTTGACAGCGAATGCATCACCATCCCCATCGCAGGGCGGGAAATCCGCCTTTGGCGGCCCATCAATGCCGAAGCCTACATCCTGAACACCACCCAGGCAGAATTCGGAGACGAGGAACGGCTTCCTTATTGGGCGATGCTTTGGCCGGCTTGCATTGCCTTGGCGGAGAACCTTGTGGATGCTGGCAATCTCGCGGGCAAGTCATTGATTGAGTTGGGGGCTGGGCTCGGAGTGCCTGCGCTTGCGGCAGCTGCCGCAGGGGCATCCGTCATGGCAACCGATTGGTACAATGACGCCCTCGAATTTATCCGCGAGAGCGCCGCCGCCAATGAGATTTTCGTCCACGCAAAGTTCCTTGATTGGCGATTTCCTCCCAATCTACCGCAATTCGACATCCTCGCTGGGGCCGATTTGCTCTACGAGCGCCGGAACCATGACCTGCTTTTGGACTTGTTGGACAGGCTTGTTGCGCCGAATGGAATCGCCATCTTCAGCGACCCCAAGCGTCACATGAGCGCGGATTTCTTCGAGGCTGCCGCAACACGGGGCTGGTCGGCGGAAGCAACAATGAGAAATGTGGTTTGGGAGGGCGCAAGCTTTGAGGTTGATCTTTGGAAAATGAGCCGGAAACTGGACTAGAACCCAAACTCGCGATTCCAATTCCATCCATTGGGATACTGACCCACCTCGGGAATCGATCAAGAAGCCAATCCAGAGCAAGCAGTTTCTTTTGTCACCGGGCTCCCCGAATCTCGGATGCCTCATTGCAAATTGTCTCCAGCCGCTCTGGCCCGATTCCCGCAGCCGCCAACACTTCCGCATGCCGATCGAGGTCGCAGCAGGTGACGACATGGTGTTCCATCAGGTAGCGCTTTTCGTCCGCCGTCAATCCGCTCAGGCAAGTGATCGGGAAAATGCCGCTCGATTCGATCATCTCCTTCAAGCTACCTCCCGATGGATGGTCCCAGGAAACCAGGTGCATGCCTGCGCAGCGTCCGTAGGTCAAGGCATCGTCGCTGAATCGCGTATTCGTGAAGAGCCAGCCTTCGAACGGTGGGGCTGGTTTTTGCCGTTTCAGATGCCGTGCCTCATCCAAATCCCGGAAGCGAGAATGCAGGTAAAGCGACACCTTGACGTCCGTCTTTTGGCCCCGCTGCTGATGGAATTTGCATTCGATGTAACGCAACACCTCCTCTTTCTGAGCGATCAAGTCCAGTTCATGATGGACACACTTGCCCGGCAACACTTGATCGTACTCACAGACAAACCCCTGATGCACCAGCAATGCCCCCACAAAACGCTCAAAAGGAAATCCAGAAGGCCCCAGCTCCAACAATGCCTGCTTCAGTTTGTACCGCCCTGCCTGCCGATGGCTCTTCCTTTTCAGCAATGAATAGGCCAGCCCATAAATCTCTTCCGTCGGAATCCCAGGATACAATGCCGCCTTGACCTGCTCAGAAACGATCTTCACCTCCTCCTCACTCGCCCCCGACCGCATCAAGGAAGCACGAAATTTCGCATCGTCAAATGGCACCACTTCCCCACTGGACTTCTGGATTTCAGGATGTTTCCGGCTCATTCCCGCTAATATAGGAAGCAGCGGCCATTCACGACTTTCCCCTATTCAAAATGCGACGCCCAACCAGCCATTCAGCCAATTGGGCGCCCTAGATATCAATGCTGCTATCAAAAAGTCATCAGAATGAGGAGATATGCAGGGTTCTTGCGCCGCGCTTGTACATCTGTCCTTTAGCACCGACCACTTCCTCCTGCTTGGTTTCATCCAATATTTCGGAGATATATTTGCTCACCTGTGCTGTGCCGATCGTGACTTTGGAACCAGAGGTGATCGCCTCCGAGGCGTAGGACTTGAGCAGGTCGGGGAACGCATTCTTGAACAGATCAGGAGTTGCAAACAAGTCGCAGGCAATCACTCGATCCCCTGTGACGGCCACAACTCCGACCACCGCCACTCCGGAACTGGGTAGGTCCGCGAATTTGGCCTCGTATTCCTTCAGCTCCTGTTGGTAATCGGCGTCCCCCTCCAACGAATTCAATGTACCAGTTTCCGACACGGCATCGTTTGCGAGGGTCACTTCTTCCACCTTGCTCCAAACTGCTGTTTGTTCCTTCTCCACAATGGCAGCCTTTCTCACGGAGGTGTTGGCGACATTCGCATGGCCAGTGAATCCATCAGCGGCATCGGTCGCACCGTAGCTCCACCGCCCATGTTCCACGCAATAAACGGAGAGATCCACGGGCTCGCTATGTGGCGGAATCACCATGTCCATCGCGATCACCCGGTCTTGCTTGCCACCTTTCACCACTTCGCCCGCCATGATGAAGAGCGTGTCATTGCCAGTATTCTCGATATAGAGTTGATTCACCGCATCGCCAGCTCCGCCATCGAGGTTGTTGATGATCCGTTGTTGGACTTCAAGGCCCTCATCATCATTCCAGTTGGCGTCAGGGCTAACCTCGATCACGTGATTCGCCTGCAATTGCTGGTACATTCGCACATGTCCATCAGCATTTCTGTAGCTTTCAATTGAAAGTTGCTGAATGGCTTGCTGCGTTTCTTGTGGAAACTCAGGTGCTACTTCTTCCACGTAATGCGATCCCTCCTCCAGGATTGGGACAGGCTCCACTTCGGCAGTCTCTTCATCTGCAGCGATGGCCAGATTCTCGGCGTTGATATTCTGGAGGGCAATATCATCTGTCGCTCCTCGTTCAATGATCTTGACCGAGCCATCTGCGAGTCCTTCCTTGAGCGGTTTGTAGGCCCCCACTCCCTTGTGCGACTCCAGAAACACCCTGTTTGCCGTGATGGGATAGATTCGCAACCTGTCAAAGGAGTACTGCTCAACCGCGATCTCGTCCTTCAGACTCAGGTTGGCTGCATTGTACTGCGCATGCGCCATCGAAGCGGCACAGATCAGGGCGACAATTGTTGGGGTGGATCTTTGCATAGCGAATCTGATTTTGATTGGTAGATGCTTCCAAAGACCTCAACGAATGGATGGGCCTGGAAATTTTGTACCTGCCAGGCTTTTTTTGAGAATATTTCTACAATCGTTGAATTTATCCTCCTCAAAACCAATTCCTTTCCGCTTCCGCGATGATCATCGTTTGCTTTTCTATGTCACGTTTTCAAACTTGCTGCCTCACAATTCTAGGAAGAACATGTTCATGGTCCACCATCATCATCATAGCGCTCTGGGCAGCCGGAGGTAGGTGACGTTTTGGATCATTGCATCAACTGATACCAAGGCCCGCCGAACTCCGGCGGGCTTTGTTTTTGTACGGATTTTTGAGTGTGAATCGTATGCCAACTGAAAAGCTAAGGGTCGCAGTCCAAAAGAGCGGCCGATTGAGTGAAAAAAGCCTCCTCCTGCTTGAGGAATGCGGCATTTCATTGCCCAACGGCAGCCAAAAGCTCCTTGCCGCAGCCAGCAATTTCCCCTTGGAAGTGCTCTTCCTCCGCGACGACGACATTCCGCAGTACGTCTCGGACGGGGTGGCTGACGCAGGTATTCTCGGGGAAAATGTCGTCCTCGAAAAGCAAAAGGAAGTGGAAACGGTCGATCCGCTCGGCTTCGCGCAATGCCGACTGAGCCTCGCAACACGCCGTGAAGAGGCCTACTCCGGTCCCCAATGGTTCAACGGTCGCAAGATCGCCACGAGCTATCCGGTCATCCTGACCCGCTACCTCCAAGAGCAGGGCATCAAGGCCGAAATCGAAGAAATCAGCGGCAGCGTCGAGATCGCTCCCGGCATCGGATTGGCGGACGCCATCTTTGACATCGTGAGTTCCGGCAGCACCCTGATGGGAAATGGCCTCGTCGAGGTCGAAACCGTCATGCGCAGCCAAGCAGTCCTCGTTGCCCACCCGGGCATGTCCGCCGCAAAAAGGCTGCTCCTCGAAAAACTCCTCTTCCGCATCCGGGCCGTCAAAAACGCCCGGAAGAACAAGTACATCCTCCTCAACACACCCAACTCAGCCCTCGACCGCATCTGCCAAATCCTCCCCGGCATCAAAAGCCCTACCATCCTCCCCCTCGCCATGGACGGATGGAGCAGCCTCCACAGCGTCGTCCACGAAGACGAATTCTGGGCCATCATCGACCAACTCAAAGAAGCAGGAGCCCAAGGCATCGTCGTCTGCCCCATCGAAAAGATGATCCTCTGACCCAAAGGCATTATTCATTATTAATTCATAATTATTAATTGAATGATAAGGACTTACACCAATCCCCTCCCCGCCGAATGGCCCAGCCTCCTGGAGCGTCCCGCCGAGCCGCCGACGACCATCGAGCCACTCGTCCGCGACATCCTAGAGCAAGTGCGCAAGGGTGGTGACGCCGCGCTCCGCGCCTTGAGCCTCAAGTTTGATGGGGCTGCACCCGACAGCTTCCAAGTCTCTGACGCTGAGATCATGGAAGGCAACGCCATCGACGAAGACCTGAAGGAAGCCATTGCCATCGCCGCCGAGAACATTGCAGCATTCCATGCCGCACAGGCGGAACCACCTCGGAAGATCGAAACCAAGCCGGGGGTGGTCTGCTGGCGCAAATCCTTGCCCATCGAACGGGTCGGGCTCTACATCCCAGGTGGCACAGCACCATTGTTTTCCACGCTCCTCATGCTCGCCATCCCCGCAAAAATCGCTGGCTGCACGGAGATCGTCTGCTGCACTCCGCCCCGCAAAGACGGCTCCATCGATCCCACCATCCGCTTCGTCGCGGCCATGATCGGCAACATGAAGCTTTTCAAAATCGGTGGGGCACAGGCGGTAGCGGCGATGGCCTACGGAACCGAAAGCGTCCCGAAAGTGGACAAGATCTTCGGCCCCGGCAACCAATACGTGACCCTAGCGAAGCAGCTCGTGCAGATGCAAGGCGTTGCCATCGACATGCCCGCAGGGCCGAGTGAAGTCCTCGTAATCGCTGACCACCGTGCCAATCCCGACTTCGTGGCCGCGGACCTCCTGAGCCAAGCCGAGCATGGCGCGGACAGCCAAGTCATCCTCGTCTCCGATTCCCAAGACTTGGTCAATGCCGTACAGCAAGCCCTCGATTGGCAATTGGAGAAGCTGCCCCGCAAGCAATTGGCGGCGATCGCGCTCGGGCACAGCAAGGCCATTGTGGTGCAGGACCTCCATACGGCCATGGCCTTCAGCAATGCTTACGCGCCGGAGCACCTCATCATCGCCACGGAAAATGCCGCCTCCCTCGCTGAAAAGGTGGAAAATGCAGGCTCCGTTTTCATCGGCGATTATAGCTGCGAAAGTGCCGGGGACTATGCCAGCGGCACCAACCACACCCTCCCCACCAATGGATTCGCACGCAGCTACAGCGGCGTCTCGCTCGACAGCTTCCTGAAAAAGATCACCTTCCAAGAACTCAGCCCCAAGGGCATTCAGGCCATCGGCCCGGCGATCGAGCGCATGGCCGCCGCCGAACAACTCGAAGCCCATAGGCTCGCTGTCACCTTTAGATTGGAGGCCTTGCGCAATGGAAATGATTGAAAACCTCATCCGCCCCTGCCTGCGCCAACTCAAGCCCTACAGCAGCGCACGCGGCGAACATGCCGGGCAACACGGGATCCTGCTGGACGCCAATGAGAATCCCTTCGACACGCTAAAGGCAGCACCCTTCGAAAACGGCCTGAACCGCTATCCCGATCCTCTGCAAAAGGCCGTCAAGGACCGCTTGGCAACCATCAAGCGCGTTCCAGCGAGCCGCCTCTTCCTCGGCAATGGCAGTGACGAGGCCATCGACTTGCTCTACCGGGGATTTTGCGACCCGCGCATCGACAAGGCCCTCATCTGCCCGCCAACCTACGGCATGTACGAAGTCAGCGCCGGGATCAACGACGTGGAACTCGTCCGTGTCCCGCTCGATGCGAATTTCGACATCGACCTTCCCGCTGTTCTTGACGCCTTGGAGCAGCACCGCCCCAAGCTCACCTTCATCTGCTCCCCCAACAACCCCACCGCCAACCTCGTGGATGCCAGCGTGATCGCCGCGATCGCGGGCAAGGGAATCGGCTTGGTGGTGGTGGATGAGGCCTACATCGACTTCACGCCGGAGGGCAGTGTGGTTCCGCTCCTCGATCAGTTCCCCAACATCGTGATCCTGCAAACCCTGAGCAAGGCTTGGGGCCTCGCGGGCATCCGGCTGGGCATCGCCATTGCGCACGAGTCCGTCATCGCCCTCTTCAATAAGATCAAGCCCCCCTACAATGTCAATGCCCTCAGCCAAGAGGTTGCATTGAAGGCATTGCAGGACCATAGCGGCATGATCGAGCGGGTCCAGACCCTCATTCGGGAGCGCAACCTCCTCGCCGATTGGCTCGCGGAGCAGAGCTGCGTCCGCAAGGTATGGCCCTCCGACGCCAATTTCCTCCTGGCCGAATTCTCCGACCCGAAGCACTACTACCACGGCCTTGCCGAGCGCGGCATCCTCATCCGAGACCGCAGCAGCGTCGCCCCTGGTTGCCTCCGGATCAGCATCGGAACCCCGGAGGAAAATCAAGCACTCAGAAACGGAATTTTGGAATTGAGCAAGAATTGAACGGACCCTTCGAGAACCTTAGGCCCTCCCTATCAACTATCCCCTATCAACTATCCCCTATCCCCTATCAACTAAAATGAAAAGGATACTATTCATCGACCGAGACGGCACCATCATCAAGGAACCCGCTGACGAGCAGATTGACAGCTTCGAAAAACTGGAATTCCTGCCCGGTGCCATCAGCAACCTCGGACGCATCGCGCGTGAGTTGGATTACCTGCTGGTGATGGTGACGAACCAAGATGGTTTGGGGACAGCCTCTTTTCCGGAGGACACTTTCTGGCCGGCGCACAACCTCATGATGGGCATTCTGGAGGGTGAGGGCATCCGATGGCACGAAGTCTGCATCGACCGGAGCTTCCCGCACCAGGGACTCGATACCCGCAAGCCGGGCACAGGTATGCTACGCCATTACATGGGCGGACACTACGACCTCGCCAACAGCTACGTCCTCGGCGACCGACTCACGGACATTCAATTGGCGAAAAACCTTGGCGCTCAAGCGATTTACATCAAGGACGAGCAGCATCCGGAGGCGGCATTGACCACGCTGGACTGGGGGGAAATCTATCGTTTTCTCAAGGCTCAGCCGCGCGTGGGGAAGGTGGTTCGAAACACCTCCGAGACCAAGATCGAGGTCGAGGTGAACCTCGATGGTAGCGGCAAATCCTCGATTTCGACGGGGCTGGGTTTCTTTGACCACATGTTGGAGCAGCTTTCGAGGCATGGTGGCATCGATCTGAGGGTCAAGGTATCTGGCGACCTTCATATCGACGAGCACCATACCATCGAGGACACGGCATTGGCACTGGGGTGTGCGTTCGATCAGGCATTGGGGAGCAAACGCGGGATCATGCGCTACGGCTTCCTCCTGCCCATGGACGACTGCCTCGCGCAGGTGGCGATTGACTTTGGCGGTCGGCCATGGTTGGTTTGGGAAGCGGAATTCAAGCGGGAGAAAGTCGGGGAAATGCCGACGGAGATGTTCCAACATTTCTTCAAATCATTTTCGGACACGGCCCGTTGCAATCTGAACATCAAGGCAGAAGGCAGCAATGAGCACCACAAGATCGAAAGCATTTACAAGGCTTGGGCAAAAGCCATCGCCATGGCCGTCTCCCGCACCGATTCGTCGCAAATCCCAAGTACGAAAGGAATCCTATGATCGCCATCGTGAAATACAATGCGGGCAACCTCCGCTCGGTGGAAAATGCACTGAAACGGCTGGGTGCGACTTACGAGATCACCGATTCGGCGGACCGCCTTCATGCTGCCGACCACGTGATCTTCCCAGGTGTGGGCGAAGCAAGCTCTGCGATGAGCTACCTGCGAAGCCGTGGGCTGGATCAGGTCATTCGCGACTTGCGCCGGCCGTTTTTGGGGATTTGCCTCGGTCTTCAATTGATGTGCGCGCATTCTGAAGAAGGAAACACCGAATGCCTTGGGATTTTCGAAGAGCAGGTCAAGCGTTTCCCCGATACCGGGAAAGTGCCTCACATGGGATGGAACAATTTCAAGAAAGTAAAAGGTCCGCTTTTTAATGGCATTTTACTAGAGGACGACGTTTACTATGTCCACAGCTATTACGCTGAGGTCGGTGATGAGACTTCCGCGATCTGCGAATACCTCGTCCCGTTCAGCGCAGCCATCCAAAAGAACAACTTTTATGGTGTGCAATTCCATCCTGAAAAGTCCGCCGAGGTGGGCGAAAAACTCATTGAAAACTTCCTGAAACTATGAGGATCATCCCCGCGATCGATGTGATCGATGGACGTTGCGTACGGCTGTCCCAAGGCGATTACCAACAGCGCACGGTCTATGACAGTTCTCCTCTGGAAGTGGCGAAATCGCTCGAAGATGCTGGCATTCAACACCTTCACCTTGTGGACTTGGACGGAGCGAAAGCCAGAAAAATCGTCAACCTGCAGGTTCTCGAAGCCATTGCGACGCAGACGAAACTCAAGGTGGACTTCGGTGGAGGCATCTCAAGTGCCGAACAAATCCGCCTAGCGCTCGACGCAGGAGCCGTACAAGTCACCTGCGGCAGCATCGCCGCACAGCAGCCCGATGCATTCCTTGAGTGGCTCAAGACCTTCGGCTCCGACAAACTCATCCTAGGTGCTGACGCGAAAAATCGGATGATCGCGGTAGCGGGATGGCAAGAATCAACTCTATCCGACGTCGTTACTTTTATCCAAAATCACCAAAGTAACGGAGTTGGATTTTGCATTTGCACGGACATCGCCAAAGACGGGATGCTCCAAGGCCCCTCGTTTGACCTTTACCGAGAGATCCTCGCTGCCTGTCCCGGCATGAACCTGATCGCGAGCGGCGGCGTCACGACGCTCGAAGACCTCGACCGCCTCGCCGAAATGGGCCTCGAAGGCGCGATTGTGGGCAAAGCCCTCCACGAAGGCCGCATCACCCTCCAACAACTCGCAGCCCGATGCTGAAGAAACGCATCATCCCCTGCCTCGACATCCGCGATGGCCGAACCGTGAAGGGCGTGAACTTCGTGGACATCCGCGACGCGGGCGACCCCGTGGAACTCGCACGCAGCTACCAAAAGCAGGGCGCGGACGAACTCGTCTTCCTGGACATCACCGCCACGGTCGAGAACCGGGGCACACTCATCCGCCTCGTGGAGCACGTAGCAGCTGAGATCAGCATCCCCTTCACCGTCGGCGGCGGCCTCCGGAGCATCGCCGACGTGGATGCCCTGCTCGCAGCAGGTGCCGACAAAGTCAGCATCAACAGCAGCGCAGTCGCCCGGCCGGAACTCATCACCGAACTCGCAACTCAGTTCGGCAGCCAATGTGTGGTCCTCGCCATCGACACCAATCTGATCGACGGCCAATGGCAGGTCTTCACCCACGGCGGGCGCAAGCCCACGGGCATGGACACCCATGCATGGGCACGGGAAGCGCAGGAGCGCGGCGCAGGCGAAATCCTCCTCACCAGCATGGCCCACGACGGCACCAAGGCTGGGTTTGCCATCGAACTCACGCGCAGCGTTTCAGCAGCCGTCGGCATCCCCGTGATCGCAAGCGGCGGCGCAGGCAACATGGAGCATTTCCGTGACGTGTTCCGTGATGCGAACGCTGACGCTGCCCTGGCAGCCAGCATCTTCCATTTCGGCGAAGTGCCGATACCCGACCTCAAATCCTATCTCCGCTCACAAGACATCCCCATCCGATGAAAATCGACTTTGACAAGGGCGACGGCCTCGTGCCTGCCATCGTGCAGCATGCCCATACCCGCGAGGTGCTCATGCTCGGGTACATGAACCCGGAAGCCCTGAACCATACCCATGAGACCGGGCACGTCACCTTTTGGAGCCGCAGCAAGGGCCGCCTTTGGACCAAGGGCGAATCCAGCGGGCATTTCCTGAAACTCGTCTCTGCCCGCATCGATTGCGACGGCGACACGCTCCTCATCATGGCCCTCCCCCAAGGCCCCACCTGCCACAACGGGACGAGCTCCTGCTGGGGCGAGGGGGATGCGACGGGCTTCCTCCACCAATTGGAGGCTGTGATCCATGATCGCCGGGACAATCCCCAGGAGAAGTCCTACACCGCCTCCCTCCTCGCCCGGGGCATCAACAAGGTGGCGCAGAAAGTCGGTGAGGAAGCGGTGGAACTCGTGATTGAGGCCAAGGACAACAACCGGGACCTGTTCCTGGGCGAAGCCGCCGATCTCATGTACCACTTCCTGGTCCTGCTTGCCGCCAAGGGCGTGGATTTGCAGGAGGTCGAAGCAGTCCTGCAAAGCCGTCACGGAGGCTGAAAAAAGTCAGCGCACCGAAGGTCGGTGCGCTGATGCGTTGGAATAGTTGGTTGAGACTGCGAGGGATCTCTTTTTTTGAGCAGAATGGTGGATGTCCCCGTCCTGCATTGTGATAACGATACAATGTTCGGGAGGAATTGAGGGGGGAGGAAACCAAGTTTTGGCCTCAAAAACACAATCCGCCACCCATCAAAATCGCCGATTCCAGCGATTGAAGGCCGAAATGGCAGGTTCAGAAATACACAACCAAACACACCCGTCGTTTTGATTTGTCCTTCGATTTTTTGGCTGAATGGGCTTCATTTGCACTGGGTCGCGCCACCGAGTCGGCATTCATGAAAAACACAATCCGAGGACCTGGAATGGAGGCGTGTTGAATGAAAAATCGCACCGGGTGGCCCCGGTGCGATTGAGTTGGTAGAGTTGGTTCAAAAAAGGTGTTGGGATCTAAACGGAAAACAAATAGTGGGTATCTAACAAGTCAATCAAAAACAGGTGTCAACGTTTTCTGGCTGTAGAGGAGGAACCCGAGGTAGGTCGGAACCGAATCCGGGAAAATTGAACTAGATATCAGAAAAGGAATTTGGTTTAGTTGGGGTGCCGATGGCTTCCCAGATTCCTCCCCTTGATACAGCCGTCACAATGTATTTCAATCTCAAGGTTGGTACTATCATTTATCATCACCGATGTCCACTGTCCCGACGATCACGATGCCCCCGTCATGGGATGCGGTCGTGCGCCAATTGGACCAGACAAACTGATCGGGCCTCGTGGTGCTCCATTCTGAATCAGGCTCCAGAGTGAAAACGGTTTCCCCCGTGGTACCCAAGAACTTCAAGGGTAGGCGCGGCAGCGGCCCAAAGTCTTCCATGAAGTAAAGGAAGTTCACCGTCTCACCAGTTCCAGCGTCAAATGGCATGGGACCAAAGTTGTTGGAGACTGGGGGAGTCGGGCCTCCAGGCGCCCAGGTCACTGTTCCAGCGTTCCCACCGAAAGTGATCTCTGTATCATTGTCTTCATCGTGAAACATGCGTCTATAATCTTTAAGTGGTTCCGGTGCGTCTTTAACCGTGATCGATGGTACAATGCTCGCCTTTCCTTCATGGAATCGAAAACCAAGTTCTCTCCAGAAATATACAATCCGAGCAACGGCCTTCTCCGAGCTGAGTCTATCGGTTCCCATGGAAGTCGGGCTATGAGCCATGAAATCCATGAGGTTCCGGTGGAACGGGGGGAAAAACCTAGGCCGGCGGCACCTATCAGGGAATCATCAATCAATACAATTTGGTTTAGTTGGGGTGCCAACGAGTCCTAAGGTTCTCCCCCCGGAAGCCAACCGGGTATCCCCATCTATCCGAAGACAGGCGAGGGTTGAACGCCGAACAAGACCGTGGACAGTGCCTCAGTCGTTTTGGGCGGGGATTGCATTCCATCTTTTCGAAGAACTTGCCATTCCTTGCTGGAAGACAATACAAGGTTACGCGGTTGGGACCGGGTGGGAAAGCCAAGTTCAATTTCGAAATACACAATCCAAGGGTGAGGGTTCTAGGTGTCGTGGTCGGACTTTGTTGGAGGATATGGCTTCCATCGTATCGAATTCGCCCCATTACCACAAAAAAGAGGCTCCCCGAAGCCAGTGTTCGTGAACAGCAATCTGATCGATCACCACCCAGAAATACACAGCCTCGGGGAGTCATTGAGAAACCGGGTTGGCTCAGCCGATATCGCCTGCGCTGCCGATATCCACCGTGCCGACGATCTGGATTCCACCATCCTGCGTGACAAAGCCCAAGGAAACGCCGTCGCATTCGAACAGGTTCGGGTTGGTTGCGGAGGTGCTCCAGCTTGAAGGAGTGGACAGTGTGAAAATCACGTCTCCTTCGGTTCCATTGAAGGTGACCTTGAAGGGCGGCAATGTCTCGTTGTCATTGTCCACGAAAGTGAAATCGACCAAGGTGTTGACCGTTTCAGGAAAATCCAGCATCCCGGTTGGGAATGTCGCGGGGCTGGACGGGCCGTTGGGTGACCAAGTCACAGTGTGAAGGCCGCCCGAGAATCCGATTTGATAGCTGTCGTCATTAAGTTGGGACATAGTAACAATTCAATTTAGATGAATAATGTGATGAAGTACAGACTTGCAATATAGACCAAGATCATTCTTCAACCCTGCCCCAAATGCGACGGAAAGCCCCATTTCTAAGCAATTCCTCGATTTTCAGGCGATTGAATGAAGCTGATTCATTGATCTGACTCATGCGGTGGTAGCTGAACAACCAACCATGAGCTTCACTACAATTTTCGTGAGAATCGAGCCATTTCTGGCAACCAATATCCTTTTGCAAATACACGATCCGAGGCTATGAATTGCTCCTAGTTTTCTCAAACTTTGCACAGGATCAACGGAAAGAGAGAATTAGACTAGATGGAAAAGGATTCGTCCGAGGAGATGCGGAAATGGGTTGCCGCCTTGTCTGTCTCAGAAAAGCGGTTCATCAAATTGCTGGGAAAAGCGAGGTCTGGTAACACCGAAAGCCAGCAGTTGGAGTACTTCGACTGGCTCAACCAATCCGAACCCGAGTCCAAGATCCCCAAACAAGCCAAGTTCGGCGCCAACCTCCCCACGGTCTCCAACCGGCTCAAAGACCTGATCCTCGACGGGCTCCGCCTCCTGAACAAGGAGGCCAACATCGACGCCCTGCTGCGGACCACCCTCGACGAAATCGCGATCCTCCGGGAGAAGCGCCTCCTCGCCGCCGCCACCCGCCAATTGCGCCGCGCCAAGAAGGCCGCCTTGCAACACAGCCGCTACGGATTCGCCCTGCAGTGCATCCAAATCGAGCAGGAATTCGCCGTCGCCAACGTCGCGCAGGACACCGAGCAGATCCTCGAACGCCTCCGCAAGGAAGAATTCGAACTCCTCCAGGCACAGGCGGAGCTATCCGAACTCCGCCACATGCACAGCCTGCTCCATGCGCGCGCCGCGCAACTTGTGGCGCCACGCACCTCCAAGGATCTCCAAAACATCGTCAACTTCGCCACTTCCGACCTCGTGCTGCGGGCTTGCCATTCGCCAGCCTACTTGGAGCGGACATTTGCCAGGAACATCTTCGCCTACAAGGCCTGGATCTCCGGCGAAGCCAATGCAGCCTTGCCCCTGCTCGCGGAATTGCTGGAAGACTGGAACGCCAATGCTGAATGGCAAGTGAACCAGAGCGGCCTCCTCTACTTCCTCTGCAATTTCTACCAGACCATCGTTTTCTGGAGCCCCATGTCCGCCGTCGAAGCCGAGCGCTACCTCCACAAGATGCCCGATTTCAAGGGCCTCGCTCCCGACATCGCCCGGGATTTCCAGCGGCTGCTCCTCCACAACCAATTCACATTGAGCCTCAACACCGGCCAACTCGACCGCCTGCCCAGCATCATCCAGGACATCGACGCGTGGCTCAAACGCAATGAAGGCGAAATCCCAGAGGCCCGGATTCTCCCCTTCCTGCACAACCTCCTGGTCGCCGAATTCATCATGGGCGACCTCGCAGTGGCCAAGAAACGCGTCCGCGAGATACAAAACCTGCCCAATCGCAAGGTGCGTGAGGATATCCGCGATTTCGCGCAGCTGCTGCAAGCCGTTCTCCTTTTCGAAATGAACGACGAAGGCCTGGACGACTACCTGCTCCGGGCCGGGAAACGCCATTTCAAGAACTCCCCTCGCGACGTCGAGTTTGAACTCCTCGTATTGGGCTTCCTTGACCGCTGCCTCGCGCAACCTGGCAACACACAGGAGGCAGCCATGCAACTCGCCGCCCAGCTCGCGGCCTATACCGAAAACCGCCCCGAAGGCAGTCCACCTGTGGTGGGGCTGATGGAAATGCGCCTCTGGGCCCGAGCCAAAAAGATGGGAAAATCGTTGCGTGATGTATTTTTGGAAGCGGTCAGGGAAAACTTGGCCGGATTGAGCTGAATTACCCTCGCAGCATGCACCGGAATCTCCTCCTTTGCGCGGCCTTCTTATTGGCCGGACTGAGTCTGTTGGCGCAAGCCCCGTCCAATCCTCCACTTCGCGGTTGGGTGGACATGCACGCGCATCCCATGGCGCACCTGGGCTTCAGCGGCAAGTTCTTGCATGGCGCTCCGGACGTCGATTGCCTCATTCCCACTGATGCCACCTGCAGGTCCCTGGTGCGGGCACGCTCGATCGACCACGCCCTCAGCGATTGCAATGCCACCCACGGCGGACATGACCTCTTCACCAACACCTGCGGCGACCACCTCAGGGTACAGTTCCTTGGGCAGTTGGAAAGTGCGAATGGAGCCCAGAACCGCCACGAAAAAGGCATCGGCGGCGCCCCCAACAACTTCGCTGCCTGGCCCGCCTGCAACGACATCTCGCACCAGACCATGTGGGTGGATTGGATCAGGCGTTGCCACCAACACGGGCAGCGGGGCATGGTGGCATTGGCAGTGAACAGCGAAACGGTTGCTGCCGCGCTTGCGGGGCCGGGAGACCTGCCGGGCGATGATCGCTCCTCCGTGCGCCTGCAAATCGAGGAAATGAAGCTCATGGTCGCGCGGCACCCCGATTTCATGGAGGTCGCCTACTCATCTGCTGACCTGCGTCGCATCGTCGGAGCTGGCAAAATGGCCATCGTCCTAGGCGTGGAAGTGGACAACATCGGCAACCTCAATCGCGTCAATGGCAAGGGCAACCTCCCCACGAAGCTGCAAGTCGATGCCGCATTGCAGGAAATCTGGGACATGGGAGTGCGGTATGCATTTCCGGTCCATGTGATCGACAACGTTTTTGGTGGCACTGCACTCATCGAGAGCTTCTTCAATGTCTCCAATTACCGCGAATCCGGGCATTGCTGGACCACAGAGGCGGCTGCTCCCGGGGACAGCATCGACTTCCGCTTCTCCCCTCCCCTGAGCCAGTTCATGCTGGACATGCTCAAGATCAAAATTGGGACGAACCTGAGCCTGTGCCCTGAATCCATGAATACGAGCGGCGGCCAAGTCAATGCGCTGGGCTTGACGGAACTGGGGAGGTATGCAATTGGGAAAATGATGGGCATGGGCATGATGATCGACGTGGACCACATGTCTCAGAAGGCGGTGAACGAGAGCCTGCGTCTTGCCGAGTCCACCAGCAATTACCCCCTCAATTCTGGGCACAATGGCATGCGGCAATTCGCTGGAGATGGGCACCGAAATGAAAACAGCAGAACACAGGACCAATTGCGTCGCATCGTGAACCTCGGCGGCATGATCGGAATGGGCATGGCCCCGAACGCAGCGGAATTCGCAAGACAATCCAAGGTGCAGTTTGCCCTGGCCAATTTCAATCAATGCGCGATCGGGACGGACATGAATGGCATGGTAACGCAGCCCCGACCGAGGACGGAACAGGTGGACGGAAAGCCCGTTTCCCTTGGCAAGGTGGTTTACGACGCGTCATTTCCTCCCTGCAAAACCAAGGACCGCACCTGGGACTACAACCGCGAAGGCGTGGCGCACTATGGCCTGATCCCAGACTATCTGTGTGACATCGCAGCAATTGGAGGGCAGCGGGAGGTCGAGGCATTGTACCATGGTGCTGAGGGCTTTGCGAGGATGTGGGAGCGCTGCGAACAGGTGGCGGCCGCCAAGGGCAAGTAGGCGGACCTATTTCTTTTTGGGGGCTTGTGATTGGGCTGTGTTCCCTCTTTGAATTATACCGTTACATACCCAAACCCAAGATCACATGCGTTCATCTTGCTTGCTTTCGATCTTCACCCTCATTCTGTTTACCTCCGCATTCGGGCAGCCCGGCAAAAACCTCACCCCCACGCAGACCAAATCCTTGACCGTTTTTCAGTTGAGGACATTTGACAAAAAGCCCATCCCCAAGGCCCGGATCGCAGTCGAGGCCACTACTGGCAATCTCCGATATGAAGGGAAAACGGACGCGGATGGCAATTGGCAATGCCTGCTGCCGATCAAGGCCGCCTATTGGGTGAATGTCGGAGACTCGCAACACGTGGGGCAGGTCACGATTCCCGACAAGCCCTTCACCATCACCAAGCATACCACCTACTTCAATGGATGGATCGATGGCAAGCAATACGGCACCCTTCGTCCGAGCTTTGACATGATGCCTCCCGCCGATGGGCAGGCTGTCATCGACTTCGAATTTGATGGCTTGCAAGGGCAACCGCTCGCTGGCGAGGAAGTCAAAATGGTGGCCGACGGCACCAAGAAAGAGTACGTCTCCAAGACCAATGAAGACGGAAAAACGCAGCTCCGCGTGCCGATTGGCGAAAACTACACCGTGGTCATGCCTTACAATTCCAACTTCGACCACCTCAATTTTCCAGCCCATGGCGGCTCTTACAACGCCATGGTGCATTATGTCTATGCGGGCAGGGTGGCCATCGAGCAGATGCGGGCAGACCGCCTGGCGAGCCAAGCCGCCTACGATGCCTACAAAAATCTTAGTAGGGAGGAGCAGCGGAAAATCCGGGACGAGCTAGGCCACAAGAAGGTTTTCCGCTCCATCCCCGTCGAAAATGCCAAGGCCCCATTTGCAGTTGAAAGGACCGATTACGGCTTTGATTTGGTGACTGATGGGAGCTCGCCGATCGTCACACCCTGCTACGTCGATGGGATGATTGTGGCCGGAGCGGGCTGGGACGACAACACCCTGGGAGCTGTGGACGCGGAAACCGGGGAACCCAAGTGGGCGGTGGAATTGGAGGAGTCGGGCATCAGCAATGTCGAGGGTGGAGACGGTGTTGTCGTCTGCGCCACGGAGAGCTGCACCATTTACGCCATTGCTGCGAACACTGGTAAGCTGCTCTGGAGCAAGTGGTTGGCGGATTATGTGCTTTCAGCGCCCTGTATCGCTGACGGCAGGGTTTACATCGGCTATGAGGACACTGATGGCAGCGAGGTCACCGGAGTCGCGGACAAGCCGTATGCGATGGCCTGCTTTGACCTGCATTCTGGTGAAATCATTTGGCAGCAGTGGATCCGTGGCGAGGTCATGAGCAGCGCGGTTGCGGCAGGCAACCATCTGGTTTTCAATACCTACTCAGGGCACAGCTATGTCCTGGACCGGAAAAGTGGTGGCATTGTCGCTGAGAAGCAACTCTTCGGGACGAGCGCTCCGATCTTGGCTGAGGGTATGGTCTGCATGGCACAGCGTGACGGCAGCAGCAACGTGGCAAGGGAGCGAATCGCGGCTTATGACCCGGCAACCCTCGAATTGAAGAAGTCCACGCCTTGGCAAACGGCCCTGTACCTGGACGTAGAGGCGCAACGCAAGACCAAATTCGCCTCCACCTCCGATCAAATCAGCCTGAACACGGGCGGCAGCGGGGAACCTATCGCGACATCCGGCAAGGTCGGGCCGCTGGAATTGGTGGGGTCCACTTCCATTTTCTCGACACAGTGCTTCGAAGGTTCGCGCCCCCTCCTCCTCAATGGCAAGCTCTACGTCAGCCAAGGCCATGTCCTCCGTTGCCTCGACGCCAAGACCCTCACCCAGGCCTGGGAATGGAACTACCCGACGACCTTGAATGACGACGGCGGCGCCCAAATCGCTCCTCCCATTGCGGTTGGTGGCAAGGTCGCGGTCGCTTGCATGGACGGAGCGCTGCGGGTCTTCGATCCGGCCACGGGACGCATCGTCATGAATTACGTCACGGGCCGGAAGCACCGTCAGCAGCCCATCGCCATGAAGGGCAACTTCTACGCACCGTGCGCAGATGGTCGCCTCGCCGTCATCCAAACCAAGGACAAGTCCATAGACGGATGGCCCTGCTGGGGCGGCAATCTCGCCCGCAGCAACAGCCGCTGACCTCGGAACCGAGGATGGCCTGACCGAGCTATCTCAATATTTGACCACCCGGGTGGTAACTGCCTGCCCTGCAGAACGGACTTGCACCACGTAGGTTCCTGATGGCAACTCACTCATGTCCAGGAACAAAGCGGTTTCCGTGGCCTTCATTGGAGACTGAACCAGTCTGCCGCTGAGGTCCATGATGGAGACCGTTGCTTCGCTGACGTTTTGGGTGAGGATGGTCACCTTGCCCGTAGTGGGGTTGGGATAGGCAACGACAGTCAATGCTTGGAAGTTGCTGGCCTTTCCCAGGCTGTCGGGCCCGGCTGAGCGAGCGACGGCGGCGTCAATGAAATGTCCCTTCCGACCAAGGCTGTCACCTCCGGTGCCATTGTTACCACGAGCGACAGCGGCGTCAATGAAATGTCCCTTCCGACCAAGGCTGTCACCTCCGGTGCCATTGTTACCACGAGCGACAACGGCGTCAATGAAAGTGCCCCTTCCGACCAAGGCTGTCACCTCCGGTGCCATTGTTACCACGAGCGACAGCGGCGTCAATAAAGTGCCCCTTCCGACCGACGCTGTCACCTCCGGTGCCATTGTTACCACGAGCGACGGCGGCGTCAATAAAGTGCCCTTACGACGACCGAGGCTGTCACCTCCGGTGCCATTGTTACGGAGCGCTGAGGATGCGTCAATGAAGTGCCCGCTTCGACAGGCTGTCACCTCCGGTGCCATTGTTACCACGAGCGACAACGGCGTCGATGAAGTGCCCACGACGACCGAGGCTGTCCGGGCCAGCAGAACGCTCGGTGGATGCGCCGATGAAGTTGCCGCGACGACCGATGCTATCCGGTCCAGCGGAGCGCTCAGTGGATGCGCCGATGAAATGTCCGCGACGACCGAGGCTGTCCGGTCCAGCGGAGCGCTCAGTGGATGCGCCGATGAAGTTCCCGCGACGACCGAGGCTGTCCGGGCCAGCGGAGCGCTCAGTGGAGGCGTCGATGAAGTGTCCACGACGACCCAAGCTGTCCCCGCCACCAGTGCTGCGTTGAGTCTCGGTGCTGGGCTTGGAGCCGCCACCTTTTCCTGTAGCAGAGGCCACCTGCCCAAATGCTACCAGGCTGACAGCCAATGGCATTGCCTTCAAAAATCCCGACCAGCGCAGCCATGAACTGCCCACTGGCTTCAAAAATTCCAATTGTAGTTCTTTTTCATAACACAGGTTGTTGATCTGACGAAACTGCGATTCCATTGGGATAACACTTGGCAGATGAGGACCATCGGGCAAGCGCGCCGTCCAAATGGAGATTCGCAGCTTAATCTTAACACTCTGTCTGCGCAATTGCAAAATCTTACCCGCATCTGCCACCGCTTTTCGGTGGATTCGCATGCCGATGAACGATCAGGCAAGCATTTGGGGAGATTTACGGACAACGTGCAGTCAGATACAACCGTGTCGTCAAAGTACGTTGACAGGGATTTTGAGGCTGAAATATCCCCAGGGCTCCTGTCGCTCGCCGCGCCCATCCAACTGGTACACTGCCAATCCCACCAGGACATTGGTGACACCTTTCCGCAGGAAAAATCCCTTCATCGCGGAAAATGTCTGCTCAACGTTCAAAGGCGGCAGGCCATCCATCTGCGTCGGATCGGGCTCCACGGCCTCTGGCAATGTTGTCAGCTGAATCTGCCCCAGCCCGGGCTTGGTGAGATTTCCGGGGAGCACTGCATAGATCAGGGCCGCGTCCGAGGAATTTTGAGTGATGGTCAGACTCCGGAAAAAGAGGATGCTTCCAATCCGGCAGTTCATCTCGAAATCGCCATCCAATGCCAGGAAGCTCCCCGCAGCTTTCGGAGACGCATTCTGGATCATGAAGGCAACCCCGTCCGGCAAGGCAGTGGGAGCCGTCTGCTTCTGACTGGGGTTCGGAACGCGCTGCATCAGTGCATCTGTATCAATGACCAGCAGGCATTGCTGGGTTTTCAAATGTGATTCCATGTTTTTCTAGCGTTCAGTTGGTGAAAGAAGCAGCCGCAGGGGCGACGAGCACCCCTGCGAACCGCAAAAAATTGACTATGGGTCTTCTTACTGGACCTGGATTTGCGGGTCCCAGTAGTAGTAACCGAAGAGGGTTTGCTTCTCGCCGGTGCCGTCCAAGGTGTACAGCGCGAAGTACACGTAGAAGTTTTCCTTGCCGGCACGGGCGACCTTGGAGTCCAGGCTGGTGAAGCTCTGGGTCACATTCTTGGCGGGAAGGCCGTCGAGCTGGGCGGGGTCCGGTTGCACAGCGCCTGTCAGGGTCACCATGTCCGTCACGAAGGTGTTGAAGACCTGATCGCCGCTCCAGTACTTGATCCCATAGACGATTACCGCATCATCGGAGTTTTGGTAGATCGAAGTGCCACGGAAGGAGACATTGTCGCCCACGTTTGCCTTGAACACGAGGTCGGCGGTGCCTTGACCGGAGACCACACCCCGAGGATCGGCGCAGATCATGAACTGACTGCTGTGATTGATCCCTGTCGGCTTGGTTTTGTCCTTGCTGCCGTTGGGGTAGTGTGCCTTGACATAGTCGGTGTCAATGACAATGAGGACATTGATGGTTTCTGAAGAAGCCATAGTAATTGGTGTTGGTAATAATGCTTTTTGCCTACTCGTTGGCTTTTCGGCTTCCGCCCCCAGGTTGGTGCCTACCCGGAACAGGCTTCACAGCTGCGCCTCTGCGAACCAGGCCCGTTTTTAGCGTGGGGCAGGACTCCACGTGAGTATTCGATCAAGCGCTTACGCCTTCTCGCACCAAATCCTCCTCTACCAACTCCACCGTGCCGATGATGACGAGCGTGCCGCCGTCCGTTTCCAGATTGAAGTGGTAGCCTTCCAATTGAGCTGCAATCACCTCCACCTGCTCCCAGGCCCAGTGCCTGTTCACTTGCTGGAATATGTGCCTCACCTCACCGGAAGTGGATTCCCAAATCAAAATGGGGTCCGAGAGATCGTTGCCATCGGCGTCCTTGATGTTCAGGTTCATGGCCATGAGCCTGTCCAAGATGATGGGAAACATCCGGGAGGTCTCTTCGGGCTGCAAATGAAGCTCGGTGCAGGACTGAACGGTCACCGTCAGCGGCATCCCTGTGTTGTTCTTGAATCGTCCGAGGATCAGGGGATCTTGAACTGGTCTTTCCATAGTCGTTCTTGAATAATTGGGTGAATGAAGAAGTATGAGACAAAGGTGCCCATCCCTCCCTTCACGGCAAAACCAAGCTATTTCATAAATGATACATCATCCTGATTCCGAAATCCTTATTTTGATTGCATAATCAAGATTTGAATTGGATTCCATAATACATTCCAATGGAGAATGAGACCCTATCCGAATTGCGAAAATGGGTGGCAGTCTTGAGCCCAACCGAAAGGCGTAGCATCACCATGCTCAGCCGCGCCCGATCTGCCAAGCGTCTCAGTCAACAATGGGAGCTGTTCCACTGGCTTTCGGAATCCGACGAGGGCAGCATTCCTCCCAAGGATGCCGAATGGTTGCGCAACCTGCCCACGGTCGCCAAGCGCCTCAAGGAATTGATCTTGGATGGCCTGCGCTTGATACAGGATGGCGACGGTCCCGATGCCAAAATCCGCCGATTCCTCGATGACATCGCCCTGCTCCATGAGAAGCAACTTCACGCCGCCGCAATGAAACTGATCCGGCGTTGCAAAACATTGGCCATGGAAACCTGCCGCTATGCCGAGGCCCTCCTTTGCCTGAACTGGGAACAACGCCTGCTGCATGCCATGTCCTCCCCCACCCTGCGCGACCAACTCGTCCAACTGCGCGACCAAGAAGCCAATGCATTGCGCTGCCTCACCGAATTCCAGGACCTCCGGCACCGCCATGACCGCCTGCTCCTGCTGGTCCGCCACGGCACCCTGCCCCGGCAAGGCGCCGCCACACAGGCAATCGCGGAGCTGACCCAAGGCGCCCCACTGGAAAGGTTCGCCTCCTATGGCCGCTACCCCGAACGCGCCCTCGCCACCAATGTCCTCGGCATCAAGGATTGGATCGAGCGCAAGCCCATGGCCGCTGTGGAACGCTACGCAACCCTCCTGCAGGAATGGCAATCGCATCCTGAATGGCTCATGGACCAGGCTCCGCTGCTGCTCACCATCTGCAATTACTTTCAGAGCGCATGCTTCTACTCCAGGATGGACTGGGAGCAAGCCCGCTCCTTCCTCGCCCTCGTCCCTGACTTCCAGCAATTGGCACCCGAGGTCGCCCGGGATTACCAGCGGATGCTCTTCCACAATCAGCTCACTCCCGCCCTCAACACCGGCAACCTCGAATCCGCCAAGGACATCATCTCCCAAATCGACCGATGGCTACTGCAGCAGGGGCAGCACCTTTCGGAGGCGCAAGTCCTGCCCTTCCTCCACAACATGGCCATCGCCGAGTTCATCATGGGCCGTCACACGCAGGCGAACCGCTTCCTGCAACGCATCCTCAATCTCCCCAATCGGCAGGCACGCAAGGACATCCGCGACTTCGCCCTGGTCCTCCAAGCCATTCTACAATACGAAATGGGCAATTTCAGCTTGAATGAATACCTGACCCGCGCGGGCAAGCGACATTTCCACAAGTACTCGGACGTGCTCGCCTTTGAGTTCTCCATCTTCAAGTTCCTGGAATTGGCGATGCACCTGGAGCCGGGAGCCGATCTGCGGCCGCACCTGGACAATCTCGCCAGCGAATTGCAGCGACTGGCCGAGCAGGTTCCCGCCGCCGTGCTCATCCTCGGTCTGGTGGAAATCCGCCTCTGGGTCACTGCAAAGCAGCAAGGCAGGACATTGGAATCGGTCTATTTGGAGACGATCCGGGAGCACTTGCACTCGATGCCTTGAGGGCAGAAAGTAGCTGGCGGTTCTACCTACAATGCAATTTTCCTGTCCTTCAACAAGGCGTCGAATTCCTGTTTCTTGTCCCGGGCGATGGGGATCGAGGTGCCATTGTCCATGAGGAGGAGGCTTTCGCCACGGTTGTACCTACGGATGCGGTTCAGGTTCACGATGTAGCTGCGGTGCGGCCGGGCGAAGTTGATGCGGTGCAGGAGCAGGTCCTCGAAGACCTTGAGCTTTTTGGAGACCAGGATAGAAGTCCCGTCGCGTTGCACCACCTTGGTATAGGCGCCATCCGCCTCCAGCAATTCGATGTCCGCCACCTCGACGAAGACCATACCATCGCTCAGGCTCAGCGCGATGCGCCGGAGTTCATCACCGCCAAAGGCCTCTTTGAGGACCTCGATCCGCTGTTGCATCGTGTTCGCGAAGCGGCGTTTCCGCGCCTTGTCCACCGCCGCCTGCAGTAGCCCGATCTCCACAGGCTTGAGCAGATAGTCCACCGCCGCGACTTCGAATGCACGCAAGGCATACTCATTGTAAGCCGTCACGAAGATGAATTCGAAGTCCACTTCCCTGAAAAAGCCGAGCAGTTCGAAGCCATTGTAATCCGGCATCTCGATGTCCAGGAACACCAGGTCGGGGCGCAGCTTGTTGATCTGCAGCACGCCCTCTGGGACGTTCGCAGCCATCGCGAGCACTGTCACATCTGGGCAAAACTCCCTCAGCAGAGTCGCCAATGAGTTGCGGGCGCGCTCCTCGTCGTCAATGATGATGGCTTTGATCTCCTGCTGGTCCATAGGCGGAATACTGAATTGTATTGCCATCAAAAGTAAAGCCTTCCCAGCAATCCGCCGTTGACGATTCATGAAGTGCGGATTTGGATTCATGAACCGTTATGGAATCCAGGTGCTTGACGCATCGCAGCGGAATTACCTGAAAATCAGACAGATTCAAAAGCAAAGCGCGGTCAACGCTTCATGAACCCAAACCGACTACTCGTGAACTGCCACATCCGATTGGAGGCGGGAGGTCCAACCTTTGCCTCATCAACCTCACTCATTGATTGAAATGAAAATGAAATCGAAATTACTACTCTTTGCTTTCTGCCTCACCGCCACCTTTTCCAACGCAATGGCTCAGGTTCCAGCCATCTCGACGGTGTACGGCGGCTGCGTCGGCAGCCAAGGAAATGACCATGGTTTGGCGATCGCCTATGACGCCCCAGGTACCATCTTCTACGGGGGACAATTCCAAGGCACTGCTGACCTCAACCCGGGAGCAGGAACGGCATTGACCGTGAGCAGTGGCTCCTCAGACGGGTTCATTTCCAGACTGGACCAGACAGGGGCGTACCAGTGGTCAGGCAAACTCGGCGGCAACTCAAGCGAGAGGGTCAATTCCGTGGCAACAGATGCTGCCGGGAACCTGTACGTGACAGGTTCCTTTGGGGGGACGGCGGACTTCAATCCAGCCGGAGGCCTGTCAGACAATGCCACAAGCGCAGGAGGGCTGGACATTTTTGTCGCAAAATACTCGCCAGCAGGTGTTTACCAATGGGTGAAGCGCGCGGGCGGAAGTACGAATGACGAGGGCATCGACATCAAGGTCAGCGCCGACGGCACAGTTTACGTAGTGGGCTATTACAATGAGACGTCGGATTTCGATCCCGGGTCCGGCACCTACAACCTCCCTGGCACAGGCCTCTTCCAAAATGTATTTGTATGGAAACTCCGGTCAGATGGCAGTTTCGCAGGCGCTGCTGCTGTGGCAGGTCCCAGCAATGACATCGGGAACGCGCTGGCAATGCGTGGCTCAGAGGTGGTCGTGGTCGGTCAGTTCTGGGGTTCAGTTGACTTCGACCCAGGTGCAGGAACCAATACCCTGACCTCAGCGGGCAACTTTGATGCCTTCGTCCTTTACCTCGACACCCTGGACCTGAGCTTCAATGCAGCAATGCGGGCAGGCGGCTCCGCCAATGACAACTATACCGCTGTCTCAGCAGATGCCTTGGGTCATGTTTGGATCACCGGGTTCTTCCTGGGCACGGCGGACCTCGATCCCACAGCAGGGACGGACAACCATACCTCCGCTGGCATGACGGACATCCTCTACACCCGCCTCCGTGCAGATGGCAGCTTTGGATTCACCAAGACATTTGGCGGCACAGGCGAAGACGAGGGCAGGGACATCCTCGGTCACCCCAATGGCAAGGGCTACGCTGTGGGCAAATTCAGCAACACTGTGGACTGGGACCCGGGCACAGGCACCCTGAGCAATACCTCCCTCGGATCCACGGACATGTTTGTGCTGGCGCTGGACTCCACTGGTGCATACACTGGGCACAATTGCTTCGGCTCCCCCTACCCCGACCATGGCCAAGCCCTCACCATGAACTCTGTGGCACGCTCGCCATCACAGGCAAGTCCTCAGCGGCAACATGGATTTCGGCGTCGGCTCTCCCCTTATTGTCAGCAGCAATGGCAGCGAGGACGCATTTGTCCTCATCGCCACCCCCTATGTCTGCACCCCACCTGACCTCCCCAATCCGCAAGCCCTCAACACCAACATCTGCATCGGCAGTTCCACGAAGGCTTATGTCGCGAACCTCCCCGACCTCGGTGGCGCAGCCTACTGGCAATGGTACACAGGCAGCTGCGGCGGCACGGCAGTGGGCCAAGGCGACACCCTCCCCATCAGCCCGACCGCCAGCGAAACCTACTATGTCCGTGGCGAGGGCGGCTGCATCACCAGCCCTGGCATGTGTGGCCAAGTCAGCGTCACCGTCGGCACCAGCGTCCCCACAGTGACGGTCAGCCAAAATGCCAATACCCTCACCGTCGCCCAAGCCGGTGCGATCTACCAGTGGATCGATTGCAACAACGGCAACCAGCCCATCAGCGGCGCGACCTCCCAGGACTACACCCTGACCGTGAGCGGGAACTATGCCTGCGTCGTGAGCCTTGTCCGCACCGACACGAGCGCCTGCACCACGGTCACCATCGTGGCGATCGATCCGCATCAGCTCAGTGCTGTCTCCATCTATCCCAACCCTGCCCACGACTGCTTTCACCGTTGACGCGAGCCAAGTCACGTCAACGGGAATTCCAGCTTTTCAACCTCCTGGGTGAGCGCATCATCGCGGTGCCCATGGGGAATGGCATCCAAACCGTGGATTCTGTCCTCTCTGTCTCCAGGTGTCTATACCTACAGGCTACTTGCCAGTGAAGGCATTGCCACGGGCAAGTGATCAAGGAGTAGTAGTTTCTTTGGGGGAAATCCCTGTAGCGGCCCTGCGAAAGCGGGGCCGCGTTTTTTTATCCCACTGGTAGCCGCAATACGACCCGCGTCCCCGCAGCCTCGCCATTTTCCTCCAAATCCTCAATGTTCAGGCTCACGTTTGGCCCGTGCATCTGCCGAATCAGGTCCAGTCGTTTGTTCGTGGCGGAGGTGCTGAAGCTCTGATGAATGGGCTTGCTAGACCGTGCCTTGATCTCCGCGCTGCGCTTGCGTCCGACGCCATTGTCGGTAATGCTGACCACTGCGCCAGATTCGCTCACCTCAAATCGAACATCCAGCCGCTTGCTGCCGCGCTTGTGGAGGAGGCCGTGCTTGATGGCATTCTCCACAAACGGCTGCAGGACCATCGTGGGAATCTGCGCCTCCGTCGCATCCTCCGAGCCATCCACGCGCACTTCAAAACTGAAATCGTCCCCAAACCGCAGTTGCTCGAGCTCCAGATAAAGTTGCAGCATCTCCACCTCATCTCCGATCGTCACCCAATCTTGCCCAGAGGCCGAGAGCACCCTCCGCATGAGCGTGCTGAACTTGCTCAGGTAGAGGTTGCTGTTGCGGATGTCCTTGCTCAGCACCAGGTCCTGGATGGAATTCAGCGAATTGAATAGGAAATGCGGGTTCATCTGTGCCTTCAAGGCCGTGAGCTGCGAGGCGACCATCGCGTATTGGAGGCGATCTTTGCGCCGCTGTATTTGGTTGCGCCATTGCACGATCCCGATGGTGATGCCCACCAGGATCAATGCCATCAAGATGATGAACCAAGGCCGCAGAAAGACTGGGGAAGCAACCCAGAACCGCAAAACTGCTGGCCGATCGGACCGTCGCCCTTGCTCATCCACGGTCACCACCTCCAGCTCATGCTCGCCGGCTGGCAAAGCGGTAAAGATCACTTCGTTGGCGGCAGCGGATGTCGTCAGCCATGTGGAATCCATGGAAGGAATGCGGTAGGAGAAGGAAAATCCTCCCCTGCTGTTGAAACTCACGCCCTCGAAAGTGACGTGTAGCGGCGCATGGCCCGCAGGCAGGTCGAGATCCTCACCCAGTGGCCATTCCTTGTCTCCCACCTGTACCTTGCCGATCCGCACGGGCGGCGCAGGCACTCCATCTTCTTCCCCGAAGTCCAGCGGCAAATACACGATTCCCGTGGTGGTCCCCACCCAAATCCGTTCTCCAGCCACCGTCATCTGATTGATGTCCGTCGGGTTGAATCCTGAGGAGCGTGAGATTTTGCCCAAGGCATTCGTGGTCAGGTCCAGACGGCAGAGAAATTGGTCCGTTCCGAAGATGAGCAGGCTATCATGGGCAATCAAAGTCCGAATCGCCTGATCCGGCAAGCCTTGACGCTCATCCATGACCCGCACCACCTTTCCATCCCGACACAATACCAGCCCCTGCGTGAGCGTCGCCGCCCATATCCCATCCACGGTGGGCGCCAAGGCATAGGCGATGATGGGCCGCCCATCGGCCAGCACCGCCTGATAGCCAGTGTCGCGGCGCACAAACAGGCCATCGTTAAAGCCCCAATAAACCAAACCGCTCCCCAGCTCTTGATCCACCGCCCTCCCACCAACATTGCGATTGCCATTTCTTGGGGGCAATGATTTCCACCCCTTTACAGGACCGCTTAGCCCCATCTGCGAACCAATAAGCCGCACGGTGTCTCCATCCACGAGACCGTCCCTGGCACCTCCATCGTGATAGGGCCGATTCCTGCCTCCAGGCCAATCCAAGAAGGAGTTTTCCGCACGCAGGATATGAGCAGACAGCCCACTCTCCTGATCCGCTTTACCGCCCGAGCCTTGGGACTGATATCCAGCACCAGCCTGGCTTCATCGGATTGTGTATCGATCGCATAGACCTGACCCTGAGAATTTCCCACGAGGACTGCCCCATCCTGCATGGTGCAGAGGGCCGTGACATTGGCATCCCAAAGCGGATCCCCAGGTTTCCCGAACCGCTTCACGCCTGCGGAGGGCACAAGGAAGAGTCCCTTGTTGATGGAAGAGAACCACATATTCCCCTCGTGGTCCGCCATGACCGCGCTTACCTGCGCCTCAGGGATCATCGTCTCCCCTACCTGCCACGCATCCCCGACCTTTCGCAACTCCTTGGCGCCCGACTGCGTGCAAATCCAGACCCTCTCAGGCGCGATGGGCATGATTCGCAGCCAACCCTCGACAGGCACCTGCTCCGCATAAATTTCTCGAAACCGATTCCCTTCCAATTCCAAGAGGGCGGTTCCACCCTCAACAGGCCGGAGGTATTTGGCATAGACAGCCGCATCACCCTTGATTGCAAATCCTCCGGCTCCAGCAGATTGAAAATTCGCGGGCAATTGGATCGAATCCAGCCGCGAAGTGGACAGGCGGTACCTCATCGCTCCTCCTGTAGAAAGCAACATGAAGGCCTCATCCCCTCGCCAGCAAAAATCCGAGACAAATCCCGAGGTCTCCCAAGGCCAATCCTCCTTCCATCTGCGAGACTCCCTCCCATCCCAGCCGATGCGCATTATCCTGCCGGGCCGTATGACCAACAGGTCTCCATCGCTACCTACCGTGACGTGTTCGTACCGGGCGCTGGCATCATGGTTGAAAATGAGCCGCAGGCTATCGCCATCCTGAACAAAATATTGTCCGGAGACATTGCCGCACCATACCCGGCTCTGCCGATCGATCCGCATCATGGTCATGGCCCGGCTTGTTTCGAATCGGCTGCTGTACCGCTTGAAGCGCACCCCGTCGTAACGGTACAGACCTGTATTGCAGCCAATCCATACATGCCCGAAGCTGTCCTGGTCGATCTCGAAAACCTCGTTGCTGGGCAGCCCATGGTCGGTATTGATGTTGTAATGGAGAGGTTGCTGCGCGGACAATGTAAGTGCGATGCCCAGCAGGAAAATGATCCCCAAACAGGCGCCACAAATACGAATTGCCGACCGGCTCTCCCAATTACAACAGGACATGCTCCAAGTTACCCATTGCCGGTTCATTTTCAACGGCACCTCGCTTCCAAAACGGACCCAACAAAATGGCCGGAGAACACAGGTTCCCCGGCCAAGCTTCACTTTCGTCCACTGATCAAATGTTCTCAATGACACAGAGGGTGATGCCTCCGTACTTCACCTCCCAGATTTGCTCGTAGTCGCTCGTCAACCCGGCATCGGTGATGGTCGCCTCACTTGCGAAATAGGCGTCGATGAGGTCGCCGGAAGTGATGGTGTAACCCGCAATCGCGGACATCGGAGCAGCAGCCTGGTTCAATACCCAGACCGCCTTGTTGGGATCCATCGAGCAGACCGCTTCAATGGTGGATTCGGCTTGGGCAACAGGTGCAGCCACTGCCCACATACTCAGGGCCATCAGACAATAAACAAACAATCTTTTCATTTTGTATAGGATTAATATTGATGAAAATTCGTTGAGGCAATACTATTCCCATACTTGAGGAATGACAAGACCTACAGGGCCTTTTATTCCCCATTGGCGGTTACAGGCTGTGGCATGATCTGCAAGCGGCAGGCTGCTCTCAAACCACTCAAATGCAGCGACTTCGGGCCAATCAGTCCCCGCTGAGGATGACATCAAGCCCGCATTTTCCTCGCTCAATCCACCAAAAACCGCAACTCCTCCAGATGCAGCATCTCCTCGTCCGTGAACACCCGTGACCGGATGAAAAACCGCTTCCCGAGCGGAATCTCCAATGAAAAGCTCGATCCGCGGCCATTGGTGACGTCCAAGATGAGCTGCGTATGTTTCCAATAAGCGAATTGGTCCTTGCTCATCCAGAACTCGATGCCGTCCACAAGGCCGAGGCAGACGTCGCTGTATCCCACGCGGAACTCGCCCTTGGCGAAACACATCGGCTGCGAGCCGTCACAGCAGCCTCCGCTTTGATGAAACATGAGGGGGCCATGCTTGCTTCTCAATTCATCGATCAAATCCAGGGCCTCCGGCGTGGCCACGATACGGGGAATGGTGGTGGTATTTTCCATGTCATTGAAGAATTGAGGACGAACAACTCGGGCCCAGCAAGCCAGGCCCGAGATTTTTATGTGAGGAAGAGGAAATCGTCATGTCGAGCGGAGGCCGGAGGCCGTAGCCGAGACATCTAGCGCACACAGCAAGCGTGTTACTGTTCACGCCGGATGTACTCGTCATCGTCCGTTTTCAGCGGCACTCATGATGTGCTTCGCAGTTCTCGGCTTCGCTCGACATGACATGGGGGACATCCCCATTCTCAGAAGAAGCCCAGCTTGTCCTTGCTGTAGCTGATGAGCATGTTCTTCGTCTGGCGGTAATGGGCCAGCATCATCTTGTGGGTCTCACGGCCGAAGCCGGATTTCTTGTAGCCACCGAAGGGAGCGTGTGCCGGGTAGGCATGGTAGCAGTTCACCCAGACGCGACCTGCTTGGATGGCGCGGGGAACTTGGTAGAGTTCATGCGCATCGCGGGTCCACACACCAGCGCCGAGGCCGTAGAGCGTGTCGTTGGCGATGGCGAGTGCTTCTTCTGTGGTTTTGAACGTGGTCACAGACACCACCGGCCCGAAGATTTCCTCTTGGAAGATGCGCATCTTGTTGTGGCCCTTGAAGATGGTCGGCTGGATGTAGTAGCCACCTTCGAGGCCGCTGTTCAAGCCTGCTGAAGCGCCGCCACAGAGCAATTGAGCGCCTTCCTGCTTGCCGATGTCGATGTAGCTCAGAATCTTCTTGTACTGGTCCTCGGAGGCTTGCGCACCCATCATCACGCTGCGATCCAAGGGGTTGCCCATCTTGATGGCCTTGGTGCGGGCGACCACGCGCTCCAGGAACTTGTCGGCGATGTCCTCATGGACCAGGATGCGGCTGGGGCAAGTGCAGACCTCTCCTTGGTTCAATGCAAACAGCACTGCGCCTTCGATCGCCTTGTCGAAGAATGCATCGTCCGCATCGGCGACGCTCTTGAAGAAGATATTCGGGCTTTTGCCACCGAGTTCCATGGTCACGGGGATCAGGTTTTCGGAAGCGTATTGCATGATGAGGCGGCCTGTGGTGGTCTCACCCGTAAAGGCGACCTTGGACACGCGGGGGCTTGTCGCGAGGGGCTTTCCAGCCTCAGGTCCAAATCCGGTCACGACGTTGACCACACCGGCGGGCAGGACGTCGGCGATGAGTTCCATCCAAGCGATGATCGAGGTCGGGGTTTGTTCAGCTGGCTTCACGACCACGGTACAACCAGCGGCGAGCGCCGGAGCGATCTTCCAAGAAGCCATGAGCAGTGGGAAGTTCCAAGGAATGATCTGACCAACCACACCAATGGGCTCGTGGAGGTTGATGCTGACCGTGGTTTCATCGTGCTCGGAAATGCCGCCCTCTTCAGCGCGGATCACGCCTGCGAAGTAGCGGAAGTGGTCGATGCAGAGCGGCAGGTCGGCTGCGAGGGTCTCACGAATGGCTTTGCCATTGTCGATGGTCTCGATGGTGGCGAGGTATTCGAGGTTGTCCTCCATGATCTGCGCGATTTTGAGGAGGAGGTTGGAGCGGGATGCCACGGAGGTCTTGCTCCAGCTCGCGAATGCCGCATGGGCCGCGTCCAGCGCCAGTTCGATGTCGGCTGCACCGGAGCGCGCAGCGTAGGTGAACACCTTGCCAGTGATCGGCGAGATGTTCTCAAAATAGTTGCCATCCACAGGCTCCACGAACTTGCCGCCGATGAAGTTGCCATAGCGCTCCTTGAAGCGGATTTCGGTGCCGGGGAATGTGTTGACTTCAGAAGAAACCAGTGTTGCCATAACGTTGCTGTTTTTTGATGGAATCGAAATTGGCTAGTCCGTCACGAAAGGGACTGCACGGAATTCCCAATTGACAGCACAAATTTCCCAAACTGGATCAATGCTCCGGGAATTGCTTAAATTCAGGTAAAGATTGGCGCAGAGCATGGTAGGTACTCGCATCACGCCCATACCGCTGGTTTCATGGCGGCAACTGCAATCGGAGGTAGAACACCGGTCAGCATACACCATGGACCGCTGCGAGCTGAATGTTTACCAGACCCTGCGACCTGCGGAGGACTTTCATTTAAGGTTCAGCGGGTTCACAGTGACCTCAATGCTCCGTGGGCGCAAGGTGATGCACCTCGATGGGTTCAAGGATTTCGACTACGTGCCGGGGGAAACGGTGATCTGTCCACGCGACACCCTCATGCGGATCGACTTTCCGGATGCACAGCCGGACACCCCCTCGCAATGCACCGCGCTGGTGATCGAGGATGCCTATCTCCAAACCCAACTCGATTACCTGAACGAGTCCCAAGGCAACCACGCCTTGGCCGCTCCCCTACGACTCGACATCCTCGACGCTCACCTGCCGAATACAGAGAGCATCGCCCGCATCACTGAGCGCCTCCTCAAGGTCGCGACGAGCGGACACCCACGCAAGGATACCTTTGCGGACTTGGCATTGAAGGAGCTTGTGCTGAGCCTCGTGCAGGAGCAGCAGCTCCGCAGCCTCCGGCAGTTCGATACCACCAAGGGGGCCGAGCCATTTTCGGCGATGCTGCAATTCATCCACCGCAACCTCTGCGGTGACATCAATGTCGCACAGCTCTGCAAGGTCGCCGGGATGAGCAAATCGCAGCTCTACCGGGAATTCACCACGGCATTTGGCATATCACCGAAGCAGTTTGTCCTGCAAGAACGCATCACCCATGCGCGCTTGCTCCTGCAACAGGAAGGCATCAGCGTGAAGGAAGCCTGCTACGCAACCGGGTTCACCGACCCGAATTACTTCGTCCGGGCTTTCAAGAAGATCGTGGGAGTCACGCCGGGTCGCTTGGCGCGAAACTGAATTTGAAGCAAATCATTTGCCGCAGAGGCTGTTGTAGAGCCGCACAGCATTCATGAACCGTTCTGGATCGGCGTTCATTTTCCAATCAAATGCTTCTGCAAATTCGTCGCATTTATTCAAGTACAGCGCGATGAACCGATAGCGTACCTTTGGACGAACCACTTTGTGGTAGCTGCCATCTGGCAATTGGAGAAAGAATCGATACGTTCCCCCTACGCTAGTGGAACTCGCTCTGACAATGGTTTGCTTCAAGATGGGCGAGTAGGTCGTGTCCAAGTGCCGGATGACATTCGGGTCATGATAGACCTTGATCACCCCGTCCACATTCCTTAGATCGTACCGGAAATTGCCCTTTCGCCCCCCGGGCATATAGGGGGTCTTGTCGATGAATTTCCCCTTGATATAAAAAGAACTCACGTCAGGAGTCTCCTTCTTCCCAAAGATGACCACTTCTTTCCCCTGCAAGTCCTAGTAGCGGATCTCCTTCAGGTGCCGCTCGCTGAACTGCCGGAAGTACAATTTTGTACAGAAGGTCGTATCGGCTCCGACGACAAAGTAGTCCACATCCGATTGCCCATAGGAAGCTCCCGAAAAGAGAATGATTGTTGTGAGCCACAAAATAGTGTTTCTCATGATTGTCCAATTTGTGGCAAACATCGCAGGATTTCCCTACAATGACCAGCAGAATCCCAGCCAGAATCCCATCACCGCAAAGTGATCCCCAACTCTGTCTGAATCACCCCAACCAGGAGCCGCTCCGTCTTCGGAACCATCAGCAGTTCCTCGCCCACAATCTGTCCATCGTATTTGCTGTACATGTACTGAGCCCGAAAACCGACACTGGCATTGACCCCGATGTGCTTGGTTTTCATGTTGAAGTAGCCAAACTGAGCACAAGCCGTCGGGCCACCCCAATGATGTCCGAAGGGTTTATTCCACCAGTCCCCTGCCCCGTCCCAATAGCCATCACCAATGGGGATCGCGTAGCCGAGTTGTCCCGACAGGTAAGCGGTGCCCTTGGTCGGGCGAAACAGGCGCATCAGCTCCAAGTTCACTGGCGCATGGTGATGGAAGTTCAGCTCTTCCATACCCACACCGAGTCCGGTGATCCACTTCTCGTTCAGTTGCCAGGCATTGGTGATACGCAGCCCTGGGCCGACAGAGGAGGCAAAGAAATCCCCAATGGACGCCCTAAACTCCACCTTGAACATGTAGCCGTGCTGCGGGTGAACGAAGGGTTTCCGGCGTTTGTATTCCACCACCCGACGAAAATCGGATGCAGGTAGTGCATGGATTTTGCCTGCTTCATCTTGATACCGAAGACTATCACCGACGATGTTGGTGATGACTTTGGCAGTGATCCAGCTACCATCCTGCAGCCGAATCATGTCCTGTGAAAGTCCTAGTGACCACCCGAAGATGGTCACTAGGCCCAGAATGAGATATTTTTTCATGTTAAGCGTGCATCAGTTCCCGATCGGAATCATGCTCACTTGGTGGATGTTGCGGACATCCGTGTAGTCATATTGGTAGATGCCATTGGCGCTGGTCATCAGCAGGGTGCTGCCGAGCGGAATGACGTCATTGGCGACGATGCCAGTGAATTGGTCAATCATGTGGCGGTCGATGGAGCTTTCGTCAGTCTTGTCGAAAACTTTGAGACCAGCATCACCATCGCAGAGGAAGATGAGGTTCTCATCCACACCCAGGCCGCGGGGGCTGTTCATGTTGTAGGTGTACATGGACATGGGCATGCTGGGGTTGGAGATGTCCACCACTTCCAGGATGTTCATCCAGCCGCCGCAGGTTCTGCCAGTGGCGAGGGTGAGGTAAGCGCGGTCGCCCTGCACAACCACGGGATCGCATCCGGTGCCATGGTCATAGAAGGAGAGGTAGCTCGGGTTGCTAGGATTGGAGATGCTGTAGATGAGCATGCCGGTGTTGGAGCCGATGAACATCAGGTCGTCCGAGAGGAAGATAGTTTCAGCATTGGCGCCCCAAGAGATGTCCGTGGTGCCGAGGCGGCTCACGCCACTGGTCAGGTCAAAGGTGCGGATTTCAGAGGAGCTGAGTGCGTAGAGGTAGTTGTCGCTGATGGCGAAGCGGGCAGTGGAGCCTGCGATGCCGACAGGAGTCATGTTGGTGGCAGAGCCGGTCTTGCCGGTGCCAGTGCCGCCGCGGAAGTCATTGTTGGAGACGATCATGCGCACGTTGGACATGTCCATGAAGCCTTCCGTGGTGACGGTGCCCACATGCCAGCCGGTCACGATGCCCTCGTTGGGATCGACCACGGCAAAGGGATAGCTCATGTCAAAGCCGGGGAGGCAAGCGAACTCTTCCCAACGGTCAAACTCCAGAGCGTCCTCGGTGCGGGAAAGCAGCGTGGGGTTGCTGGGGTTGGAGATGTCAAATGCAAGCAAATCCCTGTAGCTGTCGAGGTAGAGGACGTTCTCGCGAACAGCCATGTCCACGTTTGCAGTGACGGGGAGGAAGCCGAGGTTCACAGGATTGGAGGGGTCTGCATTGTTGAAGAAGTGCACACCTTTCATTTGTTCGCCCACAAGCAACAGGTTGCCATAGACGTAGATCTTACCGGGGTTCTTCAGTTCTTGAGCAGCCCCAAATGTAATGGGAGCGGTGCGCCAAGTGTCGATGTCCTGGTATTCGGGAATGTTTGCGGTGTAAGAGCGAACTGTGCGGTCTGCACAACCAGCCACCACCACTGCAAAGAGCAGGAGGATAAGAGGGAGGGATTTGGTACGCATATTATACTATTAGTATTTTCTTCAAAGTTAGGAGATTCCGTGGCAATCGCAAGTGCAAAAATCCGTCCCCGGTTACGCAGATGACGTACTGTGTCATTTGACGCGGCCACGACACTGGGCGAGGCCCTGCGCACTGGCAATCAACCGCATGGAGGGAAGGTTGCTCGGCTGCAGGCTCACCGCATTCCCATCGCTGCAAAAGTCAAAAACACAGCAACCACCATGAGCCCGATGCCGACGATGGTATAGATGCCAGTGAGTCGGAACATATTCCTGAGGCTTTCAAAGCCCGACTCCAGTGTCGCTTGGTTGTTGGTGACGATCGCATTGAGCGTGCGGGAAGCGAAATTGTTCAATTGCAGTGTGGGGAAAAAGTAGATCAAGGCGGCGATGCAGTAGTATAGCCCCAGCACGAACGCAGGGATGTCGGGATCACCGAAGGAACGCCTCGGCATGGTGCCGCCTGCCATCATCACGATCATGCCACCCAGGACCATGAGCCCGCACATGATGAAACCGACGATGGCGAGGAAACGCGCCCATCTCGCAGCTCCTGCGAGCATATCGATGCCATACTGTGAAATGCCGCCTCCGGCGCCTTGTTGAGAACTGTCCTTATCAAATGGATTCATACAACTTATTGATTTGGTTAATGATGGCACAAGTTAACAACAGATCGCCAATCGGCAAATTGACTCTGCGAATGAGTTCGACCTGCGCAGTGCCCGGCAAGGAATCCATCCCTTCATAGAAGCCAAAAAAGCATCGGGGCGCAGCCCCCGAACAGACTTGCGCCCCGATGAACTTCTCCTCCCTCCTACTCCACCAACACCAACCGATGCTGAAACGCCATCATCATGGTGCCGGAAGGCCTCACATCAGAATCCATGAGCATCGCCTGCTTGACTTCATGCTCCCACAGCACGCGGCCATCCGTCTGCATTTTCATGAACCGGTGGGTGTTCCGATCGACATAGCCCACTCCCGTGAAAACGCCTTTCGGGTCGGTGTCCACCTTGGCGAGGTAGTCCACAAGGCCATCGCCTTCTCCTCCTCGATAGAGCACCTGCGGAGCAGTGCCATCGTTCCGCATTCGGATGATTTGTGCGGTTCGAGTCAACTCACCTTCACGGCTGCATACCCCAATCAAATTGCCATCCGGCTCCTCCAGGATTTGTTGGAGGCCGTTCAATTCCGGCATCCTCCGCGTCCACTCCAAATGTCCCGTATTGAGGTTCAGCCTCGTCAAGGAATAGACGCTTTTCGCGTTTTTGAGATCCTCACGGGTGGGCATCACCTTACATGCCACCAAGAGGCCGCCATCCCGAAGCACCATGGCCTGGGCCACAAGGGCGTATGCCATGCCCGGCTCCAGCACTTTCTGCCACAAGATCCGCCCCATGCGATCCACTCGTGCGATGCAAGGCGTCCCCGCCGACCCATACGTCCGGTACACATCCATGAGCAGGAGCAACTCCCCGTCCGGCAGTGTTCTCAGGCCAGATATCTCCGTAGAGTTATACCCTGCCGTGGCGTATTCCTTCGTACTCAGCACCCTCCCCTCACTGTCCAATTTTGTCAACAGCCCAACGCACTTTTTCGCGACTATGTCACTGTGGTTGCCGACCATGTAGCATACACCCTCGGCAGACGCGATCGCCTTGTATTCCGGCATGATCGTCTCCGGCAGGGATACATCCCAAACCAGGTTCAATTTCCGGTCAAAACGCATCAGGGAGGGTGTGTACATGTCTCCATAGGGGCTTTCGCCATGGCCCTCCCGCTCGGAATAGCTCAACACCAGGTACCCTTGATCATCCGATGCCAGGTCCTTCACCTTGCGGTCGTCGATCCGCAGTTCACGCATTGTCATTTGCGGCGCCTGAGCGCATCCCAAACCCGCGAAAACGACCATCCAAATCGATAAAGTAAGCAGCGTTTTCATACCAAATTTTTCTTTAATTGATTCAAAAACAGACCATTGCGCCTGAAAACATACCGCTGATGCTTTGTCCAATTCCGTACCAGAATTTTCGCGAGGAATTTGGCCGTCCACGAGCATTTCAATCCGAGTCTGACTAGATTTGAAAACCCAACCTGAAATGCACGACATGCGTCAGAATTATTTCTCCCTCATCCTGCTCGGACTGCTGCTATTCGCAGTGGGTTGCAAGGACAAAACCGTGAGCACTGCCACGCCTACGAATGACACAGTCGCCGTGGCCGATACCACGCCTCCCGCCGAGCCGGATTCTGTGGCGCTGATCCGCCTAGCGCAGGAAATCCTCAACCTCTCCGCCCAAGCCAAATACGCCGAATTGGTTCCCTACATTCATCCCACTGAGGGAATCCGGTTTTCGCCCTACACCTACGTGGACACCAAGGAGCACAAGCACTTCACCGCCACCGAATTCAAGGATCAGGTTGAAACGCATGGAAAAGACAAGGTGCTGTGGGGCACATCGGATCCCATGGGTGAGCCAATCAAGCTGACGGTGGCGAACTATTTCCAAGAATTCGCGCACAGCAAGGATTATGTCGGAGGCAAACTCGCATTCAACGAAACCATCGGCGGCGGCACCACGATCAACAACATCGCAGAGGTCTATCCCGGTGCGCTGTTCGTTGAGGCCTATTGGGCTCCGGCTGACGAGGAAAAGGCTCCTTCGAATGGGGATCCGCCCGGCTTGTGTTCCGGAAGCATGAGGGCAAGTTCTACCTCATCGCCTGGGTGAACGACGCTTGGAGCACTTGAGACTCCCTGCCGCTCAGGAATAGGCCCTCAGGGTCACTGAAATCCTACGACCAATATTCTCCGCGAAATGGGGCACCTCGTGTGTCCAAGTCTCATTGGTCTCCCACGGGACCACGATCACTTGACCATTTCCTACGGGAAAGTCCTTCATGCCCTTTTGCTTCCAAGGCCGGAGCCTAAAGGTGCGCTGCTCCCCCACTGAGATCGTCACGACTGGGCTGCCTTGGATCAGGTCGCGCGTATCGTCCCGGTGCGCTCCGATGTAGTGCCCCTTTTTCCCGTCATACCAATTGAGCAGCAAGCCGTTCAATCGGGGATCGACCTCCTTCTTCGCCCAGTCCAAATAGGGTTGCAAGATTTCCGGGATGGGGAGGGCATTGTTCTGCGAGCCAGTGTAGCGGTAGTTTTTCCCATAAGCCTGCTGCCAACGTGGCGTGTCCACCTCCTTGCCCATGAACTTCACCTTATGGAAAATGTCCGGATGCGCGTTCCACAGCTCCGAAAATCCATCCCCCGCTCGGGCAAGCTCTGCCTGTGGCCTGGAAATCCAGATGTGGTGCGCTGCATCCAATTGTCGTGCTTGAAAGATTGCTGGATTCATGCTTGCAAAGCTAATCATTTTAACAAATTACAGAGCCACCAAACTCAATTATTTTGCAATGCCGCACAATCCATAGCAATTCAGCCCATGCCGTTGAGAAGGCTCAGTTGCACATCCAATGAATAGGCGGAATATGTCCCCCATCACATCCACCTCCCTCAATCACAGAACCCATGAAGCCGGATGATCCAGCCCCATGGGTTCATGATTGAGCACTTTGCTCCTACCAAATGGACGAGCTTATTGCTTCACCATCACCTTGGTGTCCACGATCTTGCCATCGGCCATCAGGCTGTAGGTATAAGCCCCTGCCGCGAGCCGGGTGCCATAGACGATGAGCCTGCCATTGCCACGGTCCGTGATGTCCACCGATTGCACGAGGTTGCCGCTGCCATCATGGAAGAGCATCTTCGCGATGCGGACCTCAGTGGGCAATGCGTAATGGATGACGGTCTGCTCCGCAAATGGATTCGGGGCATTCTGATCCAATACGATCGCCTTGACATTCGAAAGGTCGATCACCTGACCATTCGTTGCGCCGGGATTCAAGCTCAGTGCCGCAACTTGGGACTTGAGGGCATCGATCTGCTGCTGTTGCTCCTTGAGGGCTTCCAACAGGACAGGCACCATGCCATCATAATTCACCGCGAGATAGCCCTTTCCATCCTCGTGAACAAGTTGGGGGAAGACTTCCTGCACCTCTTGCGCGATCAAGCCAATCTGTTGGGCGGTTGCGAAATTCTTGTCCTTGAACTCGTCCGTCCGCATCGAGTAGGTGTAGCCATTCAGCTTTTCGAGCTTCTCATTGACGGATTCGAGCCCCTTGATGTCCTGCTTGTAGCGGCGGTCGGAGCTGGTGAGCCAAGCATTTGCGGTGCCAGTCCCGACAACTTCCACGTTGCCAAGGAAGGATCCGGCATAGCTATTTGGGGTCGTTGGGGCCTGGGCGCGCACTCCATAGTTGATGTTGCCGCCGCTGGCCACTGCCGAGGACGCCTGTCACGGTTCCCGTGCTGGAGCCGGAGGCGGTGGCGCGGAGGCCGAGGCCATTGGTGCCGCCCGTGGCGTCGATCGTGACGCCGATCGCCTCGTTGCCTCCGCTGATGATGTATTCCGTGCCTTGGTTGCTGGAGAGCGAACCGGAGACATTGATGCGCTCTCCCCAATTGTTCAAGCCGGTGGTCGGGGTGACGCCATTCACGCGAATTTCGGTGCCTGAGGCCCCGGTCGTTGCGACGTTGGTCAGGGAAAGGGCCGTTCCTTCACCGGAGTTCTGGGAATACACATTCAACTTGCCGACCAGATTCGGGTTGTCCGTTCCGATGGCGACTTTGTTGAATCCGGTGTTGCTCAGGGGGTTCGTGGGATTGTTGGTGAAGTAGATGTTATTGTCATTCATTGGGACGTAGCGGGAGTCTTGCAGCGCGGCGGGATTGGTGCCCGACTGGCTGTAACTCTGGCCAAATGCGACCATGGAATTGCCAGATCCGCTGACAGACGCGCCGTTGTGGGCGCCGTTGATGGCCCCGCCGCCTGAGGAGATTGCCTGCCATGTGCCGTTGCCACTGAGGAACATGTTGCTGTTGCCGGGCAGGGCAAGGCGCTGGAACTCAATGTCGGCAGGGTTGCTGGACTGGACATTGCCGAGCATGATGTACTCCGGGGCATTGCTGCCAGGCACATTCCGCAGGCGGGCGTTGCCCTCCACATCCAGGCGGTGCGTGGGCTGGCTGGCGACGAGTTGGGTATAGCTCGGACCGATGCCGACATTGCCATTGGCGGAGAAACGGGCGATTTGCTTGCCGTCGTAGTCCCGTGAGGTGTTCACATTCGTGCTGGGCGTGGTGCTGTGGTCGGAGCTAGGCGGCGCCCCCATGAACCGGAACACCATGTCATCCGGGCCGCCAAGGGCGTCGATCGAGTCATTTCCCCAAGCAACGACCATTTCGGAGACGACATTGCCAGAACCGAGACCATTGCCAAACCTGAGTCCGACATAGCCCAAGTCACCTGCATCGGTGAATGTCACGCCTGTCTGCATCCATGGGCGGTAGGAGAGCTCGCCTGGCCGCGGACCATTCAGGTGGAGCAGGGAAAACGCCCCCATATCGGAGTAAATGTTCTTGTTCGAAATGGGCGTGACCGTGGAGTTGCTTCCGAGCAATAGATAGCCGGAGGTATTCACGCCATGGGAGGCATTGTAGGCATTGATGGAATACTGCCCGGTGGTCAGCGTCCCGTTCAGTTTCATGCGGCTGATGGTGTCGGTGATGGTATAGATCGGGGAATTCCAGCGGGTGCCGAATGTGTTGTCCCCGGTGATGGGCCCAGTTGGGTGGGCACCAACGTTACCACCGCGGTACCATGCCGCGCCAGCTTGTTGGTTTACACTTGTGGAGGAAGGCGGGGTGCCTTGTCTGCCCGACTGGGCATGCGCCACCATGGCAAGCAGTAGCAATGCACTGCAGATCAGTGAGTTTTTCATAAGTTGAATTGGTAATTTGAAAAAATTGGAAACCTATGCGGTCCACAGACAATGGCTCGCCTGCGAATCGCGACTGTTGATAGCAAAAGCTTGTAAAGTGCCTGTCTGAATTGCCATCGCCACAAGCAATCATGCCTGTTTCTGCCACGAAGGACTAGGCTTCATTTGATCGGCTGTTCTGGTCCGTTGCGCGACCGCCGGGGTTCATCCCCTAGGAGACAAAAATCCTCGACGGTCGCGCCTAGACGTTGGGATCAACCCTTCTCCTTGTTGGAACGGGAGCTATTGAAATCCTGTCCGCTTGCCTTGGTCACCCAAATCACCTCGCCGATGTTGATTTGGTTGCCTTGGAGCAGGCCATGGCCATTGTTCAGGCTGAAGGTCTCGCCGGTGAGGCTCACCACGAGGACTTCGTTGCCATCCACCGTGACCACACCCTGGAAGGTGATGGCTTGGTTCAATTGGCCTTGCAGACCGCCACCATGAATGGGGCCTTCCACAGGCTGGAACTGACTCTGCGCCTTGGTAGCTCCAGTAGCCAAAAGCAAGAAAAGGAATGCGGCAAAAATTGTCTTTTTCATTTTTATCAAAAGATTGGTGGTTGAAATACGTATGTAGGAAAGGAGCATCAATGACCTGTTGATCAAGGAATTGACAGCAATGAGTCCCTCACTCACCTTGGTCTATTGACCAAGGCGATGGCTTTCCCTTAAGACAAGGAAGCAAGTATTCGGGCGGGTTCCTGTTTATTACAGGTGCCTTGGCCTCCGGATGAAGGGCACGAGCGGCCGGTTCTTTTGCGGACACTGCGGGCAAGGCTCCGTGATGACCCCCAGGATGCAGATGCCCCCGTTGAGAGACGCTCCCGCGCCGGCAGAACATGGGCAGCACCTTGATGCCATTTGAAATGCAACACGGAGTTCCCTTCCACTGTCAACCCACTCTCGCTGAGCCCTTCCCAAATGGTTTTGACATTGGGATGATCGTAGTCGTAGGCTACAATGTCCTCAAACTCATTCAGATTGACGTAGTACGGATCGTTGACATCATCCGGAAAACTGAAGTTGATCTGTCCATGGCGGATAGTGCAATGCATGGGGTCATCGAACACAGCCCGACAACTGTCCAGTGCGACCAACTCGATGGCGAAGTCGTAACCAGTGATCGGCGTGACATAGGTAGCCCCCACAGTGTAGATCGAATTGAATTGGTCCAAGGGGCAGGGCCCTCCTCCTAAGTGCATGGGCGGCTTCTCCATGCCCTGCAATGATGGCCCACTGCTGGCTTCACTCACGGGGTCTATCCCCTGACAGCCAGAGAGAAACAGGAAACAAGCAAGGAATAGCAACCAATTGGTTCTCAGAATTTTGTGCGTTTTCATGAATTGATCGTTGAATAAGATGTCGATGCGAAATGCTGATCAGCGAAAGCGAAACGCCTTGCGATCAGGGATGTCTCGGTGGCGCAATGACCAACGGCGTCACGCCATCCTTGTGGTCAGGGCACCAGGGACATGAAAGTGGTTCGGTGATCACACCCAAGATGCAGATGCCACCTGCCTCGATGCGCGAAAACAGTGGGGGTTCGCGGTCATGCCCTTCGAGCCATTTGAAGCAGACGATGGCATCCCCTTCCAGTACCACTTCACCAGGATCAGTACCATTGTAAACGGCCTGTGGCGTCAATGCGACGGGGTCATATGCGATGATCGACTCGAATTCATCAATGGTGACCCGGTCGGGATCATTGGGGTGGCTCGGAAAGGAGAGGCTGACCCGGGAATGGCGCAGTGGGCCGGGGCCATTGGGGGAGAAGCTCGCAAGGCAACTGCTCGTGCGTTGCAGCACCACTGCGAAGTCATAGCCATGATTGTCAGCGGCATAGCTTGCTAGCACATCATAGCGATAAGGGGCCGGATCGATGGGAGGCCCGCCGGGTTCACGGGCTTGGAGGGTCACTCCCTCGTCGATTTCCTCCAATGGATGGATCCCCTGGCAGGATGAGAGGAATAGGCAGCACAGCGGCAAAAGCAAGGCTAGCCCTTGGACAGTTCTGGATGGTTTCATTGTTGAAATTCTCTAATTGATGTATGTGACTCGGGAACAATTATCCGAACCATTCATCAATTTGTCGATAACGATTTTTCCGTTTTTTTCCTTCCGCCAAAATGCGATTTTGTCACAAAATCCGTCCAAAATCCTTCAAAATGAACATTCAAGCCAACAAGAATCTTATCCTTTTTCCGCCAAAACTTTCAAAAGCCAGGCTTTGTTCGTCACCATTTTTTCCAGCTCCACGGCCCGCAACAGCGATGGACGCGACTGATCCCCAAGCCCCTCCCGCGTTTTGAGCAGTTGATTGAAAAATTTGATGAAATTCAGGTAGCACTTCCGGTTGTAGGCATCCAATTGGCTATGGCGGCGCACATACATCTTGAAGGCATCCACTAGCCGCATCAGCTCATCCAGCTCATCCGGCCCCAGCTCATCGTAGAGATGAAAAGAGGCCTTCAACAGCATGCTACGGCTCTCCAATCCCCAAAAATGGTCCTCGGGATTGGCCTGAATGACCTGCCGGAAGGAATCTGCCGCCTGCCGGAACTGCCCCTCATAGAATTGCACCAACCCCAGACAATGCTGCGGTAGCACCTCCCGCTCCTCCTTCGGAAGCAGGCTCCCATAGTCGCGGATGAACCGGCGGCAAATGTCGTAGTTGCCCTGCCTGCAATGGATGGAGACGACATTTTTGAACATCCGCGGCTGCAACTGCCCATCCAGCGCCAGCAGGTCCAGCGCCATGAGTTGGTCGTAAATCTGAGCGACCAAGGGGGCATAGCCCGGCACTGCCCCATCCAACCGTGGGAGACAGAGATTGAGCAGGTAACCAAACAGGTCCCAGAGGTCCATTCGGTCGATGAGTTGGGCATTCGCCGTCAACAGGTCCAGGGCGCCAGAATAATGCTCCACACCCTCCGGACCACTCAGCTGCAGTTCAAAAATGGCCCGGTAGGCCAGCCCTATTTCCGGCAGGCTTCCCGGATAGGCGGTCAGGCGTTCCCGCAGCTGACGTATCCGTGCATCCGGCGAGGGCAATTTCCGCATACGCGACTCATTGATCGATGCGCAGCAGGCCTTTAGCTCGGTCACCAGAGCGCTTTCGTCGATGAGCCGGTTCAGCTCCGCATAGTAGCTCCCCTCCTCCCGCGCATGGGTCTCGATCCTGATCGGGATGGCAAACAGTTCCAAGTTGATCAGCTGCTGCAACTGCTCCGTTGATTGTGGCTCGCCGGAAATCCGCTTCCTGATCTGCCGGAGCTTCTTCTCACGCGTGCCAGCGTCCACCTTGAGGGCATTGTAGGCCTCCAGGGTATAGCTCAGGAAGCGGTGCGGGGACTGCGACAGCTGCTGCATGGCCAGGAACTGATCCAGCCGCAACTGCAAGTAGCTCAAGAGCTTGTCCAGCTGTTGCACATTGATGCCAGCCTGTTTCAGGGCATCGTCCCAGCTTTGTTTCGGGCTGCTCTTCGCGAAAAAGTGGCTTTGGATCAGCTCGTGCAGCTGTGTGAGTCGCTGTAAGGAATTGAACGGTTCAAAATTCAGGTACTGCCCGAAAACACGCCGCTGCTTCTCCCCCATGGCGGACAGCACCTCGTGCAGAGACTTGGGCAATTGTGGTGATCCAGGACTCCTCTTATCCATTTGGTTCTTCTAATACCGCAAAAATAGACTTTGTTGCAGGATTCAGCGGTTGTCCGGCAAGACAGAATGGCATTTGAATCGCAAAGGATAGCCAGAAAAAGGCGTCTCCGTAACCACATCAAAATTTCATTTCGGTGATTCTCAGGGGATGATTTCCCACATGTTGGATATTGCCCGAAATCATCTTGACAGCTTATCCGATTTTAACCACCTTGGCATCGTAATTCATCAGAGGACCACACGTTCTAGTTTTGTTTTCGCGCTTCGACTGATGCCAGGTCGCCGGGATTTGCTTGTCGATTCACCGGTGATGCAAGGGTGTCGTTGCCTTGATCGACCGCCACTTTGTTCTGAGTTCCCGATCATGCCCCTTTTGGGCGTACGGGAGGACAATGGGCTGTTCTGAAGGGGCCTAGCGCGCCCAAATGGGCCGGAAACCGAGAAACGTCCGGCCCCAATCAGCGCATCCCTGCGGGGATGGCGCAAGGGATTTCCATCAATTGCCGATCCAGCTCCGGCGGGTCGGGCAGGGAGATATTTTCCGATATGTCACTACTTAAACATCATATTGAGAGATTATGAAAAAGCAATTGTTCCTAACTGGCTGCTTCTTGGCGGCATTCTGCTGCACTTCCGTGTATGCGCAAGTGACTTGGAGTACAGGCGGCCCCATCGGTCCCAATACCCCCAACACCAATACCAATGTCGGGATCAACCAGCCCAACCCACAGGCTGACTTGGATGTGCGCGACGAAATCCGGGTCACGAACCTCGCCTCCAACAACAACTACCTGTCCATTGCCACACCCGGTGCCTACCACACCATCACCTCCACCAACAACATGGGACTGGTAGCCAACAACAATGCGCAGATCAACTTCACGCTCGGCGGATTGGTTCGGACCACGATGCTCTCCAACGGCAACGTAGGTATTGGTACCGCAAGTCCTGCTGACAAGTTTGAAGTCACGACAACTTCGGCAGCGAATGGCAGGGTGGCGACACTCAGGAACAACAACTACACAACCTTTTTCATGGTAGATGCACCATTCGCAGGAGCCTACAATTACCTGCCGCTCTTGCATGACAATGCGATCTTTTGGGACAACAACACTGCTGGCAATGCCCCTGCAAATGGCCTCGTGATCGCACCCTGGGCGCACTCCAACAATGGGATTCGCATTGATGGCGCCACCGGCAACGTCGGCATTTCCACCAACAATGCGACCGCCAAGTTGACCGTGAATGGCAATGCACTGATTGGTGATCCGGCAACCGTCACCCTACCTGGCACCTACAAACTTTATGTTCAGGGCGGCATCCTCACCGAAAAGTGCAAAATCGCGCTCGTGGGCACCGCCAACTGGGCCGACTACGTCTTCTCGGACGACTACAAGCTCATGCCCTTGGAAGAAGTCGAGTCCTTCATCCAAGCGAATGACCACCTCCCCAATGTCCCCTCCGCTCAATCCCTCGTGGACAATGGTGGCATCGAAGTCGAAAAGATGCTCGCCAAGCAGATGGAGAAAATCGAGGAACTCACCCTCTACATCATCGAGCAAAACAAGCGCATCGCTGAGCTCGAGTCCCATATCAATGACAGCTCAAAATGATCCATCCCATGAGAAAGGTTATCATGATGGGCCTATGTCTCTTGATGGGACATGTGCTCGCCTACGCGCAGCGTAGCCTGTACCGGGAGACCGACCTCGCCGAGGTGGGGCCACTCTCCAATGCCGAGGAAAAGGCGCTCCAGAACTTCCGCAACAACCCTGAGGTGGCCGAGATCACGGTCGTGAAGGTGGATTTCTCTGCTTTCAAATCCTCCCGGTTTTCCCTCTCCTACCACCAGACGGCCACTGTCGCCACCGAGGAATTGCGTGAAATGCACGATGCCTCGCCGGATGATTTCAGCTGGTTTGGCAAGCTCTCGGACGAGACCGGGGTCTTCTTCACGGTCATCGGCAGGCAGCTCGCGAGCAAATTCTACATGGGCAATGTCCCCATGCTGATCGTGCCGCTGCGTAGGGATTACCACTTACTGGTCGCTTACAAAAACAGCATCGATCAGGGGGTATGTGGACTCGAAAAAATGGAACTGGGAACGCCCATCAAGGGGCCCGGCAAATTTTCGACCGAGCGCATCGAAATGGTGGACGACGCCTGCCTGATGCGGGTGCTGTGGATCGTGACGGCCCAGGCCGAGCCCGAAATCTCGATGGCATTGGAGCTAGCAGCGCGGATGTTGCAGGATGAGACGAACCTCGCCTACCTCAACAGCCAGATCAATTACCGCATGGAGATGGCCCGCGTGGAGCGCACATCCTACGTGGAAACCACCGCCAACACCACCGCCACGGCCTACGGCGTGACCTCCAGCTACCCCTCCGACCTCATCAACCTGAGCACCGGAGCAGGTTTGCTGTCCGCCGTCCCCACCTTGCGGAACCTGTACCAAGCGGACATCGTGGTGATGGTGCGCTCGCAGGCCACCAACACCGCCCAGGGATTCTACGGCATTGCCTACGGTGTCCCGGTGGATCCCAATGTCCTGAATGCTGGAAATGCCTTTTGCATCATCAGCACGCAGTACATGATCGGCGGTCGGTTCACATTTGCCCACGAGATGGGTCACGTCCAAGGCGCAAGGCACGACAACCATGCCGCCGCACCGACTTATGCGCGTGGCTACGTCTTCTCCACAGCCGCCAACAACAACCGGACCATCATGGCGGTCGGCGGCTCCTGCAATCCACCCACCGGTTGCCGCGTACAGTATTTCAGCAACCCCAACGTGACCTATGGCGGCATTCCCGTCGGTGTCGCCGGGCAGTACGAGAATTACCGCCGCATCAACGAAACGGGACAGCAGGTCCGCAACTTCCGGATGACGGATTCCAACCTGTTGCTGCCCAATGAGACCTACGCCAATGAAATCCTCGCCCGGCACCTCGCCACCTCCACCATCAGCACCAACAACAGCACGGTCGTTGCCCAAAACGGCAGCCGTGTATCGATGCGCGCTGGAGCGAGCGTGACGCTGATGCCGGGATTCAGTGCTGAGGCGGGCTCGGTATTCACAGCGTACATCAGTGACTGTGTGACGCCCACCACCTCCAAGGAAGCCGAGGTGACAGGCGATGCCGCCGAGGGCCCCATGCAAGTTGCCGTTTCCCCCAACCCGACCACTGGCAGGATCTCCGTGCGCATCGTCCAGGGACTCCCGACCAGGCCATGCACCGTCCAAGCCATGGACATGATGGGTCGCGTGGTCACCGTGAAGGTGATGGATTCCGGTACCTGCGAACTGGACCTGAGCGTGCATCCGGCAGGTGCCTACTTCGTGGTGGTGGACAGCCCGGATGGACAGCGGCAGACCGTCAAGGTCCTGCGCCAATGATTTGAAGGCCTTTTGAGAATTCGTTTGGATTTTTGACTCAGCCGGGCTTGCCCGGCTGAGTTGCTTTTGGGGCTTCCTGTTATTTCTCCAGAATGCCCTTGAGCGTGTTCAGGCTCGTCACCATGTCCTTGCCCAGCAACTTATCGAAGTCCAGGAACAGCATCACGAAGTTCATGGGATACTTCATCGCGCTCTCCATCGCCCAAGTCACACGGGTTTGGTTGCTACCCTTGGCCTCCAGCGTGAATGGCGTCTGCGCCACGGCGGCCATCGGGCGCACAAACCGGACCTCGGTGTCAATCCGCTTGTTGGGGGTGAGGCCCTTGATTTCCTGCTCGCCAGCGCCGGATTCTTTGTTGCCATCCCAGGCATAAACGAAGCCCACTGTGCCGTCCGTTCCTCTGAAATCCTGCTTCTTGTTCGGGTCCTTCATCACCCAGACACTGAATTGGTCCTGGTTTTTCAGGTGGCGGAGGTAATCATAGACCACGTCCACGGGACGGTCGATGATCACCTCACGTTGAATGTGGTAGCCTTTCTTGACGAACAATGCGCCGATCAGCACGATGCCGATCAAGCCTGCCAAACTTCCGAGAATGATGTAAACGATGTACATAGCTAGGGGCGAAAGTAGAAGGGATTCGGGACAATTCCATGCAGATGCCCCTCCATCGAGGGAATTGAACGGATCTGCATCGTTGAAGGCAGCGGCCCCCAAAATTTGAGATGCATCAGCAATTGGCCTCACAAAAACCCTCCAATTCGCCCTGAATCGCACATGAGACGATTTGCACAGCAATTGATACGATCGTGCAAGCCGTCCAACTGGCCTTGGCCTTGATTTGTCCCCGGAATGAAAGACCGAGAGACCAGGCGCATCGATGGGTTCCAACCCCGATACACCTGAAACTGTCGGAGGTCCCTCTAACGCTATTTACCCTTCATCAACTACCGACATGTTGTACACAGTTTGTCCTCCTTCCCCACTGCTGACCCAGGACATCAGCTTCACTCCCGCCGATTCCGCACTCTATCAACAGAATGGCATTTTCCCGATCAGGAAAATGTTTGATCCAACGCTCATCCATGACCTCAGGAATTCCGTGAACCGGAATGTCAAACAAGAGGACCAGCCTGATGGGGTGATCCAGGCATTTGACAGGTTCTCCAATGAATTCGCCAATCGGGACGAACTCTTCAAGCACCTTACCCAGGCCTTCCTCCCCGTGCTTGCCCAGCTGACGGGCCACGAGATGGCGATCACGCAGGTGGCGATTCTGGAACTAGAGGCCGGGAAAAAAGGCGGTTTCGACTGGCACTTCGATGAATACAGCTTCTCGTTCGTGGACATCGACTCCCCCGCGCATACCCTGTGGCTTCCCTTGACGCCGATCGATGTGAACAAGCAGCATGGAGGCATGTCATGGGCACACCAAACTGACTTCAGCGGCAAGCAACGGTTGAAACAATGGGCTCATTACCAGCTTGCTGACAAAGCCCTGAAGGAAAAGGGAGCAGTATATGAGCAAGCCTACCGTGCACAATTCCCTTCCGAATGGGTTGGAGAATATGACAAAATCTACCTGGAGAGCGTCAAGCAAGAATGCAGCCTGGACCTAGGCGATGCCCTGCTCTTCAACCGCCATACCTGGCACCGCAGCCGCCCCTTGCTGGACAACGGGCCCATCCAGCGCCGCACCACCATCATATTCCGTATGGTCGCCTTGGACTCCAAAATCAACCGAACTCTGTTCGAAAAGACCATCGAACGCATGCTGTTGGAGGGGGGCGTCCCACCCAAATCTTTTGGCAACCGCTTGACGGCCTTCAAGGATGGAGATTTGATCCGAGACGCAGTCGCGGCCGGCGTATCCTACTGAATCATACACGCCTCAATTCATTTCCTTGATCCTTTTCAGAATCAACCAATTACTCCATGAAAATCTTATTCATTAACAGCCAAGGACATTGGCTCAACGGGTGGATGACCTCCCCACAAAGTCAATCCACAGTGATCGAAGTACTAGAAAAAGGCGGCTGTGTAGTCGATGCCATCGAAGTGAATTCACCTGCCGAACTGCAATCCGTATTGGATGGAGTTCCCGAGGGCACCCTCGTCTGGGCGAATGCCTATTGGGTCAACGACGGCAGCGGCGGAGAAGTGGGCCTGGTCGAACAAATTGAAAGAATGGATTTGCCGATGGTCGGGTCCAGCTTGGAAACCTTGAACCTACTGCTAGAAAAGGACAGCTGCCAGCGCCGACTCTCAGGGGCAGGAATTCCGGTTCCGGGATTCACCGTCTTCCAGAACGGTAACTTGGGCGATGTTCGTGCCAAACTCGCGGAAACTGGACTCCCTTTCCCACTCGTCGTGAAACCCACCAAGGAAAGCCGATCACAGGGGGTGACCAAAGTCGAAAATCTGGATGAGGCGATGTGGGCCATCCACGCGATTGCAGAAGCCTATCCCCATGGCAATGTGATTGTAGAAGAATTCCTTCCCACGCACGACATCACCTGTGGCTACATCCAACTCGACGACGAGATCATCATCCTCCCCAGCTTCAACTACGTCCTGGGGATGGATTGCTCCATGGAGGTCTTTGGCGAAAAACATTACAAGTTGCCAGCCGAAAATGAGCGCCAAGTCATCATCGAGGATCGCGCTATCCTGCAACAATTGGAAGAAACCCTGCCAAAGATCGTGGACCTTCTGGGCGTGGTTGGCGTCACCCGCATTGATGGCAGGCTCGATGCCGATGGAATCCTCAAGGTTTTCGACATCAACGGAATGCCCGGCTTGAACCATCCGATATCGGCGCTGATCAAGCAATGCTTCTCACATTTTCCGACATACGAGAAAGATTATGTCTTTGAATGCCTGATCAATACGATCATGATCGAGAATTTCAGGCGCCATGGCATGATCGTCCCTCGCGCCATGCAACGCCACCACCTCTTCAATTTGGAAAGCAAGACTGCGATCAAACTGAGGGCAAATGCCCCGATACAACCGATGCCTGTCAGGTGATGGGCCACCAGCCACTGGAGCCACTGAAAGTGGAATTCATGGAATCACTGGATCCAATAGGGATTTCCGTGCCCAGGGAATACCTGGGAAATCCCCTTGGATTTCAGGAGATTCCATGATTCCTGTTGCTGGGTTTCAGCTTCTGTCAAGAGGCTTTCAGCATAAAGGTCGCCCGTGAAACACTCCCCGGAATCCAGCACCAGGCTCAGGCTGTCGTCCGTATGCCCCGGCGTCGCGACCACCTCGCCCCCGAATCCAATCGATTTGAGAAAGGATCGTGATTCCTCCACCCTTTTCCCAAGGTTGTCCTGATGACGCAGATGAGTGTAGGGCCATTTTCCTCCGATAATGGTCTCCATGGGCGCAATCGCATCCCGCTGCGCATCAAAGAGAATGAATCTCAGTCCCTGATCCTTGAGTTCCTGCACAGCCCCAGCATGGTCCACATGAAAATGCGTGACCATCAGGTAATCGATATCGCTCAACCGAAATCCTGTTTTCCGCATCTCCCTCCCGAGGTGATGGATCGTCCCCGGAAATCCTGCATCCACAAGCAACCGATGCGTCTCGCTCACAAGAAGATACAGGTTGATGGCTTTGTCCCCGACATTGAAGATCTGCATTAGTGGCAAAATTGACAGTTTTTTCAATGGCAGTGTGGGGTACCATGCATCGGTGCAATGATTCCGGTCTTGCAGCCTCGATTGGAGAAACTTCCATCAGCTTGGGTTCATCGGCGACGAACACGATCCGGCTTGGCCTCACGATTCACACACTGAGCCGAGCCTTCCAAGCCGCCCCCTGCTCCAATCCCATCGCATAGCCCAAGTCCCAAATCCGCCGCACAGCATGGAAATCCAGTGTCCCGAACTCATGCACCGGGATGCGGATGGTGAGATCAGGCGGATGGTTCAGCAGCTTTTCCTCCTGCAAATGCAAGGCACTCAATTCATAGCTTTTCAGGATGATCGCTGGAAGGATGGGGCGGAAACGGGCTGAGTGGAACGGATTGAGGTACCTGAACAGCAACCGCCAACCGGAAGAGGTGTCGGGAAACTTGCCCTTGAAATGGATGGGAGACCACTTGGACATGTCGCTCAAGATCAATTTGCCAGCAGGAAACAGCTTCGCGATGTCCGTCGGGGCATTGTTCAGCAGGCCGCCATCCACCAAAATCTCGCCTTCCAACTCCTGGGGAGCGAAAATGCCGGGGATTGCAGTGCTCGCTTTCAACGCGGGCAACAGCGGTCCCCGCCGATGCGCCACCACCTTGCCAGTGCTGAGGCTAGAAGACACGCAGGCAAACGGCAACCACAAGTCCTCGATCGCCCAATCCCCCGCATAGCGCTCCATGATGGCATTGAAGGTCTTTCCAGCCAGCAAGGACAGGAACGGAAAGGTATAATCCGTGAGTCGGCGGCTCTTCCGGCTGATTTCCTCCAAGAAGCCCAAGTAATCCTCCCGTGGCATCGCCATCGCATGGCAGACGGTCATCAAGGCCCCGGCGCTCGTACCGATCAGATAGTCAATGGGAATGCCGACTTCGACCAAAGCCGACACCAAGCCGAGATGTGCCGCTCCCCTCGCCCCACCCCCGCTGCATACCAAGCCGATGGCATTGCCAGTCAGGCACCGCGCAAGCCGCTCCCAATCCGCCGCATGGTCCGCCGCGATATGGTAATGGTTGCTGATATCTGCGGAATCCAGCCATTGGGCGGTGCCTTTGGGGGATTCCCTCCGACTGCGATGCAGCAATACCAATTCGCAGGGCTTTCCCCACTGCGGGATGCCGGGTGATGTGGGCAATGGTGGCCTTTTTTCGCCATTCCCCAGCAAAATGCACTTGTCCGACTCGCGCTCGCAGAAGCTGTTCCACTCTATATCATGACGATCCCCAATCAAGAGAGTGAAGTCGAAGGCCTCGCGGCAATGCTGCACCCGCGCATCCCAGTCGGTCACCTCGCTTCGATCAAGGACAATGTTGCTTCCGTGGCTGCCGATCAGTTGTTGCAGGCGACTCAGGAATCCCCGCTCATCCACCTCCTCGCCGAGCGGCTGCAACCACAGCACCTTGTTTTTCGAGGGCGGACGGTACATGCGCTGCGCCCGCAGGGAGATCGAACGCAACAATTCCCGGTTCCATGCAGGCGATTCCTCGATCAATGCAAAGAACTCATCGTAGGCGATGCAGACCAATCGGCAGGCACTCACAGCGCGGACATTGGCGGAGGCGGGCTTGCCAGTGATGGCAGCCATTTCGCCAAAAAATTCGCCCTGTGATATCTCTCCCAGCCATTTCGAATTCCCCTCGGCATCCACCACATGCGTCTCCAATCGCCCCTCCGCCACCCAATAGACGCAGCCGGGCCGTGTACCTTGAACGATCACCTCGTCACCTGCCTGATACAGCTTTTCAATCCCTTGAGGGGCATCTGGCGTGGTCATGCGTTTTCGGCGAAAATCTGATCGTTCATTTGGATGCGCTCGGAGATCAGCCGGTGGAGATGCTCCATGAGTGCCGGAGCCTCGGAACGCAACAAGGCAATGGTGCCGGGACCCATTTGCAGCAATTTGCATTTTCCGACCGCCTGCACGGTCGCCGTGGCCGGAATCCCCAAAATCGCTCCGATTTCACCCACGATCGCCCCAGGCGCCAATTGATCGACGGTGTGCATTCCCTGCGTTGTGGGAAGATGCACTAGCAAGGAACCCTGAACCAGGAAGTAGATTGATTGCTGCGGGTGGCCATGGGTGATCAGTTCCTGATGCGGATGGATCGTGACCTCCCAGATCTCTCTGGCGATCTTATGGACCGCGGCGGCTGGCAATTGATCCTGCCCGACGATGTGCTGGAGCATGGCCACATGCTGCTGCTGACGCGCCCGAGGATGCAAGCGCAACCAAATCCGTTTCAAGGCGGCCCCAATCCCGATCCGCTTCGCGACCATGTCCCACATCAGGCGGAGGTCGATCGGGAAAAAGGTCAGCAGGCCCCTCCCCTTCCCGAAATCCGGGTTTTTCCCAAGGAAATAGCGCACGGCGGGATGGTTCGAATTGTTCCAATACCTGGCCTCCAGCGGTCCCATGTTCGTGAATGAGGCACCTTGCAGCACAAATGCCTCATAGCCATGAACGCGTTGGTAGCCGCCTTGCTGGCACAGCGCCTCGAAAACCGAAGTTTCACGTGCTGTCAATTCCTCCTTCGGGAAGGGGTACATCCTCGGCATCCCGTCCGCAAAGAGCTTGAAGCTGGAAGGGTGCATCAGGCCGATCATCCCATAGATTTTCCGAAACGGGAACCGCAGCCGATACCGCCAATACAGGATCCCCGGAAACTGCGCGGTGCTGTTTTGGCCACGAAAATCAGGATGCACACCCGCCCGCGACTTCCAGCAGGCGACCATCCGCCCTCCGACCTGATAATGCGCGATCCGGATCGAGCTGTACCCTACGACCTTGCCGCCGGACTGCATCGTCATCACCCAGGCCTCGTCCCCATTTTGCCCCAGCAATGTCGCCTTGGTCTTCTCAGGTGACGCATCGGTGAACACCTCCCGTTCCATTTCGATGATTTGATCGACGATTGCATGGCTCAGCGCTTGCGGAGCCTTGCTCAGGCAGGTGATTTTCGTCTTCAGCGGTGCCCGGGGCATTGCTGCCTTGGTACGAGGCGACTCGGCTGTGGGCGATGAATTGATTTCCATGTTGGTTTTTGCTGGGAATGCACCAACGAGGGGCAGGCAGCCATCGCTGCGGGGCTAGTCCTCCTCATGATGTGGCGAGTCCAATACGTGCAGTTTACCCGCCCAAAATGCACGATTCTGTCACAAGAAGCCCGCTTGTTTACCAAATGTAAACGCTTCCAAGGCTCCAAATTGGGAGACTTTCGATGAACTACTCAGATTTACCTTGGTTCCGGCGGCTCTACAATCCAGCCCCAGTGCCGATTTGTTCCGATAACCGTACAACGAACCGCGCCATCGTCCCGCCATCCACGACGTCGTGGTCCATCAGGATGGTCATGTTGAGGATTTCTCGGATTTCGATTTGGTCATTCACCACTGCAGGCTTCTTGATGATGCTGCCAACTCCGAAGCAGATGGGGTGGATCGAGATCGGCAGGAACCAGCCATTGACGTTGCCCATCATGCCTACCGAGGTGAAGGCGACATTGCCCATTTTGGAGAATGCCAGCTTCGGGTGCCGGAGCATGTACCGCCAAACATACCGCCTCAGCACCCCGGGCAGGTGGTAATAGAGCCTTTCGAGGCTGCTTGGCTTCCTGTGCAGGACAATGTCCCCGCTGCCTAGCCTCTGGACCTTGGCCGCCTCGATTTGTTCCATGATCGAACCGATGCTCCGTTCATTGGCCTTCTCAATGATCAACGGAATCGGCACCTGATGTCCCTGCACCTCCTTTTCGACCACGATCGACACATTCACATCCTTGAAAATGATCGTCTTCCGCTTCCCGAGGGAAAAAGCAGCGACGGCATCGAATTCATGGATCGTCTGGCTGATGACCTGAATGAGCCAAGCCGTGAGGGAGATGTAGTTGCCAGCCTCTTTTTGCCGCTGAATGGCCGCCCTCGCCACGGAAACATCCACCTCGATCATGGCTGCGACATGGTGCCGCTGCACCCCGATGGCACAGATGTCATTGGTCGCGATCCGCGATTTGGGAAAAGTGTTGATGCGGTATTCCGTCATTGGTTGTGGGTCTCCGAGTCTAGGTTCCGATGAATTTCTGTCGTTGCCCTCATTGACTTACAAGATCGGCGGATTGGGCTGAGTTCGGACAATCCTGTCCAATGTTACCCTTGGCCCGCAAGTCTGCCTTGAATTGCCTATCTTGGCCTCACCATTGTCAAAAAAGCAGCGTTTCCTATGCCAACCCACCGCTTCAGAATGCCTCCCACCCAGACTTGGAGCTTTGGTTTTGTCGTCCTTGGGCTTTGTCTGGGTATGATGTCCTCCTGCCATCGGCCGCATTTCAGAAGGCAACAAGCAAATGAAGCCACGGGACTCACCCGGAAGGATTCCTTGCTCTCGTTGGAATTCCCGCTGCCAGACTATTTCGACGCGGAGAAAGACCTGCTGCTCAAGCATTCCCAACCAGCCGAGAAGGTCCTCGTCCCCGACGGGAAAGCCATGGAAGGGCATTTCAACAGCGGCATCATCTCCCTCGTCTTCGATGAAATCGATGGAGAACCACAGCACCTAGACGGACACCTTGAAGGCGGCAACCCTGATGATCGGGTTTCCCTCCTCATCTATGGCATCCCCGACCGCCAACTCGACCGCTTGGTACCCGGCAAAATCTACCGCGCCCACTGGATCGAAACTGTCACCAATACCCAACCCTTTGACGATGACCGCTACCGGAGGTTCGTGGTTTTCCGGGTGGAGGGCAAGTGATTGACAAAGCTTTTGCCACGCATGCCCCTTCACAAATCCGGAGCGGTTCAGGTTCCGCTGGGATAGACACGACTTGGATTGAATGCCGTAGTAGGGCGGTCTGCAATCCGATCCTCAAGCATCCATTGGAGAAAATCTGTCGAGACAGGTGCGCGATTGGAATGCCGCTCAAATCCAATCGAGATGGTCGATCAACAAAAAGTCCAATCTATTATGAGCTGATTGTACCGAGGACGGGAATCGAACCCGTACTCCCCTTACGGGGAACTGGATTTTAAGTCCAGCGCGTCTACCTATTCCGCCACCTCGGCAACGCGGCCAAGTTAGCACTTTTGGCCCGATGCAGTGCATCTATTCGATTCTTTGCGAAAAATGCCCGCTGTCTCTTCGCCCCAGCCGCTCCTACTCCTCCCCTTCCATGTTGTCGTAGTAGGTCAGGTCTTTGGTGATTTTCCCGTCCTTGATCTCGAACACCGTGCAGATGGGCAGCGTGAACCGCGTGCTGTCGGGAGTCGTCCCCGTTGACTCGAACTCCACGATCACATTGTCCCCCGATGGGTACATTGCCAGAACGCTGTCATGAACATCCGGGATCGCCTGCTGCAGTTCCTGGTACTTCTGGATGATCTCGGCCTTGGTCATGAAAACGTTCTTGATCCCATAGGCCGGATCCTTCATCTCAGGCTTGTCCACGTACATGTCCGCCATCTTTTGCCAATCATGGCGGTTGAAGTGGCCGAAATACGTTTCGAGAAGGGCCTTGTTCGCGGCGGTATTGTCCACAGGTGCCACGGTGACGGTTGCCTTGGGCTCGCAGGAGGCAAGTGCGCCCAGTGCAGCCAAGCTAATCAGGAGTTTTCGCATCGCTTCAGTGATTATGATGAATGGCTGCAAACCTAAGGATTCCAATGATTCGTCCAAATGCCGCTGCGGCGCATTCTCCCCACAAAAGCAATCCCCTAATCGATCACCACATCACTGCCTTCCCAAAATCACCAAAAACAAAAAAGCCCGCACTTGGCGGACTTTAGAGCGAGAGACGAGATTCGAACTCGCGACCCCAACCTTGGCAAGGTTGTGCTCTACCAGCTGAGCTACTCTCGCATTTGAGGACACAAAGATACGCGCCTTTCGGCTTCTGTCAACAGCAGAAGCAAAAAATTTTTCGCCTTTTCGCCCAAATTCCTTCCAATTCGCTGATTTTGAGGAAAATTATTTTTCTGAACGGCGAGCCTCAGCAGCAATAACCCGACCAATAGACCGCCGCTGGATAACAAATCTGCCCCGGCTTGGCCCGACTTGAAAGGAACAGCACGGTCGCCCGCCACTCCTCTCCATAGCTCGCCAGCACGTCCAAAGCACCGTCTCCATCCATGTCCGCCACCACGTTCGGGCTCAACTCGCCCCTCGGAAATCCCACTGGCACATCATAACGAATCGGTCCATGCGCCGAGTTCACCTCCATCCAGCTTTCACAGTGCACGGTACGGTATGGCCCCTCCTCCTGGCAGGCTACGCGCAGACCTGTTGCCGCCAACCTCCCTCCATCCTCATTCCAATGCCAGTAATTCAATGCGCCATCGAAGGGAAGCGGGAACCGAATCCTGAACTCCGGCCGCAACGGCAAGTTCCCCTTGCTTCCCACGATCAGCATAAGACGCTCCGCCTGCTTCACTGTCGCGCTCATCCGACGATAGATCGTCACTTGTCGCTGCCCCGCACGATCGACATGCTCATCAGCCAACATCCGCTGCATATTTCGCTGCAACTCCACCGGACGGATGGAAACCCGGCCTCCATTTTCATACATACCCCACCAAGTCCAGCCCGGCTCCCAATGTATATTGTCCAAGCAAGTGCTTCCGGGGGCCAGAATCCGCAGATTCTGATTGATTCCCAGCGCCTTGAGCGTCTTGGCGATGGCCAGTGAAACCGAGTCAGTTCCCAATTCCAGCTCCGCTCGCTGCATCAGGAAGATATCAAATGCATACCCCACCTGCCCATTGTACTTCGCCTTCACCCAATAACCCACCCTTTTCTCCTCGTACATGCCCTGCAATGAGTCCGTCCACGCGTCGAATACGAATGCGGTCGGCAGGCTATCCAGCGATCCCCTGACAGTGTCCACCACCAAAACCTCAGCTCCGAAGGGCATCGTCAGCAACTTCCGCCCCGAGAATCCCGGCCGCTCACGCAGCACCAAGCCCTGCTCCGACAAGACACGCGCCTTTCCAAGGCTGATCGGGACATGCGGCATTTGGGCCCATCCAACCGTGAACATGCCCACGATCGCCCCAAAGAAAGTCCATGCTACCCATTGCTTGAGCATAGGTGGAAGTTGGTGAAATGGATGGACAATGGCAATGCAGGCGGAAGCCCCGAGGTCAGAATTCCATGAAGAACGAGAAATGAAGCATCGCGACACCGCCACACTTCCGAATGCCTCAGATTTGTCGTACATTTAGACAAACCCAAATGCCCCAAATGAAGGCAATCCTAGGAACCTGCTTGCTGCTTTTGCTCATCGTTGGCGTCTATTCTTGCGAAAAATGCACCTCATGTCACCTTGTAGAGTATGGCTACACGATGAATGATAGCTCCGTCACCGACTCAGAATTTTGCGGAACGCCCAGCGAGGTCAGTGATTACAAACAAGAGCTCGACGATGCCGCATTCCACCACAAGAAAATTGCCGGAACCTGCTGCTACACCCTGAGTTGCGTGGACAATTGAGCTAGGGATCGATGCGGTGAGTCAAAGCGAGATGCCCAAATCGCCCTTTCAACACTTCAACAAGGCTCCGACAGGCTCAGTGGACACTCAGCCCAGCGGCTCAGTGCGGCGCTATCCCCTATCAACTATCAACTATCCCCTGCTTACTTCCCCTGCAACAGGGCCAGCTTGATCTCCTGTAGCTTCAGCAGCGCCTCCACAGGCGTCATCCGATCGATGTCCACGCCTGCGAGCAGCTCCCGTATCCGCAAGGTATCCGCGTCCTTCAACTCAAACATGTTCAGTTGCACAGCAGGCTGCTTCGGGGCAAACTTTATCCCCTGCGCCACCTCGCGGTCATGCAGCTTGTTTTGCTCAAAATGCCCCAACAGGTCACTGCTGCGCTTCACGATGGACTTGGGCATGCCCGCCATCTCCGCGACGTGGATACCAAAGCTGTGGTTGCTCCCGCCCGGGATCAGCTTGCGCATGAAGATGATCTTGCCCTCCAATTCCTTCACGGAGACATTGTAATTCTTCACCCGCGGCATCTTCTCGCTGATCTCATTGAGCTCATGGTAATGCGTCGCGAACAATGTCTTCGCCGCGCACCGCGCCGTCTCATGCAAGTGCTCCACCAGTGCCCAGGCGATGCTCACGCCATCGTACGTGCTCGTCCCACGCCCGATCTCGTCCAGCAGGATCAAGCTCTTGCGGGTCGCATTGTTGACGATACGCGCGGTCTCATTCATCTCCACCATGAAGGTGGACTCGCCGCTGCTGATGTTGTCGCTCGCACCCACGCGGGTGAAAATCTTGTCCACCAGCCCGATTTTCGCGCTCGATGCAGGCACGAAGCATCCCACCTGCGCCAACAATACGATCAAGGCCGTCTGCCGCAGCAATGCACTCTTACCAGCCATGTTCGGGCCGGTGATGATGATGATCTGCTGCTGCGCATTGTCGAGATAGACGTCATTCGGCACGTAGGCTTCGTCGCGGCCAAGGCTCGTCTCGATGACAGGGTGACGGCCTGCACGGATGTCCAGCACCTCGCCGCTGTCCACCTCCGGCTTGCAGTACCCACGCTTGAGGGCCACATTCGCAAAGCAGACGTGGATGTCCAGCTCAGCAATGAGGCCAGCGTTCTTCTGAATGCCCACGATCCAGATTTGCAGCCGCTCCAGCATCTCCGAATACAGCCTTGTCTCCAATGCCACAATCCGGTCCTCGGCGCTCAGAATTTTGTCCTCGTAGGCCTTGAGTTCCTCGGTGATGTAGCGCTCGGCATTGCTCAGGGTCTGCTTCCGCATCCAGCCCTCGGGCGCCTTGTCCTTGTGAACGTTGGTGACCTCCAGGTAATAGCCGAAGACCTTGTTGTATCCGATTTTCAAGGACGAAATGCCCGTGCGTTCGATCTCGCGGCGCTGCATGTCCAGCAGCAGGTCCTTGCCATTGGCACTGATGTCGCGGAGTTCGTCCAGTTCGGCATTCAGCCCTGACCGGATCACCCCGCCTGTGTTCAGGTTATTGTTGGGATCCTCCTCCAAGTATTCATCCAGGATCGCCAATGCCTTTCCCAGATCGACAAATGCCGCCGCATGGCGTGAAAGATTGGGATCACCAAACCGTCCCAACAGCTGCACCAGCGGTCCGATGAGCCGCAGGCTGTTCCGCATCATCATCGCCTCCCGGGGCTGCATCTTGCGCGTCGCCAGTTTGGAGACATGCCGCTCCAGGTCGCCGAATTTGCGCAAGGTGTCCTCCACCTGCCGCATGTTGCTGCTGTCCTTGAGCAATGCCTCCACCGTGTCCAGCCGCCGCTCGATTTCCCCGAGGTCCTTGAGCGGGAAGAGCAGCCAGCGCCGGAGCAACCTCGCCCCCATCGCCGTCTGCGTCATGTCCAGCACGTCCACGACGGCTTTACCGTCAGGGTGATTGGGGTGGATCAGCTCCAGGTTGCGGATCGTGAATTGGTCCAGCCACACGTAGCCGCTGTCCTCGAACCGCCGAATCGTGGCGATATGGTCGATTTGCGTCTGTTGATTTTCGCGGAGATAATGCAGGATTGCCCCCGCCGCGATCACGCCATTTGTATCCCGCTCGACCCCGAATCCCTTGAGTGAATTCGTCTTGAAATGCCCGGTCAGGATCTCAGTCGCATAGTCCAACTGATAAACCCAGTCCTCCAGCCGCGTGGTGTAGAATTTCTCCCCGATCGAGTCCTTGAAATGCTTCAGGTCCTTGCGTGGCACCAGCACCTCGGCGGGACGCAATGTATTCACCAGCTTTTCCGCCTCCACCGGGGTCGCGTTCATGCAGAAAAACTCCCCAGTGCTCACCTCCACGAAGGCCAATCCCAAGCCATTTCCCTGAAAATGAATCGCTGCCAGGTAATTGCTCGCCTTGCTGTCCAGCATCTTGTCGCTGATCGCCACACCCGGAGTCACCAGTTCGGTCACCCCACGCTTCACGATCCCGATCGCCTGCTTCGGATCCTCTAGTTGATCCACCACGGCCACCCGCTGCCCGGCGCGGACCAATCGAGGCAAGTACGTATCCAAGCTATGATGCGGGAAACCAGCGAGTTCCATGTCGCCAGTCCCATTGTTCCGCCGGGTGAGCACGATGCCCAGAATCTCCGAGACCACCACAGCATCCTCGCCGAATGTTTCGTAGAAATCCCCGACCCTGAACAAGAGGATCGTCCCAGGATGCTGCGCCTTGATGGCATTGTACTGCTTCATCAAGGGCGTTTCCTTCGCCTTAGCGTCTTCCTTGACCTTCAATTGCGCAATGAATCAATAATTCCGTACCTGACAAACACGCAATTTCTGGTCATTCGGCAGAAGCCAAAACCAAGAATTATCAACCTACGTGAACAATGAAGGGAACAAGAAATTGAGCGGACACTTCGATAGCCTCAGTGTCCGCTCAATTGATCATGCAATCAAATGATTCGCAATCGAAATCAGTCGGGCAACAACGCCCGCTCCTCCGGCCACACGGCGTCGCTTTCGCCCTTGGCCATGTCGGTGATGCTGTAGCCCTTGGCTTTCCAGTCGGCGGGTTCCAGGCTGAATTCGCCTTTTGCGGCATCTTCACCCATCTTGATCTCAGCGAATTCGGCGCTTTCGTAGAAGCTCTCCTGATCTACTTGGAGCACGAGTTTCGTCGGGCTCAGCGTCTTCTTGTCGATGAACAAGTAATGGCTGCCTTGCGCCACGCTGCTCCCGAAGTCGATGTCCAATGCGATCTTGTCCACCGACCCACCAACACGAACGACCTCAGCCTCAAGGTTCAAGCGAACAAGGCGAAACAGATTCACCACCGCCGGAGCCAGGAGAGGATCGTAGAAATGCTTCTTAATGCGCTTGCTGCGGTGCAGGATTTCCCATTCATAAAACCCATCGCAACGGATCTCGGCATCTTGCCAAGTCAGGTGATAGCGCTCACCCTGGACCACGAAGCGGCCAGCGAATGACTCACCATTCTGGCGCTGCCACTTGACCAAACCCGAATAGCGGGCATGGCCAGCATACTGCTTTTGGAATGCCAGCATCAAAGTGACAGGATCATAAGAGGGAGCCGCCTGGGAAAATCCAATGGCAGCAGACAAGACGAAGAATACGAGGAGGTACGTCTTTTTCATTGTGCAAACTTATCCCCATCCCCAAGCAACATCAATGCCAGTAATTCACACCCTCCCCCAACAAAAGCAGCAAAATGCGGACAGCCCCGAGGCGAAGGGCCAACAAGAGGCGAGGGGCCTCTGGCCCAATGCCGATCGGACTGCTGGCCTCCGGCCAGCGAAAACGGAAACACCAGTCAAAACCAATCGAAATTCCCCTAATTTCGCCCTCCGAAAACCCCAGCCCCATGCGTAAGCTCAAACTCGACGAACTAGGCCGCAAATCCATCGAAGACTTCAAAGCCGCCGAGAAGCACCCCATCGTGGTCGTCCTCGACGATATCCGAAGCATGATCAACGTCGGGGCCGTCTTCCGCAACTGCGACGCCTTCCTCATCGAGCGGCTTTACCTCTGCGGCTACACCCCTTGCCCGCCCCACCGCGAGATCACGAAATCCGCCCTCGGCGCCGAAGAAGCCGTCGATTGGGCGCATGCGCAAGACGTGTGCGAACTTGTCCGCGACCTGAAGGCCCAAGGCTACAAGATTGCGAGCATCGAGCAGACGGACAGCAGCATACAGCTCCAGAATTTCCAGATCGCCGATGATGAAAAGTGGGCCATTGTGATGGGAAATGAGGTCGAAGGGGTGAATCCAGAGGTCGTCGCGGCATCGGACCTGGCGGTGGAGATCCCACAGTTTGGGACCAAGCACAGCTTGAACATATCGGTTGCGACCGGAATCGTGTTGTACGCCCTGACGGTGGGTTGTGGAGAATGAGAACGACCTTCCTCTGATTTGAACTGCAAAGACGCTAAGAGCGCAAAGCCCTGTGCCCATGAGGTTCTATACTTTCGCGCTCCTTTGCGTCTTTGCGGTTGAATAAATATCACCGGCCCTTCACAAAGTCGGGATATGCTCCTTTCGCAGCCATTTCCCCAGCAGCGCATCATTGTCCACCTGCCCCAGGACGAAGCGCTTGCTTTGCGCCAGCACCTTGGAGCTCAGCGCCTTCTCATGAACGACCTCGCGGGGAGTGCCATAGCTCGCATGGATGAAATCCACCACGTTCGTGATTCATTGTCGATGAAGCCGCAATGGATGTCCAACCCTACGATGTACAAGCCCTTGGGCAGATTTCCCATCCGTTTCACCAATTCTGGAACCTCGATGCCGCCATAGTCTTTGATGGATTCCGAGGGACAAAGCGTCTTGATGATCTTCAAGGAGGCCCGCTGCGCCAATTTCGCCCGCTCCAAATCCACACCGGCATCCCGCAGGACCGTCGTCACGAAGTACCCGCAGGCAATTTGTCCCGAGCGCGGGGTCTGTGTCACGCCATTGAAATCCCAAGGAGTGCCCATCCAAGCCGGAAAGATCTCCTCTCGGATGCTCTTGAGAATCGTTTTTCGTGCTTCGGCAATCAATGCTGTTCGCCCATTTGCATCTGCACGGGCATACCGCTCGGACAAGGCATCTCGCTCAGCTGCTAGCCTGACTTTCAAGGCAGGATAGTCAATCGGCGGGCTCGGAGGCATGCGCCATACAGCCAGGAAGACGACCGCCAGCGGGATCACCAGCCAAGCCCGATGATGCCTCATTCCAGGACCTCTTCGGTCACTTGCTCCCAAGGATCCACAGTGCCGATCAAGACATTCTTCGAATCGTCTCGGAGCGCCTTGATGACCCCATCATTGATCTCTTGCAGGCTCAGGTCGGCAGTGCCTTCCTTGTCGCGCTTGCGGCCGAGGACGATGATGCGGTACAGCACGCGCTCCAGGTTGCGGAATGCGCTTTCGAAGTATTTGCGCTCCTTGATCCGAGCCAGCTCCTTGCCGGGCAGGATTTGGAAATATCGACAGACAGGGGAAGTTGCGTTCAGGATGGAAGCGATGATGTCCACCACTTTGAGCACCTGCTCTTGCACCCAGTTCACTGCGAGTGTGACCGGGCCATAAGCCAAGATGGACTCCTTGAGCCGAATGGCAAGGCCATCGACCTCTTGATAATCCACCACGATGGGATTGATTTTGCCGGAAACCGTTGTCGCTTGAGCTTGCAATTGCTCAAAGTCCTCTTGGGACCGCGAAACGACCGTCACCACGTTGTCGTGGGAGGCGAGAAAGAGTGATACCTGCTCCAGTACCCCGGCGCCTCCTACCACTAAGACATGTGCCATACTCTACTTTCTCCAAGTGTTTTCTGGAAACCATTCCTGCACTGTCACCAATGCAGGAGAAAACATTTCTTTCACATCCAAAGAACGCGCCGCGACTAGACCTGTATCAAATTCGGTTCCAAAGCGGCAGTGGATCGGCTATCGGCAATTAACGAGAAGAATTTACGACATGATTTCGGCCTTGGTTGCACCTGTGGAAAAAAAGAAACCGCCGCTTCGACCCAATCTCCTCATTATCAACAAAAAATTATCTTTTCCACAGACGTTCAGCGGGCGGATATTTCATTGTTCGTAAAAATAGGTCGGTGGCAGGTTCGGGGAACCTGCCTTGCCCCAACGCTGCGAGCGCTCTGAGCGCTCGCAGCGATGGGCCTAAGGACCTATGCGGCATTACTGGATGGCCAGCGTGTCCTTCCGTGTGGCGGCTGCGCCGAACCAACCGAATGCGCCGTTGTCGAAATTGGTGGCAAGGTTGTCAGGGACGGAGGCGAATGGGCCTCCAGCCCCCGTTCCTTGCTGGGCGACGGTCACATAGAAATCGTAGCTCGCTGCTGAGATCGCGCGCACCTCCAGCACCACAGTGTCCCCAATCTGGCAGGGATAGGGATACAGGAAGGGAGAGACCTGCCCGTCCACGAAGTCGTCATTGGTCACGAACAGGTCCTGGATCGAATTGAAGAGCGTGTCGTTGCGGGTGAAGCGGAATTGGTAAAAGTCTCCCAAGCCAGCCGGCTCCAATGCGAGGAGGCCACAGTAATACCCTGCCCCGAAAATGAGGGTGTCATTGTACTCATACCCGGTTCCAATGATGGGGTTGATCCGCGGCAAATAATTCGAAGCAGTATAGGTCGTGTCGCCCACGGTCACCTTGAGGGTGTAGGTGTGCTGCATTTGGCCTTGGATATGCGTGGTCTCGTACCAGCCCGGACGCACCTCTACCAGGGTGTCCACCGCGCCTTGGTCATCGTTCAAGATCAGCAGGGCGCCAGATACGACGACGTCGGAGCCGTCGCCCAGGTAGGGACTGGTGCGGGTGACCTTGATCGGGTACGGACCGGGATCATCGGTGATCCAGCCCTCGATCACCACTCTGGAATCGGCATTTTCCAATTGCAGTTCGATCTCTTGCTCGCAGGAACTCAGCCAGCCCATTCCGGCCAACATCATCAGGATCAGGGGGAGAATGCTACTTCTTTTCATGTCAAAACTTGAAATTCCAGGTGATGGAGGGAACCCAACGGAAGAGGTAGGTCTTATAAGCCTTGCGGACGGTCAGGGTCTGCCCGGGATTTTCTGGATCATCGATCTGCTCCTCTCGGAAATCGACTGAGAATGCATTCCGGCGGCCGTAGGCATTGTAACAGGTGAAGTTCCATGAGCTCTCCAGGCGGCGCTTTTTCTCGTCGTCCTTGTGCGGCTTGCCGTCGATGGTGAGGGAGATGTCCAATCGGTGGTAGTCTGGGAGCTTTTCAGCGTTGCGGGGGCCATAGACTGGGACGAAATTGCTGTCGATGCGGTAGCCTCCTACGGGGTAGGTCACAGGGCGGCCGCTGGCATAGACCCAAGTCATCCCGAAGTTGATGCGGGGTGTGAACTGGTAGCTCGCGACGGCGGAAATGTCGTGGCGGCGGTTGCTGTTCGCGGGATAGGGATTGCCGCTGTTGATGCCATTGATTTGCCGGGTGGCATTTGCCAGGGTGTAGCTGATCCAACCCGTGAGGTCGCCGCGTGTCTTGCGCACCATGAATTCTGCGCCGTAGGCGGTGCCTTTGCCCACCAAAATCTCGGTCTCCAAAGTCGGATTCAGGATCAACTCAGCGCCGTTTTTGAAGTCGATCTGGTTGCGCATGTCCTTGTAATAGAGCTCGACCGAGCCCTCGACCTGATTGTCCCAGAAGTTCTGGAAATAGCCGACCGCCACCTGATCCGCGATCTGCGGGGCGATGTGGCGGCTGCTGGGGATCCAGATGTCCCAGGGGAAGCTCGCGGTGCTGTTGGAGGCGAGGTGCAGGTACTGCCGGGTGCGCATGTAGCTTGCCTTGAGGGAACTGTTGGCACCGACGAGGTAGCGGGCACTCAGGCGAGGCTCCAGGCCGTGATAGAGTTGGATGATTTCGCCGTTGCTGTACTGGGTGGTGTCGAGACGATGCTGGAAATTGTCGTCGTAGGTGTATTCCTCGCCCGGGCCGACCTGTGCGAATTGGGACCAGCGCAAGCCATAGACGAGGGAGAGGCGGCTGCTCACGGTCTGCTCATTGCTGGCATAGATCGCAGACTCCACGGCATGGTCGGGATCGATGTCCAGCGGCTGTAGGAATGAGGTATTCAGCGGCTCAAACACGCCGGGATTGAAAAGGTGATAGGTCGCGTCGATCCCGAACTGGACTTGGTTCTTGGGGCTGGCAAACCAAGTGATGTCGTCCTTGAGGGCATAGTCGCGGATGCCGGAGCTGAATTTGAAGCGGTCACCTGTGAAGGTCTCGGCCTCGAACCCGTAGAAAAAGTCGCTGAAAATGAGGGTCGTATTGTTGAAGAGTTTGTCGCTGAAGAGGTGGTTCCAGCGCAGTGAGCCAGTCGCATTGCCCCAATCATTGTAGAAGAGCTTCCGGAACTTGAAGACGTCCCTCCCGAAATACCCGCTCAGGAACAGCCTGTCCTTGTCGCTGATGCGCCAGTTGGCTTTGGCATTGAAGTCGTAGAAATACAGCTTGGTCGCGCGCAGGTTCTCGTCCTTGGAGGCGAGCAGGAACACGTCCGCGTAGGTCCGCCTGCCCGATACGACAAAGGAGGCTTTGTCCTTGGCGATCGGCCCCTCGATGGTGAGCCGGCTGGAAATCGCGCCCAATCCGCCGCTGACGTGCAGTTGCTTGCTGTTGCCCTCCTTCATGTGCAGGTCCAGGACGCTGCTCAGGCGGGTGCCGTACTGCGCGGGGATGCCGCCCTTGAAGAGCTTGTACTCGTCGCGAAGCGCATCGGCATTGAACACCGAGAAGAAGCCCAGCAAGTGGGAGGCATTGTAAACGGTCGCATTGTCCAGCAAGACGAGGTTTTGGTTGCTTTGGCCGCCGC
>JAXLVK010000010.1:0-86040 GCA_046329055.1 Bacteroidia bacterium
AGGCTGCTGCCCCCAAGGATGGCGGAGTCGAACTCTGGGGTGAATCCACCCTCGGCGACAAGGCGGCGCCCTTCCATGCTGTTCTGGCCAAGGCCAGCACCAGCGTGGAACAGTGAGCCAATTGTCTCCGGCGCGGGAAAGGCTCCTCCGATACGTCAATCTCGCGGCGATCATTGCCATCCTGGCAACGCTGGTCAAGTGCTGGACTTTGATCCACAGGATCTATTTAAACAGCCTCAAGTTTTTCAATGCCGGCGCGAAAACCGGGATTTACAGGACTCCTGGCGAGCTGAATGCCTACTGGTGGGACGAGTTCATGCTGCCTGGCTTGATCTTCACCACCATTGCCGTGAACGCGATCCTGCTGATCAATTTGCGGGTATTCAAAACGAACCGTGGCAATGGACTGATGTTCCTTTTTATGCTTGAAATCATCCTGATCCTGCTGTTGGCCCCGATCATTTTTTCGTTCTGAGCCGCGCTTCATTCCATCCCGAAAATTTTCCTACCTTCCCATCACGTTGCTCCCTCAGTCGCGATGGCACAGGTTCGATTCACTCCCAACCTCAAGCGGTTCTTCCCGAGCCTGGCTCCTGTGGAATTGCCTGGTGAGACTGTGGCCGAGCTGATGGAGGCCATCGAGGACCTATATCCCGGCATCAAGGCCTACCTCGTGGACGACCAGAACAGTCTCCGCGAGCATGTCAATGTCTTCGTCCGGGGCGAAATGATCGGCGATCGCGAGAAACTGAGCGACACCATCGGCCCGAAGGACGAGGTCTATATCTTGCAAGCACTTTCTGGCGGTTGATTCCGCAATCTGATATGTCCAAAAACACCCTACTCATCGGAACGAGGCGCGGCCTCATCGTCTATCGTCGCACCGTCGGCGGCTGGGAATTCGAGAGCGAGCACCACCTCGGCGTGCCTGTGAGTTATGCCATGGCCGATCCCCGCTCAGGAAAATGGTGGGTGGGCCTCGACCACGGTCATTGGGGCTGCAAGCTGCATTTCAGCGCGGACCGCGGCCACAGTTGGGTGGAGGTGCCCGCGCCGCAGTATCCGGAAGGCAGCGAAATCGACGAGGGCAAGCCCGCCTCCCTCAAGTACATCTGGGTGATCGCTCCCGGCCTCGCTTCCCAACCTGGCCGCCTTTACATCGGCACGGAACCCGGCGGCCTCTTCCAAAGCGATGATGAAGGCATGACCTGGAACCTCGTGGAGGCGCTCTGGAACCATCCTACTCGTCAAAAGGGCTGGTTCGGTGGCGGGCGTACATACGCAGCGATCCACTCCATCCTCGTCAATCCGGCGGATGCCAACCATGTCCACGTCAGCATCTCGGTGGCTGGCACCTTCGAGACCCGCGACGGCGGCCTTACTTGGCACCCCCGCAACCATGGCCTTCGCGCCGATTTCCTCCCTGACCCCAGCATCGAAGTCGGCCAAGACCCGCACCTCGTCGCCGCCCACCCCGACCAATTCGACGTGATGTGGCAGCAAAACCACTGCGGCATCTTCCGCACCACCGACTGCGCCGCCAACTGGACCGACATCACCCAACCCAACGGACCCGCCAATTTCGGCTTCGGGATCATCGCGGACGAGCGCAACACGGAAGAAGCCTGGGTCGTTCCGGCGATCAGCGACATCATGCGGGTGGCCATTGACCGGGCGCTCGTCGTCTGCCATACCACGGACGGCGGCAAGACCTGGCATCAGCAACGCAGCGGCCTGCCACAGGAGCATTGCTACGACCTCGTTTACCGTCATGCCATGGACATCACGGGGGACACGCTCGCATTTGGCAGCACCACGGGCAATGTCTATTTCTCCGAAAACCGGGGCGGGCACTGGAATGTCCTGAGCAATTACCTGAGCGATGTGTATTCGCTGAGATTCGCAGACTAAATGGCTGGAATGCAAGTCACTCCCTCCCAAGAAGCTGCCCTGGAGGCGGCCTGTGATGCCTTGGTGCCGTCATTGACTGCGCCGGAAGGCGAGGACGCCGCCTATTGGGGCTCTCATGCTGGGCAGTTCCTTGTCGCGGACCAGATCCTCGAGATCATGGCCGACCAATCGCCCTCCGAGCAGGCCGAATTCAAGCAATTGCTGGGGATTCTGGAGTCCCGGATCGCAGGTTGGTGGTTTGGCGGGAAATGGGCGGCTTTCGCCGAATTGCCATTGGATCGCAGGGTGCGGATACTGCGCAAATGGATGGGCAGCCGCATCAACCTGCTGCGCAAGGCCTACGGGACGCTCAAGAAGCTCACCCTTTTCCTGCATTACGGCAGCCACAAAGACCATCAAAATCCGGCCTGGGCGCGGGTCGGTTACCAAGGGGCATTGGGCTCCAAGGCTTCTGAGCGGGCGAGGATCCAGCCGCTGGAGATCGCTAATGACACGGAGCTGAAATGCGATGTGGTCATTGTGGGCAGCGGCGCGGGTGGCGGATTGGCTGCCGGATTGCTGGCGGAGGCGGGTTGGAATGTGGTGCTGCTGGAAAAGGGGCCGTTCCTGAGCGGGGAGCAGTTCACCGAGCACGAGGTGGAGATGATCCGCAAGACCTATGACAAGCAAGGGGCATTTCAAAGCAAGGACGGCGGCGTGACCATCTTCGCGGGCTCCTGCCTCGGCGGTGGCACGACCATCAACTGGACGGGGAGCTTTTATACGCCTGAATATGTGCTGCAAGAATGGGCGGAGGAGCATGGATTGCCTGCCGCGACGGACGGGAGGTATGCCGAGAGCATGGCACGGGTGATGAAGGCGTTCAGCGTGAACGAAGCGAATAGCCCCCACAATCCGCAAAACCAGGCGCTTTGGCGGGGGTCGGAGAAGTTGGGGGAGGCTGTGTCGGTGATCGCGCGGAATGTCGAGGGCTGCGCGGAGCATCCCGGGACGGAGAGCTGCGGCTATTGTGGGCTGGGATGCAGGCGCGGCAACAAGCGTGGCACGATGGCGACGTACATACAGCGGGCGGCGGATCGCGGGGCGCGTGTGGTCGTGGGGGCGGATGTGCGGCAGGTGCTGCACGCAGGCGGCAAGGCGCAAGGCGTGGAGGCCCAGGTGCGCGGAGCGAATGGGCAATTGGCGCGGCTGCGCGTCCATGCGAAAACCGTGGTGCTCTCGGCAGGCAGCATCCATACTCCGGCGATTTTGCTCCGCAGCGGCATCGACCATGCGGGCGTCGGCCAAAATCTCTATTTCCACCCCACGGTGGGCGTGACTGGGGTCTATGACCACAAGGTCGAGCCGTGGAAGGGGGTGATGATGAGCGCCGTGAACAAGTCCCATATCCGCATGGACGGCAACTATGGCTTCTGGATCGAGACGCCGCCGATTCACGCAGGTGTGGGAGCGATGTCCATGGCCTGGGAAAGCCCCGCTCAGCACAAGACGTCATTGGCACATGCCGCCAATCTCGCTGCATTCATCGTCCTGACACGGGACAAGTTCGGGGGCAAGGTCCTGCTCGACCGGGCCGGATACCCTGTGGTGGATTACCGCTTGCATCCCTACGACCGCAACCATGTCTGGGCTGGGATGCGGAAGGCATTTGAAATCCACCGTGCCGCTGGAGCGCTCGCGATCACCTTGCCACATGCCACAGCGCGCACCTACCGCGTCATGGCCTCCAAAATGTCCGCCGAGGATTGGTTGGCGCGGATGCCGCATTGGGGATGGGGACCCAATCAATTTGCATTGTTCACAGCGCACCAGATGGGCACCTGCGCGATGGGCGGCGATCCCAACCGACACCCCTGCGACACCGAGGGCCGGGTGCGGGGATTCGGCAATCTTTATGTGGCCGACGGCAGTCTCATGCCCAGCAGCGCAGGCATCAACCCCATGATGCCCATCATGGCACTCGCCGACCTCGTGATCCAAGGATTGGTCAGCAGAGGAGCCTGATTCCCGACAAATTTTCGGTTTCCCAGCCCGTTCCTGCTCCCTTCAGGCGAGATTTTCCTACTTTCAGGCCATGAGAGGCTGCGAGACATTTCCGCCCTCCAGAAGCAATTAAGGAATCAAGAATGATCAAGAAGAATTACTTCATCGCCGCTGCCATCGTTGCAGTCACTGCCACTTCCACTTGGGCCCAGTCCCACAAATGCGCCTCCCACTCCCGCTGGGAAGACCTTGCCACCAAGAATCCGTCCATGATCGAGCGCCGTGACGCGGGCGAAGGTGCCAAGCAAGCATGGATCGCCAGCCATCCCGGCACTGAGCGTACCCAGGCCGTAGTTACCATTCCTGTGGTGGTCCACGTGGTGTACAACAATTCCACCGAGAACATCTCCAACGCCCAGATTTTGTCCCAGATTGTGACGTTGAACGAGGATTTCCGGCTCCTGAATTCTGATTCCTTGCTCTCCAACCACCCCTTTCATCCCACCGTTGCGGACGCCGAGGTCGAGTTTTGCCTCGCCACCACCGATCCCAATGGCAACCCGACCTCTGGGATCACCCGCACCAGCAGCTCCCATGGCACCTTCAGTGACAACGACGATGTGAAGTTCTCCAACACAGGCGGGCATGACAACTGGGATCCGACTCAATACCTGAATCTCTGGGTCTGCGACCTTGGCAATCAGCTCTTTGGCTACGCGACCTTCCCAGCGGATCTGGCCATTGATCCTGCCTATGACGGCGTGGTGATCAACTACACCGCATTTGGAAACATCGGCACGGTGACCTCGCCCTCCGACCTCGGCCGTACCGCCACCCATGAGATCGGTCACTGGCTCGACCTGAGCCATATTTGGGGTGATGCCTTCTGCGGGGATGACCTGGTCGCCGATACCGAGCCCGCCGAGGATGCCAACTACGGCTGCCCCTCCTTCCCCTACAACGCCAACAACTCCTGTGGCGCTGGCGCGGATGGCGAAATGTACATGAACTACATGGACTATGTGGACGACTACTGCATGAACATGTTTACCCAGGGCCAGAAGGACCGCATGGTCGCCACACTGAACAATGAGCGCCTCGCCCTCCAGTCCTCCCAAGGTTGCAGCCTGCCTTCCGGCGCAGCCGATCCGAAGTGGACGCAGCAGCTCACCGTTAGCCCGAACCCCTCCGCCGGCCAATTCACCTTGGACCTGCCCGGAGCCAAGCGCGCCGCCAACCTCACCGTGGTCAATGCGCTTGGAGCGGTCATCCGCCAAGAAGCAATCGCAGCATTCCCCTACACCATCGACCTGGGCGACCTGCCGAGCGACCTCTACTTCCTGCAAGTCCAATCCGGCAAGGAATTGGTCACGACCAAGGTGGTACTCGCGCACTGAGGCGCCTCGGCGATGAGCCCAGTCCCCTCCTTACTTCATTCGAAACAATTGCATCAATGAAAAAGCTATTCCCGATCATGATCCTCGCGGCCGCCCTATTGGCAGGCTGTGTGAATTCCACCACCACCACGACCACCGATGGTGACAGCACCAAGGTCGCGGCTGCGGACAGCACCCCCGCCCCGCAGCCTGTCGATTCATCGGCCAGCACGGATGTGACTCCGCCGGCGGACAGCGGCGCCACGGCCCATACCGGTGATCCAGCCACCTCGGGTGAGCAAGGCACCACTGACAACACCCGCAAGGGCAACCCCGACCCCATCGTCACCAACCAACGCATCACGGTGTCCTTCATCAGCATCGGTGGCGGCATCGACCACAAGACCAAGGAGAAGCTGGACAAGTACATCGTGGATTTCGGCAAGAAGAACGGTGCCAAGCTCCAGTATGAGCAAGTCGGATGGGGCCGCGAGGGCGAAATCGATTACTGCTTCCCGCTCACCGAGGTCAAGGAACCCCTCAAGAGCACTTTCGTGAAGGAAGTGAAAGCGATGGTCGGCGAAAACGAACTCGTCAAGATCAAGGAAAACACCACTTGCCGCAAGCCGCGTAAGTAATTAATAATGAGGAATTGATAATTAACAATGAGGGTCGTGCCTTGTGCGATCCCTCATTGTTAATTGAATTTCACTTGCAGTAGAGCAAGACCGCCTGCACTCCATCCTGGTAGCCATTGGCGCCGGATTCGCGGAAGTCGGCGCAGGCGCCATTGCGGTCATCGAGCCGTAGGCGAATCTTCCCCAACCAATAGTAGGCCTCTCCGGGTTCGTAGCCGAGTTCGATGGCTTGCTTCACGTCGGCCTTGGCCTCCTCGTATTTCTCCAGTTCGATTCTCGCCCTCGCACGCCCGATCAGCGCATGGGTATGGGTGGGAATGAATTCCAATGTCTTGCTCAAATCCCGCTCCACCTCGGCATACATGCTGGTCATGGACAGGCACCTTGCTCGGAAATAATAAGCCTCCGGCAATGTCGGATCCTCAACAATCGCGCGGTTGAATTCCAGCATCGCGCTTTGGAATTCCTTGGCCTCGAACAGCTTCAATCCGTTTTCAAACAAGTCAGCCGCATGCATGCCCGTCGCGCCTCCCTTGGCGGTGAGCAGCTCCAGGAGATCGAGGTCCTTGGGCGGGCAGTAGGTGAGCAGGTCCCAAGGGGTCGCTCCAGCAGGCACCCGCCTCGCGAGATAGGGATCCTTGTGCGGCAAGAGCTTGGGGTACTTGCCATGGGGATTGACCTCGGCACCAGCGGCAAGCAGGCGTTCGGCGATATGGAGCTTGTCAAGGTGCAACCGCATGATGTCCCGCTTCATCACCGTCCAATGCAGCGCCGTCCAGCCCGAGGTATCGGGGACATTGACATTCGCTCCAGCGGCGAGCAAGGAATCGACCATGCCCTCCAGGCCCAGATAGGCGGCGTAGTGCAGTGGGGTTGCCATCAGTTTCCCGGCGGGCACATTGATGAAGCCCCCGCGCGTTGCCATTCCGATCACCAAGGAAACCACGTTGCTGGGAGGCGAGCCCTTCGCCAAAAGCTGATCGAGGCATTGGCCCATGTTTTCCTTGGTGGCGACAGCGCCCGCCTTGAGCAGCGCGCTCGCTGTGAACGGATGCCCTCCCGCAATGGTGATGTCCAAGGGGCTCTCTCCCTCGCGGCTCCGGCAATCCACGGTGGCGCCTGCCTTGACGAGGAGTTCGACGGAGACATGGTCGCCCTCCCGCACGGCCAGGATCAGGGGCAGGTCCTTGTCCCCTCGGCGGCTCACATTGGCGCCCTCCGCGAGCGCCTTCTCCAGGTCGCCATGCTGATGGGCCTCAATGGCTGCGATCATTTCAGGGTAGCGGAAGGCATTGAGTTTGCCGCCCTTGCTGACGAGGAATTCGGCGCCTTCCTTGTTGCCTGCGCTGCGCGCGATGTCGAGCGGGCTGTAGCCGTTGATGGCAGGGGTGTTTTGCTCCGGGGCATTTTCCAGGATCCATTCCAGCTTGTCGCGGTCGCTGTAGGCTGCCGCATAGTGCAGGATGCCCATCCCGACGCTGTCGAGGGCATGGATGTCGCCGCCGAGGCCGACGATCTCCTCCATGACGGCGATGGACGAAAACACCGCTGCGGCATGCAGGGGGGTGATGCCCTCCACGTTCCGGACATTGATGTCGATGCCGCCTCCGGCGCACATGCGGAGTCCCTCCCGGTTGCCGCCGTAGGCCGCGTAGTGCATGGCTGTGTTGCCGAGGTTGTCCTTGGAGCGGTAGTTGGCGCCGCGCTTGAGGAGATCCAGGGCATAGGTCTCGCCGCCGGGATTGCGCAGGGCGTACATCAGGGGAGTCTTGCCGTCGCTGTCCCCCGCGTCGATGTTGGCGCGCTTTTTCCGGAGCAGGTCCAGCATCTTGATGTCCGCCGCAATGGCATTGGCGTGGATGGGGCTGACATAGACCTGCTCGCCGGGCCGGGTCTTGGCCAAGCCCTCGAGGTAGAGGCGGCGGCTGACGATGAAGAGGTACATGGGGTCGCCGGAGACGATGGACATGTTCGCGTCTGCCCCTTGATGAAGCAGCTCCTTGGCGGACTTGAGGTCGCTCAGGCTCACTGCGCGCATGAATTTCAGTTGCAAGGAGTCTTGCGCGGGCAGGCTCGCCGCCGCCAACATCACCAACAAGACGACATGCAGCCCGATGATTCGTGTGTTCACAGTCCAAATTTAGCGGAAAAATGCGCTCGGCAAGGTGCAGCCCGTTTGGGACGGTGTCGCAGGGCATGAATTGCAATCTTGCGCAGCGGTCAATGAAGGTTTCCGCTAATTTGCCGTCCGGATGCGCATTTCAGCACTCAGTCCCAGCCAAAAGGCCCTCGGCATCATTGCCTTGGGGACATTGCTGCTGTTTTTCGTCTTTGGGCGATGGTACCGGTCCAAGGTGATCGACCAGGATGTGACGCAGTATTACAGCTATCTCCCGGCTGTGGTCGTGCATGGGGACATCACAATGCGCTATGCCATTTCGAATGACTATTACTCCGACAAGGTATGGGGCGTCTTTTGGCGGGAGGGATATGGTCCGGTGCAGAAATACACCATGGGCCTGAGTTGGCTGTATGCGCCGTTTTTCCTTGCGGGGCATGGGACGGCTTTGGCGCTGGGCTATGAGGCGGATGGCTACACGGCACCCTACACGTTTTGGCTGCAACTGAGTGCGGTGTTTTACCTCGTCTTGGGGATGAATTGGCTGCGGAGGCTGATGCTGCGGTATTATTCCGAGGGCGTCACGGCCATGGTCATGATCGTCTTGGCATTTGGCACCAATCTCTTTTACTATACCCATGGTCAAGCGGCGATGCCCCATGTTTACCTCTTCGCCTTGGTGAGTGGATTGCTGTGGTGGACGGCGCGGTTTTACGAGGCACCGACTTGGAAATCTGCGCTTGCGGTGGGACTGCTGTGCAGCTTGGCGGCGCTCATCCGGCCTAGCCACGTCTTGCTGTGGCTCATCCCGGCGGGGTATGGCATTACTGGGTTCCAATCGTTTTCGGGGAGGATCCGATTGCTGCAGGCGCATTTTCTGAAGGTCATGGTTTGGCCGGTGGTGCAAGTCCTGATTTTCCTCCCGCAAATCTTCTACTGGAAACTGCTCACGGAGCGGTGGCTGTATTACAGCTACACGGATGAGCGGTTTTTCTGGAATGATCCGGCGATCCTGGAGGTGATGTTCAGCTACCGGAACGGATGGCTGGTCTATACCCCTGTGATGGCCCTGGGACTGGCGGGGATGGCCCTGCTGTGGCGCCATGCTCGGCAATGGGCGGCCATCTTGCCCCTGAACCTGGCGATGGGCCTGTACGTGATCTCCTGCTGGTGGTGCTGGTGGTATGGCGGCTGCTTTGGACAGCGAGTCCTCATCGACTATTATCCCATGCTCGCGCTTGGGATGGGGGCATTGTTCACTTGGGCCTGGAATGCGCTGAACCACCGTGCCTACCGCATCGCAGCGGTTTCAGTGGTGGGCTTTTTCATCGTCCTGAACCTGTTCCAGACCTTCCAATTCAGCCGAGGGGTGATCCATTACGATTCCATGAGCGCCCGCGCCTACTGGAATGCCTTCGGGCGGGACCGCCGCAGCCCCACGCAAGCGCAGGAGCTGGAGGCACCGGATTATGAGTCCGCCAAAAAGGGCATTCGTTAGCAGAAAATAGATAGCTTAGGGGCGGTGAATCGATCCCTTCTTCGGCCTGTAGCTTTTGCGAGGATTTGGGTGCCATTGCTGATCCTGATTGTTTTCGGGGTGTTTCATGGCTCGGTCACTTTTGTGAACCACGCACAATTCCGGACCCATGCCTATGACCTGGGATACTATACCCACGCAGTAAATGCGTTCGGGCATTTCCGGTTTTCCGATGCGGTGATCGACAATGCGACCTATTGGCATCCCTGGGGCGATCATTTCGAGCCGATCTTGGCGCTCATCGGGCCGCTGGTGCATGTGTTTGGGAGCTACACCCTGCTGGTGGTGCAGTGGATGGCGGTGCTGATCGGGGCATTTGGGGTGTTTCGTTACTTCGAATTGCGCTCGGACGATGAATGGCTGCCCTCCATCGCGATGGCGCAATTCCTGTCCATCTGGGGCATCAACTCGGCATTGAGCTATGATTTCCACGCCTCGGTGCTGGGAGCGATGGTGGTGCCCTGGATATTCGTTTTTTTCTACAAAGGCAGCCATTGGAAGCTCGTCGTGGCGGTGGTGCTCATGCTGGCATGTGGCGAGAAGCTGGCATTCTGGGGGATTTTCATCTTCCTGGGCCTTGCCTTGCTGCATTGGAGGGATCGGCGGAACCGAATGGTCGGCTTGGTGGGGACTGCGGTCTGCATGGTGGGGACTTATGTCTCGATGCGCCTCATCATGCCGCTCTTCCTCAAGCCCGGGCAGACCTACTCGCACTTCACCTTCACCATCTGGGGGGAGACTTTCCCGGAAGTCGTCGGCAACATCCTGACCCATCCGGGCAAGGCGATTCGGCTGCTGTTCGAGAGTCATACCCCGGACTTGGGCTATTCACTGCCCCTGAAGCGCGAGCTCTGGAAGATGATCTTCCTGTCGGGTGGCGTTGCCTTGATGCGTCGGCCGCAGTACCTCCTCATGCTGCTGCCCGTCCTGCTCACCAAGCTCTACAACGACCGTATGGCCCGCTGGGGCATCAACTTGCAATACAGCATCGAGTTTGTGCCCATCCTCTGCATCGCCCTCTATGAATGGGTGGCGCGCATCCCAAGGGTGGTTTGGCGGCGGTCCATTGCCGGGCTGGCCATGGCATTGACCTTGGTGGCCACCGTGGTCTCGCTCTATACCCGGTACAGCGTGGACTACAATCCTGTGAGAGCGAACCCCTTCCTCGCCGCGCACTGGCAGGAGTCGGATTTCGACACCGAGCAGCTGAAGCACGCCATCTGCTTGGTGCCGCCCGAGGCGGGTGTCGCTGCATCCGATTTGCTGCTCCCCCGGCTCGCCTTGCACCGCAGGGCCTACCTCTTCCCCACGGTGCTGGATGCGGACTACGCCGTGGTCCAACTCCGTTTCGGTACCTATCCGCTTTCGCCTGAGCGCACGGCGGAACTCTGCAATGAAATGGTCGCGTCCCAGCAATGGGAGGAGGTGTGGCGGGCTTCGGAGGTCGTGGTCCTGCGCCGCATTGCTGCCTCAAACTCCGCCACGAGCATGCGTGAGACGACGCTTCCACCGACTCACCACAACCAATACTGAGACCATGATCCGACCACGATACTTTGCCTTTTCCGCATCCCAGTTTTGGCTGCCCTTGCTCATTCTGGCCTTGTTCGGGGTGTATTATGGCATGATCACATTCGTGAACCATGCCCAGTTCCGGACATTCGCCTTTGACCTCGGCTATTACAACCATGCGGTCTATGAGTTTGGGCATTTCCGGCTCGGCAAGCACGTCCTCGAAAACAGCGTCTATTGGCATACATGGGGGGATCATTTCGAGCCGATCCTGATCCTCTTCGGGCCGCTGGTGTACATCTTCGATGACCTGACCATGCTCGTGGTGCAGTTGGCCGCGGTCCTCATCGGAGGCATCGGTATCCTGCGCTACTTCCAACACCGCTCCGACGACCAGTGGCTGCCTGTGATCGCCATGGCGCAATTCCTGTCGATATGGGGCATCACCTCAGCCCTCGCCGTGGATTTTCATACCGTGGTGGTGGGGGCCATGATCGTGCCGTGGATGCTGCTCTACTATGAAAATGGGAAGCGGCTGATGTTCATGTTCATGGTGCTCCTCTTCGTGGGTTGCGGGGAAAAGGTCAGCGCTTGGGGACTGTTCATCTTTTTGGGCCTGGCGTTGCTGCACCTGCGTGAGCGGCGCAAGCTCATCTGGGCGCTCAGCAGCATGGCCTTCTGCCTGGCATGGACCATCGTCGCCATCAAGTGGGTCATGCCCATTTTCGTACGGGACGGGCATGAATACCGCCATTTTCTATTCCATATCATGGGTGAAAACAATGCGGAGGTGATCAAGAACATGGTCACGCAGCCCGGCAAGGCGTTCCGCCTCCTGTACGAATCCCATCTCCCAGAATGGCCCCTCATCCCGAACATCAAGGTGGAGCTCTGGAAAATGATCGCCCTCTCGGGCGGCATCGCCCTGCTGCGCCGTCCGCAGTACTTCATCATGCTGTCGATCATCGTCCTGGCCAAGGTGTACAATGACCAGAGCGTCCGCTGGGGCATCAATGCGCATTACAGCGTGGAGTTTGCGCCCATTCTCTGCATTGCCCTCTACGAATGGGTCAAGGACATCCGCCTGCGTCCCTGGCGGCGCACACTGGCATTTTTCTTCTTCCTGGTCACCATTGTGAGCACCTACGTCTCGCTGTCCACCCGCTACAAATGGGACTACCGCCCGGAGAACACCAACATCTTCGATACCCTGCACTGGGAGCAACCGAAGCTTGATGTTCGGGAGCTGCAACATGCTGTTTCCTTGGTGCCGCCCGATGTCCCGGTGACCGCCTCCGACCGTCTCGTGCCGCATATCCCGCTCCGCGAAAAGATCTACATGTTCCCAACTGTCCTCGATGCCGAGTACGTCCTGATCCAGCTCCTCGTGGACACCTACCCCCTGTCTCCGGCCAAGGCCGTGGAGCGCAAGGAGCAGATGGTCAGCAGCGGCGAATGGGACCTGGTTTGGGAGGCGCCAGCCGTCGCGGTCCTGCGCCGACACAAGCCGCACTGAGTCCGCCGCCCTTGTGGAATTTCCAGACCGCATGCGTTATATAGCAATATGATGGAAAACCAACTCGACCACCCTGTTGCTCAGCGGCTTCGTTCTCCCGGGCCCAAGCGCATCCTTTCCCTCGATGGCGGAGGCATTCGCGGTGCCATCACCCTCAGCTACCTCGTGAAGTTGGAGGCCCACCTGCGGCAGCGGCACGGCAACCCCAATCTGCTCCTGCGGGACTACTTCGACCTCATCGGCGGTACGAGCACGGGATCCATCATCGCGGCATCCTTGGCCATCGGGATGGAGGCGACGGAGATCCTCACCGAATACGGCAAGATGGGCGACCACATCTTCGAGCATCCCGCCAAGTGGTGGCAGATTCCGAAATGGCTCCGGCAGAACCTTTTCTACCGCAATGCCCCTGCTGCCATCGAGGCTTCCTTGCAAAAATTCTTCTCCGACAAGACCTCCGGGCGGCTCTACACCCTCGGGGACAGCGCCATCACCACGGGGCTCTGCGTCGTCACCAAGCGCGTGGACACCTTCAGCGTATGGCCCATGCACAACAATCCCAGCGGGAAATACTATGGCTCCAACAACGAGCTGCCGCTGTGGCGCATTGTGCGGGCAAGTGCGGCGGCACCGACGTTTTTCCCGCCCACCATCTTCGCATTCGACGACTCCGGGGACAAGGGCGCATTCGTGGACGGCGGCGTGAGCATGTTCAACAATCCCGCGATGCTGCTTTACCTCATGGCGACCCTGAAGGGCTTCCACATCAATTGGCCATCCGGGGACGACCAATTGCTGATCGCGTCATTTGGCACGGGCACCTACCGCATCCGCTACACCGCCGCTGAGGTGCAGAAGCTCGGCAAGAAGAGCGCCATCTTCTGGGGCGGCGTGGTGCCGGACATGTTCATGCGTGACGCCAGCGACTACAACGAGATGATCCTGCAATCTCTGAGCGAAAGCCCGACCGCGCGCAAGATTGACAGCGAAGTCGGCGACCTCAATGGCGACCTGCTCTCAGCCTCTCCCAAGGTGCACTATGTCCGCTACAACCCCACCGTGACCGATCAGGACATCGCACTCAATGCCCAGCTCACCCACCAAGACACGAAGCGGTATCCCCGCGTGAAGACCATCCCCGACATGATGCAGATGGACCGCGGCGACCACGTCCACCACCTCACGGAAATCGGCCGCAGGGCTGCGGAAGAGCAGCTCAGCGATGAGGCGTTTGAGGCGCATTTCCCTCGGGGGTTTGATTTGCGTTGATAATTGAGAATGAACAATGAACAATTGGGCCTGCTGCGTTAGTGCAATCCGAGTCAGTGGAAATGTTGGATTGCCATTCGGCGAACCTTGCCTATCCCTCAGTGATCAATGCCGCCTCGCAACACACCGCATTGTTCATGATCAATTCTTCACCCTTCATTCCCGAGAAAGCCAAATCCCTACCTCCTGATGCCCTAGCTCCTGGGCGGCGACGGACTCTGGCAGTTCTGGGTATTTCTTGCGAAGATCCGGGATGGCGGCGGCCCGCGCCTTGGCTGTAGGGGCGGAGATGGCGGTCTTGAGATGGCTGGCAACAAGGTTGCCGAGGAGGAAGGCTGCCTTGTTGTGGGAGTATTTGCGGAGGGCCGACGCGAGCAGGTATTCCAGCAGGTCGTGGTTGCCCAGCTCGAAATGCACGATCAGGGCCAGGATTTGGGCGGCGTTGCGGATGTCCACGCGGATGTCGTGACCGGGGAAGTCCAGGATGCGGTTCAGCCACTCCACACTTTGTCGGTAGCGCCCCCGGACGAAGAGCAGCACCGCGACATTGTAGGAATAGGCGATGATATGCGCTGGGCGAAGGAACTCCGGCTCCTCCTTGACGATGTCCTTCAGCATCGGGACGATCTGCTCCGCCTCCTCGTACCTGCCCGCATTCATCAGGTGGAGCAGCTCCAGGTTGCTGGACATGATCCGCACAAAGCGTTGCATGTCCCCACGCAGCTCATGTCCTGACCGCGCGATGGACAGCGCCTCTTGGAACTGCGTCTCATTTTGCGTTTGGTACATCGTGTTCAGGAAGTTCACGAGTGTCATCAGGTAGCGGTCGCGGTGCTCGGCGAGGATGAGGGGCCGGGATTGCCATTGCAGCACGACCTCGCGGTAATGCACGCTTGCCTCCTCCAGGCGGCCCAGATGCGTCGCGACCATGGCGCGCATCGCCCCGAGGGCGAGGTGTGCATTGAAGGGGAGGGGCTGTCCAGCGACCTGCCCCTCGATCTCCTCCAGCATCGCAAAGAGGCTCGTTTGGCCTGCAGAGGGATGTTTTTGCTGGCTGTAGCTGTACATGCGGTCGTAGTGTTGGAGCACGAGCTTGTCCAGTCGCAGGCACTTGAGGTGGAACTGCTCCGCTTGCGCGACCGCCTCCAACTGCTCGCCGAGGTTGGCGGGCATGCCGCGCTTGATGAGGCGGCGCTCCCAATCCAGGCATTCAAGGCTCACTGCGTGCGCGTCCTGTTCGCGGGCGAGCCGCTTGCACTTGTTCAGCAGGCGTTGGCAGGCATCGTGAAGCCCCTTGTTGTGGAGGATGGTGATGTCTTGCAGGAGTTGCTGCATCTCAGCGGCGGCATTGTCGTCCTCGTGCAGTGTCCGCAGGCTGCGGCGCAGCAGTTGATAGAGGTAGGTCTTGAAGGAAGCCCATTGGCTCAGCACCTTCTCCCCGGAAAATGCCGCCCGAACCTGTTCATCGTCATAGACTTCCATTTCCAGCAGCACATCGAAGAGCCGTTCGTAGAGGTTGCGCTCACCGATCACATGCCGCTGCGCATAGGCCCGAAAGTGCTTTTTTTCGGCCTTGTCCAGCGATTTTACCAGCAAAAAGAGTTGATAACTCAAGGATTTTGGACTTCCAGTTTCTCAAGACAAAATAATTCATTTTGGGTGAATTAGGAATGAAAATATCATCAAGAGTGAATTTGAATGTCCAGTATTTTCGAAAACTTGCATTGGGCTTGGCGTGGATACTGGCTATCATTGTTACATAATCACCACAAAATATGAGACAGTACATTTTCGTGTTTTTCACCTTCCTTCTCGTGCTCTTTTCTGCTTGTAGCAACAACTCCAAACCCAGTATCGACATCAAGGACCCCACAGGCATCACCTCTGCTGACACGGGTGCCCACGTCAGTGTTGACGCTCCGGCCTCAGCCGACGCCATCTGCAATGTGACGACCTTCCGCGACGATGAATCCTGCTTCCGGGTTGCCGGAGGCGGCTTGGGCACCATCGTGATCCGAGACATCATGAAGACGGGCGTCCTCTTCCGGCGGTACACCGCTGTGGAGGCCGATGACCCCGATACCGGCAAATCCGGGATGTGCTTCGAGCTGTACGACACAGATGCAGCTGGCGTGCCGCCCTTCCTCTCCGAGTGTTACACCTGGGACGAGTACCAAGAGATCCTCGTGTACGCCGACATGTCCGGCAACATGGAGATCGGCCTTGTGAAAGTCGCACCTTGATCCATCAGTTCGGTCAGGTAGCGAGGGGGAGTCCTGCCCTGTAGCATCCCCCTCGCGCCTGCACCGCCATTTTCCCCTCTATTCGCCGCCACATTTCGCGCGGCAGGGCATACGCTTGCCCTCCATTTCCCAGAAAATCACCCTCAACACTTATTTTTCCATGAAACAGGAAAATCTTTTTCGGTTCGTAGTCAACCGACCTGCCAACCTCAAAAAGACGCTTTCGCGCCGACCCAAGCAACTCTTCTCACACCCCAACTCCCCCGGGGAGCGCAGCCTCGAAACCAGCCTCGCCGCAGCACACGCCCGGGGTGCAAGCCGCAACGACATCCTCGCGATCGTGAACAACTTCAAGGATTCCGAGGATTATGTCACCCTGCTCAAGGGGCTCAGCTTTGACATCCGTCCGCTCTACGACTGGTACTTGGAAAACGAACATGTTGCGTTTTCGCAGATCACATTGCGCGGCCACATCGAGACCCTGTACGGCGACACCATCGAGCACATCGCGGAATCAGGAGACTTTATCCGCAGCTACGAACGGGTCGCCGACACCCTCCTCGCCGAGACCCACCTGCGCATCCGCAGCAGCGCGCAGATGGACGAACTCGTGGTCTCGCACAAGCTCTTCAGCCTCATCCACTCCCTGCACCGCGGCAACAACTTCCTTGATGGTAGCCACCTTTTGAGCGAATTCGTCGGGGACACCACCATGGTCCTCGCCAATCGCACCCTTCCGGAGCCGCCCGCGGTCGTGGTGCCGGATGAGCCTGAACCCGTCCTCAGTCAGGGCGAGCAGGACCTGCGGGACATCCGCATCCGCCTCGCCCTGCTGTCGCGGGCACACAAGGACCTCACCCGCAAGGCCCTCACCGAGCGCAGCCTGGAGGTCGCCGTGCCCATGTCCACCGAGTCCCCGTCGGTCTGTGAGCAGATCAACAACATGGAACCCAAGGTGGTGCGCAATGGCAAGCAACGCTTCCACGTGGTCCTTGAGGACGCCAACCTGCGTGGAAACACCCGTCTGCCCAGAGGCATGCGGCTGAGTTCCGGCGCCTTCATGGGCCTGTCCACCGAGACCAGGGGCATCATGAGCGAGCTGTCCATGACCGAGACCGAAAACGACCCCTTCAAGGCCCTTCACGTGATGGAAACCGAGATGCATGCCCTCCAGGGTCAGATCGGAGCAGCGGTGCCCAAACGCAAATTCCTCAAGATCGGCGGCGTCAAGCTCGAGATCGGCAAGGTCAAGGAGGCATTTGGCTACAGCAAGGCCAAGATGCCCGCCGACCTGTGGAAGAGCATCTTCGGCAACATCAGCTACGAAGTCGGCATCGGCGACCTGCTCGTGGTCCGGCAGCACCTGAAGGCCTATGAACTCGCGGACTTCGCCCACGTCGAGAACGTGCTCGCAGGCGAGAAGCGCGAGCGTACCCACCGCCGCTTGAATGTGCGCGAGGAGACCACCACCGAGGAGCAGGAAAGCTCGTCATCGGCAGAGCGCAATCTCCAGACGACGGAGCGCAGCGAAATGCAAAACGAGGTCTCCAAGACCGTGAACGAGCAGGTCGCGCTCAAGGGCAGCCTCAAGGTCGAGGGCTCCTACGGCCCCACCATCAAGTTCACCGCCGCCGGGGAGGCGAGCTACGCCACCAACGTCACCGAGGCCAGCAAGAATGCCGTCTCCTTCAGCCGCGAAGTCACCGAAAAGACCGCCGAGACCATTCAGGAGCGCGTCCGCAGCGAGCGCAAGCGCCGGGTCTTGGAGGAGATCGAGGAGATCAACCAGCACACCATCAACAACGAGGAGGCCGCCAATGGCCATATCCGTGGGGTGTACCGCTGGCTCAACAAGGTCTATGAGGCGCAAGTCTTCAACTATGGGCAGCGCATGTTGTACGAGTTTGTGATGCCCGAGCCTGCGGCATTCTATCTCTATGCCATGCTCGACAATCCTCCGCAGGAAGACGCGCCGGAGAAGCCCGAGCCGCCCATGTTCCATGATCCCAAGACCCCAGGCGCCGAGCCGCATCCCTTGCAGCCCGTGAACATCGACGTGGACAATTACCAGATGCTTGCCGCGCAGTACAATGCCACCAACGTCCCCACCCCGCCGCTTTCCGTCTTGAACGTCTCCTTCACCGAGAAGTTTGACGGAACGCAAGGGGGAAAGGATGCACCGCCGTGGGTCAACGTCTTCCGCACCGGCACCATCAAGATTCCCGAAGGTTACGAGGCTTTTGGTGCACATGTCGCTTGGCAGAAGTCCAGCCATGCGGAGATCGCAGGACTCATCATCCCGTTTTGGGGCAGCTTCCAACTCAATCTCGGGGACCTCGTCTTCAATGACATCGACTCCGAGTCCATGGGCGTCGTCTTTCCCCGCACCTTCCGCAAGGAGATGTCTGTGGCCATTGGAGCCTACCTGAGCACCGGGTTCGCGCTCGGCATCGATGTGGCTTGCCACATCACCTCCGAAGGCAAGGCAAAATGGCAGCAGGCGGTTTATGACAACATCATGCAGGCCTACCAGCAGCAGCTTTCCGAGTACGAGAGCTACATGTCCCAGAAAGCCATCCAGGCCGGCATCCAAATCCACGGCCGCAACCCCGGCGAAAACCGCATCTTGGAGAAGGAGGAGCTCAAGAAGCTCTGCATCATGGCCCTCACCGGCAAGAACAACATCGCCCTCGACTCCTTCTACAACTACCAGGAGCCCACGATCAAGTTCGGAACCGCCCGCAAAAACGGCAGCTACATCCGCTTCTTCGAGAACGCCTTCGAATGGGGCAATATGCAGTTCGCCTACTACCCCTATTTCTGGGGCCGCAAGGCGCGGTGGACCTCGGCCCTCCACGTCACCGACCCCGATCCCGAGTTTGCCGAGTTCATCAAGGCTGGCGCCGTCCGCATCCAGATTCCAGTCCGTCCCGGCTTTGAAAAGGCGGTAGCGCACTTCTCGCAATTCGGCGAAATCTGGAACGGCAACGACGCGCCCCTGCTCAACGACGAGCTCTATGTCCCCGTGGTGAATGAGATCATGGCCAACAAGGGCAAGCTAGAAGACGGCGTGCCCTATCCTGAGGGTTCCGAACCCTGGGAATATGTGGTGCCGACCTCCCTCGTGCTCCTGCAAAATGTCGAGGAGCTGCCCTCCATCCGCGACATCCTCTCCGGGGACGTTGTGACCATCTGACCCGTTTCTCCCGCTTTTCTTCCTGCAATAATCACCCTCAAGGGCGGGGCACCGATTGGCCCGAAAGCCATCAGGCCCCGCCCGCTTTTTTTGTTCACCCCTTTTGATTGTCGCCGATGGCCTCTTATCAACTCCAATTCAAGACGCACCAAGGCTCTCCTTTCCCGACCGTAAAGCTCGATTGGTTTTCCAACGGCACTGAGCCTGTCATCATATTGCGGCCCAATCTGGACGCTGACATGCGCAAGCTCCCCTCCAAGGTCGAGGACAAAGATCCCGTGGCCTATGATTATGACAAGGGGTACGGAACCTTCACCACGGCCTTCCAAGTCCGCGATTTCGAGGCTACGGCCAGGTCACGCACCGATGATGAGATTGTGGCCATCCACATCGTCCCCCTCAATCCGCAACAGCCCACCAACCCCAAGGAAATCAAACTCAGGATCCAGAGTCCTGCCTGCCTGGGATTGCGGTTCTCCTATTCGGATGGAAATGCCACCATTTCCCCCTCCGGTTACCTGCCGCAATATTTCAACCTCGACCTGTCCAAAATCTCCAAGCCCCTGCATTTGGAGGCCATTTCATTGATGGGAATCCTTCCAGAGAGCAATACTGACCCCGACAAGATCACCGTGGCGGACAAAATCGACTTTGGCATGCCATGGCGCATCGAGCTGCTCGTGGACGGCGAAGTCGAGGACGCCAAGGCGGCGATGATCGCCCCATGGCTGATTCCCAGCAACATGGAGGAGCCAGAGCGGATATTTGTCAGTGAGACCACGTTTCAACAGACCAAGCCCACCCAGAACGCAAACTCGGCCACCGTCAATGACCTCAAGTTGGCGCTCCAAAGCAAGGGGCAGGACTTCGTCACCGTCGTTCCGCCGAAGCAAAACAAGGATGACTTATGGCATCAGGACCAGACCCAAGTCGGCGTCTGCAATGCCCCCAACGGCAGCACCACCATCATGCTCCATCTCCCCCGCCATGGCGGCAACGTGGACGGCGACCCTGAGCAAGGCAACCTCAGCAATTTCATCGACGGATTTTTCCCCTCCACCAATGTCGGCGTGTTCAATGCCCTGCGCAACAAAGTCATCAAGGGCCAGGACATTGACGGGAAGGGCTTCGAACTCACCACTCTGCAAGCCAGCAGGTTCGACTTCCTCATCGGGATCGCCTTTGATGTTCAGGTTGCCCTCGTACATTTTGCCAATCAGAAGAAGGCAAACGCGAGCACCAAATTCAAGACACAGGAAGTCTTCACCAACCTCCAAATGCTCGCTGAAGACCTGCCAGAGCTGTATGAGGAGGAATTGAAAACGCCTACCGCGCTGACGCAACAGCTCAGGCGCTTCATTGGTGTCGCCAAGGACCTCGGCCAGTTCATCGTTTGGCATCCTGCGGGAGCGGACGGAGAAGTCGATTCGGTGGATGTCCGGGTCAGGCAGGTTTGGGAAAACACCGTCTCAGAGGTGGAGTTTGACCGGATTTCATCCTTGGTTTCCAAACTCAACAATGCACTCAATTATGGAGGCAATATCGAGGTTTCGCCCAGCACGGACCTCGCCCCATTTGGGAAGATCATTGTCGGGACCTCCTTGGATGGAAATCGGGTCATGTCACCCCTGCTGCTGTCCTTGCTCGATGCGCAATCCTGGCAGCCTGTCGTGGAGATCGACACCGAGTGGTTGGCTGTGGGGCACGTGGATGAACTGTTGGCATTCAGCCCGGCGCCCGCATTGACTGCCAAGTCCGCCATGTTGTACGCAGACCCGCAGCTTGCCCTGAAAATATTGCGGGCCGCAAGCGATCTCTGGGAATCCGGTCGCGCGGGCAACAACATGCGCACTGATGCGCCCAGTGTGACCCCCGAACCGCTGATCCACCTTCCACGGACACACCGCAACCGTTTCACCAGCATCGGCGACCATCCCATGACCATGATGATGCGTGGCAAGTTCTGGTTCGAGAGCCGTTCCGCACAGAAGAAGTCCGGGCCCCGCAATACGTCCAAGGTTCATTTGAAATTGATGAAAATGCTTCAGGAAGATGGAAAAGGCATCCTCTCGGACCTCGGGCTGGAATTCACCTTTCGCTCAGCCGATGCAGAATTTTATGGCGCCAAGGTCAATGTCAATGAACTCCTGACGATTGCCGAAATGGGCAATGAGTTCGTCGCCAATGGCGTGCTGGCCCAGAACCTCGACATCCTCAAGAAGGCCCTGCCCAATGCGTTGATCTTGCCGATTCCGGTACTGTTCGACTTGGCGGTGGAGACGGTGGACATGATTCAGGCGGACATGGACGCCAAGGCCAACAATGCCGTCTTCCGATGGCCGCAGAGGGTGGATGCATTTTCCCCCAACATGGCCAATATCCAGACGGTTGGCAACCAACTGCTAGTGCCCAAGCCATTTGGCCCCCGCATGAAGGCGGAGGATGCCCTGATGGTCATCAAGACGGTGCTTTCGGAAGGCAATTCTCCTGCAAAATCGACCCTCGGCCCGCATCTCATCCGGCAAAATGCCCTCGACAAAGTCACAATTTGGCTGGAGGCACCGCTCGGCAACGAACGAGGACGAGGATTGCGATCAGATTTGGAGATCATCGCCCGCGAGTTCGAGGATTTTTTCAAGGACAATGCGGACGCCCAAACCCAAATCCGCAAATCCAACCCCGGCAAGTTTGGTGCGGACGACAACTTCATCAAGGACGGCGTCCAGCAATTGGTCATCCCCGAAAACACCGTGGACCTCTTCGAGCTCTACATGGCCGCCCTCGCCAGCGCCATGGGCGTCAAGATTTCCTTCATCGACACATGGTTTTACCACGTCCGCAAGGGCGGCATTCACTGCGGCACCAATTGGATCCCGAAAGTGGAAAAATCCCACTACGAATGGTGGAAGTTCAAGCCCCCCGGCCTACGCACTCTCACCGACCAACTCTGAGCAGTTGATAATTGAAAAGGGACAGTTGACAATGGACAAGCGCACCGCCGATCCACTGTCAACTGTCCCCTATCAACTAGAAGGATTAGCCCTTCATGGACAGCTCGAGGTCGAACTGCGTCAGTCTCCGGAAGGACTTGATGCGGTCTGCGACTTCGGTGCGAGTCAGGTCGATCAGGCGCTCTGGGCCGAAGCGTTCCACCGTGAAGGAGGCGAGGGCACTGCCCACGATCACACCGTTGCGGAGGTTGGCCGGGCTGGGATTGTCGGTACTTGCGACGTAGCCGATCAGGCCGCCTGCGAAGCTGTCACCGGCGCCAGTCGGGTCGAAGACTTCCTCCAGCGGCAGGGCTGGAGCGTAGAAAATTTGATCATCCTCAGCGTGGAACAGCAGCGCGCCGTGCTCGCCTTTTTTGATGACCAGGTATTTGGGGCCCATCTTGAGGACCGCGCGGGCGGCCTTCACCAGGGAGTATTCGCCAGTGAGTTGGCGGGCTTCTTCTTCATTGATGGTGAGGACGTCCACCATGCTGATCGTCTTGCGGAGGCTATCCATGGCGATCTGCATCCAGAAGTTCATCGTGTCCATCACCACCAGTTTCGGGCGGCGGCGCAGGCGCTCCAGCACCAGTCGTTGGATGTCCGGAGTCAGGTTGCCCAGCATCAAGTAGCTGCAATCCTGGTAGGCCTCGGGCACCACCGGGTCGAAATCGGCCAGCACGTTCAGCTGCGTGTCCAGCGTGTCGCGGCTGTTCATGTCATTGTGGTAGCGGCCGCTCCAGAAAAATGACTTCTGATCCTGCTTCACCTGCAGGCCTTGGGTGTCGATCCCGTGGCGGCGCAGCATGTTGATGTTGTCATCCCCGAAGTCGCCCCCGACCACCGAGATCAGGTTGATCGGCTTCTGGAAATAGCTGGAAGCGAGGGAGATGTACGTGGCCGCGCCACCGATGATCTTGTCCGTCTTACCAAAAGGGGTCTCGATGGCGTCAAAAGCAACCGAACCCACAACCAATAGGCTCATGCGATCTAAAGATTAATGCGTTCAATCCCGGCACCGCCGGAACGGCTGCAAATATGCGACGAAAACTCCGATCAACCATGTTCAGCTTTCCACTGTCCACACTCCACGTGCCCTGAGGCGATGGACTGAGTGGTCACTGAGTGTCAACTGAGCCTCATCGAAGTGCAAGGTCGAAGCGCTCTCGAAGAGCTCCAATCTCCTCAAGTCTCAGCGCCTCTCAGGCTTTGCGTTCCTTGCGCCTTTGCGGTTCCCCCAAACCAACTCTCATCTCTCAACTCTCATCCATTCGAAGAGCTATTGATCCGCCGCTCCTCGTCTCTCATCCTTCCACTCTCAACTGTATCACCGTCTTCGCCACTCCGTCCTCCTTCCCCGCCGCCGCGATCAAGTCCGCGATCGCCTTCACCTCCTCCTTCGCATTCCCCACCGCGACGCCCAACCCCACGGCCTCCAGCATCTCCATGTCATTGTAATTGTCCCCAAATGCCACTAAGTCCTCCCAATCCAGCTCCCGGTACACCTCCTGCAGCAGCAACTCTATCGCCGTTCGCTTCGAAATGCTTCGGTGCGCGATCTCCAGATAAGTCGGCTTTGATCGGTACAGGTTGACCACTTCCCCATGATGCCGGGCCAGATGTTGCTCGATCGCATCGATCTCCTCCGCCGGACCCATGCACATCACCTTGTGAGCACCCACACCGCGCCCCTCCCAGTCCGCAAACACATCCCCGAAATCCGCCAAAGTCGGCTGCACCTTCGTATTGTTCGCCTCCCTTGCCGCCCATTGGTCCTGCGCCGGGACATACCATTCATCCGCATGGTAGAGGCTCACATGCACCTCCGTCCCGGCAGCGAGGTCATTGATCGTCCGGCATACATCCAGCGGAATCGCCGTCGAATGCAGCACCACCGGATCATTGCCCCCCTCCGGGAAATGCACCACATAACCCCCATTGTAGCAGACCAGCGGATGGTTCAGGATCCCCAACTCCTCCTGCAAATGCCGCATCGCCGCCGGCATCCGCGAAGAAGCCAGCACAATCGGCACCCGCTCCCCCGCCTCCCGCAGCACCTCCAGCGTCAGCGGCGACAATTCCCGCTCCGCATTCAGCAGCGTCCCATCAATGTCCGTGATCAAAGCCTTGTAGCGCATAGATGTCTCATTCATTCCAACTGCAAATTTCGGGAAAAGAATGGGGGTGGGCAAATGGAGCCGGTTCCTGGCCGTTTGTGACCCCTCCCGATTGCCGTTTGTTCCCTTCCCCCCATTGCCGTTTGTTCCCTTCCGCCCATTGCCGTGGGGGGCGCCCAACCCCTTAAAAAAAAAAAAAAAAAAAAACCCTTTAGTTGGTTGGGGCGCAAAAGGGCAATGCCCTACGGATCGAGGCATTCTGAATCGGCAATCGTCAATGCCCCCGCGACAGGTGAAATCAAGGATTGACAAACTGCAATGCCATAAGCTCCGATTTGCATTTCTGGAAAACGGCAGTCAATTTGCACAAGGATTCCGCGAACTCGCTCGATCCCAAACAAAAACGAATGATGTGTACCAAATGAATGCGCTAGAAACAAATACGCGTCAGCAGTCCAAGGATGCACCCTCGCCCGGCGAGCCCGAATTCGCTGGAGCTTTAGGCAAAACCATGACCCCACCGGCCTTTTCATTGGCTGCCAGTCCATTGAGCCCGCCAGCCTCAGGGCTTTCGGTGGCCTTCGGTCCGGTAATGGCCGCAAATACTCCATTTGGTATGACTGACCGGATTCCCCCGCGGGTCGTGACTCCAGTCAGTGTAGAGGTGGATGGATGGTCATCGGAGATGGGCGAGATCGAGATCACCGTGGAAAATACAGGCGGACCACAAGGCGCTGCATTGGTCAATGGAAAGCCGAATGCCAATCTTGGCGGGAGTGGGACACTGGACATTTTGGGGACGCAACAAACTGCGCCGGGTGCAGGTGGGAAATTGTACCTCGTCGCAAAGCTCAATGGCGTTGTCGTCGGAATGGGTAAGCCCTTCTGTGTGGCCGCAATACCACAAAATTGGTCATGCAATTACGCTGGGCCATTGACTGGCGCAGAGCGAGGATTCTGGGAGACAACGGATGTGGAGTCGGACTCTGGAGTTAAGGGGGATTTGAGTCAGGTAAAAGTGAAGGAAAAGTAGAGCGCAAAGAGGGAAGTGGAGTGTTGGAGGAAATGGAAACCGCAACAGCCAAGAACTACTTCTCTGCAATTGACGCAATGCAGGATAAGCATGGTCTTAGGGTTCATTCTGCCCAAGGCGAAGGTCGGTCTGTGAACCAGCAAGTCTTTGTTTTTAAGGATTTACGCACAGGCTCACAAGACCTCCCGGTGGCCCGTAGTGGGTTTCAAATCACGAGAGAAATTTCGCTCAAGGCTCCAGCAAGCAGGAAATACTGGATTACAACTGCTAAGACAGGACAGGCAGGCTCAGCAGAGGGCTATTCCAGTGATGCAGGAACTGCAAACATTTCCGAATCGCAATGGGTATGAGCACCAAATCATGGATATTGTGCTTAACAATTGCGGTTGTTATGGTGCAACTGGGCTCATGTCACTTGTTCCGCCCACGAAGTAGCATCCGCAAATCTCAGCGTTACTTGACCGACAGCATTCATTACGACTACTACGACTACTCCGAACTCAAAGGCACCACCTTTATCGACATCGACTCGGCAGGTGCGCGGATGATCCGCAGTTACCATACCTTCCCAGACAAAGGGCCCATGCGCGGCAGGCGTCGGATCACACTTTTGCCGGAATTCACCCGGGTCAAGGTCGGCGACACCATACGGATATTCCACATTTATGAGGACATCAAACCAGGAGGCGAGCTCATGACCATGGGCCCCAAGCCCGTGCGTGGCGTATGGGTGGACGGCGTCTGCAATGCATTGCCCGACAAGCGACTGACCTACCCCGGTCTCATGATGTACGACGGCATCGTCCGCTTCGGCCCAGATTGGGACTACAACTTCCAGCTCACCCGCGTCACCTTCACCACCCCCGGCGAGCACCAAGTCATTTGGAAAGTCTGGGGCTTGAAGTCGAATATGGTGCGGATTTGGGTGGAGTAGGGGGGATGGCGAGAAAGCAGGGGAGCCTTTTGGAATGTGATTAGTGCGATAAGAAAAGATAGTGCCCCATACCTGCCTCTCTAATCAGTGACAACCATTTTTTGTCATCAGTCCAATAGAGCATTCCTGGTTGCACATACAAGAGCATAAATAGGTCAACAAAATCATTCGCCTTAAATTTCTTTGAACCTACTTCCACCTCCTTAAGGACGTGGTTAAGGACCGCTTCAAATAATTCGATTTGCTTCCAGTCATAGTCACTGAAATCTTCCGATTCTTCGGTCGCTTCGGACACGAGATATTCTATCAGGGTGCGATTTCCAGTGGTAGTGTCCTCTTTTCTGTGTTGTGCGTTGTTCTTGATTCGAGATTTGATATCTAGTGCCGACTTGTTGAGGTGATCCGCGACCACATGCAGACCATCCTTTTCGATATCAATTTCTTCTTCGAATGAAACACGCTTGTCGTCCGCTATTGTAGAACCATAGGCAATTCTCCTGAGAAACTCCATGATCGCTTTGTGATTGTCTGTCAAATGATATTCAAATTTAGGATCTTGGAGCGACTTTAGGTGTAAAAGTGGTGGCGTGTGGTTCATGGAGTTTTTTGAATGTCTCATGATCGCTTGTATTCCTTTTCTAGTGAACTCAATCTCTTTGGTGAGATTCTTGCTCTTGGACATTTCTGAGGTTGTCAGGAATGTCCCAACTAACTGTGATCACTTGATGGAAGAGGAAGAATCCATTTCCAATTTTATACCAAATATTTGTGTCATACACTACTTTGATTCTGTTGTAGTTTTCCATTTTTTTCTTTAGAAAGTTAATCAGTAATCAAGACGCCAATTCCTATGGGCATTATTCCGAATCCTTCCGTTGAACATGATGTAGATGAAACAAGAAAAAATTGCCCATTCTCGAACTTGAATTTTTGATTTCCAGCTAATATCGAAATCGCCGCTGAGGCTTCACCACTCATACTAGCCCCGTTGCAGGATGAATCTGCATCGATAGCCGTAACTGGAACCCAATTCGATTTCCTTTCGGATTACCTCTGGTTCATCGTAAATGTCATAACCTCCATCGCTGTTGAAACAAATGCTGAGGTTTCCCACAGCCGCGGCGATGATGAACCAGTCCCATCAACATGCAGGGAGCAAACGCAGCAGTAACGATGCGCATCCTCCTTCTGATCATCGTTGATGTCACCCAACAAAATGTCCTTCGGGTCGATCTCCTCCTCAAGCCGCATTCACAGTCGTCTTCTTTTATATCGCCACCGTTTCGACCTTTCAAGGACTTCCTCGCATCGAAGTGGAAGCAGTATTCGGTTTCATTTTTGTGCTTTGCCCATTTTGAATATTCGTTTGTGATTGCCTGTGCAGCATCGTCGTCGCCTTTTGGCGAAGGCTTCTCATGGGGACTCGATAGCTCATGATTCGAAAAGAAAAATGGCACTTTCCGTTTCCGATTGGGACGGTCAGTCCCTGAAGATACTCCTCCCCGTCATATTTGCCGTCAAAAATCCCCGTCAGTTTGTCTTTTTCAGCGAATTCCTCCAGACGCAGATACTCACCGTTGATCGTTCCCCGTAATTCCAATTCGGTTTGATCGTCCGTGTTCTCAAAAGTGCCAGTAATCTTGTCGCCGCTTCGGGCAAGTTCCAACTCCCATTGACCTTGGAATCGATGTTTCCCTCCAAGATGATCAAATCCTCAGATTGGGAGAGCTGGCAAGAGACCAGCATCGTTGCAAAAGATAACTTTCTCATGTTTTCACCAATATTTTTGACCAGATTTAATCACAGGCTTCATCGAATGCTTGCTTCCAGTTCTCAAAAGTTCTGACTCCGATCACCCTCGTATCTTGTGCTGAATCGCCTTAAAATCAGTCCCACTTCTCTCACTCTTATAGGCTTGGCGATTTTCACTAGCAAGCTTATTCAGCGTCACCTTTCACAGCATTTACAGTGGCTTCCAAGCTCTTACTGTCTTTGCTGCAATGCCAAATGTAGGTGGCAAATGTTTTGTCATACACTTCCAACACTAAATGAAACCGATTCCTACCCTCCACCAAGAAAAAGAAGGACATGGCCTCCTTCAGGAAATGATTCATTTCAGGATTCCGATATCCTGTCAGCGAGATAGTTAAGTTCCAATGCAATGTTTTGCTGTTTGCCGCTTCTGAAGATTCTGGATCAGCTTTTTGGGGTTCAATTCTTCGCCGCCTAATTCTTCGACAATTGCAGTCAAAGTCCCCACCTCTACAAATCTTGAGCTTCGAGACGGATTCAAGAACTGCTCCATTAGCAAGTCAGTCTGATCTCCTCAATGTCTCGACGAAGGAATACGGCCAATTCGGGAGCGTGCGCCGTGATGCAGCGTCCAGTACGGTCCTATCGATTTCCACCTCAGCGATAATTTTGATAGACTTCTTTCTGAACACTTGCAGATATATGGCTTTATATTCCCAAATGCTTCTTGGATGGCTTATCGTGGATCACAAGCTCAACCTTGTTTTTCGCGCCATGTACGCTGATCTGCAACTCACCGTATTGTCCTGAAACTTCAGATTTTCCATCTATTTCGACTTGAGTTAATGGGGACTCTCTTTACACTTGGAACAATGGCTCATACACCTTTGGTTTTTTCACAAGAGACAATGTAGAGTTAGCACCAAAATTATCTTGCGGCGATCCTGAACTTTTTCGGTCACTTTCCAGAGCCACCACTGCGGTCAAATTGTGAAAGTAAATCTGTAGAAAGTTCGCCAGAAAATCTTCTCAAAAACGTTTTCAATGTCGTTTTGGAATGATCTGATGCCATACTGACTATGATAGTCTGTAACATTTACGCAAGCGTATTTCCCTCAATCCTTCTTACAGACACTTCCCATCTTGTTCCTGATTTGAGGTGAACAAAATCGCCCCAGGGATAAGTCACATACTTCACGGAAGTGTAGTAGGTAGAACCTCTAAATTCTAGCACCAATGGCTCGTTGGTTTCAAGCATTCTCATAGACACCCTGTTTCTTTAAATTCATTTGACCCAATTTCAACTCACTTCTATCCCAAGCCCCTAGACCATGATAACCTCTCCAGCTTCAAACCATCCTTCCCGCACTACAAAATCTCTAACCACCTCTGCGGTTTTTCTGTATAAACCACGATAACTTGAACTCCTCTGCCCTGCTGCAAGTCGTAAAAAAAGCCGCCGAGAAGTTCGATCAGGCCCAGTATCTTTATTTTCAGCAGCATTCTTTCGATCAGCGTCGAAGCGACTTGACTCGAAAAAGCTTCTCATAGCTAAACATGCGGCCTTTTTGCTTCTTCATCGTCAACTCCACCTTCACTAAATTCCAGTCCTTTGATTCATGTGTTCCGAATCTTGCTTTGCCACTCACATATTCGTTGTATCGCTCCTAGCTGGCTAAAACCACATGCGAAGCCTGTTGCCAAGCTGTTTGGATTCCATCGCGTCCTTCATTCTCTGTCTGCACATCCCCATCATCAATTTCAGAAGGACTTGTCGATGCTTCTCCACGAATATTGGCAAGACTTTCTGGAACAACAAAAAACAACCCGCACTTTTTCCCACGGATTGAAGGATGTCGAGCAACGAAGGATCAGTCCCATTGGCCCACAATGAGTATAAAGATGCAACTCCATCATAGGCACTTCGCAAAGCGAAGCTTGCTCCAAACTATTCTCAACGCAGTTTTTTCCAACAATGGGGAAAATTCTTTAACCACATGGGCAACTGCAAACCTTTCATCGAGCCGCATTGCCTGAATGAGAGGCAAAATCGTTTGGGTGAAAAACCTTAGCCCAGGAAGTGACCCATCTAGCAAGCTGGGTTTAACTATCCACTTGCTGCAATGGACTAAAAAGATCAGATTGTTCTTCTTGCCGCCATGTGATGTTCGGTTAAAATTTTTGACATCCGCATTTGTTCCCGTTCCATAGCGGATCACGAGTTTCTGTTGCCATCTTTTCCATGACACTCTCTTCGATTGCTTGCTTGTTCAAGACTCTGATGAGCCTATGAATAATCTCACAGTGCCCTCATCGCTATCAGTTCTTGGGGATTGTTCTTGGTCTCTTTTTTTTTTTTTTTTTTGTCAACAGTGTTTCTAATTTTGTTAATCAGGCGGATGACCCGTTTTGGGCAACGGTGATTCATTTTGCTTCTTTGGCTTCCCCCAATCAGAAGGTAGGCCATCACCTAAATTTTCTTGCCATCAGCATAAATCCGCTGCATGGTATCTCCAAACAAACCGAGTGCAAACCAGTGGGGTTAAGTTTTTTGCAAATCAAATAGCACTTCTATCAACTCTCTTTTGGTGTCTTGACTTTCATCTATTAGAAGAATTGGGAAACCTCCCCATTAGGATTTCTCGCATCAAGGGCTTTTGAGCAGCAAAGTGAGCTGCAATACTGATTACTTCACTGTGGTTGAGTGAGTCTCGTCAGCGATTCTCGCCATTAGGATCATAGGTAAACTTCGAGATCGAATCCAGCTTTCTAGCCGACGATTCATCCGATCTATCTTTTCGCACGCTCATCCGAAGCTTTACCCGCTCATGCTTTTGCTTGAGCAGCACAATTTCCTCGATTTCTTCACTTAAATGAATCCGTAACCATTCTCGAATATCGTAATTGACCCTGCGTTAACTCCCAAACAAATGAATGGATCGTGGAAGCATAGAATAGCGGTCAAAATCGAGTCGGTGCTTGATTTCATCACAGGCAGCATTGGTATAGGTAATAATGGCTATTTGCTGCCGATGGAGACAAATTCTTCCTTTTTCTCAACCCGAATCCTCCCAAGACATTGACAAGTGTTCGTGTCTTGCCTGACCCCATGGCAAAGAGAAAAAGCTCTTTCCACTTCCGAGGTGAGGTAGCCGTAGATGGCGTCACGTCCACCCATTTATCAATATCGTTATGAAGAGTAGTCATGCTGATTGGGCTGTTGCCTGTGGTACTGAAATATTTTCCTTGGAGCCGCTTGATTTGTTCGCTCAACCATTTCAATCGCTGGCGGTATAAGAAGCGGCACATTCAGTTGTAGGATCGACTTCATAAAGCAAGTTTAGCGCAAGCAAGCCCGGCTCCTTTTTCAAAAGCTTCAAACATGGCCAAACTCGCCGAATCAGCCGTTGCCATATTTGATGCTTCCTTAGTTGCAGCCAAGCCGCTACCTGGCAATGTTCTGAACAATGCAATGTTCTCAAACGCAAAGAGAGTCTCAAAGGTATAGAGGGACCTGTTTTGTATCCACGTTTTCAGTGAACTTGACATTGATCGGAAGCTGATAAGCGATTCGGAAGGGAAACTTGGCATCAGTCTTTGCATCTTGACTCAGACCCAAGACGGCATCCAAGTCCTTTTCTTTTGGCAACCATTTTCTGAGGCTCTCGTGCCCGTTCGTAGTTCCCTCTTGCGGAGTCTTGCAGCACCTCGATTTTTGGAGGATCCGATTGAATCAATGTCTGTGATCACTAGGAGGTAATCAATCCAACTGTTCGAGCAATGGTTGAAGCCTATGGGCGTGACTCCCTCCAGTCTCAGGATCGGAAATGATATTCATAGCCTGGATACTTTTGGCCCAGAATAAAGTGAGGAACCAACATGCGCTCCGCCAGGAGCCTTCCACAAGAATCAATGGCCGCCACAAAAATATGTCGCAGTGCGTTGCCTTGAGGTAACGGATTGCAAGTGGATTGCTCCTCATTGCCGAATGTACAGGACATAGATTTACAACTATCGAAGTCGGCACTTCTCCTGCTTGTGCGGATGGTTTCCGTCGAAAGTATCGCAAACACACAAAATCGACCTCATGCGCCACATGGCTGGAATGAGTGCTTACAACCAATTGAGTTGTAAATTTCTTTTTATCGCCCAGATGAGGGTGAAACCGCAAGACTCTGTACGCCTCGCGGATAAATACTTGTTGCACTTGTGCGTGTAGATGCGCCTCTGGCTCTTCGATCATTACCAAATGCAAGGGTTCAAATTCAAAGCCTTGGCTCGTGGCCTCCAACTGCTTGCCTTTCTTCCCCACATGCATCCATTCGTCTCGAAACCCGATCAGTTTGAATACCATTGAAATAAGGTTCTGGTAACCAAGGCCATTGTAATGCTCTGGGAGTCGTGGCCCTGAATGCGGATTGTTTTTATCACCTAGCACATCAAAAAGCACTGCCGAATCATGCTTGATCCCGTCAATGGGATTAACATCCGTCGAAATGGTAATGGTTGGGTTCCCGAAGCCTGGATACCTCAACAACTCCAATTCTGAAAGTGGCCCCTTGAAGCTGTCCTTTAACTTGGCATCGAATGCTCCTTTGGCATTTTCAATAGCTTGCAAAGCGTCAATGTCTGTGGCTTCTGGTAGTACGGCGGGGTCTAAATGCGCAGAAAAGTACTTTCGTAACTGGGAAGAGAGGTTCTTTTGCTCAAAACCTTCCGTATTGGTATTGGAAAAGCCTCTTTGAGCGTTGATAATGTCAATTTTGATGATGCCATCAAATGGATCGAAGTCCAGCACTGGGCTATTCGGCGGCAAGGGCTGTGGAGCAACTACACCATTGTGGGTGGCATTCAATTGGTTTGGATCCAAAATGTAGGCACAGACTTGAAAATGGCTATGCAATCGCCTCTCCAAGAAATCGAGCATCGTACATGGCCATAGCTTCAGCCCCTTATTCGGTTCCGATTTTGCATTTTGGGCAGCTAGAAAAGCCGTTGTGTAATCCTTATACAGGGCTTCGATTGCCTTTTCGCTTTTCGGTTGATACCGAAGCCGAACCCCAAGCGATCCCCCACTCCAATCGAGTGTTGGGATAATTCGAGATACATAGTGAAACTCTCCCGTCCCTACTTCGAGCCAAACATCCAACTGCGGAAGAATATCCCTCCAACGTTCCATGCTCAAATCAGGTTGTGTTTTATTATTCGCGGCGTCGAGCCAACCGTCCCCGATTTTTTCAATCTCCTTCCACAAGGAAAGAGTAAAATCCTTTGTATCAAGCTTCTTGTCTTTCAAAAAGAGCATCAGTGCGTTCATTGCAGAAGTCTTTCCGCTGTTGTTTGCCCCCACGAAGATCGTTTCCCGCTCGTGAAAATCGACCCTGCATGATTTCAGTTTTCGGAAGTTCTGGATATCAATGTGTTTGATCTTCATTGCCGATTCATAGTTCAATGTTGGAACGCAACCATGCGAGTGTAAGATAGCTGATTGGGCATACCGTAACATGCAAGCGCTCTTGCAATTTAGCTATTCTTGTCACAATGACAACTTTCACGCTCCTATGGCAATTGGTTGCAAGTTTTTCTATCTGAGATCAATGAAAATGGAGACGGTTCCCTTGTGACGCTTGGTAATTTGGCAGGGTAATACAGTGCCTCGCCGTTCGAACGATCGTTTTTGCCAGAACTGCGATTGGCTCATTCATTTTCTCTAACTTTTAGATCATCTCCCAGTGCCATTTAGACCAAAAAAGTGGCTAAAATGAAGATGTGTGTTCCACCTGCGCATTCGCACACTGCCCCAACTAACCGCTCAGGGCTTCGAAGGATGCCGCTTGGACAACTCCCAAGCATAATGCCTTCATGATAATCCGTCAGAGCCATGTCTTGCCATCACCTTCGGTGCATTGCCAAATTACAATCTCCCAACCAACTAGCCAATCCCAACCCCACTCCTCCATTTCCACTCGCTAGTTTGCAAACTCTCCTTCATCTCGGTGCCTGAGCAGTTAAGCTGAGCCTGTCGAAGTCTTGTCCAAAGCTATCTTTCATCCTTCATCTTTCCTCTTTCATCCCAATTTCCCTATATTTAATCGCACAACATCAATTTCTAATATCTAATTGAAACAACAATGGCCCAACACATCTCCCCCCTCCCCATCTCCGGCAAGGTCGGCAACCTCCAGCTCTCCATCCGCAACGGCAAGAACTTCGTCCATCCGGCACGCGACTACAGCCAGCGCCACAAGCACCGCATGAATTCCCCCAAATGCGCCTCCTACCGGATGAACCTCCGGGAATTCGCAGCCGCCTCCATGATCGCCAGCCAAATCTACAGTGAGTTGCCCCGTGTCGGCTTCAGCAACCCGATCAATCCCGGCCCCATCCTGCGGCCATACACCCACAACCACCTCACGGCCAGAATCAAAGCCTGTGGGCAACACAAGCAAAAGCAAGCCATCAATGGCACCGGCTCTTTTTGGTACGCCACCGAGTTCCGCACACCGGACATTGCGCTCGCGCTCAAGGACCTCGACCTCAGCAAGGGGGCCGAACCCGCACGAGAAATCCGCCTTACCGCCCTCGGCCCGGCCCACAACCCCACCGAGGTCCGCATCACAGGATTCACCCGGGCAGCCCAGCACGTCCGCACCGCAAAATGCATCCGCCTCGAATGCCGCATCCACATCCTGCAAGCAGCATTCACCGAGCGCGTGTGGAGCCAGCAAGCCAATGATTGGGACGAAGTCCCCAACCTCCGCCCCGACGGCCAACCAGCCCAGGAGCCTGACATCCTTGTCCCCAGCGATTGGATCCCCGTCGAGATCATCCCAGAGCAGGGCATCAAGATCCCCATCCCCGAATGCGACGAAGGCAGCAAGCACATCACCGCCGTCCTCATCGAATGGCGTGAGCACCGCGGTTTTGGCCGCCGCATCGTCAGACTTCACGACAAGGGCATTGTCCGAATCGCCTCCGTCCACGCCCCAGCAGCCGCATTCCAGGAAGTCGCCGCGGAGATCCATTACACCCAGCCCCAGCACCTCATCCCCGTGTCCCTAGCCCGCATCGCTTCAGAGCCCACTTGGCGCAAGAACCCCGAAGAATTCCTCATCCAGGCCATCTCCAAAATCGGACGATTTGAATACAAAGGCACAGATTCTCCCCAGCACTTCAACGATAAGTATCAGCAGCCCCGCCCACTGAAGAGTCCCATCCAGAAGGCACCAGCCCCACCCGTCCGCCAACCAGCCATATTCCGCAAAGGCCTTGCCCAGCATCACCCACCCACCGTCATGCTCACCTCCGACCCCACCAACCAGCTGATACAATCCCTCTCAGTCACCAATCCCTAGCCACCCCAAGGTCCGCTTCCGAATAACCAACGCCAATCCCCAAAGCGGCGCAGCCCCGAAGACACGGCGGCTGGTTCCTGAGGAACTCGAAGGGTGCCGCACGCCTTCGGAACCTTTGTCGGAGCTTGCGCTGAGTGGTCGCTGAGCCGTCGGGCTGAGGTTCTCGAAGCCGCCGCCAGTGCTTGTCGAACGTGGCGAAAAACCATCTAGACCCCAATTCACACAATTACAATCAGCGAGCACCCCCGCAGGCTCAGGTGCGCCATGCTGTACCCCATATCGGAATCATCAGCGGAGTCCCAAGTACATAACTTCTTCACCCCGGCGACCTCCAACGACTCTTCCGCCGCCGCGTGCTATTGCTGCCTGTTCCGAGAATCGAATTCCGCTCACAAGGAGAAACCTCCAGGTTCGCGCAAACAATCAGCTGGGGTCCACCGCAGATAACTCACGGCTGTGATTACAATTCCCAACCTATGGCTATAGCTTTTCGCCTGCACGGGACATTTACCTTTTGTCGCCCTGATACCCCTTTCACCTTGCGCGCCTTGCTCGCAACTCGCCCCGGACAGGCCGACTTGCTACTGGAACCGTTTTTGCTGTGCTCACAAAACCCTTCTGAGTGCCGTATTTAGCCGCCACTCTCGGCCAAACTCAACGGACGGTACACAAACTATACTTCGCGCGGTGATATTCATTTCAAGTTGTCATGTCGAGCAGAAGCCGGACATCTGGCGTATCCAATAACACGCTCTCTGTGTGCGCTAGATGTCTCGATTCCGGCCTACGGCCTCCACTCGACATGACATTCCTAGTGGGGAACATTGTACCCGCGTCAAGTAGAAAGGCCAACTTTGCCATCGGAGTCCGCATCTGTGAATCCGATGGTTCTTCAGATCACCACATGCAAATTCGAATATTTTCTAAAGGCATTGCAGTAGAAATCGATCCCGAAGCGATCCTGCGAATTCGGGAAATTCGGGGAATTCTGGCATTAAATTCTGATTCAGACAAAAAAAGGCTGCATGTGCAGCCTTTTTTCCGCTCCCCCTCTTGGACTTGAACCAAGGACCTACTGATTAACAGTCAGCCGCTCTAACCGACTGAGCTAAGGAGGAATCTTTTAAAGAACACCCTTTTTCTCAAAGGGGGACACAAATCTACGTGGGGCTGCTCCAAAAATGCAAGACCTCAACCAGAAAATTTTGAAAAAAATTTCTCGTTCGGGGCTCGCAGGGCCTATTCCACCACCATTCGGGTGCGGTGCAGGGCATTGCCGGTCCGCACGGCGACCACGTACACGCCGGGGGCTAGCTGCGTGGTGTTCAGCAGGGCGTGGCCGTTCATGACCTCCGCATCGACGGGGACGGATTGGCCGATGGCATTGAAAACCAGGATGGAAGAGGGGGTGTTGGCATCCGGGAAATCCAGCTGGACCAGGCCGTGGCTCGGATTTGGATACAACCGCAAATGCCCCGTCGGCAAGTATTCCACCGTCCGGACCTCGGAATAGTTGCTGTTGCCGTCGTCGCTCACTTCGCGGAGGCGGTAATGCGCGGTCCCAATGAGCGGGCGACGGTCCGTATAGCTGTAGCGCGATTCGTGGTCGCTATGCCCGACGGCGCTCACCATGTCCAGCTCCTCCCAATTTTCGCCATCAGTGGAGCGCTGCACGGCAAAGTAATCGGCGCTGATCTCCGTCGCCGTCACCCATTCCAGGGCCACTTGTCCCAAATCGGTCAGCTCCGCATCAAAGGTCAGCCATTCCGCAGGGAGGATCGGCGCGCAAATGAAGAGGGAAAACAAGGAGCCATTCGGAGAGCCGCTGACCACGAAGTCCTCCACAGTCAGGGTAGAAATCGGGCTGCCGGAAATCGTGGTGCCGGACCATCCAGAGACGCCGCAGCCACTGCATCCGCGCAGGTCGCCCGCCACGGTCAGGACCGCCATGGGATCGCAGGCATTGTTCGAGCCTACCGACGGCATCGCGTAGTGCGAGCCATTCACGTACAGGCGGATCTCCTCCGTGCTCGGAGGGGTGTCGCTCGCGCCGCTGAAATTCATCCGCACGGCACTGATCGCAGGGCTGAAGGTGAATGAAAAACTACCGGGGCCGCTTCCTGGGCCGGGGGCGTAGCCGATGAAAAATGGCTGCGTCACCGTCGGGCAGTAGGTGGTCCAGGCGCAGGTATTGCCGACGGAAGTCACCGTTACATTGACCCCGGCCACATTTGCGGTGCCAGTCGTGTGCATGACCTGGTTGGTGCATTGGGCGGGCAAGGCGACAATACAAATGCAAAAGATAGCAAGCGAAAGGGCAAGGCGACTGAGGACGTACTTCATGGACGATGAGCTTTTGGCACTCGGATCCACAACCCGAGGCGCAACACACAGATACTGAACCCCAAAATTGCAGAGAATTTCCCGAAATGCAGCTTTATCCTCCCAGAAACGAAAAATGCAGGAGCTGACCCCTGCATTTTTCAATTGAGGCATTGGCCCCGATCAGTTGTCGCAAGCGCGGGTGAGGTCGCGGATCTTGTCCATGAAATCCTCCTCGCCTTTGTGCTTTTCTTCCACCGACTTTTCGAATTCGCGCTGCTCCTTGATGAGCTTGTCGCGCTCCTCGCCTTCAGCCTTTTCGATCTTCGCATTCATGTCGCACCATTTCTTGGCGATCGACTCCGGGCTGTCTGACCCGCAACCCGTCATTGCGAGCATCGCCAGCAATGCGAAGGCAAACATCATCTTTTTCATATTCAACCAATCATTTTGATGAAGACCATTTCCTATCCGAAAGATAGCAAAAAATCGCAGGCAGCCATGCATTCCCATCCACCATCCCCATGCAACCAAGTCCCAATGACCCCAGCAGGCACCCACGCAGTCGGCCCAAAGGCCCAAGCACCAATCGCCGAGCAATTCTACAAATTCGGTGAATTTTGAGAATTCTGCTCAATTTTGCCCCATGACCCCTACCCGTCCATACAACATCTTGTGGGTGGCCCTGCTTTGGGCCGCAACCCTGTTCGCATCCTGCGGCAGTGACCAGCCAGCGAAGCCTGAGCCCCAGCCCGGTACACCCACGGTGAAGCAGCGTCCCGATCCCAAGGACATCACCGAGCAAATTCCAGCAGCCGAGATCCTGGGCGCCACCGTCAAGCGCAACCTCCGCTACCAACAAGAGGCCGAGACCAGGCAGTACATCAGCACCGATACCCTGCTCGAATACATCCGTCGAATGAACCTCAGCTTTCGCAGGGAAGTCGGCAAGATCCCGCAGGAAGGTCCCACCACAGGCACCGTCGTCGTGGGGCTGAATGCCAGCGGCGAAACCCATCTGTGGTACATCTTCCCCGACGGCCAACCCAGTGCCGCATTGAAGGCCGCCTCCGAAAAAGCAGTCGCCGCCGTCCCCAAGCCCAAGGTCGAGAAGCGCCTCATCGTCTTCGGCATGGCCTGCACATTCTGGGGCTATCAAGAGGACGACCGCGAAGAAAACACCGTCACCCTCCCCAAAGAATGGGACGAAATCACCAAGCGCCAAGGCCCCCAAGACGCCACCAAACTCGCCGAAATGACCTGGACGAATAGCTAGTAGGCAATTGATAATGAATAATGAAGAATGAATAATGAACAATTCAGCCCTTAGGCGTTGCTGTCCCTTTGCGCCCTCTGCGTCCTCTGCGGTTCAACTCTTTGCGTTCTTTGCGTCTTTGCGGTTCAACCCTCTGAGGAACGGAGCCTGCCCTGAGCTGCTAGGCTGAGTTTGTTGAAGCCCTGTCGAATGGGCGTCCTCCGCGGTCCAACCCTTTGCGTCCTTTGCGCCTTTGCGGTTCAACCTTCTGCGGAACGGAGCCTGCCCTGAGCTTGTCGAATGGGCGCCCCCTGCGGTTCCCTCAAGTGTTACCTGCTATCCATCACCAGAAACAAGCCCCCCAAGCCAATTATTAATTCTTAATTATCAATTAATCATTACTCAAAATAGCATTCCTCCTTCGGCGCCAATCCCAGCCCCAGCGCATCATAGATCAGCTGCTGCACACCTTGCCGGACGCGCATCCCATTGATCTTCTTGTTGCGATCGTCCGGATAAACGCGGTTGCTCAAGAAGACATACACCAACCCATGCCTTGGGTCCGCCCATGCGCAGGTTCCCGTATATCCAAAATGCCCAAAGGTCGTCGGGTCCGCGCTTTGGCAGCAATACCCCTTGTCGCATTGCGGCACGTTCAGCTGCATGTCAAATCCCAACCCCCTGCCGCTGCCCGGCTGCCGGCTCGTGAACAGTTCCACCGTCTCCGGCTTGAAATACTGACGTCCGCCATAGTTCCCGCCGTTCATCAACATCTGCATCACCGTCCCTAGGTCGCGCCCATTGCTGAAAATGCCCGCCGGACCACCGATGCCACCCAGAAACGCCACCGTCGGGTCATGCACATCCCCTTGCAGCAGCTGCTTCCGCCAGGACTTGTCCTCCTGCGTCGGCACGATCTCCTCCTTCTCAAATCGGTCCAATGGATGATAACAAATCCGCCGCAAGCCCATCGGGCGATAAACCGCGCTGTCCACGTACCGGTGCAGCGGCACCCCGAGCGCACGCTCCACCACCGCCTTCATCAAGTACATGCTCAGGTCGCTGTAATTGTATTCCTGCGGGCCCAGCCGCATCCGCCGCACGATGTTCCACACCGTGTCCTGATAGGAGTCCGCCAGGTACAGCTCCTCCGCGATGCGCAGCGTATGCGTGCTGTCCGGCACCTTGGAGTAGATCTTTTTCCGGATGGAGTCCGGCGCATGGATCAGCCGGAAGTACCTGTTCAGCACCACCCCGTCCGGCAGCCCTGACGCGTGAGTGAGCAGTTGCTGTGGGGTGATGTCCTTGATCGTGATGAAGCTCGAATCCAGTTCAGTCAGAAAATGCCGCAAAGGCTTGTCCAGCCGCAGCGTGTCCGCATCGTAAGCCGACATCGCCATAAGGGTGGTCGAAGCAATTTTGCTCACCGAGGCGATGTCATAGAGGTCCTCCGTCCGCACCCGCATGGACCGGTCGTAGGTATGGTAGCCATAGCCTTTGTTCAGGAAGACTTTGCCATCCTTGGCCGCAAACACCTGACAGCCAGGAAACACCCCCGCCTTGATCGCATTTTCGATGAAAGAATCGATGCGCAACATGGCCCTCGGATCCACCCCCAAGTCCTCCGGCTCCACATATTCGAAGCGGAGTTTGGACTTGATCACCTTGCCCGAGCCCGCCGGGAATGCCGCAGAAAGATCATCCGGAAGCAATGCTGTGACCGGAAATGCCCCCATGATCGCCTGTCCGGCCATCTGCGCATTGCGGCTGCGGTCCTCGCCCACCCAAGCCAGGCAACTCAGGCTGTCCAGGTCCACTAGGCTCGCCTGACCCGCCAAGTCCACCACCACAGCACGCGTTCCTTTGTCCAGTTGCTTCAAGAACTTCACCATTTGGGCAGTCAATCGTCCATCCGGGCTGTCCTTCACCGCTCCGCTATGGATGCCCACGATCACATGGTCGTATTTTTTGAGGATGCTCAACTGCCGCGCACAAGCCGCCGAATCCGCCCGTCCATTCATCAGATAATGATCGACCGCAGCATACGCATCCAATGCCACCTGCAAATCCGTCTTCTGCCCACTCCCGATCGCCAAGGAAGCTACCTTCGACTGAGTGATCCCAGCCCCCAGCGGCAGCCTGTTCTTCGTATCTCTCAGCACCACCAATGTGCTCCTTGCAAATGCCCTATCCAGTTGCAACAACCGACGATAGGGGTCAATTACAAAGCCCGCACCGAGGTGTGAACTCTCCTCTCTCACCTCGGCCCCTGAGGCTCTCGAAGGGCCACTCTCATCAAAACCACCGAGTCCGTCGGAAGCCAAGCTTTCACTCTGCACTCCCCAATCCCCAATCCGCATCCGCGCCTTGGTCAGGAGTTGCTTCCGCACCTTGGCATCCAGCCATTCTTGGGTGACCTTGCCTTCCTCCAGCCAATCCAGCACCTGCTTTATCGCCTGCCCCGGCGCCTCGGGAGCAAGCAACACATCTGCACCCGCCAGCAAACTCCGCGCATCCGCCCCACGCGGAGAGACCACGATCCCCTCGTGCCGCATTTTCTCCTTCAAGAAATACCCCAATGCCCTTTCCGATCGCCCAATCGGCACGCTGTCAATCGCCCGGAACACCAAGTCGCTCGCCTGCAGCCACATCCCCCGATGTCCTCGGATCAATTGCTGCACGGGCTTGCCCATCCCAGCGTTGAGTTCCACAAGCCCAGCATCGATCACGGGAGGACCGGTTAGTCCGCGCCGATTGGCAGGGGCCAGCAAAACACTACCAGGAACCTTCGGAAAATCGCTCTCTCCCAACAGCGGCCGCGCACAAGGCTGCACTCCCGTTCCCTCGATCCCCTGCAACAAGCTATCGCTCAGCCGCGCCACGATATCCGGCACCACGCCAAGCGCATCCTTCATCCATTTGCCAGACTCACCCACCTTCCCCGCGGACACCAAGCAGACCTGCGCTCCGAGAAACTGCGCCTCTTGCCCCAAAGCCTGTCCCCAAGCCTTGGCCAGCGAGTCACTTGCCACCGTCCCCACCGTCAGCAGATTCGCCCAGTTCTGATCCGCGCTCCATTCCGCACTCGCATCCAGCCCCACCCAAATCGGCACCCGACACGCCTCCTTCCAATGCTCCACATTCATCTGCATCGAATACCGCAAGCCCCGCTCCACCACCACACCCCCAAATCCCAGTCTCCCCAAGCTGTCCGCAAACCCCGCTTGCGCCAGCGAATCCAATGAATCCGGCGCCGCCAACCAAATCAGCTGCGCCACCTCCTGCTCCGGCGTAAGTGAATGCAACACCGAGTCCGCCCAAGCCTGCGCCCGCACCTCCGCAGGCGACAATTTCGTCTCCACAGCCGCAGGCTGCGGAGTCTCCGAGCAGGCCGCTAGGAGAGCCAGGAGGATCATACCAAAGTAAAATTGACGGGGTCGGGCAAGGGAAGCCATGGGGCAGCGCGCACTGTTTTGTATCCAATAATAATGAATCAATGGGAATCCGGTGCAGATGATTTATCCGTCGCCAAGCAGTCAAAATTGCGGCATCATTTTGCCGTATGGGATTTTTGCCCTTATTTAGAACCGTTCTAAATAAGCATGGGAAAAGACCCGGTCAGAATCGTTGTCGCGGATCCGCAGGCGCTTGCTCGGGCGGGGTTCAGGCTCATTTTTGGGCAGCAGGCAGCGGTCAGGGTCGTGGGTGAGGCGGCTGATGCGGAGGAATTGGAGCGGCTGATCCTGGAACACCAACCCCAGGTCCTCGTCTGCGATTACTTCAACGGGCCGGAGTTCACGCTTGTGGACTTGGTATCCGTGCGAAAGCGGCATCCAGACTTGCAAACGATGGTCGTCACACAGGATCAGGACCGTGGACGCATTCGTCAGGTGCTCGACATGGGCATTCCCTGCATCCTCACCAAACATTGCAGCCCGGAGGAAATCACCACGGCAGCCCTGACCACCGCGAAAGGAGAGCGCTTTTTCTGCAACAAGGTCCTCGAAGTGATCTTGGAAAAGGAGGCCACCGACGATTGCAGCCCGAGCAACCTCAGCACCCGCGAAATCGAGATCGTGCGGCTCGTGGCGAGTGGCATTTCCACCAAGGACATCGCCGACCAGCTTTGCCTCAGCACCCACACGGTCTATACCCACCGCAAAAACATCATGAAGAAGCTCCAGATCAATTCAGCCTCGGAAATGATCCTTTTTGCAATGAATTCCGGCATCGTCGCGCCTGGCAATACCTAAGATTAGGTATGCAGGGATGACAAAAATCACCCGGCTTTGGTATTGACCCGGGGCGATTCTAGCCATTAGCTTTGTCGCAGTTTAGATTCATTCTAAATAAGAAAATGAAAGCACAACTCAACGCCACGATTCGAATCCTCTCTCTCGGCGCCGCCATGGCCAGCGTCTTCTTTTCAGGCTGCCGCAAGGATGGCCTCAAGTACGATGTCCCGGAGAGCTACGACTTCGAGAACGTGAGCTACTCCGGCCAAAGCCAGCGCATGGACATGGTGGAGGAGATGGTGGGCTACATGGAAACTGCCCTCACACCGGGCACGACCTTGGATGCCCAGCACATGATCGACATGTTCGAGAACACCAACAATCCCTTCACTTTCACCTCGACCAAGCAGCTCAAAGATAAGTGCTTCCTCTCCGAGCAAGATTCTGTCTATGACCTGATTGCCCGCGTGTCTGGCAGTGCCACAAGCAGCCAGGCAGCTGCCCCAGGAATTCCCGGCATTGCTACGAGCGGCAATGGCCAATCGAAATACCTTCTGGACGCCAATGGCGTGGACGTGATCACCCTCACGGAGCTCACCCTCATGGGCGCTGTGATGTACTACCAAGCCACTGGCGTGTACCTCACGGATGCCCAAACTGGCGCAGCAGTGGACAATGAGACTGTCACCGATGGCGAGGGTACGCCCCTGCAACACCATTGGGACGAGGCATTTGGCTACTTCGGCGCACCCAAGGACTTCCCGACCAATACTGCCGATGCCCGCTACTGGGCCTCCGAATGCAATGAATTGGAGTCGCTGCTGCACCTGAACGACTCCATCATGACGGCATTCATCACGGGCCGCGCCGCCATCAACCACGACGACCACGAGACCAAGGATGCCCAAATCGCCATCATCCGCGAGAATTGGGAGATCGTGGTCGCGGCCATCGCCATCCATGAGCTCAACGAGGCCAAGGAAGACTTCGGCGACGACGCACTGCGCAACCATGAGGTGACGGAAGCCATCGGCTTCATCCGCGCCCTGCAATTCAATCCCGTCAAGAAAATCAGCAACGCCCAGATCCAAACTGCCCTCGGCGCATTGGGAACCAACCTGTATGCGGTAACTTTGCAGGATTTGGCAGAGGTGCGTAACCTGCTGGCGTCGGTGTACGGCCTCACCTCGATCAAAGACCAGTTGTGACATGAAGAAAACGACCCTCACAGGGCTGGGATTGGCGGTTTTGGTGCTGCTGTCTGCGGCCTGCAAGGAAGATCCGGATCCCAAGGAGTACGACCGCACCGCCCTCACCGCCAACATCGGGGAAAACATCATCGTGCCCGGCTACGACGCCCTGCATGCCTCGGTCACTGACCTCAAGGATGCCGCCGCTGCATTCCGCCAAGCGCCCGATTCCAGTCGTCTCTACCAACTCGAATCGGCCCTCACTCTGGCTTGGGTGGATTGGAAATACTGCTCGGCATTCGAATTTGGCCCGGCGGCATCGGTTTCCTTGCGCGCGGTCCTGAACACCTTCCCCTGCGACTCCAACCAGATTCTGGCGAATGTCAATGCCGGAACCTGGGACCTGAACGCTGCGGCGAACATCGATGCGCGGGGATTTCCGGCGCTGGACTACATGGTCAGTGGAGTGGGGCAGGATTTCGGGGGCGTCGCCCGGTGACACCAAAGCGGCACGGATTCCGCCAAGCTGCAGAACTATCTGGCTGCATTGACCAGTGACATGGAGGCGCAGGTATGGGGAGTCGCTACTGCTTGGGACAGCTACCTTGCGACCTTCAAGGCTAGCCAAGGCACTGATGTGGGCAGCAGCACGAGCGCCATTGTCAACGAGTTGAACCGCGACTTGGAGATCATCAAAACCGCGAGCATCGGCATTCCGCTGGGCAAGCAGACCTTTGGCGCGGCACTGCCGGGCAAGGTTGAGGGGCTTTACGGCGAGCTGTCCAAGGGGCTCATCGTCGCAGAGCTGACGGGATTGCAGGTCATCTTCGAAGAACGAGCCCAGGTGCTGCGGCCAACCGATACGGACTCCGCAAGCAATGGATGCCGTGGAGGCGCAGTACAATGGTCAAAGCCTCGGTGAGGCGATCTCAGCGCAGTTTCCCGTGGCGATCGCTGCCGTCAACGCCATCCCCGCGCCGCTGTCGGACGCTGTGGTGAACCAGGCCCGACCGTGGAGACCGCCTACAACGAGATCCAGAAGCTCGTGGTCATGCTCAAAAGCGACATGGCCTCCGCACTGAGCATCCTCATCACCTACACCGACGCCGACGGCGATTGACCCTCTGCGCCTGCTCGGCTACCTCCGCCAACCCATGTCCATCGCCCCGCTGACTTCGTTCCGGGTGCTGTTTGGCTTGGTGATGTGCGTGAGCGTGCTGCGTTTCATGTCGCGCGGGTGGGTGACGGAGCTGTATGTCCGGCCTACATTTTTCTTCAAGTATTTCGGCTTCGAATGGGTGCAACCGCTGAATGAGGCTGGGATGTACACAGTCTTTGCTCTCATGGCGTTGGCCGCCTTGGGCGTGGCATTGGGCATTCTACCGAATCAGCGCGGTGACATTTTTCCTGAGCTGGACCTATGTCGAGCTGCTGGACATCACCAATTACCTGAACCATTATTACTTCGTCTCCATCGCGGCAGGCTTGCTGATGCTCCTGCCTGCACACCGGGATTTTTCGGTCGATGCTTGGCGGAATCCGGCCCTACGGATGAAGGAAGTGCCGGGTGGATGATCAGGAACGTGCGGCGGCTGGAGTCGCTGTTTCTTCGCAGGCGTAGCCAAAGTGAATCCGGATTGGCTGCTGAGGGCGCAGCCCTTGAGGATTTGGTTGGCGGCCAAGACACACCTGCCGGTGATCGGATGGCTGTTCAAGTACTCGTGGACGGCGTCCGCATTCAGCTGGATGGGCTGCCTGTATGACCTGACGGTGCCGTTTTTCCTGCTGTGGAAGCGGACGCGCGTCTTCGCTTATGGCGCAGTGATCGGATTCCACCTCATCACTTGGTGGCTGTTCCCGATCGGGATGTTCCCCTTCATCATGATCCTCGGGACCTTGGTGTTTTTTCCAGCCGAATGGCATTTGCGGGCGCAGAACCGGGTTGCTGGGGTTTTTGCCACAAAGACACAAAGGCACGAAGCTACGAGCACACCGCTTAGTGCCTTGGTGCCTTTGTGGCAGGCAAAAGCACTCCCCATTATTCTAGGACTGCATTTCGTCCTCCAACTCCTTCTGCCGATGCGCTACCTGCTCTATCCCAAAGACCTCTTTTGGCACGAGCAGGGCTTCCGGTTCAGTTGGCGGGTGATGTTGATGGAAAAGGCGGGCTATGCGGTCTTCCATGTCCGTGACCCGCGCAGCGCCGCGAGACAGAGGTCATGAACTCCGCTACCTGCGTCCCAATCAGGAAAGGATGATGAGCACGCAGCCCGACCTCATCCTCCAATTCGCGCATTTTCTGGAAAAGGAATACCAACGCCAAGGCATCCCCGACCCGGAGGTCTATGCCGATGTCCGCGCCACCCTCAACGGCAGTGGTAGCCGTCCCTTCATCGATCCGAGCATTGACCTGACCACAAGGCGGGAAGGCTTCGCGCCCAAGGATTGGATACTGCCATTTTCCCAAGAGCACCCCAACTTCAGTCAAAGCTCCCGATGAAGTTGCGCTACATCCTGCTGGCAATGATGGGTTTGGCCTTGTGCGAATCGGTGCAGGGTCAAAGCATTTCTGGCAGGGTGCTCAACGTCCCCACTGACTTGAAAGGCAAGGCCATTGAGGGCGCCGAGGGCATGGCCCGCAAAAGGGGAGAAGGTGATCCTGAACCCCGGCAACCATGTCCAGTTCACCGACAGCCTCGGCCAATACCGATTCGAGCAGCTACAGCCGGGCGATTACCAAGTTGAGATTGCCACGCTTGAGGGGGAAGTCCGCCACAAAGACTCGCTCAAGTTGGGCTCAACCGACCTCGTTCGCGATCTCCGAATCCAGCAGGCGCATTCCTACAACAGCGGCGTGGACATCATCGAGGGTCCACCTCCGAAATGGCTGCGGCAGGTCGAGGGCGTTTCTGTCTTCGCGGCCCGCAAATGCGAGCTCATCCGCCCCGGCGATCTCCCCGCCAACCTCTCCACCAACAATGCCCGCCAAGTCTTCAACCGCGTAGCCGGCCTGAATGTCTGGGAAAATGACGGCGGCGGCCTTCAGCTCGGCATCGGTGGGCGCGGCCTGAGCCCCAACCGCAGCAGCAATTTCAATACCCGCCAAAACGGCTACGACATCGCCGCAGATGCCTTGGGCTATCCCGAGAGTTACTACACGCCGCCGATGGAGGCGATTGCGCGGATCGAGGTCGTTCGCGGCGCGGCCTCCCTGCAATACGGCACGCAATTCGGCGGGCTGGTGAACTTCGTGTTCAAGGAAGGCCCCGAAAACAAGAAAATCGCCTTCACGTCTCGGCAGACGGGCGGCACCTACGGCTACCTTGGCAGCTTCAACAGTGTGGGAGGCACCATCGCCAAGGGCAACCTGAACTACTACGCTTTCTACCAATTCAAGCGGGGCAATGGATGGCAGGAAAATTCTGGCTTCCAGCAGCATACGGCTTATGCAGGCGTGAAGGCGCGACTGGCGAAGCGGCTTGTGATCGGCGGCGAATACACCTACATGCACTACCTCGCGCAGCAGGCAGGCGGGCTGACGGATGCCATGTTTGACCGTGATCCAAGACAAAGCATCCGCGACCGGAACTGGTTCAGGGTGAATTGGAACCTCGCAGCTGTTACGGCGGATTTAGAGCTTGGCGCGCATACCAAGGTGAACCTGAGGACCTTCGGGCTGTATGCGCAGCGTGATGCATTGGGCTTTCTGGGTGCAATCAATCGGGTCGATCCGGGCGGTGACCGCGACTTGATCACTGGCAGCTTCCAAAACTGGGGCAGTGAATTGAGGCTCTTGAAAAACATCGACATCCGGAGCCTTCCCACGTCCTTGCTGGTCGGCGGGCGGTATTACCAAGGCCATACCACAGCAGCACAGGGATTGGGAAGTGCTGGCAATGGGCCTGACTTTGGATTGCTGAACCCGGAAAAGCCGGAAGGGAGTAACTATGTTTTCCCGAGTCGAAATGTCGCTGCATTTGCGGAGTACGTCATCCGACCTCATGCCAACTGGACCATCGTGCCAGGGCTGCGCTACGAATACATCCACACGGCCTCCGAGGGCAGCTACCAACTGCGCAGCACCGACCTTGCTGGAAATGTGATCTATGAGGCGACCATTGCCGATCAGCAGCAACGTGACCGGAACATCCTGCTAGCGGGCATCGGTGGAGCCTTCAAGCCCAATACCGGGCTCGAAGCCTTTGCCAACATCAGCCGCAACTACCGCGCCATCACATTTACCGATATGCGGGTCGTCAATCCCAATTTCCAGATCGATCCCGACCTCCGCGACGAGAAGGGATTCAATGCGGACATCGGCCTGCGAGGCAGCCCCAGGCGGTGGTTCAGCTACGATGTGAGTGCATTTTGGCTGCAATACAGGGACCGCATCGGGCAGGTGCTCATGGTGGACTCCACGACCTTCCGCTACTACCGCCTCCGCACCAATGTCTCGGACAGCCGGAATCTGGGCTTGGAATGCTACGCTGAGATGGAATTTCTGCATTTCATCCCGAAAGCCTACTACAGTACCCTCAAGGCATTCGTCAATGTCGCTTGGATCGATGCTCGGTACATCGGCAGCAAGCAGAGTGCCTACAATGGGAAAAAGGTCGAACTCGTCCCCACTTGGAACATCAAAACCGGATTGACCTATCAACGGAGGCGAATGCGGGCTGGCATGCAGTGGTCTTGGCTGAGCAAGCAATTCAGCGACGCCACCAATGCCGAGACTTCCCCCAATGCCGTCGAGGGCCTCATTCCCGCCTATCAGGTGCTGGACCTGTCCCTGTCCTATGAGTTCAAGACTTGGCTGTCACTGGAAGCGAACTGCAACAACGTCCTGAACACCATGTACTTCACGCGCCGCGCGGCCTCCTATCCCGGCCCGGGCATCATCCCTGCCGACGGACGCAGCCTGTTCCTCACGCTTCAGGTGAAGTTGTAAGTTGCTGGTAGTCCATTGGATTCGCCTTCCTACCCAATGCGATGGGGAAAATTTTGGCGCGCATTTCCCTGTATGTCTCTAACTTTCAGCAGATTCAAAAAAATCTTCAAAATTATTTTCAGGCGCACACACCAAAACGCCACCCCTAGACATCTATCAGGTCAAAAGGCATAAAAGTGCAAGAGAAGACACTCATAGAAGGATGCAAGCAGCAAGATCGCAGGGCCCAGAAGGCGCTCTACGACCTGTATGCATCCAAGATGCTGGGTCTCTGCCGCCGCTACCTCTCTGACCGCGCCGATGCGGAGGACGCCCTCCTCAACGGCTTCTACAAGGCCCTGAGCCAAATCCAGACCTACGAGGGCAGTGGCAGTTTCGAGGGATGGATCCGCCGCATCATGGTGAACGAATGCCTGATGGCTCTGCGCAAGCGGCTCCGCTTCCCTGAGGCGACCGAGCTCGGTGATGTGATGCTGCGCACGGCCGACGACCCCATGGCAGTGATGGCAGCCGCCGACCTCATGGCCATGATGGAAAGCCTGCCGGTGGGCTACAGGACGGTGCTGAACCTGCACGCGATCGAAGGATTCAAGCACCATGAGATCGCGGAGATGCTGGGCATCAGCATCAACACCAGCAAGAGCCAGCTCATCCTGGCCAAGGCGAAACTGCGCGGCATGGTCGGGCAGAACTTTTACACGGAGGCGAGTTGAATCATGAAAGCGGAAAAAGACATCGAAAAGCAATTGCTGGATGCAGAGGCCGCTTGGGAAGGCACGCCACCCCCTGCACTCTGGGACCAATTGGAGCAGCGGCTCGATGCCGACCTGCCTCCCTCGGCGCGCAAGCCCAAGAATTGGCCGTTCCGGATACTGGCGCTGATCCCCCCCATCGCGGTGGCAGTGGTCCTGCTGTGGCCGAGCGACAGCGCCCCAGCTGTCGCCAGGAGCTTTGCACACCATCGGGTACAAATCGGAGCTGTTGGCCATACACCTGAGCCTGCCCTCGCTGCATTGGAACCGGATGGCGATGCTGGATCGGCAGACCCGAAAACCGAACCCAATACCCTGCCGGCGGCAGTCAAGCCCGGCAATCCCTCCAACGGTGGCGCACAGGCCGTTTACAACACTTCCGTCATCCAGAACTTGGTGACGCCCATCACCACCAATCCCGCCAACATGTACAATGGCCGCCCGGATTTGGAGATGCAGAATTACATCCTGCCAGCCGGCAACCTATTGGTCACCAACGGAAACGGCAACCCCATCGACACCGTGTCCTCCATCACGCAGTACCACCAGCTCTATCCCAACGCATTCGAAAACAACCGCGTCCTCCAGATCAATGCACAACGCAACGACCTGAACTTCAATCTGGTGGGAGTGGTCGATCGCCAAGCGCAGGAGGACCTGCAGCACCTGAAATGGCTGCTCGGTAGCTGGCGCAAGCAAGGCACCTCCGGTGCAGGCATGGAGGATTGGCGGCAGCTCGACGAGTTCACGCTCTTGGGCAGGGGCTTTTTTGTGGTGAATGGCGACACCGTGATCACACAGGAAATGCGCATCGAGCAGCGTGGTCCCAATGTCTATTACATCGTTGCCATGGGGCAAGACTCCAAACCCATGCGATTCCGGCTCCGCTCCCGCAACAACAACGAGGTGATCTTCCAAGGCGATTCGCCCAAAAACAGGAAGGAACTCGTGCTGCGCAACAATCCGTCCACACAAGAAGTGGAAACCATCCTGCAATCGCCTGACCAAGGCGACGAGGGCAAATCCGCACGGTCGGCCCAGAGTCCCGCACCCACCAAGCAGGTCATGAAGCGCAGTCAATAGGCCGCGATTCCTCTTCCAATCCAAGATCCATGTCCCGGCCATCGAGGCCGCCAGGATGCTCATACCCCATCCATTAACCCAATACCCAAGATTTCTCAAATCCCAGAACTATGAAAAAGACCAGATTTCCCCGCTTTTCGATCGTTGGCCTGTGCATGGCCCTCCTCCTGCTCACGGCGGTCACTGCCCATGCAGGGGGCGCATTTTTGGATGTCCATACCCTCAATCTGCCGAGCCTCGATATCCATCAGGTCCAGACGATCAATTTCTCCGCCGCGCCTCAGCTGACGCCGTCCCTGGGCGAAGTCGTCTGCAACCGCGCCACCTGCGCCATCTGCAACTCGGGCCCACAAGGCGGGAGCGCCATCCAACGCAGCATTTGTTCCGGGCATGACCTGAATGTGCCCCACCAATGCGTGAACCATCCCGACCACAACCCGATGGCCAACAATGACTTTGGAGCAAAAGACTTTGTGCAAATCGATGGCATCACTCGACCCGCTCCTCCAGCAGGATGGGAGTACCAACAAGTGCTCCTCGCCAATACCAAGTACGACTGGAGATTGGTGCGGGTGGAGGACGAGGAAGCCCTTCCCGTGGTGCCCACCTGGCCGTCGGATGAGCAATTGGCCCTGCGGAATGCAGTGGAGTTGCGGAACGACCTCAACTTCAATCCCATCATGGCTCCCGAAACCAACCTCGAAGAACAAAATGAAATCGAATCGCCTGAGGCAGTCAATGCCCTCCCCGAGGTGGCTGTCAACGCTGAACCCATCCATGATTTGGACGAGGAGTCCCCTGCCGCGGAAATCGAGGAGCTCATTGGCGGGCTGCCTGAATACGAAATGAACTATGTGGACAAGGCTACCGAGGCCTCTGGGGCAGAATCGTCGGCACCCTTGGTCAGAGAGGTCTCCGTTTGGCCCAATCCCAGCCAGGGTCAGTTCCAGGTTCGCATGCACAACCCCCTCATGACCCCCGTGCATTTCGAAGTCGTCAATTCTGCCGGGCAGGTCGTCGCTAGGAAGGATTCGGACGAGGATGCAAGCGCTTCCTTTGATCTCAAGGGGCTGTCTGCGGGCATTTACCACGTCGTGGCCTACTCGGGTCGGGGGCAGTGGTCCAAGGAGGTGCTGATTCGCCGCTGATACAGGACGAAATCCGCTCGAAACATTACAAATGGACTCCCCTGTGATGCAATCCATTGCCGCATAGGAACCACCAAGACATTACATGGCGCAGGGGGCGTGGCCAATCGGTCGCGCCCCCTGTATGCGTTGCAGGGGCAGGTGTCTGGGAAAATTCATCCACACCATGGGAAATAGTTTACATGGATGCATCCCCATAGCAAGCCAGCTTATTACATGCAGGAGCCCCATCAGGGTTAGGCTGGGCAGGCTTTTCGATAGGAGGGGGAGGATTCACCTGCGAATTTGCCCTCATGATCAGCGAGCTGCATTGATCCTGACAGCCGCTGTGACTTGGAATGTAAGAGAAAAGTATTCGCGTTCGTTGCCATGAAAGGGATATGTCCCAACTCTCTACTCAGTACGCATTGGACTCGTGTGGGATGCTGCGGCCACGGGGAAACTGGCCTAGGCGCGGGGTTGAAATCAAGAGAGAGACGGGATACAGCACCCGGGAGGAACCAGGATTTGGGAAGTTCAGTGGGGTTCCGCCCTTGAGGTGTCCCGATGCCGCCTGACTGCGCCGCCGACATCCGTGCGGCTGCGGTCGGCGGGCGGCAATCGCAGACAAATTTTTTTCAAAATCCCATCAATTCGATAGAATTTCAAGAATTAAGCGTTGCAACAACTTTTTTTGCACCGTAGGGGCATTTCTTGTGATGGATTCATGCAAACCGCCTGTCTGCCAAACGACAAACGCATTTCCAGCCTTGTGGAAACCGCTTTTGGATTTGGTTTGGAGACAAACACATGTTAATTTTAGAAGTCTAAAAATTTCACCAAGGATCTTTTGTTTTCCAATCAGGTCAAAAAGTCAAAGAATATGAAAAGGTTTACAATGATGTTGGCTGCGGCCGGTGCCTTGACCTTGGGAGCTAGCAATATAGCTTCCGCTCAGGCTACCAAGCATGCAGTGATCCTCGAGATCGCCACAGGTACATGGTGTACCTACTGCCCTGGCGCCGCCATGGGTGCTGACGAGCTCCACGCTAGCAGCGCGAGCGTCGGTATCGTGGAGCACCACGACAGCGACCCCTACGAGACCCCTGAGACGGTCGCACGTTACGACACCTACTACGGTGTGACGGGCTTCCCGACTGCATTCTTCGATGGTGCCAACAGCGTGGTTGGTGGTAGCCATACTCAATCCATGTACACCAGCTACCTGCCCAAGTACAACACTGCCATGGCAGTGTCCACTCCTTTTGGCATCACCTCCACCTGGACTCAAAACGGCGCCAGCATCGACGTGTCCGTGACCGTGACCCAAGTGGGCGCATACAGCGCTGGTAACCTCCGCGTTCAAGCTGTCTTGACCGAGAGCCACATCCCGGTGAACTGGCAGGGCATGTCCGAAGTCAACTTCGTGAACCGCGACATGTACCCCGATGCCAACGGCCAAGCCATCACCTTGACCCAAGGCAACAGCCAAACCCTCAACTTCAACATGCCTGTCAGCCCGGCTTGGACCCAAGACGAGATGGAACTGGTGATCTGGGTTGAGAACGGCTCCACCAAGCAGATCTTCAACGGCACCTACAGCCCGCTGGCTGTCGCTCAATTCGCCAACGACCCCATGGCCGTCTCCATCGAAAACGCCATTGGTACCGAGAGCTGCATCTCCAGCATCGCTCCTGAGGTGAAAATCCGCAACATGGGCAGCAACGCCCTCACCAGCGTGGACTTCAGCTACAGCGTGAACGGCGGCGCTTCCCAGACCTACACCTGGACTGGCAACCTCGCCTTCTTGGCTTACGCTACCGCTACCCTGCCTTCTGTGAGCTTCACACCCCAGGGCAACAACACCCTGTCCGTGAACATCACCAACTCCAACGACAACAACAACACCAACAACTCCACCACCAAGTCTTGGATGATGGCTTCCTACGTCCCCAGCGGTGCTTATGTCATGAACATCCAGCCCGACCAATACGGTGCTGAGACCACTTGGGAGATCAAGAATGGTGCTGGCTCCGTGATCGCTTCCGGTGGTCCCTACACCAACGGTAACACCACCCCCGTGAACGTGAACGTCACGATCAACGCTGGTGACTGCTACGAAGTGGCTGTTTACGACGCCTACGGCGACGGCATGTGCTGCGCTTACGGCAACGGTGGCTACACCCTGACCGGCCCCAACAGCCAAGTCGTCGCATCTGGCGGCAGCTTCGGCTCTGCTGAGCGCAAGTCTTGGACCACCGACATCAGCGCTTCCGTGAATCCTGAGTTGGCTGCTGCCATCCGCGTGTTCCCGAACCCCAGCAATGGCGTGTTCAGCATCGAACTGCCCACCAGCGGTGAGATCACCATCGTGACCATCACTGGCAAGCAGGTGTTCACCACCAATGCTGACCAAGGCACCACCCGCGTGGACCTGGGCAACCTCGCCGCTGGCATGTACATGGTGCGTGTCATGACCGAGCAAGGTCTGGCTGTCAAGAAAATCACTGTGGAATAATCCAGACGGATTGTCCCGCTAGGCAAGCTGCCAGGCTCCACAAGGGTCTGGCAGCTTCATTTTTGCATGGAATTCAGCAGGCAAGTGCGGGCGACTTCCTAGATTTGCAACATGGGAAGACGATGGCTTAAGCTGGGACTTTTTTGTTCAGTGGCAATGTTGCTCTCCTCGTCCAATGTGTCCGGACAGGAGGCTGCTTGGCAGCAATTGGCGAAGCCGGATCAGGCGCTGAGGGGCAACGTGGTGGCATGTGAAGAGGCCATCGATTTGGTCAGGGCATGGGTCGCGGACTCGGTGCTGGATCGGCGCAAGCAGCGGCACAAAGGCTTCGGCGGATGGATGGGGCAGCGGGTCATCGGGCTCTATTGGGAGTATTTCGATGCGCACAAGCGCACCTACATCGGTACGAGCAGCCGGCCCTTCCACATCTTCGATGGCGTCGCGGACGAGGTGGACATCAACATCTTCATCATGCCTCACCTCGCTCCCTACATGGAAATGGCTCGGAAAGGCTTCGAGGAGGCGGATGCGCGCCCCCGCAGCGAAAAGGGCTTCCGTGTCCAGACTCCCGACCAATACAAGTCCCCGGAGGAGTTCCCCTTGCCGGAGGAGATCAAGGTGGAGCAGGGCTATATCACCATCGAATGCGAGGTCACCCCACAGCAGGAATTTGCGGAGGAACTCGCCAAGAAGATGATGCCCTCCGAGGACGGGGACTACAGCCTGGACACCGTCCCCAACTTCGGGACGAAGTACCCGAGCTTCGGCATGACCGGGGTCTGGTGCATGGACTGCAACCACAATTGCCGCCCGGAAATCCATCCCATCGAGTGGCTGTGGTGGCTCGACCTCTCCGCTGAGCGACCCGGCTCCCCCAATGCCAAAAGCTGGATGGTCAGCCTCCTCTGCGACGGCAGCAACCGCTTCCACAAATGGTCCCCCAGTCCATTGGGTGGCGAGATCGCGCTTCCGTTCATCCTGCCCAAGGGCGAGTCCACCCTGAAGGTCAACATCGATTGGTTAGTGGGCGATCCGGTGCCCGTTGCGGATTCTCTCTGGCAAAATGGCCCCCGGAATGCGCAGGAGCTGCAAACGGCCGAGCTGGAGGTGCCGCTGAACTTCCCCGGAGCCAAGGCCAAGGCGCAAATCCATAGCACCGCGCCGAATGCCCTGCCCAATGTCCGCTACTGGTTCACCCCGGCTGGCGGGACGACGGAGGGGGGAGATCTGCGCGGATTCCTCCACATGTCGGTCATGGTCAAGAGCCTGGGCGGATTCAGGGCGACCTTTGACCACTGAGCCTGACCGGCCGCAGCTTTCCTGACAGGCTGAAATCCCCTATCTTCCGCCGAAATGCTCTTCAACTCGGTCCATTTCCTTTGGTTCCTGCCGCTGGTGGTCATGGTGTATTACCTGCTGCCGGTCCGTTGGCGCTGGGGCATGGTCTTGGTCGCGAGTTACGCCTTCTATATTTGGTGGCGGGTCGAGTTCATCGCCTTGATCGTGGGGACGACCTTGATCGACTATTGGGTCGGATTGCAGATGGGCAAACGGGAGGAACCCAGGCGACGGCTTCCCTTCCTGCTCCTGAGCCTGGCTGTGAACCTGGGACTGCTCATTACTTTCAAATACCTGGGCTTTTTCGCCTCTTCCTTGAACGCGGTCGCTGGCACAGACCTGCCCGTGCTGAACCTCTTGCTGCCGCTCGGCATTTCGTTCCATACCTTCCAATCCGTGGGCTATGTCGTCGATGTCTATCGTGGGCGGATTGATCCGGAGCGGCATTTGGGGCATTTTGCAGTGTTTGTGGCATTTTTTCCGCAAATGGTCGCCGGACCCATCGAGCGGTATGACGCGCTAGGGCGCAACTGGGCAGGGATTTTCCATTGAAGTATGAGAATGTCGCGGCTGGATTCCGGCTATTGGTGCTCGGCTTCTTCGCGAAAATGGTCGTTGCAGACAATCTGGCTCCGATCGTAAATGCGTACTATGAGGCGCCGCTGACCTACGGGCGCAAGGATGCCGCATTGGCGATCGGTGCCTATGCGTTCCAGATTTACGGTGACTTCTATGGCTATTCCTTGATTGCTGCTGGCTCGGCGCGGTTGATGGGCGTCCGCCTCGTGGACAATTTTCGCACGCCTTATTTGGCTGCCTCGGTTGCCGACTATTGGCAGAGGTGGCATATCTCGCTGACGGCGTGGTTCCGCGACTTTCTCTTCTCACCGCTTTCGCTGGGCCTGCGACGGCTGCGCCGAGTTGGGATCGCTGTCGCCATTTTGTGTACGTATCTGGTGTCCGGCCTTTGGCATGGGGCAAACTGGACATTTGTGATCTGGGGCGGATTGTGGGGCTTGCTGTATGGGCTGGAATTCATGTTGGGCGCATTTGTCCGCATCACAACTCCCAAGCCCTGGTCTTTCGGACACATTTCAAGGGCGGCATTGATGTTTGCCATCGCAGCATTGGCATTGGTGCCATTCCGGAGCGGGACAGTCGAGCGGATGCAGCAGGCATTTGAGGGCTTGGTGTTCCGGCATGGCGAGGTGCAGCATTTGGATTTGAAGCCACTGCCTTGGGTCATGCTCGGGCTGTTTATCGTCACGGACCTTTTCACCTATGGCCGCGACATCAATGAATATGTGGCTGCGCGACCCGTTTGGCTGCGCTGGGCGCTGTACGCAGTGTTCATCTTTTGCATCCTCGCATTCGGCGCGGTGGAGGAAGTTCCATTCATCTACTTCCAATTCTGAGGCATGAAGGAACTCCGCAAAATAGCACCCAAGGCCGCTCTGCTCCTGCTCCTGCTGGCGGGGATGAACCTGGTCTATGAGCACTGGTTCTTATCGGGCGACATTGCGGCCTATTCGGAGAGCGGTGCACTGGTTCAGGCGATCCCGGACAGCGCGCAGGTCTTGTTCTTGGGGGAATCGAGCAATCTCACATTCGCGGACGAGGACGTGGAGAAGCTGTCTGTGAGCAAGTTGCTGGCGCGGCAGTTTCCGGGGATCCCATTTGCGGACCTCTCCAAAGGCGCCCTCCACGCAGGCAATTACCTCCCCATGTTGCGCTCTGTACCGAGCGGCATCCCGGTAAAGGCCGTGGTCGTGACAGTGAATTTGCGCTCATTCAATCCCGGCTGGGTTCACTCCAAATTGGAGACGGCCTTGCAAAAAGAGATGGTGCTGCTGCGTCGCGGGCCGGGCTTGTGGCGTCGCCTGATGCTGAGCCTGCGCGATTACGAGATCAAATCGGAAGAGGAGCGGCTTGCAGACACGAGGGAACATTGGCAGCGGATATTTGAAGTTTCCGCAGGCGTTTCCTTTCGCGACGGCGGCGGCTGGGACAGCGCCTGTGATGCACGGGCGCGGGTTGGCGGGCCGGATGCACCGCGCTGGCAGTTGGCGACGCATTTCGTGAAGGCTTATGCATTCCAAATCGATACGCTGACGCATCCCAGGATCGCGGACTTTGATGGGATCGTGGAGCTGGCGCGGAGCGGGGCTGGACGCTGGTGCTGAACCTGCTTCCGGAGAATGTGGAGGAGGCAGAGTCCTTGCTGGGCCCCGAAATGCGCTGGCTCATGCGCCAAAACCGCGACATCCTGAAGCGCCGTTATGGGCAACAGGGCCGGGGTGTACTTCGTGGATCAATTGGAGGCATTGCCGCCGTCGGATTTCATCGACCGCGATCGGGCTGCGGAGCATTATTTCGAGCAGGGGAGGAGGGGCGTCGCATCCAATCTGGCGCAAGTGCTCAAGCAGGTTTTCCCTGCGAATTACCGGGAGCCCGTCGAGGTGGCAACTGCCCGGAAATGGGCCTTTCACAACGATTGCGAGGGTGGCGAGGCTTGGGGGCAGATGCAGACATTGGATGGGACGCATGCGCACAGCGGGGCCAAGGCGAGCCTCACCCAGGGGCCCAAGGTGCAGTTTGGGGTGACTTTCAGTCAGTCTGTCGCCAAAATGGACAGCACGCGCATGGACAGCCTGGCCTTCAGCTGCTGGATTTGGGCGGATGAGGATGTCGCCGATGCGGCAGTGGCCTGGGAGGCAGGTGGTGAGCGCAGTGGCTATCTCTGGGACAGTTTGCAGTTGCGGGGGCTGGGTGCGGTGCCGGGACAGTGGTCAATGGTGAAATTCAAGGTCCCCCTTTGGGACAAGTTCCGTGAAGCGGAGGTTTTCAAGACATATCCCTACAATCCCTCTACCAAGGCTGTCTGGTTTGATGACATCCACGTGGAGTTTTTGGCTAAAAAGGCTGATTGATCCCTGATGGAGGTCTCACATGAAGGCTTTCAGGGAGCGATACTCCGAAAAGGTGACATCTGGGCGATCCTCTATGGCGAAGTTTGCTGATTGAAGCGACCGGATTTTGGAAGGAGATTAAGTGAAAAACCGATTGGTCGGGTCGATTTTGTTCATTGATGGTTGAATAATTATCCTTAATGGAGTGATATTTCTATAATGGATTTTTTATGTACCTAAATGAGAGAAATTAATGAATCCGATAGGGTGACGAACTCCGCTAATTTGGAGGCATGTCTATTTCGCTTGGTGAAGTCATCCGCAGGCGCATCCGTGACGACGAGCGCAGCGCCAAAGAAATCTGTGATCACCTCGGCATGAGCCGGGGCAATCTGGACAAGATTTACAAGAAGGATTCCCTGAATACGGACTTGCTCGCCAAGCTCTGTGTCCTGCTCGATTTTGATTTCTTCGACTATGTGAACCCCTTCAAGATGAAGGGCGAGCAAGGCGTGAAGCCGCACTATGCCCAGGAAGAATTCAACGAGTACCGTACTCCGCTCACTCGCCTGCAAAAGTGCCTCGGTGAACTCCATGACAGCCGCCGCGAACTCGACATGCTGGAGAAGGAGGTCGTGATGCTGCGGACCACGGTGAAGGACAAGGATCATATCATTTCCTTGCTCCGTGACCAAAACGAGATCCTGAAACGACTCCAAAACAACCCACCCAACGAGGGCTAACCTTGTTGGTATGTGAATATCCTCCCTTTCGGTTTCGGTCGTGTTTGCCTAAGTTTGTAGGCCCATGGGTAATATTTTTGCCCGAAATGGGATATTTTTGAAAACATAAGCGGCAAAACGCGAAGTATGGCGGCAGAAAAGCAGTCTGATTACAACGACGACTCCATCAAGTCCCTAGAGGCGCTGGAACACATCCGTATCCGTCCGGGTATGTACATCGGCAAGTTGGGCGATGGCTCCTCACCGGAGGATGGCATCTACATCCTGCTCAAGGAGGTGATCGACAACTCCATCGACGAATTCATGATGGGTGTGGGCAAGACCATCGAGGTCACTGTGACCCAGCACAAAGTCAGGGTTCGCGACTATGGTCGTGGCATCCCGCTTGGGAAGGTCGTCGATTGTGTTTCCAAGATCAATACGGGTGGCAAGTTCGACTCCGAATCCTTCCAAAAGTCCATTGGTCTGAACGGGGTGGGTACCAAAGCTGTGAACGCACTTTCCAGCAATTTCGTGGTGCAGTCCTACCGTGACGGCAAGACCAAGCTCGCCGAATTCGAAAATGGAAAGATCACCAAGGATGATCCCATCGTGGAGAATTCCATGCGCCATGGCACGCTCACCATCTTCACGCCGGACGAAAGCATTTTCCGCAACTACCGCTACAATCAGGAGTATGTCGAGAACCTCATCCGGAACTACGTCTTCCTGAACCGGGGGCTCACCATCATCCTGAATGGCGAAAAATATACCTCCGAAAATGGTCTGAAGGACCTGCTCGAGTTCAATACGACGGAAGAGGAGCGCCGCTATCCGGTCATCCACTTCACGGACGACGACATCGAGATTGCCATGACCCATGGCAGCCAATATGGCGAGCAGTACTACAGCTTCGTGAATGGTCAAAACACCACCCAGGGCGGTACCCACGTGGGTGCATTCCGCGAGGCAGTGGTGAAGGCGGTGCGGGAATTCTACGGAAAGCCGTTCGAAGCCAGCGACATCCGCGCATCCATCGTGGCGGCCATCGCCATCCGGGTTCAGGAGCCGGTGTTCGAGTCGCAGACCAAGACCAAGCTCGGCAGCACCAATACCGAACCCAAGGGCGAGGGTAAGGTGATCCGCACCTGGATCAATGACGTGGTCAAGGTCAAGCTGGACAATTACCTCCACAAGAACCCCACCGTCGCGGATGAGCTGCTCAAGCGCATCCGTCAGAGCGAGCGGGAGCGCAAGGACATCGCAGGCATCAAGAAACTCGCCAACGACCGCGCCAAAAAGGCGAACCTGCACAACCGGAAGCTCCGCGACTGCAAGATTCACTTCGATAGCACGCACGAGCGCAGCGGAGAGACCGTCCTCTTCATCACCGAGGGTGACAGCGCGAGCGGCAGCATCACGAGTGCCCGCGACCCGCATACACAGGCGGTGTTTTCCCTTCGGGGCAAGCCCCTCAACTGCCATGGGTTGACCAAGAAGATCGTTTATGAAAACGAGGAGTTCAACCTGCTGCAACATGCCCTCAACATCGAGGACGGCATCGAGGGTCTGCGCTACCACAGGATCATCATCGCCACCGATGCGGACGTGGACGGAATGCACATCCGGTTGCTACTGCTGACGTTTTTCCTGCAGTTCTTCCCGGAAATCGTTCGCAATGGGCACCTCTATATCTTGACCACGCCCCTCTTCCGGGTGCGCAACAAGAAGGAAACGATCTACTGCTACGACGAGACGGAGAAGCAGGCCGCGATCACCAAGCTGGGCAAAACGGCGGAGATCACCCGCTTCAAAGGTCTCGGCGAGATTTCCCCGGACGAATTTGGTTCCTTCATCGGTGAGCAAATGCGCCTAGAGCCCGTGATCATCCGCAAGGACAACTCCATCTCGGATATGCTGGATTATTACATGGGCAAGAACACGCAAGAGCGTCAGGAATTCATCATCGACAACCTGCGCGTCGAGAAGTTGGTGTTGGAGGAGGTGTAGAGTGTTTGTCAAATGATGCCTCGCGTTGGATCATGCAGGGCATGATGTGGTCAGCTGTCCGGCACCTGACACTTTGTTGATGGGGTTTTGATTTTCTCCCGAAAACTTGAGACATTGGCTCTCGGTTCTAACGGTTTATCAACATTTTATCACTCAATCATCAGGTTAGGTATGAAAAGATTCGGTTTATCCGCGCTTCTGTTGTGGGGAGGCATTAGCCTATTCGCACAGAACAGCAGCCCGTCCGGGGTCATCATTGCCTCGGAATTTCATGTAACAAAGCCGCTTACAGAAATCTTCAAAGATGTGCCGCTCGACTACACGGCGCGCTATGAAGAAGGCACCGAGTCCGAGGACCGGGAGCACCGCGAGCGTGCACGCTACGAAAAGACGGCCGAGGATGGTCCAGAATGGGCCAACGATTCACGGACGATCCAAACCACTGCCGGTACCATTGCTACCCTGCCAACGCGCTTGAACATCGCCGGGCAGACTGCATCAGGATTCCGCCCATTTGACCCCAGCGGCGCTGTGGGCCCCAACCACTATGTCCAGATGATCAACAGCACCACCTTCAAGGTGTACAACAAGACCACTGGAGCAGTGTCCCTCACGGGTACTTTGGGGAACCTCTGGAGCCCAGCAACGGGCAACACTGGAGACCCCATCGTGCTTTACGACAAGCCTGCCAACAGGTGGCTGCTTGCCCAATTCGGAACCAGCACTGATAAGAAGATCTATATCGCGATTTCCACCACGGGTGATCCGACAGGGTCTTACTACACCTATACCTATGTGGCACCGCTATTTCCTGACTATCTGAAATTCAGCGTATGGCATGACGGCTACTACATGACTGCCAATACTTCCACGCAGTACGTATGGGCATTTGAGCGCACGGCCATGTTGGCTGGTACGCCTGGCGCGCGCATGGTCTATCAGACATTCAGCCCGCCGAAGTCCGGATTCTTTTCCGCCCTACCTGGCGATGCCTCCGACGGTGTCCTGCCTGCAGCTGGCACACCCTGCCCCATTTTCTCTTACTCTGACAATGGCTGGGGTGCAACCTACTTCGACCGGGTGAACATCTACCATGCTACAACGACTTGGGGCACCAGCCCATCGATGAGCATCACTGCTGCAGCCAACCTGAGCACGGCCGCATTCGATGCTTCATACAACTCCGCGTGGAACGACTGTCCGCAACCCGGTACCACCCAGAAGCTGGACGGCATCGGCGGCGCCATGATGTACCGTGCACAATGGAAAACCTGGTCAGGTTACAACTCCGTCGTTCTCAACTGGGCAGTGAAAATCAGCACAACTCAGAGGGGTATCATGTGGGTCGAGTTGCGCCAGACCGGCAGTACTTGGTCAATTTACCAGCAAGGCATCTACGCCCCCGGCACCGATACCCGTTGGCTCGGATCCATCGCCATGGACAACAATGGCTCGATCGGCTTGAACTACATCCGATCCAACTCCACCGCCATGTATCCTAGCCTCTACTACACTGGCCGTAGGAGCTGCGACCCGCTGGGTACCCTCCCCTTGACTGAAACCGTGATCGCAGCTGGCACGGGTTTCCAATCCGGTACCAACCGCGTGGGAGATTACTCTCAAACCGTGCTTGATCCTGACGGTGTCACGTTCTGGGGTACCAGCGAATTCATGGGCGGCACGTCCGGCTCTTCTGCCTCCCGCACGCGAATCTTCTCCTACACCATTCCGGCATGCTCCAACGTGGCTGGCGTGTCCATCGCAGTGACATCTGGCACCAACCCCACCTGCACAGGTGGATCCGTGACCTTCACAGCCACCCCCACCAATGGCGGCACTGCCCCCACATACCAGTGGAAAGTGAATGGCGTCAACGTCGGCACCAGCAGCACCACCTACACCTCCTCGACATTGGCCAATGGCGACGTGGTCACCTGCGTGATGACCTCCAACCTGAGCGGCGTGACGGGCAACCCGGCCACCTCCAACTCCATCACGATGACGGTGACCTCCGCTGTCACACCTGCAGTGTCGATCGCCATCACCTCCGGCTCTAACCCCACCACCTCTGGAGCGTCCGTGACCTTTACCGCTACCCCCACCAACGGCGGCACCACCCCCAGCTACCAGTGGAAGGTCAACGGCACCAACGTGGGCACCAACAGCGCCACCTACACCACGACCACCCTCACCAATGGTGCAGTGGTGTCTTGTGTGATGACCTCGAGCTCCAGCTGCGCCAGCCCCACCACGGCCACCAGCAACTCCATCACCATGACGGTGAACACGAGCCTGACCTACTGCTCCGCCACGACCACCAACACCACATTTGAGTACATCTCCAATGTGTCGATGGGCAGCATCTCCAATGCCACCGTCTCCTCGGGCTACGCCAACTACACGGCGCTCTCCACCACTGTTACCCGCAGTGTCGGCAGCAGCATCACCATCACCGTTGGCGGAGGCTACAGCACCGACAGGGCTGTGGTATTCGTGGACTGGAACCAAAACGGCGTCTTTACCGATGCCGGGGAAACCGTCTTCACCTCTACAACTGGCGTCGGCCCCTACACAGGTACCATCACGCCTCCCAGCACCGCAACCTTGGGCGCTACCCGCATGAGGATCCGTCTCACCGACACTGGCGCTGGCCCGAACCTGACCTCCTGTGGGTCATCCACCTATGGCGAAGTCGAGGACTATACCCTGAACGTCGTCTCTGGTGCACGTGAGATTCCGCTTGTGGACGAGTACACTGCCCCCAACGCTGGCGGTGACGTGCGTACCCTTGCCACCGTTTCTCTGTCCGTCTTCCCTAACCCGAACGCGGGCACCTTCACCATCGAAGCAACGGAGGCAGGCACCTACTACCTCCTGAGCGAGACTGGTCAACTGGTGCAAGTCGTCGAGTTGAATGCCACCAATGGCTTCCGCGCTCGCCTGAGCGAACTCGCCAGCGGCGTGTACATCCTCTCCGGCCAAAACAAGAGCGGCATCACGAAGCAAAAGATCGTGGTGACGCATTGATCACTTGTTAAGAATGAAATTGAACGGGGGGTGCTTTCACGGCACTCCCCGTTTTTTTAGGGCTCAAGCTCCTTCGAGCACCTCGAAGCCCAGGCTTGGCAATGTGATGCGCAGCGGGTCGGCTTCGATTTTGCCGGTAGAGAAATGCATTTGGCTCATTTTCAGGATCGTCTCCACATCCTCAGAACTTGGGAATTGGAAGGAGGCTTCCTTGGGGCCGAGGTTGGCAACGAGCCAGAGGGGTGAGCTGAGATATTGCCGCTTCATGGCGACGACATTGCCTTGGACGAAGACTTCGGTGCTGCCATAGAGTGTCGCCATACTGCTTTTGCGGATTTGGGCGAGCTTGCTTACGATGGCCTTGGTGGATGCCTCCTCCGGCGTCAATCCGCTGAATTTCATGTCCCTGCGGTTGTCGGGGTCGCCCGCGCCCACCATGCCGATCTCGTCGCCATAATAGATCACTGGGACGCCGGGGCCCATCAGCAGCCAAGCCTGGAGCAACTGCAAGCGTTTGAAGCCATCAAGATTCTTGATCTGCACGTCTCGGTTCCATCCCGCCTCCTTGGGATCCTCGCTGCCGCTGATCGCCTCTCCGGCGTAGCTGATGAAGCGCGGCATGTCATGGTTGCCCGTGATATTGCCCATGAGGCTGTGGCTGCCGTAGGCTGTCTCGCTGGCTTGCAGGCTTTCGGGGAGGCGTTGGAGCATTTTTTCCGTCCCGCCAAATACGCCTTTGAGCGTCCAATAGTAGTTGAAGTCGAATTGCGCGTCGAGCAAGCCGGACCCCACATACGACCCGATCAATTCCCGGCTGCCAAATGTCTCACCGATTTGGTAGAGCTGTCGGTCATGCGGGATCATGTACTTGGCCTTGATCTTTTGGGTGAGCCGCCGCCAGAAATGCGTGGGAATATGCTTGGTCGCGTCCTGCCGGAATCCATCCAATCCAAATTGCTCCACCCAATAAAGCGCGGAATCGCTTTGGAACTCGACGACCTCCGGCTTGGAGTAATCCAGGCTCGGCATGAAGGTGTCGAACCAAGTCCCAATCCGGTGCGTGTCCCAAAGCCGGACATTCAGCACGCTGTCCTTGAGGTAAAGCTCCGTCTTCCAATCCGGATGCGCCTTGATCATGGGGTGCTCCTCGTGGAGGTGGTTCGCGACGTAGTCGAGGATGACTTTGATGCCGTGCTCGTGCGCCTCCTTCACCAGGTCTTTCAATTCCTGATCCGTCCCAAAGCGGTGATCCACATGCCTGCTCGACACCGGCCAATAACCATGGTAGCCTGAGAACCACCTGCGCGGCTCGGGGTATTCCTGGTAGGCACCTTCCGGATTTTGCACGATCGGCGAAATCCAAAGCATATTGATGCCGAGGGAGTCGAAGTAGCCGTCCTTGATCTTCTGCCGAATGCCCGCGAGGTCACCGCCATGGAAGTTGGCTTTGGGATCGACTCGGGGGTCGTTGAGGGGAGCGTCGTTGGCTTTGTCGCCATTGAGGAAGCGGTCCACCATCATGAAATAAATGGTATTGGACTGCGGATCGGGTTCGGTGAGGCCACGGACATCATGGACGACCTTGCCCTCGCGGAGCGGAATGAGCAGGTCATTGGTCCAGAAGCGGTCGGTCTGCGCGAAAATGCGGATATGGCTTTGCTTGAGGGCGCGGGTGCATTGCGGGATCTTGAAGGACAATGCCTGCGTCTTGGGGTCGAGGTGGGCCTCCGAAGGTGCCATGCGTTCATTTTCCCAGAAGACAAATACATCCTCCGATTTGAATGGCACCAAACCGCTGTCCGTCCGCATGGGCAGGATATGCAGCTCCTCCGAGGCCGTGGAGCCGCAACGCAGCCGCACCGCGTCCACGGAGCGACCTAGGCCCTCACCCACTAGCAACTCCGAGTTCCATCCTCCAATGCCATTTTCCACTTTCACCGGATTGCCTGGGTCGAGCATCCAAGCCCCATCCACCACGATTTGGTATTGGTAGCGTCCGGGATTGAGGAGGAAGTGCGCCTGCCATTTCCCGTCCAAGAGTTGCATGGGGCTGTTCGCCGGATTCCAACCATTGATCTCGCCTGCGACCTGGACTTGGGAAAAGGTCTTGCCTTTCGGGTCAAAGGTCACCGCGACATCCACTTCTCGCGCGCGGCGCACCAGGATGTTGTATTGCTGCTTGCCGAACCAGAGGTCAAGGGTGCTGAGCCATGGCAGCGCGTCGTCCTTGCCGTGGGTCACGATCCGCTTCGTTGCCTTGTCCGCCGTCCATTTGACATGGCTGTCCATGTGGATGCTGTCCGGCCATTCGCCATTGGGGAAATAATCCTCCATGAAAATCTCCGTGCTGTCGATCCCCAACTGAATGGGCGAAAACAGGCCGATGGAGGCTGGGAGGGGCTTCGTTTCGGTCGTGGTGGTTTCCGTCTTGGAGCCACAAGCCGCGAGGAAGAGGACCCAAATGGCGAGAAGAGAAAGGCGCAGGCGATGCTTCATGCCGGGAATTTACGAATCGCCAATGCCTGCGGCAAATTTGAGGGCGACGGGGTGAGGTAGTCGCGGCGGTTCAGTGCCACTGCGATGACCGGATCAAGGATCCACCCTCACCCAAGGCCAAAGTATCGGCTTCCTTGGCCACGGCTTGGAGCAACCGCTTGCGCGGCAACATATCCGACCGGGCTTGGCGCCGCTGGCGCAGGTCCTTTCGTCCCACCCATCCAATCCGTCCTTCCTCCAAGGCTGCCGCCGGGGCAATTGGTCGGCAGAACCGGCACCAAGGTGGCCATGAAATCGGGGCAATGGCGGACTTTTTTCGGCTGGAAAGGAAAATTTCCGCCGAAAAAAGTCCGCCACCACCCCGATTGCAAGGCCATTCCCGCGCCGTCCCTGCCAACCAACAACCCCGGCAGCGGACAGGTACAATGAAGGACAGATTGGATGGAAACGAAAGGAATGAGGAGCTGGCAAGGCTGCTTCTCCAAGCCCAATCGGAAATGCTGGCGGCGAGCAGCAAGCAGCTCTATCACCAAGCCAAGGCCAATGCGGCAGCCAAGGAAGTGGCCGCTTGGGCGGAAATGGTGGGGTACCTGACCGGCCTGATGGAGGACGAAGAGCCGCCCTAGGCTTTTCGTCTGGCAGAATTGGGGGAGCGTCCTATCTTGCGGGGTGGAAATTTTCGACATCGCCATCATTGGGGCCGGGCCTGCAGGAGCAGCTTGCGCCCTGGGATTGCGTGGGTCAATGCTGCGAGTGGCGCTGATTGACAAGGCGAACTTTCCACGGGACAAGGTCTGCGGGGATGCCATTCCTGCCCGGGCCATGCGCGTGTTGCGAGAGTTGGCGCCTGAGGCGGCTGTGCGCTTGAACGACTTGCCGATGAAAGAAGAGATGCTGGCCTGCACCGTGGTTTCGCCAGGCGGTAAGCGATTCACTTATGAGTTTGCCGTTCGGGGATATTGCATGCGGCGGATGGATTTTGATGCGTTTTTGGTGGATGAGGCTGCGAAGGTGCCGGAGGTGGAGCTGATGCAGGGAATGGCAGTGAAGGGCTTGGTTCGGGAAGATGGAATATGGCGGATCGAAGCCGACAAGGGCGAAATCCAAGCCCGAATGGTCATCGGGTGTGACGGCGCAAATGGGATCACATCCAAATTGTTGGGGGGCTTTGCATTGGATCCGAGGCATCATTGCGCGGCGGTGCGGCAATATTATGACGGCGTCGCTGATTTGGATCCGCAAGTCATGGAAATCCATCTGTTGCAGGATCGGTTGCCGGGATATTTGTGGATTTTTCCGGTGGGCGGTGGTGCCTGCAATGTCGGCTTCGGGATGCTGAGCGCGGACATCGCGAAGCGAAAACTGTCGTTGCGGAGCGAGTTGGGGGATATTGTGGCGGGGAGTGCGGGGTTGCGGGAGCGGTTCGCCGGGGCGCGGGCATTGGACAAGGTGCAGGGGTTTGGGTTGCCGCTGGGCAGCCGCTGGGTGACGATGTCGGGTGAGGGATTCCTGCTTTGTGGGGATGCGGCGTCCTTGATCGATCCGGCGACAGGGGAGGGGATTGGGAATGCGATGTGGAGCGGGCAGATTGCGGCGCGGTGCGCTTGGGGGGCAAGCATGCGGCGGGAATACAGCGCAGCGAGCTTGATAGGCTATTCGGAGGAGCTGAAGGCCAAACTCTATCCCGAGATGCGGCGCAAATATTGGGTGCAGCGGCTTGCTGCGGGGAGGCCCTGGCTGCTGGATTTTTTGATTGGGCGGGCTTCGCGGGGCGGGATAGTGGGAAGGCTGGCGCGAAAGTGGTTTTAGAACGCCTTGGATTGTCCCAGCCGTGTATCTGGTTTCAGAGACTTTTTGCTGGCATGCGGCCCACTCGAAGTGACAGTTTGGTCAATCCTTGATCTCCAAGCTACGCCACAGCAGTTTGGAGGCAACGCTGCGGTAGGGTGCCCACCGTTCTGCGTATTTCGCGAGGTCCTTGTTGCTGATGTCGGGGTCGAGGTTGTAATGCCGGATCATGGCATTGCGCAAGCCGAGGTCGAGGGGCGAAAACACATCTGCCCGGCCCAGCCCAAAGATCAAAAACATCTCCGCCGTCCATTTGCCGATGCCTTTCAGGGACGAGAGCCGCTTCACAACCTCCCGGTCTTCGAGTTTGTGCAAGTGTACAAATGTGTCCGGATCGTCGATGAAGGATTGCGCAAGCGAGCGAATGTAACCCGACTTCTGCGGCCCAATTCCAAATGTCCGGTAGGTCTCTGTGTCGATTTGCACCAATGTCGCCGGGTCAATCAGGTCAGCGCAATAGGCATTCAGCCGCGCAATCACGGTGTCCGCAGCCTTGCTGGAAATGAGCTGACTGATGATGTTGTAAACCAAGCATTTGAAGTAATCATCCGTGCCGTCGAGGTGGACCTCCCCTGCGTGGGCGATGAATTTCTTCATCATCGGATCCGTCTTGCTGAGGTGCTTGAGGGCTTTTGGGACGCTCATCTTATTCGAATTTCAGGTGTTTCACCGACTCGCCTGAGTCCCGCAATTCGATCAGGGCATCGATCCCAATATTGAGGTGCTGGGTGACGTATTCGGCGGTGACCTTGCGGTCGCTTGCCTCAGTTTTCACACCCTCGGGGTCCATGGGATTGTCCGACACAAGCAAGAGCGCCCCATGCGGGATTTTGTTCACGAAACCAACAATGAATATTGTGGCGGTTTCCATGTCGATGCCCATTGCCCGGATCTTGCGCAGGTAATCCTTGAAGGCTTCATCATGCTCCCATACCCGTCGATTGGTGGTATAGACCGTGCCGGTCAGGTAATCGCGTTCATACTTCCGGATCACGTGGGAGACCGCCATTTGCAAGCGGAAACTGGGCAAGGCGGGCACCTCGCGTACCATGTAGTCGTTGCTAGTGCCCTCGCCACGGATGGCCGCGATGGGCAGGATGAGGTCACCGATTTGGGTGTTCTTTTTGAGGCCGCCGCATTTGCCTAGGAACAATGCCGCAGCAGGCGTGATCGCCGAAAGCAGGTCCATCACCGTCGCCGCCATGGCGCTGCCCATCCCAAAGTTGATGATCGTGATGTCCTGCGCCGTCGCTGTCTGCATCGCGCGGTCGCGTCCCTTCACCTCCACGCCAAACTTCTGCGCGAACAACTCCACATAGTTGATGAAATTCGTGAGCAAGATATACCTCCCGAACTCGTTCAGCGCCGTGCCCGTGTAGCGAGGCAGCCAGTTTTCTACGATCTCAGCTTTGGTTTCCATAAGGTGGTAAAGATAGGGGAAGGCTGGCATTTTGTTAACTTGGACGGATGAAACAATGGCTCCTCGGCATGTTCGCGTGTGCTTTCCTGGCAGTGGCGCAGCCCCTTCCCGCACAGTGGACCAACCTCGGCACCCAAAGCCTGCCACTCGTGATGACGGGCGACTACCACGGCATTCGCGCTGCCCATGTGCAGGGTTCGACCCCCGGTAGCGGAACGACTTGGCGGTTTTTCGGGACCAATGACGATTGGGTGACGCTGGATTGGCGGGCGACAGGTGGGGGAAATGAACCGGGTTGCTGCGTGGTGGAGCACCTGCTTTTCCGCGATGAGGACCGGGGATTCAATGTGACGCGCACGGCAACAGGGCTGCAGGTGAATCGGACGGAGGACAAGGGGTTCACTTGGGAGGCCATGGGGGAGGTGTCGGGGATTTCCATCGATTCCGCTGCCGACTTGTGCTCCACTCGCGATACCGTGGCTTATGTCATTGGGAATGAGGATGGATTTGTGAACCACGCTGCGGTATTGCGCTATACTCCGGCGACGCGGCGGGTCATCTTTTCCAGCACGGCGCACGATGGGGCAGAGGGCAGGGTAATGTTCCTGAACGACAGCCTGGGATTCATTTCGGCATTGCATACCAGCGGCATCTACCAACTCCTCCGCACCACAAATGGGGGCCTGAGCTGGTCCACGAGGCTGCAAGTCGCGATCGGAACCCTGCATGCCATCCAGTTTGTCACGCCGCAGATAGGTTTCGTGGCGGGGGAAAGCGGCGTGCTGTACAAGACGACCGATGCCGGATTCACTTGGAACAGCCTCGCCGCCAATGGCCCCGTGGACATCTACGACATCGATTTTCTGGATGAACAAACCGGTTACCTTGCTTGCGGGGCGGGCTTGGTCCTGCGCACCATTGACGGAGGGAATATTTGGTTTTCCGACGAGATCGACTCAAGCCAGACATTCACCTACGTGAAGGCGATTTCGGCGGACATCGCGTATGTGCTCGGCCGGGACTCCGTGCTGTACAAGCGCAACTATGTGGTGGGGCAGGAGGATGCCGAAAGTGAATCCGTGCAGCTCACATTGTTTCCGAATCCCGCCACTGATCGCGTTGCCATCGGGCTTGGATCGGGTGATCGGCTGCGTTCCTGGCGAATGCTGGACATGCAAGGCCGCATCGTGATGACGGGAAATGAACTGGAGTTGCATGTCGCTCAACTGCCCGCCGCACTGTATTCCTTGCAGGTCGTGACTGCCAAGGGGGTGGTGACAAGGCTCCTTCGCGTGGATTGACGAGCCGGACGGGGAAAAGGATTCGCCGATTGCTGCAAAAAGACAGAGGCCGCCCATTGTGGGGGCGACCTCTGAGAGAAATGTTGACGAGTTCAGTAACCGTTAGCGCACAAGCACCTTTTGAGTTCCGGCGGTCAAGCCTGCGGCCTCATAGCGGAGGAAGTAGATCCCCGTGCTGAGTTGGCTGGCATCGATGCGGTGCTCACCTGCGGCGAGGCTCAATTGGTTGAGGACGCGGCCTTGCATGTCGATCAGGCTCAGACTCATGCTGCCCTGGAGGTCAGCAGGCACGCGGGCGATGATCTGCTTGGAAGCATCGGAATAGGTGAAGCTGGGTTGGGTAGCATCAAGCTGCACCGCAGTGGACATGGTGGTCTTGCCATTGCCGCCGCCGCCGCCATCGCATTGCGGGAATGCCACGTGGACAGGATTGTCATTGGCGATCTGGGTTTGGCCGAGTTGGCGTGCGATTTCTACATCCACAGGATCCAGTGGCCAGGGGGCAAGGCCCGGACCCTGCTGGTTGAAATTCGTTGTGCAGGGCGTTTGGCCGTTCACATTGGACCTGATCAGCCAGAATGCAACAGGCGTGGGCCAGATAGGCCATGCGGCATCGCCAGCAGCAGGCCGGAAATTGCCACCAAAGACATATCCATTCAGCCCAGCGGAGAAGTCGAGGTCCACCAAGTTGGTCGAGGTGTTGGGGAAGAACAGGCCCGTGGTTTCGTATTCGTTGAATTGCGCGGCATTCAATGCGGCATTCACCCCCAAGGTGTATCCGTAAGAACGCCCGATGGCAAATGAACCTGAGAGCAAGTAGGACTGACCGTCGGTATCGATTCCTTCCACATTGAATGCGTTGGAATTGAAGAAGGCCCCTCCTCCAGGGAAGTAGTTGCCATTCAAATAACCGCCAGCATTGTTGACCTCCAAGACTCCGGGATAGACTGCTCCGGCACCGTTGTTGTACTCCAAGCCGATCGCCCAGTTTGCTCCACCAATGGCCCGAACCAGGGCTTTGCCAATGATGTCATAGGCGCATTGCGGATCGTAATGTACTTTCACCCAGTTGGAAACACCAGTGTTGGCGTTGATCCTGAGGACCAGGACTCCCGTCTTGCAACCGATCACATCTGCCCTGCCAGCCACCGTGAGGCTGGGTTGCAATACTCCATTTACCCAAGCGATCTCATGTCCAATGGTGGTGCCGTATTGTGCCGCGGGAAGGTCGTATTCCCTGTACCAGTTGAGCCCACCTGCAGCTTCGGTTAGGCTAACTGCGGCCACATTGGGGTTCGCGCCATTGGGTGTGGTATTTCCAGTGAGATAGACATTGTTCCCAGCTATGAGGTTCGAGCAGACGATGTCCCGACCGCAAAAGTTGGGAATCCTCGTCCTCCAATTGATGACGGTTCCGGCCTGATTGGTGGAAACCACTTCAGTGGCGCGGTTGGTCGCATCATAAAAGCAAGCGATCACATTGAGCCCAGGCGAGGTGCAGATGGCCATGCCGTCCACGGTTGCCCCAGCGATGTTGAAACGCCTGAAATTGAGGGGTGCGCCATTCGCGTCCTTGTACGCAATGACCCCCCTTGGCGGAGCTTGATTGTCCGAGCCCACGGTGACGATGGAGGTCGCATTGGCAGGTTGATTTTCAATGACCTTCACATCCTTGTAAATGCCAGCTCCATTGGCTCCGCCGGGGATGACGTAGGAGTAAAGATTCTGGAATTGCGCCTGTGTCGCGGTCGCGAATAGGCACAAGAAGGCTAGGGCAAAACTTTGCCGAATAGAATTTCCCATGATGATTTTCAATTAATGATGTAAAAAAACTCTCTGTTGCGCCCCCAATCGGGGCGGCCGCTGATGATAGACTGCCTCAGCTCGGCCCGGGACACGTGCCTTGGCAGTGGTATAATACACTGATGATTTACTTACTTATACCTGAACGCGCCGCGCTCGTCATCTTCTTATGCTGAGGGCAAGGTGAGCATGCAGCTCCTGCCTATCCCTCGTGAACCAGCAAATCGCCGTCCTTGAGACTGAAGAAAAAGACCTTCCTAGAGCCGCTGTAGTTCGCGCCATCCGCATTGGACACCGTCCAGTACAGGTAGTCCACGTTCAACGACACATCCACAGGCTCCATGGATGTCACTACAGGGATGTCCTTGGGCACGTCCGCGATCTTCAGGTCTATGATCACCACCGTTCCTATCTTGGGGGTGAACTCCATCTTCACTGCCCCCATGGTCATGATATGATTACGATCCCCATGGGAATCCGCCACTGCGATTACTACTGCCATTCTGCTGATTCAAATTTCTCTGGGCACTAAGTACGGCTTTCGACAGGACGATTTCAATCAAAAAATGCCTTAGGTTTATATGCAATCTCCATTGCACCTACCGGGAAATCCTTGCGCAAACGCTAAATTTCACGGGAATCGTTATAGGAGATGCGTGCTTCGAATTATTTGCATCAGTTGATCCACTCCCTGAGTCCCGGGGAGCGGACTGGTGTGGTCAAGTCATTGGAAGGTGGGAAAAAAGGAGACAAGAGCCTCTATCTCAGGCTGTTTTTGACAATCGAAAGTCAGTCTCGTTACGATGAGGCGGCGATCAAGCTGGCCTTTGAGGGGACGTCCTTCGGCAAGGGCTTGGGCTTTCCCAAAAGCCACCTGTATGACCGGGTGCTGGAGCACCTGCTGCAACTCCACGCCGGAGATTCCCAGACTGCGCGGTCCCGACGGGCACTGGACCGGATCGAGCTGCTGACCGAGCGTGGGCTGTACGAGCAAGCACTCCGGCAAATGGAGCGCGAATTCACCAAGGCCACGAGCCTGGACGATTCTGGGCTGGTCCTGCAACTGCTCCGGCTCAAGCGGCGACAGGTGATGCGCATGCAATCGGAGGACTTGGCGGGTGAAATGGCGGGGATCAAGGCTGAGGAGGCAGCATGGGAGGCGGCATTTTACGCCGAGCAGCGCGCGATCCGCCTGCACGATGACCTGTATGCGCTCACACTCGGCGTGCGGCGCAAGGGCGGAGCGGACGAGGATCCCCGGCTCCGGTCGATTTCCTCCGAGCTGGACGAGTTGCTCGCCGATGCGCACCTGCGGTTCCCCGCGCGGGTTGCGGCCCTGCGGGCGCGGTCGCACCTGCACCACCTGCGGGAGGATTTCCGGGCGGTCCACGATGCGTACAGCGCCGAAATCCAGGTTTGGGAGGCCCATCCGGTGCAGATCCAGTCGGATCAACTGCGGTTCCTGCGGCTCATCGGGCAGTGGCTCACGAGCAAGGCACTCATCGGCGACCACGATGGCCTGCTAGCGGAGATCAAGCGCATGCGCACCCGCGACGGTTTGGACGAGAAGGGGGAGGCTGAGGTCTTTCAGATCAGCTACACCCTGGAGCTGTACTGCCACCTGAATTTCGGCAATCCGCAGGAAGCCTTGCCCCTGGCGGAGTTCGTGAAGGCTGGCCTCCAGAAGTACGATCACCACATCCCGCCCAGCGCCAAGCTAGGCTTCTATTACAACCTCGCCTTGGTGAAATGGTGGTCGAGGCAGCATTCCGCCGCGCTCAAATGGGTGCATCGCATCCTGCAATTCGACAAGGTGGGGGTGCGCAAGGACATCCGCGACTTTGCGCCGTTGCTGGAGATGGTCCTGCACTATGAATTGGGGCATCTGGACTTGGTGGAATCCTGGTTCCGATCCGTCAAGTACAGGCAGCGCAAGGCAAACACCCCCAAGGATTTGGAACAATTGCTGATGGAGGTGCTACATCGGCTCTTGTCGGTGACGGACCGCGGGCAGCGGGAGGGACATGTGAAGGAATTCATTGCCGGATTGGACAAGCTGAGCGAGCAGCCCGGCATCTCCAAACTCGGAATTCAGGAGCTGCGGGAATGGGCCAAGCGCCTGCAGGGCCTGAATGTTTGATGGTGAATGGACGTAGTTGTTTAGCCAAGAAGGCACCAATCTACCTGCGCACAGCTTAGTGCCTTAGTGCCTTAGTGGCCTCATCCCAATTTCAAGCCTTCGCCCGATGAATCGCCGTCTCGTCCCATTCCGGAGCGGACTGAATCGCGTCCATCAACTCATTCGGGTGGGCAATCACCTGCCAGATGTCCCTGTGCTCGGGCCGCATGAAATTTTCCTCCACGCAGCGGTCCAGCATCGCCAGGAGCGGGTCATAGAAGCCGTCCGTGTTCACGATGATGATCGGCGCCGTGACCAGCCCCAGCCGCTTCCAGGTGATCGCCTCCAGCAATTCCTCCAATGTCCCGCAACCCCCCGCCAATGCCACAATCGCATCCGTGCCTTCGAGGAACCGCTTCTTGCGCTGGTGCATGTCCATGACCACCTCGAGTTGGCTCACACCCTTGTGCTCCCATTCCACCGCCTTCATGAAATCCGGGATCACACCCACCACATGTCCGCCCCGCGCGAGGACGCGGTCAGCAATGCGCCCCATCAAGCCCACGGCTCCGCCGCCATAGATCAGCGTGGCACCATTGTCCGCCAAAACATCCCCGAGCTGATCCGCCGCTTGGAAATACTTGTCGGCAACCTTGGTGCTGCTCGCACAATAGACACAGACTTGCTTCACTGATTTCATGGCGGCAAAGGTAGGCAGATCACCCTTCCAATGAAACGTGGATTCCAGGCGAATCAGCCCCGAAAAATAACGTAGAGACGCCTCCCATGACGTCTCTACGTGCGAAACCATGGCATCCCGAAAGCGGAGTGCACGGCCTCACCTCAAAAAATCAGGTATGAAAAAATTAAAAACTAAAACATGGTGCGGAGCGTCACCACCAGGTTCCGACCCGGTGCGCCGATGTTGCTGGCGAAGACGCGGTAGTTCTGGTCCAGGATGTTTTCCAATGCGACCTGGGCTTGCAGGTGCTTGTGGATCTGGTAGGCGGCGCGGACATTCAGCGTCATCCAGGCGGGCATGCCCTCAGGCGTCGCATAGGCGATGTTGTCCTCGCCGATCAGGTTGTAGTCTTTCAGGCGCTTCCAGCCATTCCACATCACGAAAAACTCCGCCCGGAACCGCTTCAGGTTCATTTGCAGGCTGGTCTTCCCAAACATGGGCGCGATGTGGTCGAGCGGGTAATCCGTGGTATCCGTCTTGATCCGGCCAAAGGTGTAATTGATCGTGTTCAAGAGACGGAAATGGTTGCCCATCTTGATGCTGATGACGGCATTGCCGCCATAGATATAGGCTTCCGTGGCGTTCACACTCGTGATCACCTGGCTGAGTTGACCATCATACATCACGCTGTCCTGCCCATTGAAGGTGCCCTTGGCGGTGGTGATGGCGTTTTTGTACATCGTGTAAAATGCACCTGCGCTGATGGTCGCCGTCTTGGCGATGGTCTTGCTGATGTTCAGGTCCAGGTTGTAGGTGTTCTCTGGCTTGATGTCGGGATTGGGCACGATCACACGACCTGCGACCGATTCGAACACCTTGGACATGTCATCCACGTTTGGGGCGCGGAAGCCCGTGCTGCCCAGGATGCTGAACCTCCATTCGGAGCCGGGCATATAGACGAGGCCGACATTGCCGGTGAGGGCGAGGTTGCCTTGGGTGACGTCCTTGAACGGAAAGGGGAAGAATGTCGTGTCCGTCCAAGAGGAATGCAGGCCGACATGGCTCAGGCGTAGGCCGTCGTTCAGGATGAGCTTATGCGGCACGATCTCCCAGTTGTGGGTGCCATAGACAGCAGCGGATTGCATCGTGGAGCCGCCGTTCGGGTAGCGGGTGTCGAGCGGCTCGGACTCGCCTGTGCTGGGATGGGTGCGCTCGGCGGTGCTGTTCACCATGTTGTAGGTGCCTTCGATGCCGTAGCGGAGTTCGTGGCGGGTGCCAAGGGTCTTGCTCAGGTCTGCATTCAGCGTGAGGATGTTCAGCTTTTCCGTGCGGTGGTTGAAGTTGTCGCTGCGGAAGCGGCGGTCGTGCCGGCTCTCCTCGATGTTTTGGTAGGCGACGATCACCCTGCCGGAATTGTAGAAGCCATGGCCGCCCGTGAGGCCGAGGGTGTAGGCGCCGAAGAGGCGCTTCTGCGGGCCATAGTACCATTCGGCGTAGCTGGGATTGCCATTGCCGCCCACGGTCGTGAGGCGGTCGTATCGGGGCACGTCGCCAGAGTTGCTGTACTGGATGTTCAGGGTATGGCTGATGCGCTCATTTTGCTTGAACAGGAACTTTTGCAGGACATCGTACTGGGTATAGCCCGAGCCAATCTGCTTGTTCACATCAGGGTTGGCGACCATGCTGTCCACGCCATTGATCTGGTCCACGTAAAATGTCCGCTTGCCCCAGTCGCCGTAGAAGGGGTTCCGCAAATTGCCCTGACGCAGGTCGCCGAAGCGGCTGTAGGTCACACTGGTGAGCGAGCCGAATTTCTTGCTGCCAAAGCTGATGTCGCCATGCCCGGTCACTTCACCCGCCGCAGTGCCAACCCTTGCAAATGCATTCGCCTTCACCAAAACGCCTTCCTTGTCATTCAGGATGGGGTTCTTGGTGTAGAAATGCATGACCCCACCCAGTGCATCGCTGCCATACACCGTGGAGCCGGGGCCAAACAAGATCTCGACCTTGTCCATGGCGGCATTGTCCAGCGTGACGATGTTTTGCAAGTGACCGCCGCGGTAGATGGCATTGTTCATGCGCACGCCATCGATCACGAGCAGCACCTTGTTGGTCTCAAAGCCACGGATGATGGGGCTGCCACCACCGAGTTGGCTCTTTTGCACAAATACATTGCCCGTGGAGGAGATGACGTCCGCGCTCGTGCTCTGGTTCTGGAAGGCGAGGTCCTTGTTGGTGATGACCTGCACGGGTTGTGCCACGTCTTCCGCGCTCTCCTCGAACCGGTTGGCGCTCACGACCACGTCATCGAGCTGATAGGTCTTGGGAAACAGGCTGATCGCATAGCCACGGCCCTCCAATTCGCGGACGGCCATCTGCTCCTTTTCAAATCCAGTGATCTCCAGCATGAGGCTGTCGCCCCCCTGAAGGCTGGAAAGCTCGAATTGGCCGCGACCATTGGTGATGGCGACGGGATTGCCCTTGGTCGAGATCACCACCCCCGGTATCGGGGCCATGGTATTGCCGTCCGCCACGGTGACGGTCTGTGTATATGCCGCAAGGCAGGGCAGCAACATCGCCGCCAGGAATAGCAGTTTTTTCATTTTGAATGCAGACAATGAATGACAACAGATGGAACCTGAGGGACGCTCCCAATCAGGCCATGATCCACAATAAGCAAGCGGGAATGCTCATGCGCGCCGGGGAGGCGGGCTCTGTATGTCCATTGTCAACCAGGCACCCTGCGGATTCAAGGCGGGCCAGTGCCGCTGCTCAACCGCCAGCAACATGGGGGTCGCAGCCGCAGGTTGGGTATAGGCAGGCGCCTCATTCAGGGGCGGTGTCGAATCCTTGTCTTCCTCATCCTCCCATCCGCCGATGCCATTTGCCAGCATCTCCGTCTCCTTGTCGTCCACCTCGCAGATCAGCGTCCATTGCCCATCCGGCTGCTGCTGCGCGAGTTTGAGGTCGTGCATTTTGCCGCCGTACAGGAAGTCACGCTTGCCACGCCACACCAGGGCTTGGTATTCGGAATCCTCGAGTTGGAGGGTTTTGAGGGATTCGCCTTCTGCCTTTTCCACCTTGGCAGCCATGTCCATGCGGTGACCGAGCAGCGACCCGACAAACGCAAGCGGATAGCCGAGGCATTGGTAGCCCAGGACCAAAAGCATCAAGCCGGGAAGCAGATGGCGCTTCATGCACCCAAGATAGCGTTTTCGCGGAGAAGAGCATCCTCCATCTGGCAAAAATCAGCCAGCCTGCAAGATAGTGGTCTTGGACGCAGTCGCTGCATTAGTGCGCAAGAGGTATTCCGCGATCAGGAACCCGCCGATGCCTGTGAAGCTATGCCAGAGGAAATGCGTCCCCATGGGGAGAATGTCCGTGAATTGCTTGTCGGTCGTGCGGAACAGCAGCGCCGCACCGAATGCCAGCAATCCGAACAGGACATAGCCCGCTCCCTTGAACCGCGTCCGGAACAGAAGCACGACCAGCGGGAGGAAAAAGAGGGTGCCCCGCACGGCGTAGCCGAGGTTGATGGCAAAGCTGCCCTTGAACCCGGTATAGACCCAGAAAGGCAGGGCAAATCCAGCAACCATCGTGGCCGCCGCAGCCCACCAATTCCGGTAGGCCTTGGCCCAAAAATAGAGCGTGATGAGCAGGAACAGCACCATGGTCGGCCATACATCGAGCATGAGCAAGAAACGGCTGCTGCGAAGTCCATGGAAGAGGGTGCTGCCCATGCCGCCCGCCGCGAGGAGGGGGATGCAGGCCGTCAGGATGATGTTTTCGCTAAATCGTCCCCTCAGCCGCCACAAAAAATAGATCGCGGGTGCCACGATGAGCAAGGAGGAGATGGCATTCCACGGCTCCATCAGCCATTGCCCAAATTCAATCATCGTGGGCGTTTCCGCATAGTGTGGGCCTCCATCCGTAGGATGCCAAGCATGCTTTTCTGCTGTCATGTCTTGTGATTCTTCTCAGCAAACCAGCAAGCAGGCCCGTGGTTTGGCGGGAAGAGAAAATTAACGCTTGGGCTTTGGTTTCTTGTAGGCGAGCTTGCTCACGTTCACCAGGAATCGGTTCCAGGCCGGACCGGGCTTGCCCTTGGTACTGCCCTTGCGGAAGCTGTCAAACCACATCTTGGCGTAGATGCTGGTATAGACCGCGCAGGGGCCGTGGGTGAAGCGGCGTCCAGCATGGCGCAGATGGATCGTCTTGCTTCCCAGCGCCTCCATGGTGTCCCGAGCCACAAGTGAATTGCGGTAGTCCACTTGCTCGTCCCCCTTGCAGTAGCAGAGCAATGTCGGCGCCTCCGGCGCCCAGTGGATCAGCGCATTCTCGGCGATGGCGCGGCGCACAGGGTTCTCCGGATTTTGCTGATAGTCCATCCACAGCTCTTCTTTCAGCGCCTCGGCCGGCACCGCAGGCATCACCGGGTTCAATTCCTTGAGCTTGTGTTTGCCATCAAAATAGGGCGGGATCAGGCTGTCATAAGGTGCCCGGAAATAACTCCCACTGTCCGGCAGGATGTGGTGGACGGCCTGCAACGAAAACAAGAGGAAGGGCAGGTAGCCTGGATAGCCATAAGGCTTGTTGATGACTTGCCCTTGCACGCCGCCGAGGTCGTAGGGCCCGGACATGGGGGCCGTCGCGGTGACCTTCAAGCCCTCCACAGGCTGCTCTTGCAGCAGTTTCTGGGTAGCGAGCGCGGAATGCCCTCCTTGGGAATAACCAGAAATGAACACTTGTCCGCTTTCCTTGAGGCCGAGTTCGGCCATCATCTGCCGCATGGCCAGGAGCATGTCCCGCATGGCATAACCCTCCGTTGCGGCATGCAGGTAGAGGTGATCGCGTTCTCCCCGTCCCAATCCTATATAGTCCGGCAATGCCACCGCGTAACCGTCCGCCGCAAAGAAGGCGCAGACCGTCTCCTCTCCACTCATCTTCCATTCCCGATGCTTCACGAGCCGGGTGCCATGACCGTAGGCCATCATGGGCAGGGGAGCATCCGCCTTGGGCAGCAGGATCAGCCCTGAGGCCATCACCTGTGTGCCATCCCACCATTCGCTCGGGTAGTCCACCTCATAGACCTCCACATCGTACTGCACCGGAGCGAGTCGCCTGGGGATGTGTTGCTTGTGACGCAATGAGTCGAATGTATGCCGACTGATCGTGGCCACACGGGTGTAATGGAGCTTGGACTGCGCATGAACGGCGGCTGCCAGGAGGAGCAGGGAAAAAAGGAGGATCGGGCGGGCTTTCATTTCCGCGTAAAAATAGGCCCAGTGGCTGGATGTTGCCAGTTTTTCTCAGCGAAAAGCAGGCTTTTGGAAGGTAGATTCGGCGGTTGTCCGCATCTTTGCGCCATGAATTCAGCTGACCACTCCCACGTGGGGTTTGTGATCGCCACCAAGCGCGTGGCCGAAGAGGAATACAAGCCCTGTTTCGTTTACCGTGAGCAACCCATGGATCCGCAAGACAGCGGATGGCGCGTCTTCGCCGGAGACGAGAGCCAGGAATACGTGGACGATGCCGACAACTCCGGCATCTACGCCCCTGCGACCATCTTGGCGATCGACCCGTCCTTGCAGCAGGTGTTCATGGCACCCATCGGGTCGGCATTTGAGCGCGAGCATCCGGAGGCGGATTGGCAGGCAGCTGAGGGATTCCGCATGGCCACGGGCGAATTGGAGGAGCAGAGCATCGGCGGGGCATGGACCCTCACCATTGCGGATACATTCGACAGGCATGAGGAGGACGAGGGCGACTTTGTCTTCGTGGACGACGGCCGCACCGTGCGCATCGCCATCTGGGACTTCCAAGGCAAGGCCTACGAAGAGGTCGTGAGCCTGCACCAGGAGTTCATCATGGAGCGTGGTCCTGAGGAGACGCCTGTGATCCAGCGATTTGACATGACGGAGCCCGGCATGACCCGCCTCGGATTCATTGTGGAGGAAAGCGACGAGGAGCATTCCTACCATGTCCTCTACGGCTACACCATCGTCGGCAATGAGGTCGCGCAGGGCGTCTATTACTACGATGACCTCAACGACAAGGAATGGGCTTTGCAGACATGGTTGAGCGTGCGCTGCGAACCGGTAGATTCGGGTTCCATGAATTGAAAGGCCGCGCCCTTGAAATCACTCTTCGACAAAGCAGCCTACCAGGAAATCACCTCACGGCTCGACCGACTCACCCCCAGCAGCCAAGCGCAATGGGGCAAAATGAACGTGGCACAGATGCTGGCGCATTGCGCGGTTCCCATCGGGCATCAGCTCGGGCGGCATCAGGTGCCCAAGGAAGGCAATTTCCTCGTCCGCCTGCTGTTCAAGTCCCTGCTGTACAATGACAAGCCCTTCCGGAGGAGCCTGCCCACCGCGAAATCGTTCGTGATCGTGGACAGCCGCGAGTTCCAGCAGGAGCACGACCGCCTCAAATCCATGGTCGTGGAGGCCCACAAGCTCGGCTTGGGGCATGATTGGCCGGAGCATCCGAGTTTCGGGAAGTTCACCCCGCAGCAAGCCGGGCAGGCGATGTACAAGCACCTGGACCACCACCTCACGCAGTTCGGGGTCTGAGGGGTTGCCTCAATTGATCGAAGCCTTAGGGGCATGCAGCGGCTTCGTCGCAGCCCAAGCCATCGCCAGGAAAACCACCTGCAGTGGCAGCCGCACGATCGCCACCCATTTCGGCCCGATCACCGGAACCTCCCGGATCACATCCACCACATGCAGCGGCGTGTAAATCACCAGCAAGGCAAAGATCGCCCAAGCCGCGGGTTGGATCGTTTTCGGGAATAGCAGCGCAATCCCCAAGATGATTTCCAGGATTCCCGTGAGGATCACGAGCTCCCATTTCATCGGCATTTGTTCCGGCAGGAAACGGGTGAATTGTTCCGGAGCCACCAAGTGGGCAGCACCCACACTGGTGAAGATGAGGAGCAGCAACCAGATGGACAAGCGACGGAACATAGGCAGGAATGGATTCTGTATTGCCAAATATCGGCCTTTTGTGGAATCGGCGGGGAGAAATGGCGGACTGCCGGATTCGTCTTATTTTAGAACATGGATCTCGAAACGCTTCGCTCGATTTGCACGGCATTCCCCGGTGTCACAGAGGACATCAAGTGGGAGGACCACCTTTGTTTCAATGTCGGGGGCAAAATGTTCCTGATCACCAGCCCGGACCACCATCCCATTTCCGTCTCCATCAAGTGCAGCGACGAGGACTTTGAGGTCATGAGCGCCCGCCCCGGTTGCAGGCCCGCCGCCTACCTCGCCCGCCACAAATGGGTCTATATCAGCGACATCTCCTTGGTCGAACCCTCCGAATGGCAGCGCCTTTGCCGCCAAGCCTACGAGCTCGTCCGCGACAAATTGCCCAAGCGGGTGATCCAATCCTTGCAATGATCCTCTCGCTGCGAGCGCTCTACGCGCTCGCAGCGAGAGGATCTATCACTCCCCACCACCATGCCCCTGGGTCAGCAAGACCGTCCCCTGCGCCACAATCGACGCCACCGACCGCCCAAAGCAATCCGCCAGGAACTCCGTGTCATTCGTGTACTGCAAGGCAATCGTCAGCAGCCGCAGCTCCTCCTCCGGCCAAGGCTCGTGCGACCGCGGATGAATCTTCCGGCGTTCGATCAAGGCTTCGCTCAGGCCCTCGGTCTTCTGCATGGGCAGGGCGGCGACTTTCTCGCGGAGCTGCTGAATCGCGCGTTCCGTCAGGCGATTGACAGGAGGCTCCTCGAAATATGGATGCGCCTCCGCTGCCGGACGGGGCTGCTTCGGATGATGCTCCGCGAGCCAAGCCTCGATTTGGTCACGGAATGCACCCTTGGTGAACCGCCCCGCCAGTTTTCCATGGAACGGATGACCCAGTAGCTCTGGGAACTTGAATGCGCGGTCGCCCAGCAGGAACCCCGCGATGGAATTTGCAGTGGGGCGACGACCTGCGTCCTGAAGGATGCCCATGGCCGCTTGAATATCCTGCTCCGGGAGCGCAACGGAAGTTGTCGGGCCACTGCCCCGCAATCCGTCAATCGCGATGAGCAATGCCTCGATCACGTCCTCCTCCAGCAAGATATGGCCGACGGGCAGGGTCTCCCCCGTGGTCGGATCGCAGCCGTCGGCGAGGGCCGTGAGGATGTCGCGGGCTTGTTCGGGCGTCATTTTGCAGCAGAAAGAGCGATCCTGATGTGTCCCAAATGGTGGTGGCAATGCCAAGCATAGAGCGAGGCAACCTGATCCAGCCGGAAGACCTTCCCGTATTCGGGGTGGATATATTCACGCTGCCAATCCGCCTCGGTCAAGCCCTCCATCAGGAAGACGATGCGGGCGTGTACGCTCCGGATGAGGTCGAGCGAAGGCGCAACGGGGAGGCTATAGTCCGGCAACTTGGCCCAGCGGTCCTCCATGTAAGGGCGAATGGTGGGCTTGTCCTCGCTGAGGGTGAGTTTGATCCGGACCAGGCAATTCAGGTGGCTATCAGCGCAGTGGTGGGTCACTTGGCGCACAGTCCAGCCATCGGGGCGATAGGCGCGGTTCAGGTCAGCCTCTCCCAAATGAGCGGTGGCGGCATGGATGCGGTCGGGGAATTCGCGGAGGGTGGCGATGAAGCCCGCGCGGTCCTCGGCAGTAGTTGTAGCGGGCATTTCCCAGCGCCCGATGGGGAAGCGGAGTTGGTCGAGTTCGGATTCGGTCATGTTCAGGAGTGAATTTTCTGGGCAAAATTAGGGAAATCGCTAATTTCACCTTGTAATACTTGATCGCATGAAGCCAGAATCCATCCTCGTGACCGCCTTGCTGCCTGCAAGTGCCTCCACCGTTTTCCGGGCCTACCTGAACAGCAAAGAGCATTCCGACATGACGGGTGCCCGCGCCTCGATCAAGGCGGAAGAGGGCTACAGCTACACGGCTTGGGATGGCTACATCAGCGGCGAGGTCCTGGGAGTCGAACCCACGAGCCGCATCCTCACGAGTTGGAGGACATCCGAGTTTCCCGACGATGCCGAGGACAGCCTCGTCGAAATCCTCCTCCGCGACAGCACAGGCGGCTGCCAATTCACCCTCCGCCACACCAACATCCCCCCCGGCGACGGCCAGAAATACTTCGACGGCTGGCAGGAATATTATGTGAAGCCGATGACCAATTACTTCGCCAACAACAAGGGCTGATGGACGGCACAAGAAGGGCGGACATCAAGCCGGGCATGCTCGTGAACATCATCCTGAAAAAGGATCAGCGCACCGGAAAACTCACCGAAGGCATCGTGAAGGCCATCCTCACCAGTGCCCCCGTGCACACCCGAGGCATCAAGGTCAAACTCACCGACGGCCAAGTCGGCCGCGTGGCGGAGATCATCCCCGAAGAAGATTGAGATCGAACCCGCGGCGTCTCGCCGCAGGGTTACCGAACATTTGCCTTATATGTTTACTTTCTGAATGGCATTTGC
>JAXLVK010000100.1:0-20705 GCA_046329055.1 Bacteroidia bacterium
CCTGGACGGTCGCTGCTGAAGAAAAGCTTCGAGCCGTCGGCGCTCACGCAGATGCAGGCCTCGTAGTATTTGGAATTCAGCGGGCGCTCCACGTGGGTCGGTTCCCGCCACGCCTTTCCCAGAGTGTCGAAGTCGGTTACGTACAGCCCGCCGTCCTGCTTGTGGCGGTAGATGTAAAGGGTGCGCCCATCCGCCGTGAGGGAGATCGTCGCGTCATGACCAGTCGAGTTCACCGGACGGCCGATGTTCAGCCCCTTGCTCCAGACATCGCCGTGCTTGAAGCTGATGTAGAGGTCCTCGTCATAGTAATGCTGCTCCGGCATCGCGCCCAGGCATTCGGGGCGGCGGGCAGTATAGAGCAGGATCGAATCATTGGCGGAGATGACTGGGCTGTGCTCGGCGTACTGCGACTTGATGTTGGGTCCGGTGTTTTCGAGGAAGATGCGGTCCCAGTCCTCGTTTTTGTTCTCCATCTGGTCCTGCCCGTATTCGCATTGGGCGAGGCGCTTTTCCACCTCGATGAACTCAGGGGATTTGGGACGAAATTGTTCTAGCGCGATTTTGTACTCCTCCTTTGCTCTAAGGAAGTTGTAATTGTAATGCAGCGTCAGGGCGTAGTAGTAGTGGAAATCCTTGTCCACGTCCGGCATGAGCTTGTTGACCTTGTCGAAGTAGATCAATGCCATGTTTTTCTTGTAGGAGAAATACAGGCACTTGCCCATCCAATAGTTGTAGAAGGGATTTTCCGGCTCCACGTCCAGCAGTTGGTCCACGTAGGGCAGCGCCTTCTGGTACTCCTCGTACTTCAGGTACTCCTTGGCGAGGGCGAGCGGATCATCCTCGACCTGTCCATGGGTCTTTCCCAAATTGATCTTGCGTGGCTGAGCGGCGACCATACCCGGCACAAGCAGGCAGAGGGCCATCACCCACCACACATGAGACTTCCATCCACGCATCATCGAATCCTTACCAATTTTGGCCAACCCTTCCGTATAGGGTGCAGCTACTGATGTACTGCAAATTGCAAGAAAAACGAAAAACGACCAAGTTATCAACAAGGAAAATCCGGCAGGCAGAATGCCCCATTCGCACTGGAAATGGGGATTGTTAGTTCGGTGTTAATAAAATCCACTAGCAGCCCCGCAAGCCGATCACTTACTTTGCCCGCATTAGTACGGAACCCATGGGATTGCACATCGCTGTCGCTGGCAATATAGGGGCGGGTAAGACCACGCTCGTCACCAAACTGGCCAAACATTATGGCTGGGAGGCGCATTTTGAGGCGGTGGATGACAATCCCTACCTGAGCGACTTCTACCAGGACATGAGCAAGTGGAGCTTCCCCTTGCAGATCTACTTCCTGCACAGCCGCTTCAATCAGGTGCGCTCCATCCGTGATGCGTCCCATACCATCATTCAGGACCGCACCATCTACGAGGACGCCTTCATCTTCGCGCGCAACCTCCGCGACAGCGGCTACCTCACGCACCGGGACTTCAACAACTACTTCTCGCTGTTCAAGTCCATGACCAGCGTGATCCAACCGCCGGACCTGCTCATCTACCTCCGTGCAGGCATCCCCAAGCTCACCGAGCAGATCAGCAAGCGCGGCCGCGACTACGAAAGCAGCATCAGCCTGAAGTACCTCGAGGACCTCAATCGGCAGTACGAGAGCTGGGTCTCCGAATACAAGGACGGCAAGCTCCTCGTGGTGGACGTGAACAAGACCGACTTCGTCAGCAATCCCGACGACATGCACGAAATCGTCAAGCGCATCGACGCGGAACTCCACGGCCTGTTCAGCGACCCGAGCTACGCCAAGCCGCAGATGTTCACCACACCGGAGGAGATTTAAGAGTTGCCCTTCGGCATCTTGATCTTGGTTCCCCGCAGCTGCTCATAGTATTTTGAGCCCGGCTCCGCGCCATCCCCGCAGATCAGCCATAGCACCGGCATGCGCGGCACCGTCTCCACCGCAGGAGCGACCGCATCCGTGAAATAAATCACTGCATCCGGTAGCAGTTCCTCATTCGCCAGCTTCAGCGGCGGCTCGAAGCTCGTCCCTCCCCGGCCATGCACCTCGGCTGGAGCCGCCCCCTTGTAGGTGTACCGCGCCGCGATTTGCAAGTCGCATTCCACCACGGTCACCTCCGCCCCTTGTTTCCAGATGTGGTACACCTCCGCGAAGAAGTCCCGCAACTCCTCATCCCGGATGCTTCCCGAGGTATCCACCGCCACGAGCAGCTTTTGCCGTTTCCGGATGCGGATCCCCGGCGTGGTCCCATACCGGCGGCTCGCCCGCTTGAGCGTATTGCGCACATACGTCCGTGAGCTGCTCTCCGCAAAAATCCGGAGCAACCTCCGCCAGTTCACCACCGGCTTCCGCTTCGCCTCCAACGCCTCCAAATGCCGCCTCAAGCCCGCAGGCAGCTTGCCCCACTCCCGCGCATCCCGACGCGACCGATCCAACGCCTCCTGCAAAGCCTGATCAATCTGCCCCTCCAAAATTTCCCGTATCGCCGCCGGCAACTTCTCCAAATCCACCCAAAGCGCATGTTTCGCCTGCCACTCCTTGCCCGTCTCCAAGATATTGCGCAAATTCTCCCAAGCCTTCTCCTCCAAACTCCCCCCCGAATCCTTCATCCCATCGTGCCCTGAGGCTCTCGAATCGCCAGAAGCGCCAGAATCACCACCAACACCACCCCCCTTATCCATCCCCTCTCCGGTCCCCTCCACCATCAACTGTCCACTATCACCTATCCCCTTCCCTTCCATCTTCTCCATCAACCTCAACAGCCGATGATAATAATCATCCGCATCGCGGTCCGGCTCCATCCCGATCCCCGGAAACAATCCCAAATGAATCCGATTTTCCGGCAACCAATCCTGCTTGATGTATTGGTTCACCACCAAGTCACAAGCGATGTTGAACAGGTCATGGTTGCCATAATCCTTGCCACGGAAAATGTGCTTGAAGACCACGTGCAGGATCTCGTGCTTCACCAAGCCCATCTTCAGCTTGGAGCTCGTCAGCTGTTCCTTCCAGAAAATCGGGTTGATATGCAGTTTGACATGATGCCCCGCTGGGCCGATCGCCATCGTTTGAATGCCTTCATGGACCTCCTTCAGCAAGCCCACGAAAAAATGTCCATAGAAACTCTCCTCATAGATGAGGCTCGTGGTCGAGAGCGCCACATCGTCGAGAATGCTGTGGACATCCCACTTCATGCGCCGAAATTCGCGTTGGCGAGGAAGACCATCCCCAATTCAGGATGTTGCCACAGGGATCGGAGGCTGTCCTGCCCCTCGCGCATCAAGTCCTGCGCCACCATGAAACGAAGGTCGTTCGGGAAAAAGTCCAGCAGCAGGAACTGAATGACATTTTCCCGGGCGCTGCCTTTCAGATCGATCTTGTTCACGATCAGGTGGTTGAACAACCGGGTCGTCACCACCGAAAGGATGTCCACACGCTTGGTTTCCCCTACCACAATCTTCCGCAGCGGCTCCGCAATCTCAGCCACGAAATCCATGGAATTCAGAATGTCTTGTGGCGAAGGCAGCTTGCTCAGACGGTTGCCCACATAGCTGATGAAGGCCGTCACCGTTTCGCTGTCCAGACAGGCATCGCCCAGCATTTTCACCAAGCTGAGGTGCGCTTGCAGGTCCTCAACCGGGGCAATGTTCTCGAAGAATTGCACCAATGTCCTCGGTGTCGTCCGCAATCCAGACACGGTCTCGGGATAGGTCAGCACGAAGTTGATCCCACGCGGGTCCACCTGATTCAATTCCGCCCATGCGGCCCAGCGCTTCACATCAAACACCATCGAGACGTGCAGCATTCGCGTGAGCATCGCATCGTCCATCGGCGTCACGCTGTAATCGCCGCCGTCGGGGTTCGCCGTCAGCACGATCTCCCATTTCGGGGGCAGCTTCCAAGACACCAGCTCGAAGTTTTGCAGCAGTTGCATGATGCCCCGCAATATCCGGTCGTCCGCACGGTTCACGTCATCGATGAGCAAGATGCCCGGCCCCTCCTCGCGCGGCACCCACTCCGGTGGCACGAATTCTGTCGCAGCCTGTCCATGAGATTGATCCGCGATGCGGGGCATTCCCACCAAGTCGCCCATCTCTTCGAATTGCGCCGGAGCGAAATAGGCCCATTTGTAGCCCTTGTCCTTGGCGACCTGCTCCACCAACTGCGTCTTGCCGATGCCGTGCTTGCCCCAGATGCAAACCGGCGTTTTGCGGCGACCTGCCGCTTCAGCCTTCGCATTCACCTCGAAGATGTGCAGGAGAAACTCCTCCACCTCCCGGCTGCTGCAGCGGGTTCCGTAATACAGATATTCGTGCTGAGACATGCGGGCGAAGATACGGCGATTCCCGCAAAAGGAAAGGGCTTACCTCCCCCGATTGGCATCCGCGATCATCCCAGGGATCAGGAACAAATCCACAAATGCCCCAATCCCCGCCAATCCACCCGTGAAAAACCAAAGCAGCCCGGTTCCAACCCGCCCCGCATAAAACCGGTGCAAACCCAGCACCCCAAACCCGCCAAGAAACCAGAGTAGATAAGCAATTCCAGTAGATCTCATTTTTTCAGTGATAGTTTCAATTCCAATAGCGGTGATTTGAACGAAAATGCGGGTGAAAGGTTGCACCAGAAACGCAAGCCTCGCACCGAGAGTGCCGACCATAGAGAATCGGCGGAGTCGAACGTATATACAACCCGTAGATCAAGCGCACCGACCCCAGCGGGGTCGAACGTATGTAGAACCCCCAAATCCACCAACACACCGACCCCAGCGGAGTCGAACGTATGTAGCCGAAGCGGAAGCTCGCGGCCAAATCAACGTGAACCGCCCCCATTCAAGCAAGCAACGAAACCCCACCTATCACACCCAAGGCCAGACAGGTGAAATGCGCCAAGAAAAACCCCACCTGCTCCCAGATTCGATAGGCAATCTGTTTGGAATTCAGTGAATAGCCCGCGACCAACACCGCGATGGAAGCCAGAAAAACAACCCCCATCGCAATGATCGCCACTGCCTCAGAATCGCGCCGATTGAAAACCCCACCGTTCGCCCCCAACAAGATCAATCCGCAAGCATTCATCAGCGACAGCCAATATGTCCTGATGACAATCCGAATCCACCTCCGGTAACGAAAAGGCAAAAACTCAGGTTCAGGCAGTTCGCGACCGCCATCATCATCGTCCAGGTACCACCTGACATCCCGCTTTTTCCTCGTTCCTTGCTCGCCCTTCATGACTCAGAATCCCAGCACTATCACATTGATCGCGAAGACAATGATGCTGACCAAAGAGACGATTGTCGCGATCACGGCACCGACTTTTTCCCAGGGCCTGTACGAGAATCGAGGAGAATGGGCAAAACACCAAAAGAAAAACAGGAGATACGACAAGGAAAGTACAGTCGTTTGGGCAATCGGCGTCATAAAATCCAGCAAATCATAATGATCATAGATGGGCCGATCATGATCAAACTCACCCGCCACAAAGCAAAAGGCTGCACTTGCCATCCCCCACCAAAAGACCCTCATCAGCCCACGCAATCCCCGCCTCCGCACCCGGTGCGCCAAGTCCAAATCTGCTTCCTCAACCCAATTTTGATCCGCCTTGACGGGCCTTGGCAGATTTTCTGCCCACGCCCCAACCGTCTCATGTTCATTTGGCATATTTCCCATTGATTCTCAAGTTCAATTCATTGGGCAACCTCATTTGAGCCACAATAAGAATCCAATCAGCAACCCGAAATAGAAAATGACATTGGCAAATGCAAATCCGGCAGCCTCCCAAGACTTGTAAACGAAACTCCGCGAGTTCGCGAAGGCGCCAGCAATCGCCGTCACGCCGCAGGTCAGATAAAAGAACATGAACGAAAGCACCACTACATCATCCAACCCAAAATCAGCCCGCCATCCATGTCCAAAGCCCGTTGATTCACCTGCAATGACCAAGGCAATCACATTGAATGCGCTCCACCAAAACACCCGCAACATTCCCCGAATCGCCTTGCGCCGCACCCTGAAAGCCATTCCCCACTCACTCTCAGGCAACAGCACCTGTTGCGGATCGCCTTCTATCTGAATTTGAAGCAATGTCCGCAACCCATTGACCGGCTCCGCGATCATCGAATGCTCCTGCGCCTTTGTCTCTTGTACTTCCATGATTTCCGGCTGCATTGTCCTGCCACTTCCAAATCTCCCACATCGATTCCAAAACTGCAACCAGCCATCCAATATTCATTCAATGTCCTCACGTGAAGCTGAGACCGTCCCGATTCTCGAGACAGGGCTACCCTGCCAAAGTCGGAGCCTGCACTCAGCTTGTCGAAGTGGCGAAGGCACTCAAGGGTAAAGAAAACATGCAGGAAAGACTCCGCCGAAGGCCGGACCACGATTCTCAATGAAATCAGGAACAGGACACCGACGCCCCAAATCCAAATACACTGAACGATCAATTATTAATTGTTAATTATCAATTATTAATTCTTCCCGAATTCCACCATGACCCCTGGCAAACGCTGCACAATCGCTTCGCGTTCAGTAGTTTCAGGCAACTTTGCACCCGTAAACCGCAAGCGGCGCAACTGCGGCATCGCACGCAATTGAGTCAGCAGCAGATCCAGCGGCTTCCCATCCAATGGCGGCATCGTCAATTCACGCAATCTGCTCAATGTCGTGAGATCAATGTTCGGCGCAGGCAGGGCATTCCCGCCAAGGGCCAAGATTTCCAAATTCCGCAAGCCCTCGATGGCCTTGGGATAATCCGTGAACTGATTGTCGCTCAGGTCCAACCAACGCAAGTGCTGCAGCTGCGCAAACGAATCCGGCAGCTCCTTCAGCTTGTTGCCAGCGAGGTAAAGGTCATGCAATTGTGTCAACCGACCGATTTCCTCAGGCAATGCCCGCAAGCGATTGTGGTTCACGGAGATGAAGTTCAGTTGTGTGGCGCGGCAGACCTCTTCCGGCAACTGCTCCATGTTGTTGCCGCTGAGCTCCAGCCATTCCAGTCGCCCCAGTTCACCCACAGTGCTCGGCAGCTCCTTGAAATAGTTCTCGCTCAAGTCCAGCTGTGTCAGCTGCCGCAGGTTTTGCAGGCCCTTCGGCAATTGCACCATCCGGTTTTTCCCGAGGAGGAGGCGTTCCAGCGACGGCAAGTCGCCGATTTCCTCTGGCAATTCCCGCAGCTGACAGTCGGTCAACTCCATGGTGCGGAGTTGGCGGAGCCCGCCGATGCTCGTGGGCAAGGATTGCAGGCGTGTGCCGTTCAGCAGGAGGATTTCCAGCTTGGACAGCTTCCCGATTTCCTCCGGCAGCCGCTCGATGGGATTGCCGAAGAGGTGCAACTCCTGCAGCTCGGTCATGTCGCCGATGTCCTGCGGGATCGCCTTGATCTGATTGCGGTCGGCAGCGAGGAATTGCATGCCCGCCCATTGCCCGATGCCAGCTGGAATTGCGGGCAATTTGTTGCGGCTCAGGTTCAGGGATTGCAGGCGGTTCGCCTCCGTCATATAGGCTGGCCATTCGTCCAAAGCATTGTCGCTCAGATCCAATGACTCCAACGATTGCAGCTTCGAGATACCAGGGCTCAATCGACTGATGCGGTTGCCATGCAGGTCGAGGTTCTTCAACTTGCCCATGCGCCCCATCAGCGGCGACAACCGATCGATTTGATTGCGGCTCAGGTCCAATTCCTCGAGGGATTCGAGTCGGCAGATTTTCTGGTCCAGCGAGCTCAGGGAATTGTCGCTCAAGTCGAGGCGGGTCACCTGCTCAATCTCGCTCAGATTGTCCGGAACCTCCTGCAAGCCCATGTTGCTGAGCCGCAGCGCCCCATCCAAGGCAAACTTCGATGCAAATTCCGCAGGGTCTTCCATGCCGTAACGCAGCAGGAAATCGAGGCTCAAGTCGCGCAGCCTGTACAGATATTGCGCCAAAAGCGTCCGGTCGATGCTCTGCTTGCGCCGCATCCTCCGATACCAATCGATGATCGCCGACTTGCCTTTGAACCGGTCCGGGGACAGCTCCTCGTTCAGGTCACGGAACAACCGCTTGGAAGCAGTCTGCTTGAACAGCTCCATTGCACGGCGGCGGAGCGGAACTTGCTTGCAGAAAAACGCCAAGGCCAACAGGTCCGTCAAGGCGAAGCCCGCTGTCGGCAGACCGGAAAGAATTTCCAGTCCCAAAGCGACATTCTCCTCCCGCGTACTTCGCAACAACTGCAAAAGACTAGCGGTAGGATACTGATCCCCAGCGGGTTGATCGATTTTCATTGAATAGCGACGTAATTCCGTATGCCGAATGTAAGGAATCTATTGGAAAGGAACAATGTCCCGGTGCCATTTTGAAAGCCCAGCCCCGGACATTTCGATAGATTCTCATTTTAATCCTCCGAATCGCCGCAGAAACTCGCTTCTCCAGCTATACCATCACCTGATCCCTGATCCAGTCCAGATAGTCCGGGTTCCCACCCAAAATCGGCAAGGCGACCACGCAGGGCACGGTGTAGCTGTGCAATTCCTTGACCGAATCTGTGAGCGCGCCGAGGCAACCCTCCAGCGTCTTGAAAATGAGGATCGCCTCCGTCGCGGTCTCCAATTTCCCCCCCCACCAATCGATGGATTCCATGCCATCGACGACATTCGCACAGGCGGCTTGACGGCGCTCCACCACCAAATGTCCAATCTTGAGCGCTTCAGCGCGGTCCTTGCAGGTGACGTAAACGGTAATCGGTTGCATTTTCAGCAGCATTTTATTGGCTTGAAGATAATGAGATTTCTCAGTGCCGGGCAAGCAGCGGTTTCGCTAGATTTGCCGCATGAGCAAGGTCACTGAAAAGGTCAAGCACCTGCGCATGGATTATGCCAAGGCGCAACTCGATGAGCACTCTGTGGAGGCGGACCCCTTCACGCAATTTCGGCATTGGTTCGATCAGGCAATGGAAGCCAATCTCCCTGAGCCTCACGCTGTCGCGCTTGCCACTTGCGGCGCGGACGGACAGCCGAGCGCCCGCATTGTGCTGCTGCGCGGGCTTGAGCCATCGGGTTTTGTGTTTTTCACCAATTACCTGAGTGACAAGGGCCAAGACCTCGCAGAAAATCCCAAGGCGAGCATGTGTTTTTTCTGGCAGGAATTGGAGCGGCAGGTGCGCATTGAGGGAACTGTGGCCAAAATTTCAGCGGAGGAAAGCGATGAATATTTCAACAGCCGCCCGGTCGAGAGCCGCATCGGTGCTTGGGCATCGCCGCAGAGTCAGCCCATCAAGGGTCGCGAGGAATTGGAGGGACGGATTGCAGAGCAAAGCGCGCGATTCCTGAACGGGGAGCCACATCGGCCGCCGCATTGGGGAGGATATGCCCTGAATCCGACGAGTGTGGAGTTTTGGCAGGGCCGCGCCAGCCGATTGCACGACCGCATCCGGTACCGCCGAGAGGGGGATACCTGGGTGATCGAGCGGCTTGCGCCTTGATTGCCGCTGCATTAGTTTAGCCCCATGCCGATCGATTCGCACCTCTCCTATTTGGAGAAACACGCCTTTTGCCCGCCACAGATTGCGGAGCCGCCGCATCCGGGTTTGCGCTTGGTAGTGGTAGTGCCGATTGCATCAGGTGCTACCATGAATGTCTTGACTTCGTTGCTATTCTCGAAGTTGCCAGAGGGAGCCCTTGAGGTGATCGTGGTGGCCCACGGAAGCGAAGCGGAAAGCTTATTGTGGAAATCGGAATACGATCAAGTATGTGGTTGGGTGGAACTGCTGATCGCAACCAAGGAAAAGACATGCGCTGAACATGGCTATGCCCCTCGCCCCTTGCATTTGATCAAAATGCCCGATTTGCCAGCCAAACACGCAGGGTCAGGATTGGCGAGGAAAATCGGCATGGATGAGGCCGTGCATCGATTGCGGCAAGTGGGCAATGAAGATGGATTGATCGCGACCCTTGATGGACATGGAATGGGCTGCGCCGAGTTGCTGGATGGTTTGGAGGCGTTCATGCAACGCAACAAACATATCGACAGCGTCGCCATTCCCGTGCAATACAGCGTTGACTCAGAGGACGATCCAGTCTGGGCTGAAGCAATCAAATGGGCGCATCTGGAGTCCGACATTCGCGTCATTGGATTGCGGAAGGCAGGGCATCCTTATGCATTTCCACTGGATGAGGTCGGAATGGCGGTCAGGTTGCGAAGTTATGAGGCGCAAGCAGGGATGAACCGCAGGACATCAGGCGACATTTTCGCGTTCCTGCAAAAATTCATCGAAATCGGTCGGCATGGAACCTGTTGGGAATTGGAGTATCCGGAGATTGGCAGAGTATCAGATCGCGTAAATGCTACCTACAATTTGCTCGAAAAACGATCCGTTTGGGGCAAGAGCAAGCCTGTCACGTATGCTGTCCGCTCTTACAGGGAGCTAGCTACAGGGATCATCCATATCGGCCGCTTTTTTGGTGCCTATGAGGAGGAATTCGTTCTGCATTGGATTCAATTGCCCGAAGTTTTCCGTCAATTTCTTGATTTGAACGATGGTAAGAAGGCTTTGAAGGAGTGCCTGAAATACTCCCGCAGCCAGGAAGCCTTCATGGGCCGATTTTTCCGATGGATGGACAGCCTCCGGACCTTGCGGTTCTTGGAATATTGTGCGGAGCATCATTGGCCCAAGGTGTCGGTCGATGCCGCTGCTCAGGAGATGCGGGAATGGATCACAGGGGATTCATCCAAACTGGATCTTGACAGATTCTATGCTTGGGCACGGGCTGAGGTGAGGAAGACCTGATGCTCCGGGGTTCGCAGATCAGCGTAGGAACTTTCCCAAAAACGGCCTCTGGGTGTAAATTGGGTGTAGAACCAGTGTAGGATGGGTGTAGCACGGGTGTACCATCTTGGGAGTACCAAGGGAGTACCAAGGAAGTACCATGGAGAACACCCCAAAGGACCATTGAGAGGAACTCAAAGTGCAATAGAGGCTACCGTCCCACTTACTCAAAAATCGCAGCAGGAGCGCCTGACCGTTCGCCAATGCCTTCCCACCACACGTCTGTGGAGAATGCGCCATGATCGTAGATCGTCCATTTGCCATTCACCTTTTGGAAAAGGGCTTCCACATGGCAGCAGTCGTAAGACTCATCGATCTCGAGCTTTTTGCCATCCTTGCGCTGGGCATCGCAGGCAAGCCAAGCCCAGCCATTGCTCACGTTGAACTTGTTCACCACATACTGGAATTCGATTTCGAACTCCTTCTTCATCGCCGCGCGCAGCAGGTTCAGCATCGCGGTGCGGTCGGCTTGGTTGGTGCTGTTTTTGACCTTGTAGTCGAGGACTTTCTGAGCCGAGGCAGTGTTGCTGCTGGCAAACATGACTCCCAACAGCAGGGCACCAAGGACAAAACGAAGGGAACGTGACATCTTCTTGATTCTAAAAAATGGGGACCATTCATTCCCTACTCGTAAGGCTTTTCGGGAACCGCCCCCGATCAGGTCATCGGGCGAGGCAAAGTTAATTGCTTATTTTCGGCTCATGCAACCCAAATACGACGAGATCGGCATCGGCTACAACACCACGCGGCGTGCGGATCCCTATCTGCTGAGCCGGATGTGCTCCCTGCTTTCACCGATTTCCGAGGGCCGCTACCTGGACATCGGTTGCGGGACCGGGAACTACACCATCGCCTTGCAAGGCATGGGGCTGGACTTGACTGGGATCGACCCATCGCGGGAAATGCTGGCCAAGGCGAGGGAAAAGGCACCCGCCGCAAAATGGCTAGAAGGTGTTGCCGAGCGCCTACCCTTCGAGGATGGCAGCTTCGATGGCGTCTTGGCGACCCTGACCCTGCACCATTGGTCGGACATGGCGGCGGGGATCGCGGAGGCGGCAAGGGTGCTGCGTCCGGGTGGACGGTTCGTGACCTTCACCAGCGACAAGGAGCAGATGGAGGGTTATTGGCTCTGTCATTACTTTCCGCGCATGCTCGAAGCATCCATCAAAGTCATGCCTTCCCTCATCAATGTGACCACCGCCATGGAAGCAGCCGGATTGCAACCCAGCATCGAGCGCTACCATGTCCGTCCTGACCTCCAAGACCTGTTCCTTGCAAGCGGCAAACACGATCCCTGCATTTACCTGAAGCCTGAGGTGCGTCGCGGAATTTCGACCTTCGCTGCCCTCGGGATTCCTGAGGAAATCGAAGAGGGCCTCGCCCAAATGGCAAAGGACATCGCTTCCGGCGAAGTCACCAAGGTCATCCATCGGTACGAATCGGACCGAGGTGAATACGCATTCGTCATGGGGATAGCAGCCCCTAGTTGACTGCGGAAGTCGGACAGCAGAGCAAGCAAAAGCGAGCACAGATGAGAAACGGCCACCTCAACTGTCAACTATCCCCTATCAATTATCAACTGAAAGCCTATCTTTGCGGCCAGAAACTGAAATCAGGTCAAAAATGGATATCACCTACAATCTCATCAAGCCCTTGATCGTCGATGTCGAGGTTCAAGGCCAACGCGTGTTTGTCGAGTTTCAGCAGCCCGATTCGGGCAATTTCGTGGAGGCACAGGCTCCGATTCGCCGCTCCAACTCCGTGGGCAGCGCGATTGGCCGCTCCGTGAAGCGCACAGCCATGCAGCAAGCCCGCTCCTCCATCACCCGCATGGTGGGCAGCCTCTTCGGTGGCGGTTTCCTCGGCCGTACGGCCCGCGCTGCTACCAGCACGGCTGCCAGTGAGTACGCCCGCAGCCAAAATGACCAGGCAAACGCCCCCACTCAAGACGAAATCGATGATGCGGTGGTCGTGGCGTTCAAGTCCGTCCGCAACCAGTTCCACTACAACGAGACGACCAAGACTTGGGGCAAGCCTGTAGGTGGCGCTCTCAGCGGGCCCGCTCGCGAGAAGACACCCTTCGAGCAACAAATCGAACGCAACCCGATCGCCGACCGCCACGACCGCAAGGTGTTTGCCCGCATCCTGGCCGACCTCGCCAGCGCCGACGGCATCATCCAGGAGGAGGAAGTCTCCTTCTTCCAGAGCCTTGTGCCCACTGACGCCGGCTCCATCCACGACATCATCGCCAGCGAGCCTGTCTCCAAGGTGGACTGCGAAATGGTCAAGGACGGTGTGCGCGACACCATTTATATGTTCTCATGGGCCATCGTGATGGTGGACTATGAAATCCACCCCATGGAAGTGGAGATGATGGGCCGCTACGCAGAGATGCTCGGCATCAGCGACGCCAAGCGCGCAGAACTGCAAGGCTATGCCCGCGTCCACATGCTGGAGCAAGCTCTCACACCGGACATCAGCCGCGAAGAACTCTTCGAACTCGCTGACAGCCTGAACATGAACCACGACGATGCTGAGCGTGCCAAAATCGCTTGGCTCCGCCGCGTCGGGTAATCCACGGCCCAGCGTTTTGGGGTACTTGCAATCTGCAATTGTAAGAGACCCATCCATAGGTAGCAGATAGCAAGTAGCAGATCGCAGTTCTGGACGCACCAGCACCTCGCCACTGCTCATTGTTATCTGCTATCTGCTTTTATTCAAATGCAATGATGTCCATGCACAGCCACAAAAGCCTCCTTTTCCTGATCGCATTTGCCCTCGGCAGCTTGTCGGGCATGGGTCAGCGCGTGGTGCCCCCCTCCCGCTGGAACGATAGCCTAGCGGGAAAAACTGAGGCGGAGATCGACCTGGCGATGGGCATCCGGCACGATCAGGCGCGCATCCTGACCCGGAACTGCCTACTGAACAAGAAGGTCTATGGATGGCATCCGGCATGGATGGGGACGGCATACCTGCGGTATGACTTCGGGCTGCTATCGACTGTGGCCTACCACGGCTACCAGATTGATCCGGCAACAGGCAAACCGGAACGGCTGTACAATTGGCGGGAGACGGGACTGGTGGAGGCTGCACACGATGGTGGCGCGCAGGTGGAGTTGTCGGCATTCTTGCACGCCACGGCGGGAGTGACCAAGCTGCTGCAAAGCGCAACGGCTCGGAAGACCTTGGCTGACAGCCTGGTGGCGTTGGTCAAACTGCGGGACGCGGATGGCGTTTGCTTGGATCTGATGGGCGTGGGGCCTCGGCTGAGGGACGGGTATGCCGCATTGGTAAAGGAGCTCCATGATCAGCTCCAGACTTGGCGCAAGGACGCCACGCTGAGCATTGCCCTGTATCCCGATGCCGCCAATTCCGGGGTCTGCAATCCAGCGATTGTCCCGATGGTGACGCGGTTCATCCTCATGGGCGACCCTGGCCAAGACCCGCGCAGCGACAAGGCAGGCCCGGTATCGCCCATCCACGCAAGCGCCAAATGGGGGCAATCAGCTTTGGACAGCAGCATTTCGCGGACGATTGCAGCGGGCATCCCCAAAGCCAAATTGATTGTTGCCCTCCCCTACTACGGCTATGAATGGCCAACTGCCTCTGCGGAACCGGGCGCCAAGGCAACTGGAAAGCCACGACTGGTCACGCTCCGCGACTACGAATTGATGGATTCGAGTGCTTTTCTGCAGTGGGACAGCAGTTCCGCGACGGGTTGGCTGCTGCATGAGGGCAAATCGGGCTATCGGCAATTGTGGATGGATCAAGTGAGCAGCCTCACGGACCGGATGAGCCTCGTCATGAGGATGGACCTCGGGGGTGTCGCGATTGCGAGCCTGGGGTACGACCACGGCAGCGACAAGTATTGGAACCTGATCCAAGCGAAATTCGCGGACTGCGGGGCGGCCAAAACGGAGGAGCATGCCAAAGACGCCAAGCCACAAATCGTGGGTTTGGAGGGGCCAACCTCGGCAGAACGGAATACTTGGAACTGGGTTTGGATGCTGGCAGGGGGGATTTTTGCCGTCGGAGTGATCCTGTTGGTGAAAAAATACCTTTGATAGTTGATAGGTGATAATTGATAGTTGACAGCGCCGCACTGCGTTGTCGAAGTGCATCTTCGAAGTGCAAGGTCGAAGCGCTGGTCGAATTGTTGACAGTTGAAAGGGGATTCTATTCCTTGATTGCTTTTGTTTTTTGGGGGCGGTCGGCAGGAATATGCCTGATTTTCAGGACCTGGGGAAAGTGAGGAAAATCAGACGTTTGATTTTGGGGGGTGGATTGTCGGTAATGGTGGGACTCCTTAGATTTGCCGCCGAGAAATCTACCCTTTAGAGGAAGCACGATGCCGGAATGGACTTCGATTTTGTCGGTGGCGGTGTTCGTGGTGCTGGCGATCGCTGAGGCGGTTGTGAGTCACCGGGAACACAAGGAGCTGTTTGAACGACGCGATACTTGGGCGAACATTTCACTGGGCTTGATCACCTTCGCGACCAAGCTGGGAATCAACCTGATACAACTCTGGTTTTACAACTGGCTCTGGGACAACAACTATGTCCTCTGGAAGCCGGATGTGCCCGTGGTGCTGTGGTACATCATCGGTCTCCTGATCAACGATTTCATGTTTTACTGGTACCACCGGATCAGCCATACCACGCGGTTCTTCTGGGCAGTACACGTCGCGCACCACAGCAGCGAGAAGATGAACATCACGACCGCCATCCGCGGCAATTTCGTGAACAACATCTTCCACGGCCTGTTCTGGACGGTGATGGTCTTCATGGGGTTCGCGCCATGGATCGTGGTATCCACCGATGGTCTGAGCTATTTCTACCAACTGTGGCTGCATACGCAGATCATTCCGAAGCTCGGCCCGTTTGAGTGGATCATGAACACGCCGAGTCACCACAGGGTGCACCACGCGAGCAATCCGGTCTATCTCGACAAGAACTACGCGGCGATTTTCATCTTCTGGGACAAGCTGTTCGGCACCTACGAAGTGGAAAATGAGCCCGTGCGCTTTGGCCTGACGAAGCCTTTCAATGCCTACAATCCCTTCAAGATCGCCTTCTACGAATTCGGGATGGTGATCAAGGCGACCGCAGCAGCGAAGGGCATTCGCGGCAAGGTCTATGAGCTGTTCAGAAAACCCTACTGATCAGTCATCATCCTCTTCCTCGCCGCCGGGCTGCTCCGTGGCTTGACCGCCGGCCGCGCCACTGATTTCGGTATGCCTGATTTTGCCGCCTAAGAAGCCCGTCCTTGCCATGGCCGCATTGGCACCGAGGCTCAGCACCAGGAGAATGATGTGGAAAATGCGCCGCTCACGCAACCTAGACACGGCAAGGGTGGCCAAGCTGAGCACTGAGACCGCGATCATGAACCAGTTGGCAAATTCCGCAGCCTCCTCATGGGCGTGCATGGCCTGCTCGCTCACGCCATAGACCGGATTTTCCAGGACCTCCTCGGCGCCTTCGCCTGAGTTCATCGCGAGCCCCGAGGCGACACCGCAGAGGATCAACATTGCCAAGGCCGCATAGATCACGGGCTTGCCACCCTTGAGGATGCCCCAGAGCAGCAACAGACTCGCAAACGCACCGCCGATGATGGGCACGTGGTTGACCAAAAGATGAAGATGAGCGGAATTCATATTCAGTTGACAGTTGATAATTGATAGTTGATAGCCTTCGCTGAGGTCCCTGAGGTGCCACACTGAGCTTGCCGAAGTGCTCTCGAAGGACTCGCCCCCCAGAGTAAATCACCAGCCCTACTTGCAGCCACAATCGAAGTCCCAAGTGCAGGAGCGGTAGGTCTTGATGCATTTGCCGTTGCTGTCCCAAGCGATGCACTCGTCCTTGCAGCACATACAGCCCGGAATCGTGGCTTCGGCCGACTTGGTTGTGGTGGCCAGGTTGACCTTCATTCCTTCTACGAAATGGGCGATGGGATTCCCCTGGGCATCCACGATGGCGGTACCATCCGGAGATATCCGCAGGTCCAAAACGCGGGTACCTTGAGCCGACTCCCCAGCCGGTTCCTTGGGGGCAGTGGCACCTGAGCAACCGACCATCGCCAAGGCTGCCAGACATCCGATCATCATGCGTTTCATTCGAACCTCCTGAATTCTGACATCCTCAACATGGGACATCTATGCAAAGCTCGAAACCTGACAGAAGATCAGCCTTGAGCCAAGTCAGCTTCTGAGATGACTTTTGACCATTTCATTGGCAGCCAGCTCCTTGAAAATGCCCTGATCTTTCCAACAAATGTGCAAAACCTCTTACACCAATGTTGGTATTTTCACTAACTTGCATTCAGCTTTTGGCGTATCGCCCTGCGAACGGAATCAGGCGCGGTTTGAATTTTTATGATGTTACAGCCTAGGATGGGAACTATGGTTCGGAAACTTGCGATGTGTCTTTGGGTAGTAGCGATTGCTATCCGGGGTCTTGCATTTGCCCAGACGACCAACATCACGGGAGTCATCAACACCTACACCCCAGTGCTCACACAGGGCCCCTGTGCCAACGTGATCACGGTGGGGAACTCTGCCGGATATGCTGTCGGTGACACGGTCCTCATCATTCAGATGCAGGGCGCGATCATCGACCAAACCAACACGGCTGCCTACGGCACCATCGGCAACTACAACGGTTCTGGGCTCTTCGAAAAGGCTCAGATTCAGGCCATTGCAGGCAACACGATCTACTTCGTCCACAACCTGATCAACACCTACAACTTCGGTGGCAAGGTGCAAATGGTCAGTGTTCCTGTTTACCAGAATGCGAATGTCACAGGTACCCTCACGGGCTTGCCTTGGGACGGGAACATTGGTGGTGTGGTCGTGCTCGATGTGCGCGGGACCCTCAACATCATCGGCACGGAGATCAACATGAGCCTCAAGGGCTTCCGTGGCGGCGTTCAAAACGAGACCTGCCCCAACAACTGCAACTTCTCCCAGAACAATACCGACTACTTCTACGCCGACCCCAACTACCGCTCCTCCTACAAGGGTGAAGGCATTGCTGCCATCACCACAGGATTCGAGCGCGGTCGTGGTGCCCAAGCCAATGGCGGTGGCGGTGGCAATGACCACAACGCAGGCGGCGGCGGCGGTTCCAATGTCACCTCAGGTGGCATCGGTTCCCGGAACAATGAGCCCGGCGCATTCAATTGCAAGGGATTCAATCCCGGCGAAGCAGGCAGGGTCCTGAATCCTTCCGGCGGCACCCGCATCTTCATGGGCGGCGGCGGTGGCTCTGGGCATGGCAACAACAGTTCTGCCCCCGGCTGCAACAACGGCGGCGGCTCCACGAGCGGCACCAATGGCGGTGGCATCATCATCGTGATGGCGACCACCCTCAACGCCACAGTCGATGCCTTCCGGACGAGCAGCACCTTTGCAGGTATGAGCGCAGGCGATGGCGCGGGTGGCGGTGGCGCAGGTGGTTCTGTCCTCCTGGACGTGAACACGATCACAGGTTCCCCTTTCACCATCCACGCAACAGGTGGCAATGGTGGCCCGACCTCATGCTTTGCCCAAAACCGGTGCTACGGCCCCGGCGGCGGTGGTAGCGGAGGCGTCATCATGTACAAGGGCGCGTCCCTCCCCGGAAGCGTCAGCACCAACCTGATTGGCGGCACCGCGGGCATCATCACCTCCAGCAGCAATGCCTGCAATGGCACGACCGGCACGGCGACGGCTGGAACCGCAGGTACCATCCTCACAGGCGTGCCCGGTGTTCCCATGGGTACCACGAATGCGGTTGCCCCCTGCGTCCTTCCAGTCGAATACGCCTATTTCAATGCCTATCCCAGTGGCTTGAACAGCGTGGTCCTGGACTGGAAGACCTCGATTGAAGTCAACAATGAGCGCTTTGAGATCGAGCACTCCACGGACGGGCTGCAGTTCTCCACTTTGGGCACTGTGCTCTCTACCGCGGCGATTGGCGAGGGAGCCGATTACCGCTACTATGACAGGCATCCTGTGATCGGGGACAATTGGTACCGTATCCGCCAATATGACAGAGATGGCAGGAGCAGCGCAGGTGAAATTCGCCATGTGCGCTTCGAGCCGAGCGGCGTCACTGTGCAGACCCTGTACCCGAACCCCGTGACTGCCCCCAACAATGTACAATTGGAAGTGATGTCGCCCAGTTCCGGACCTGCTGTGCTGAGCGTCATGAACCTGATGGGGCAAACGATTTGGCAATCACCCGTGAAGCTAGAGGACGGTCTAAGCACCTACTCTATCCCCAGCCATAGCCTCGAAAAAGGCATCTACTTCGTCAGACTGCAGACACAAGGGGCTGGCGACATCGTATTGAAGCTGAAGGTCCAGTAATTCTGGTCCACATCCGACCTGCACTGTAACCTGTTGGTTACAAGATTAGAACTCGATTGGAACCGAGTTTGGAAGATTGCGTAGAATCTCCTAATTTCGCTTTTGGCATATTGTTTGCCGATGGTAATGGTAGTATGAAGAAAATTGTCAAAGCTCTCCTGCTCTTGCTTTTGATATTTTCCTCGGCGCAGGCCCAGGTCGTGAGTCGGTTTGACTTCGATGATCCTGCTTTCGATGAAAAAATCGCGACAATCGGACCGAATGCGATATCATCCGGCACTCTAGCCAATGCCCGAGCTACCGGCAACGGAACCCCTCAAGGTTGCGCTGCAGGTAGCAATAGCTTTGGCGTCGGCGGTTGTGGCAACTTCGCGGGATGCCAGCAAAACATCAACATGGTCGTCCCCAACACGGGGAACATCTTCAATGTCAATAGCCCGACCATGAGCATTGACTATCGCCGCCCCGTGCGCGAAGTCGATGGATGGTTCTGGCTCAAGGATCAACTTGCATTCGGTGTACGCTTCAGCAAGCTGACTGCTCGCTATTCCTATGACAACGGCTTGGGCGGCTGCGTCCCCCAAATCGAGTTTGCTGCCTATCCTCCGGCCTGGAACTGGCCCGTCAATGGCCTCTGGACATTTGGCGGAGCTGCTCCCTCCAACGGCGAGCTGCCTGTGGACGGAGTTTGGAGGACAGTTGGCTTCACCTATGATCAAGCGACTGGCGTTGCATCCATCACTGTTTCCAATCCTGCCCATACGGAATACAACTTCGCTGTGGCTGGCATGGCATTCTGTGGCTGGACCGCCGCGAACATGAGCATGTTCCCCACCATGGACAATGGTGCCACAGGGGTGATCAACAACACTGCCTTCCTCGACAACGCCCGCTACGGCAACGTGACGGTGCTGCCTGTCGTCCTCGAGTACTTCCGTGGCGACCAAGATGGACTTGGCGTCAACCTGAATTGGAAGACCACGAGCGAGCAGCAAAACATGGGCTTCATCCTGTACCGCAGCACCGATGCTGAGAACTGGATTGAGATGACCCGTGTTGATGGCCACAACACCACTGGCGAGGAAAACACCTACAGCTACCGCGACAATAGCCCCTACCGTGGCATCAACTTCTACCGGTTGGTGCAAGTCGATATGAACGGCGCGACCGCGGGCTTCCCAGCCGTCAAGGTGAACGTCCAATACGATGGCAGCGATATCCTCGCGCTCTTCCCGAATCCCGTGACCGAAGGTCAGCTCCACCTCACCTTTGACAGCGAATCCGAGGATTCTCCGCTCAGCGTTCAGATCCTGAACATGGCCGGACAAGTGATGAGCGTCCAAGATTTCCGCCTTCACAGCGGCGTGAACCAAGTCGATATGGATATGAGCATGCTGGCCAGCGGCCTCTACATCGCCAAAGTCAGCGACGGCAAAGGCACCTACTCGCAAAAATTCTCCGTGGTCTCAGGCAACCGATGACAACGGCTTGATTGCGAAAATGTAATTCCGCTCAAACCATTTG
>JAXLVK010000101.1:0-20305 GCA_046329055.1 Bacteroidia bacterium
GGAAGTGACTGTTACCGGCAACCGTGGTTGGGCCGACGAGTCTGTGAAGGAATTGGCTGCGGACATGACCGTGACGGGCAAGATTTGGTTTGGCCCCAGCGCGCATGACGGCTTGCTCGTCAAGCGGCTGGCGAGCGTCATGAACAAGCACAAGCTGCCCTTCCCGTTCACCAAGGCGGATGCCATCCAGGTCACGACCTTCAAGCCCGGCGACCCTACACAGCCCATTTTCCCTTTGACACGCGGCGAATCGACCAGTTTTCCGATCCCTGCATTTGCAAGGCATGAGGCATTGGCTTGGACGGTGGGTCACCTCGGCGTGGAAATCGGCGATATCAAGAAGACCGGCACCGTCGTGGTGGACGACTTCAATCAGCTCATCATGGACGTGTTCAACCTCGCTTCCGGCAACATGCTCCTGCCCGGCAATACCCTGTCCTGGAATGTCTGGTTCACCGCGCCGGATTTTGTGGACCAAAAGGAATGGGCCGACCACGCTGAGAAATGGCGCCAATCCATCGATGCCGACCACGGCAGCCCTGACGGCAATGGCACAAGTCCCAGATTCTACGACGGGTCTCCCTTCAAGCCGCTCAAGAGCATCCTGATCGAGGAAGGCGTCCTGCTCGCGAAGTTTTTCGCCAAGCACGGCTTGTAGTTCGCTAGCAATCTCAGGGGCTTGAGTTCAGCCTCCAGATAACGAAAATGCCCGCAGTCGATGGCTGCGGGCATTTTCGTGGTGGCATGGACTTGCTTTGGCGGTAAGGGTTACAAGCCTGTTGCCTAAGAATCGTTGTCGCCGGGTTTCTGCACGGGGCGATAGCGGAAGGTTCGTGAACTTGTTGGGATTACCGAGCCTTGATTTTCACCTGAATAGCAGAAAGGGGCCGCGGGATCTTTGCAGCAGCAAGGGAGAGGTTCACGTCACCATTGGCATCCTTCATTCCGTCCCAGTTGGCAGTCATGACATACACCGCGGTATTGCCGTTGCCAGTACCACTGCTTGCCTTTGTCATCGGCACTGTCCCGATACGGTTGTTGTCAGTGGGGGTGACCGTGAGGTAATCGAGTTCGTCAGCATCGGGGCCAGAGACCCGCACTTCCAAGGTCTGAGCATACGGATCAGAGCCCGTGATCTTGACGGATGCAAAGCTGATGTTCGTCACCTCGTTGTTGTTCGCATTACCGCTATTGCCTTGGGCGAAAGTCGTGGCGGCAAATGCCAGAAGTACGAAGAGAAACAGTCCAATCTTTTTCATGATAATCAATGGGTTAAATAGGTTGATAAAGTGAATATCAATGGTGTCCCTTGATCAGGAATGGAGCAGTTAGTGAAAGAGGCTTTTCGGCAAGGGAGCAGAGATGCTCATGCAGAATGGGGCTCGGACTCGAAGTTCACATTGACGATTTCCTAATCATCAAGCTGTAGCTCGAGCCTTCAACCTGCAACCCTCGGGCCTTTTCTTCTCCTAGGAAAATCGTCCATCCCCTTACGTCAATTGTCCATTTCCTGCGGGGCCCTCACCGCCCAACTTTGCATCGTCAATTGTGACAGAATCATCTAAATATGAATGCAATGAAATTCAATGTTCCCACCAGAGACGAAGTTTCCACCGCCAACCAAGGGCTGTTTGACAATCTCCAAAAGGGCCTTGGCATGGTTCCCAACCTGTATGCTGTGATGGCGCATTCAGACACGGCATTGGGCAATTACCTTGCCTTCCAAAATGCCAAAACCACCTTCTCCAACAAGGAAAAGCAGGCCGTGAACCTCGTGGTGAGCCAAGTCAATGAATGCCGCTACTGCCAGGCTGCCCATACCCTCCTCGGCACAATGAATGGCCTCACCGAGGCGCAAACCATCGAAATCCGCAAGGGAGGGGCCTCTTTCAACCCGAAACTGAATGCCTTGGTCGCCCTTGCGGGAGAGATCACCACCAAGAGGGGTTTCGCCTCCGATTCCACGCTCAATCAATTCTTTGAAGCCGGATACACCAAGGGTCAGGTCGTGGAATTGGTGATGTTGGTGGCTGAGAAGACCGCCATGAATTACCTCCACGCCATCTCCCAAGTCGAAATCGATTTCCCGGTTGCGCAAGCCATCTAATCGGTTTTTCCAAACACTCGATCCGTCTTTCATGCTGAGCAGGGCGTTGCACAGTGCAAGCGAAGCATTTGGCAACGCTACTCATTGCCTGGCGAGCTTTACTCGGCGCGGCAATAATGTTCCCTTTGGAGTTGGTCATGTCGAATATGGTCCTTTATGACCGCGCCAAGCATATCGATGCTTCGCCGCGCTCAGCATGACAGAGCAACGGATCACCTAATGACCAGTCAATGTATATTCGCAGGGCCAATTTTGTCCTGCCAACGAATTGGAACGATGATGGAAGAAAAACGATTTCCCTTGCCGCCATTTACGCTTGAAACTGCACTGCAAAAGGTGCAATTGGCAGAAGACGCCTGGAACTCCAAGGATCCTGAGCGGGTTTCACTTGCATACACGAAGGACACTGAGTGGCGCAACCGCACGGAATTCATCCGCGGAAGGGACGAGGTCAAGGCATTCCTAAAGTGCAAATGGCAAAAGGAACATGATTACAAATTGAAAAAGGAGCTATGGGGCTTCCGGGAAAATCGCATGGCCGTCCGATTTGAATATGAATGGCACGATGACCAGGGACAATGGTACCGCAGCTATGGCAATGAAATGTGGGAATTCGATGAAAATGGACTGATGCGGAAGCGCTTCGCCAGCATCAACGACTTGCCGATCACCGAAGAGGAAAGGACATTGCGACCATGAGCCAGAATGCCTACACGCTTGTGAATCAACAAAATGGAAATCTTGCCTTCAAGATCTTCAGTTTCGAGAACAACGACTTCTTCGACCATATCCAGCGCAACAACTATTATTCTCTGATCTGGGTTCAAAGCGGCGAAGGCAAGTTGAAAGCGGACTTCTCGGAGTATGATTTTTCGAGCGACCAATTGTTGGCCTTCTCGCCGTATCAGCCGTTTATGCTGCGACCACAGGGAGAATTGACGGGAATTGCCATTCAATTCCATCCGGACTTCTTTTGCATTCACAAGCATCAGCAAGAGGTAGCCTGCAATGGCGTCCTGTTCAACAATATCTACCACCCGCCAATGGTGGCGATCGATGAATCAACCAAGCCGACGTTGCACATGGTCATCGAACAAATGAAGGCTGAGATGCGAAATGCGGCCCTCGCACAGTATGAATTGTTGGTGTCCTATCTGAAGATTTTGCTGATCACAACCTCACGCCTCAAGGTGGAGCAACAGGCCGAGGCCAAGTTGGCGGTCGCAGATGTGCAGGAGCCATTCATCTTGCAGTCGCTCAAGGGGATGCGATTGAGACGCATTTTCGTGACAAGCATGGTGCCAGCGAATACGCCGATCTCCTTGAACATCAGCCCCAAGGCGCTTGCCAAGATCGTGAAGACCCACCTCAACAAAACGCTCACAGAATTGATTGCTCAGCGCATCGTCATTGAGGCCAAGCGGGAACTCTACCTCACGAACAAGCCCGTCAAGCAGATCGCCTACGAATTGGGTTATCAGGACGAGTATTATTTCAGCCGCTTATTCCGCACGAACACCGACATTTCACCCCAGATTTACCGCAATACGGGATCGATCGCAAGTCGTCATCGGCGAACTAGCGCTCGCAAACTACAGGAGCAGATGTCCCTATTTCCAGTTCTGGATCTCGATGATGTTGCCGTCGATGTCCCGGACGTACACGAAAGTTCAGACTACCAGCGCCCGGCAATTTCAGCGCTTGCCCTCTACTTGCGACCCACCGTGATGTAGCACCCGTTCCAAGACTGCCTCGACATCGTGCACCACGAATGCACAGCTCCGAATCCCTTCCTGTTCGCCAAAGGTTCCGCATTGTCCAGGTTCTGATCGTATTGGAATATTTCGAGCGTGGGCAAGTTGCCATCGTATCCCGGCATTGCCAAATGAACACCCCGATGTGTGCGTCCTTCACCCCAGTCCCTTTTCCAGCCATTCGCCTTTGAGGCCTCGCTCAGGGCCCACGGGCTTGCATCCAAAGACTTGAATATAGAAGTCGGCGAGTCTCTTCCAGTCGTCGGTGATGATGTTGGTATGTGCGAATTTGATCATGCGATTCGATTGGGGTTCGGGACGTTCTTGCTTTCTGGAAGTGCTCAGCAATTTACTCAATCCGGCCTTCCATTGCAGTGGAATCAAGATTTCCGTCTTCTCCTCCGAGCCTGAAAATGCCCACCAATTGCTTGGAATCGCGATCTCAATTTAAAGTGGTCGAATTCGACCACTTTAGGAATTGGGTGGCGTTCGGGGAATTCGCTCGGAATTTGGGTCGAAACTAGGCGTCCAGCCGGCAGGACATGGCCGTTTGAGGCGGCCAGGCCAGTTCTTGAGTTCAAAGTGGTCGAATTTTGACCACTTTAGAATTGGGTTGCATTGGGGAATCGGCTCGGAATTTGGGTCGAAGTTAGGCGTACATTGCTTCGGAAACATCGCAGTTTCGAGGCGGCTGGGCCGATTTTGAGTTCTAAAGTGGTCGAATTCGACCACTTTAGAATTGGGTTGCATTGGGGAGTTGGCTCGGAATTTGGGTCGAAGTTAGGCGTACATTGCTTCGGAAACATCGCACTTTCGAGGCGGCCGGCCAGTTCTTGAGTTCTAAAGTGGTCGAATTCGACCACTTTAGAATTGGGTGGCTTTGGGGAATTGTTGGCTCGGAATTTGGGTCGAAGCTAGGCGTACATTGCTTCGGAAACATCGCAGTTTCGAGGCGGCTGGGCCGGTTCTTGAGTTCTAAAGTGGTCGAATTCGACCACTTTAGAATTGGGTGGCTTTGGGGAATTGGTTTGGAATCGGGGTCGAAACTGCAGCATCCGCAACCAAAGGCAGGCGGTAAGTTCGAAGGGACCTGGGCCGGTTCTTGAATTCTAAAGTGGTCAAATTTGACCACTTTAGAATCGGGCACCCAACACCATTCCCTGATTTTCAAGCAATTAACAATCTAAATCAATCAACAGAATCTGCATTCCTTCCCGATTCTGCTCCTTTTTGAGAATTCTAAAGTGGTCAAATTTGACCACTTTAGAATCGCTACTCACTTGCCTCGCTTTAGCTTCTTCTGTCCATCGGATGGCCTTAGAAGGTTCGCACGGCCTTCCGCCAACAGTGATTTCATCTGCGTGATCGCGATCTGGTTCAACTGCTTGAGCCGCTCGGGCTGTGGCAGTCCTTGCCCGATGAATACAGCATTGATACTCTCGAGGTTGGACAGGACCACGAGCTGTTCGATGGTTGCCGAATCACGCATATTCCCCTTGTTGCCAACGTTCTCCTTACGCCAATTCGCCGCAGTCTTTCCGAAAAGCGCCATGTTGAGCAGATCTGCCTCGGATGCATAGACCCTTCCGACTTGGGACTTGGTCAATTCCTTCGGAATCAAGTTTTCCTTGATTGCATCTGTATGAATGACATAGTTCACCTTGGCGAGGGTCCGCTGAAGGTTCCAATCGAGGTTTTGAACGGCAGATTCTTCTTGCTTTAGCCTTTGGAACTCCTTGATCAGATAGAGTTTGAATTCCGCACTGATCGCAGAACCGAATTCGAAGGCAATGTCCTTGTGGGCATAGGTCCCGCCGTATCTACCAGACTTCGAAATGATCCCAATCGCATTGGTCGCCTCGACCCACTGAGTGGGGCTGAGAACGAAGGAAGGCAATCCAGCCTCACTTTTAAAGTGGTCGAATTCGACCACTTTAAAATCCGGATTGTAGATCTTTTCCCATGTCCCCAGGAACTCCAAGGTCGTCCGCGTCCGAATCCAGTTCTTGATCACATCGGCTGCTCGGCTGTCGTCCGCCTTCGCCTTGGCCATGTCCGTGATGCAGATGTAATCCTCCCCGTTATGGGCCAAAATCGCCACCTGAGTATCCTGTACCGAAATGTTCTTGTTACTGCTCATCTCCACTATCCCTGCACATTGATTGCAAATGATGGAGCAAACATCGGAATAAAAATCCCAAAATGAAAGCAAAAAGCCAATTAAAATTCATAAATCTGCCAACCAAGGGAAGATCCCGGCAACCAAACTAAATTCATTGGCCCCTATTCAACTCCTTTCAAGCATTCAATCCACCAAAAACGCTGCCTCGGCATGCCTTCCGTGAATTCCCTAGGCTCATTGATTTCCACCACCTCACTCAGACCGTAGCTCCCAAATTCCGCCTCAATCGATTCCAAGTCGTAGAAAAACAAGGTCACCCCATGCTGAGTCAGGAAGCTGTCCTTCGCGACCTTCACCCCCTGCCCGTACCGCGCATCGCCCTTCGACAGCGTCACAAAGACCATACAACCGCCCGGCGCAAGCTGATCGTAACAATCCCGAATCAGCTTTTTCCGCTCCTCAGCACTCAACAGGTGGATCAATGCATAACAAAAAATGCCCTCATAAACCTCCTTATCAAACGGCATCTCCCCCACTCCACCGTGATACACCTTAATTTCCTCCCCCAACTGCCGCCGCGCGATCGCAATCGCCGTCTCCGAAATTTCGATGCCCGTGACTTCGCAGCCCCGGTCCATGAACACCTTCGCATTTCGACCATATCAAACCCTGGGATCAATACCTTCCGGATGCCCATGCTTGCAAACAAGTCCGCCGCCGTAACCGCAGCATCCGCCGGTGCCAAGCCCCACATCTCCTGTTTTTCCTTGAAATTCGCTTCCCAGAATTCGGGCATGGTGATTTAAGTGTTTTATGCTTTGGATACTCCCATTAGGGCCATCTTCACCAGCGTGCACAGGTAGGGGAGATCATTTCCTCAATCGCTCCTCCAGTTCCGCGATGTACGCCAACAAAGCCGGAATATCCTGCCTCGCATGGGCGATGAAGTCGATGTCGGCCACCGTCGTGCCAAGGAACTCCTTGATCCGGCCCACGAGATAGCCATCGTCCTCCTTCTGCGACGCCCGTCATGATAAAATGCGAGCCTCCCCAGAGATCGCGGCCTTCAATCCATGCCTTCCATGGGCCGGGAGTGATGGCTTCAAGGCGAGATTGGATTTCCTGCAGGGTTGACGGCTTCATATTGCGGTGAAAATGGGTTCAAATTAGCTGATATCTCTCCAAGGCATCCTCCCAAAGCAAGTTCCGGTTCAAGGCCAAGGCATTCTTCACCAGTTCTAAGAGTCTTTCATGGTCGAGCTCTTCCTTGGCCAGTATCCTTTTGAACAAAATCGAATCCGTCGTATCAAGCGGCACAGAATTCGGTCCCAGATTGCAACATCCGAATCCGTCAAAGGAAATGCGAACCAACCTCACCTGGTCGTCACCAAACCGATCAAAATCAATGAATACTGAGCTATCCAAATAGCCAAGGCAATAGTCAGCCGGACGGCTTGGAGGCATCTGAAATATGAAAAACTCTCCAGTCATTGACATTGCATCAGCATTAGAAAGCAACGGGCAAATGAATTCTTGTCTCTATCAAAACGACTTCGACTGAGATTGACTTACCGAATACATCACTTAGAAAATGCAGCCACTCTGGGAGGTTTCTGCACTAGGAAACAAGCGTCAACGAGCAGAAAGGGACTATTAACCCCTCAACTCATCCAGTTCGTCCTCGCCTCAGGATTCCACTTCACTGTCGTCTTCTTCAGCTGCGTCCAGAAATCGATCGAGCTCTTGCCGGTGATATCCGACGAACCAAAACGGCTGTCGTTCCACCCACCGAAGGAAAACGGTTCCCGCGGAACAGGCACTCCGATGTTCACGCCGATCATACCGGCGCTTGCGCGCTCCATGACTTCGCGGGCGATGCTGCCGCTCTGCGTGAAGACGGCTGCCGCATTGCCATAAGGATTCGCATTTTCGATCGCGATCGCCTCGTCCATGCTTTTGGTGCGGATGATCGAGATCACAGGGCCGAAGACCTCCTCCTGCGCGATGCGCATATCTGGAGTGACATAATCCACAATGGTTGGGCCGACGTAATTGCCGCCTTCCTTGCCGGAGACTACCGTATTGCGGCCGTCCACGAGGACTTTGGCGCCTTGTTGCTCGGCCTCGGTGATAAAGCCTTCGATCCGGGCCTTGGCGGCAGGGCTGATGACAGCGCCGAGGTTTTGGCCGGGGACGATCTTCTTGATCTCCTCCACCATGCGCGCCACGATATGGTCAATCGGACCCACGCCCACCATCGCAGCTGCGGCCATGCAACGCTGACCCGCGCAACCACTCATGGACGCGAGCACGTTCGAAGCCGTCATATCGACATGGGCATCTGGGAACACGAGCAGGTGATTCTTGGCGCCGCCGAGGGCGACGCAACGCTTGAGAGCCTGCGTGCTGCGGCGATACACGATCTGAGCGACCTTGGTACTGCCGACAAAGCTCACTGCCTGAATCCCAGGATGGTCGCAAATGGCCTCCACAATCTCGCGTCCGCCATTCACGACATTGAAAACGCCATCGGGGAGGCCCGCTTCCTTGAGCATGGCGGCGATCTTCATCGCGCTGATCGGCACAATTTCAGAAGGCTTGAGGATCATGCAGTTACCCAGAGCGATGGCATTGGGGATGGTCCAATGCGGCACCATGTGTGGGAAGTTGAACGGAGCGATGCTCGCGACGACGCCGAGGGGCTTCTTTTCGATGCGGCATTCGACTCCTTTGCTGACTTCGAGAAGTTCACCGCCCACCAATTGCGGCAGGGAGCAAGCGAACTCTGTCAGTTCAATGCTCTTTTCGACCTCCGCGATGGCCTCGTCGAGGGTCTTGCCGTTTTCATCGTGCACGAGTTGGGCGAGTTCGCGGAGATTTTGCTCCATCAGGGTCTTGTAGCGGAAAAACACCTGCACCCGTTCCTTGATGGGGACTTGGGACCAAGTCTTGAACGCAGCCTCGGCGGCTTTCACTGCGGAATCGAGGTCTTTGGCGCTGCTCATGGGCACCGAACCCAGCTTGCGACCGTCCGTGGGGCTGATCACATCGATGCGGGGTTGACCGTTGGAGGTATATTCACCAGCGATGTAGTTGGTGACTTCGGGGTATGTGCTGACTGCGTTCATAGATTTTCAAATGATCCAATTCATGTAAAATTAACAATTAAGAGATGCAGTACAAAGCGATCATCAGGTAATGGCAGGCGCTTCCGCCCATCACGAAGACGTGCCAGATGGCATGGGCAAAGGGCATGCGGTCCATTCGGTAGAAAATGACGCCGAGGCTATAACTGATGCCCCCGGCTGCCATGAGGGCGAGGCCTCCTGCGGGCATGTTGTCGATGATGGGCTTCAATGCCACGACAGCCAGCCATCCCATGCCTAGATAAACAATGGTCGAAACCTTGTCGAATTTGCCAGTGAAAAAGACCTTGAACACTACTCCGACCAGCGCGAGCCCCCATTGGATGCCGAAGAGCGGCCATCCCCAACCCGGAGGCAGCATGAGCAGGCATACGGGCGTGTAGGTTCCAGCGATCAGGATGTAGATGCTCGCATGGTCCAGGATGCGGCAAATGTGCTTGAGTTTTGGATCGACCACTCCATGATAGACCGTCGATGCTGCGTACAGCACGATCAAGCTCCCACAATAGACATTGACAGTGACCAGATGAATCGCCGTCCCGCCCTGTAGCATGGCCATCACTACCAGATTCACCAATCCGATGAGGCTCAGCACCAAGCCAAATCCATGCGTGAGGCTGTTCGCAAGCTCTTCCTTCGGGGTCTGACGTCGTTCAGGGGCTTTTTCCTTGCGCTTGCGCTTGGAATCTGGTGATGAGGCGGATGGCGACTGTGGCGCAGTGCTGACTTCTTGCATTCAAAATCGAGTTTCGATCGCAAAATTGATGCAATTCGCCCAGACTCAGCGAATCAATATCAAAGGTCCCCCATTTGACGGAAACGAACCTTTAGCAGATCCTGGGACGGTGATTCCACTGGAAGATGGTACAGAACCTCTAGCCCTCAGAATCCTGAAATCTTCGAGAATTTTGCGAATTCTGCCCTGCCTAGCGCTTTTTCTTCTTTTTCTTCCCCTCCTGAATCGCCTCGATCTCAGTCATCAGGCTTTTCCAATCCGTCTCCTTCTCACGGCTGCCTTCCAATGTCTCTAGATAGGTCTGATGCTCGATCTCAAATGAATCGATGTCCTTGCCGATATACTCCTGGATGGCTTCCAACAGCGGCTTTTCCTCCTCCGAGCAGAAAGAAATCGCGATCCCCTTGGCCACGCCTCGCCCCGTCCGACCCACACGGTGTACATAGTTCTCCGCCTCATCGGGCAGGTCATAGTTGAGGACATAGTCCACGTTCGGAATGTCGATGCCTCTTGCGCTCACGTCCGTGGCGATCAGGATTTTGTTCTCTCCGCTGCGAAATGCCTCCAAAATCGCGGAGCGGGTCTTTTGGTCCTTGCCGCTGTGGATGGCCACGCTCGAAATGCCGACGCGCTCCATGGCTTTCACCACACGCTCTGCCCTGACCTTGGTCCGCACGAACACGAGGATTTTGCTCTGTTCATGCTCCCTGATCACCCGCTCCAAGAAATAACGCTTGTCGTCCATGGAAACGAAAGTCACAGCGTGGCTGACGTTTTTGGAGACGGGGTCCTTGGGGCTGATTTGAATGCGGATGGCATTGCTATGAACAAGGCTGTAAGCCAACCGCTTGATGGTTTCGCTGATGGTCGCCGAAAAAAACAGTGTCTGCCGATCTCGTGGGATATGCCGCATCAGGTCGCGGATATCGTCGATGAAGCCCAAGTCAAGCATGTGGTCGGCTTCGTCCAAGATCAGGATCTCGACATCCTTCAAGTAAAGCGAACCTTGGCTGCGCAGGTCGAAGAGCCTTCCCGGTGTCGCGACCAGCACATCCACGCCTTTACGAAGGGTTCCGATTTGCATTTCCTGCTCAGTACCCCCGTAGATCGCGAGCGTCCTCAGGCCCAAACCTTTTCCCAATTGATCGAATACCTGCCGAATCTGAATGGCAAGCTCATGCGTAGGGCACATCACAAGGCACCGGGCACTCCCCTCCCGCCGCTCGCGCAGAGGCTTCCGCACGAAATAATCCAAAATCGGAATCACGAAAGCTGCCGTCTTACCAGTCCCGGTCTGCGCGATCGCTAAGACATCCTCTCCCTTCATGATGGGCGGAATGGCCCGGAATTGGATATCCGTTGGCCGCTTGAAGCCGTTGGCGGCGAGGTTTTCCTTGATGGCCGGGACCAGCCGGGCGTCTTCGAATTTCATGCGGCAAAGGTAGGGGGTGACGGGCAATAATCACTCGGCTTCAATCCACGCCTTCGGGCCAGCCTTTGTAATACTCTCGCTCGTAGGCATCCCATTTCTGGGACGCGAAGTCACGGAATATGGGGGCGATTTCGTTGAAGGCAGGGTCGATGTGCTTTTCCTCTACCTTCCCCATGTCGTAATCCATGCCAGCAAGCTGCCCTCGGATGGCGTACTTCTTGCCCTTCACATGCATCAGCAACTTCACCTTAGCGGGGGCGGTTCCATCCACCTCGATTCGGTAGATGAAACTGCTTTCCGCAATCCCATCATGGTCCAAGTCCGTGATTTCCAGAGTCCCTTCCGAATAGGTCGGGAAGGTGAAGTAGTCCTGGTTGAATTCCTTGATCGCCCAATATTCGTCGAGCTTACCCGAGGCATAGTTGTGGGAATGGGCAAAAAATTTCGCCACCAGACTCCTATCAGAGAGTTCGCCTTGAAAGACCTCGGAAATGACCAGATAATTGTCCCCGTTCTTGTCCCGCCAATGCGCCCCATCGTCAAAGACTCCCTCCCATTGAATCCCGACTGGGAAGTCCGCTGTATCCAAAGGCAGGACCAGCAGGGTATCACTGCGTAACACCTCATCACCACCCGCTTGCGAAGTGGAATCAGTGCTCTGAGGTTGGGAAATTTCCGTCTGGGGCCCAGGGGAGCCGCCACAACCAGAAATCATCGCTGAGATGGAAACGAGCGCAGGCAACAACATCAGCTGCGACAAATTCCACACTGCCATCGATGCTCTCTTTGCCTTTCCGCCTCTCATTTGCAAGCCCGCAACAAGCCAATGATCATTCCCCAGCACCAGTTTCACCGCCTCCTTGCTTCAGGTTGCTGACGACGTCCTGCTCACCCTCCGCCAATGTCCGCACGTAACCTTTCGATTGAGCGAACGAAAGCAGAACCGAACCAAGTTTCTCCATTGGTGCGATGAGTTGCTCTTCGCCGACCTCAGCGACAGGCGCAGTTGGCTCGGTTTTGGGCTTCTTGGGATCGGGTTTCTCGCCAAAATTCGCCAGGGAGAACCTTGCAATGAAGACGACTTTGCCGGAATCGGTAGGATCCGCCAAGTCATAAACCCGGCCCTGCACCCGGTTCCCGGCATTCCCCTCAATGGTATAAATCTTGGTGCCTTCCACACGTTCGACCATGGTCGTATGGCTTTGACCGCCACCTTTTTTGGTCTCCTTATCCGCTTTGGTGAAGCTGTTCGCGTCGGGGTTCTTGCTCCGCTTCACGATCATGGGGTCGCCGGCCTGCGGCGTGAAATGGTCTTTGAAGAACTGCATCACGATCTCCTCCCGCTTCTTCCGATCATCCTTATTGGCCACAATCTCCTTGTGCAGGTTCACAAACGACTCGTCCTGTTTTCCTTCTGACCTGCCAACGTGCTTCCCACCTTGCTCCTCGCTGAAGTCGAAAATGGCCTCCTTGCCATGTTTGCCAACTTTGTATCCCGACCAAAGCTCGCCGCCGTTGGGTGACTTGCCTTTGGCAGTCTTGAGACCTGCGGCGGTCATGTAGATGGATCCCATGAACGCGGTGCACCATACGGGCCCGGATGTCGCCCCAACCTTGGATTCATAGTAATTGCCGAGCAGTTTCTCCTCATCCTTGCTCAGGCCATTTCCCTTCCACTTGTTCTTATCGTCGCTGCCTTCCAGGTAAATGCTGCCGATGAGCCACTCCACCCGAGCAGCCTTAGCAGCGAGTTGCCCGATCACACGGACCTTTTCCGCAGTATCGGGGCTAGCCTGAGCGACGTAGGTATTGACCAGGGGCGGCATTTTGGCAATCTCCTTCCGTGCCAATTCCATCAATTCCTTCGCTTTTGCCTTGCGCTGCTTCCTGTCGGTGAGGCCATCCAGTTCCTTGATTTTTTCATTCAGGCCCGGGATTGGCTTGGACTTGAGCTCTTCGGTTTTCGCTTTGGTGGCCTCGGACTTGGCGGTGGCTGCGCTAGTCTCCGCACCCGTCTTTGCGGCGGTGCTGGTTGCGGAGTTCGCCGCAATCGCTCCATTCAGGGTTTGGGCGCCGGCTTTCAGGCCCGCATTGCCCTTTTGCTGACGGTAGGCGGACTGCAAATCGCTGATGCCCTTGGTGGTGACGATGACTGCCTCAGCTTGGGAGACTTGCCTTGCTGCAAACTCCTTTTGGCTCTGGGCCATTTCTTGGGAAGCCTTGGCTGCTTCCACCGCCTTTTTTGCTGCATTTGCAGCATCGCGGGCAGCCTTGGCAGCTTCACGGGCCTTGACAGCGGCCGCCTTTTCTGGCTCGCCAGCATCAGGGAGTTTGGCATTCGCCTCGGCATTGTCAGCCGCCTTTTCTGCCTTTGTAGCCTCCAAATCAGCATCGGTGGCAGCTTTTTCGGCAGCAGCGGTATTGGCGGAGGCTTGATCTATGGCGATCTGGGCCGCTGCAAGTGATCCTTTGGCGGTCTGCAATGCTGATTCCGCATCGGCGAGGGCAGCGGATTTCACTTCTGCTATTTTGCCCTGAAGCACGGCCACGTAATCCGAGAACTCGGATTGCAGACGCTTCTTGTAATCGCCATTTCCCCAACGCTGATCACCGTCCAACCAGCCTGAGCGCTCGTCAGCCCACTCGATGAAGGCATTCGCCTTGGAGACGAATGAGGACTTGGCGGTGGGGTCGGTCAGCTTCGCACTCTTGACATCGCGGTAGTCATGAAAATCCTGCCTCAGGCGCTCCTGTTCCGGGCTGCGATCGTTTTTCAGCTGAAGGGGTTGACCGCCGGGGGTCTTGGCCTGAACCGGTCCAGCTCCGAGGGAAAATTCGGGCGGGGATAAGGACTGCCCACCCTGGGAATGCTGCTGCCGCTCCTTTGCAGGTTGTTGGGACTTCTGGAGTGGTTCTTTCATGATCTTGGCAATTGGATCGGAAAATGTAGGCAAAATTCGGCAACATGCCTTTCAAAAACTCTCCACAATGGCGTGCCAGTCTGGGACTTAGCTTCGTTTATTGGCCCGAAATGCCTTGATTGCCCGATCCAAATCAGCCGTTCATCGTCCAAGATGAAGCCCTTGATCATGTAGTCCCTAAGCCATTGCGTCGCCCAGATGCGAAAATGTGTTCCCACATGCGACTTCACTCGGTAGCCGACCGAGATGATCACATCGAGGTTGTAATAAAGGGTCGGCTTTTTAGCAAATTCGGAATTTCCGAATTTCTTCATAACCTCCTCTTCATCAGGCTCTCCCTCTTCGAAAAGGTTCCTGATGTGCGCTTTGATGGCAGATTTTGTCTTTTGAAACAGGTTCGCCATTTTATCCTGCGTCAACTCCACGGTATCACCAAGCAACTTCACATCGACCTTGGTTCCCCCATCTTTACCCTTGCAGATCAATATCTCTGATTTCATGCCCATAAGATTGCCATAGTACAAAAATGTCCCAGCACTCGCAGATTTCGCCCCATTCATCTGAATGTCTTGGCAAAGATCGATAGAAAATGCCATAAGAAGCAAATATTTTTTGCAAAAAGATCACATTTGAGACATAGCGATCAGTCTCACTCAGAAAATGCAACCTCCATGACCATTTCAAAGCGGGAAAATATCATCACCTCAAACCTACCTTTCACGGAATGAAGTTCCCCGAGTGATCAATACCGAATTCCATCAAAAAATAATCTACTGCCAAGTAATCAAAATACAACACATTCCACTAAATCCGCTCCAATCCCCAATGCTAACAACTCCCGCAGCACTCTACACCAAAATCCATGGCAAACGCCTCCGATAGAGGGACCATTTCCATTGCCATTTCTATACCCATTTTATCTACCTTTGTCCCTCTTTTTCAAAGTAGTTGAGAAAACTGTGCCGATGACCTTAGAATCCTTCAAATCCCTTCTGAAAGAGCGCATCCTGGTCCTCGATGGAGCCATGGGCACCATGATCCAACGCCACAAGTTGGACGAGGCTGGCTACCGCGGCGAGCGCTTCAAGGATTTCCCCCATTTCGTTCAAGGCAACAGCGACCTGCTGGTCCTCACGCAGCCAGAAATCATCCTCGATATCCACCGTGAATACCTCGAAGCGGGAGCGGACATCCTGGAAACCAATACCTTCACGGCTACCTGGGTCGCTCAAGCGGATTACAAGATGGAGCATTTGGTCCACGAGATCAATGTCGCCGCTGCCCAGATCGCCCGCCAAGCTGCTGACGAATACACCGCCAAGAACCCTGCCAAACCCCGTTTCGTCGCAGGCTCCATCGGCCCTACCAACCGGACTGCGTCGCTCAGCCCCGACGTGAATGATCCCGGATTCCGAGCGATCTCATTTGACGAACTCGTGGATGCCTATACCGAGCAAGTCGATGGATTGGTGCAGGGCGGTGTTGACCTAATCCTCGTCGAGACGATTTTCGACACGCTCAATGCCAAGGCGGCCATATATGCGATCGACAAGTACATGGATGCCAATGGATTGGCCCTGCCTGTCATGATCTCTGGCACCATCACCGACCAAAGCGGTCGCACCTTGAGCGGGCAGACGACAGAGGCATTCTGGATTTCCATGTCCCATTGCAAGAACCTGCTCAGCATTGGCTTGAACTGTGCATTGGGAGCTGCGCAAATGCGCCCCTTCATCCAAGAAATGGCCCGCGTGGCCACAGTTCCTGTCAGTGCCCACCCCAACGCCGGTCTCCCCAATGCCTTCGGCGAATACGACGAGAGCCCGGAGACCATGGGCAAGGTGATTTGGGACTTCTGCCGCAGCAACTTCCTCAACATCGTCGGTGGATGCTGTGGGACCACTCCTGACCATATCCGCGAGATTGCCAAGGTCGCAGCCAATTTCAAGCCGCGCGAAATCCCGCAACTAGAGCCCTACATGCGCCTGAGCGGCCTCGAACCCCTCATCGTGCGCCCTGAATCCAACTTCGTGAATGTCGGCGAGCGCACCAACGTGACCGGATCGCGGAAATTTGCCCGCCTCATCAAGGAAGAAAACTACGAGGAGGCCGTGAGCATCGCAGCGGACCAAGTCGAGGGCGGCGCGCAGATCATCGACATCAACTTCGATGAAGGCATGCTCGACAGCGAGGCGGCCATGAAGAAGTTCGTCAATCTGATCAGCGCCGAGCCGGACATTGCCAAGCTGCCCTTCATGATCGACAGCTCCAAGTGGTCTGTGATCCAAGAGGGACTCAAGTGCCTGCAAGGCAAGGGCGTGGTCAACTCCATCAGCCTCAAGGAGGGCGAAGAAGGCTTCATCAACCAGGCCAAGGAAATCCTCCGCTACGGTGCAGCCGTGGTGGTGATGGCATTTGACGAAAGCGGACAAGCAGACAGCTACGAACGCCGCATCGCCATCTGCGAACGCGCCTACCGCCTGCTCGTGGACAAGGTCGGTTTCCCTCCGCAAGACATCATTTTCGACCCGAACATCCTCACGATTGGCACCGGGATCGAGGAACACAACAACTACGCCATCGACTTCATCAAGGCGACGGAGTGGATCAAGAAGAACCTCCCCCATGCCAAAGTCAGCGGTGGTGTTTCCAACCTGAGCTTCAGCTATCGGGGCAATGACCACGTCCGCGAGGCGATCCACAGCGTCTTCCTCTACCATGCGATCGGCAAGGGGATGGACATGGGCATCGTGAATGCGGGCATGATCGAGGTCTATGAAGAGATCGACAAGACCATGCTCGAACTCGTCGAGGACCTGATCTTCAACCGCCGCCCTGACGCAACCGAGCGCCTGATCGAGCATGCCAATGCCAGCAAAGGCGGTGAAAAGAAGGCGGAAGAGGAGCAAGAATGGCGCAAAGCACCGGTCGAGGAGCGCCTGCGCCATGCATTGGTCAAGGGCATCGTCGAATTCGTGGTCGATGACACCGAGGAAGCCCGTCAAAAATACGATGCGCCGCTTTCCGTGATCGAGGGGCCGCTCATGGATGGCATGAACGTGGTGGGTGACCTGTTTGGTGCTGGCAAAATGTTCCTCCCGCAGGTCGTCAAGAGCGCCCGCGTGATGAAAAAGGCTGTGGCGCACCTCGTCCCTTTCATCGAGGAGGAAAAATTGAGAAGCGGCAACAGCGGACCTGCCGGGCGTGTGCTGATGGCAACCGTCAAAGGTGACGTCCACGACATCGGCAAGAACATCGTGGGTGTGGTGCTGGGCTGCAACAACTTCGAGGTGATCGACATGGGCGTCATGGTGCCCTGCAACCAGATCCTGGACAAGGCTGAGGAAATCGGGGCCGACGTGATCGGTCTGAGTGGTTTGATCACACCCAGCTTGGACGAGATGGTCTTCGTGGCCAGCGAGATGCAGCGCCGGGGAATGAAGCAGCCGCTGCTCATCGGTGGCGCAACCACGAGCCGCATGCACACTGCCGTCCGCATCGCTCCTCAGTACGACGGCGGCGTGATCCACGTCTTGGACGCATCCCGTGCCGTGCCTGTGGTGCAAAACCTGGTCTCCGACGAAAACCGCCCCAACACCGTCGCGCAGTTCAAGCAGGAGTACGAATTCCTCCGCGAGGACCACGCCAAGCGCCGCAACGACAAGCGCTACCTGCCCTATGAACTTGCCGCATTGAATGGCGAACCCATCGATTGGGCCCAATACCAGATTCCCGTCCCGCACAATCCCGGCATCACGGTGTTGCAGGATTTCCCGATCTCGGAATTGGTGGACTACATCGACTGGACGCCGTTTTTCCAGACTTGGGAGCTCCACGGCAAGTTCCCGGCGATCCTCACCGACCCGGTCGTGGGCGGCGAAGCCAACAAGCTCTACAACGACGCGGTAGCCATGCTGACCGACATCATCCAAAACAAGAGCCTCCAAGCAAATGCCGTCGTAGGCCTCTTCCCGGCGCAGCGAGTCGGCGCGGATGATGTGCACGTGTATGCACACGACGCCCACGAGCTGCTCACGCAGTTCCATTTTCTGCGCCAGCAAAATGAAAAGGCCCCCGGCAGCTACAACCTCAGCTTGGCGGACTACATTGCCCCAGCGGAGAGCGGAAAGGTGGATTACATCGGTGGATTTGCAGTCACGGCTGGCATCGGCCTGGACAAGCTTGTCGCCCAATACGATAGCGACCTCGACGACTACAACAGCATCCTCGCCAAGGCACTCGCTGACAGGCTCGCGGAGGCATTTGCCGAATGCCTGCACCACAAGGTCCGCAAGACGCTGTGGGGCTACGCCCCCGATGAAGCCCTCAACAACGAGGAACTCATCCGCGAAAAATACCAAGGCATCCGTCCGGCTCCGGGTTACCCAGCCTGCCCCGACCATACCGAGAAGCGCCTCCTCTTTGACCTGTTGAATGTCGAGGAGAATACCGGCATCACCCTGACCGAAAGCATGGCCATGTGGCCCGCGTCGTCCGTTTCCGGGTTTTACTTCTCCAATCCGGCGGCGCGTTACTTCCCCGTCGGCAAGATCAGCGAGGACCAAGTCACCGACTACGCCCAGCGCAAAGGCATGACCAAAGGCGAAGCCGAGCGGTGGTTGTCTCCGAATCTGAACTATGAGCCGGTGAGGGAAGAGATCCGGAACTGAGGACCTACTTCCTACCCTTCTTTTTCCACCACTTGGGCAGGTCCATGCAGTAGCTGAGCACGGCCATGTGGTACGTTTTGTCGAGGGTGGCCTTGAATTGCGGCTGATAATAATAGCTCAGGTCCAAGGTATGCCGCTTGGCGATTTCCCACTTCAGGCCGACGATGTTGCGGATTCTCTGAAAATGCGGGCGCATCTCCTCTGAGCGAATCTGAGGCTCGGTACTCACGTGCAACCGCAGGTGCTTCACGATTTTCCGCTCGGCCTCAAGTTTCAGACGCAGGTTCTGACGGTCGGGGTATTGCCCGATTTCGGGCAGGTTTTGAAGGAAATGCTCGTACTGATAGCGCAGCTTGGCGCTGAGATCGATCTTTTCCACCTTGCCGCTGAACGCTACACCGACTCCGAAACGGAACTTGTCCCAACTCGTCGATGTCGCGTAACGAAATTCCCCCAACAGGTCAATGCGCTTGTGGAGCTTGTAGCTCAGGTCTGCAGAGGTGTATCCGCCCTTGAACTGTTGTGCATTTTCATCGAAGCGCGCTTGGTACCCCAGCCGCAGGGAAAACCCATCCGGCAGGTCCTGCTTCAACTCTACGCCCGCCCGCACTTGGAAGTCCTGATCCTGAGCACACAACAAAACGGGGCACAGCAGCACAAGGAAGGCAAATACATACCCAGCCAACCGCGCTCCTTCGGTGCGCTTCTTCCATGAAAATACCTTAGTCATCCGCCGAACTGCTGTCAATTTCCATCGACGGAGACTCATTCCTGTCCGAATAGTAGAAGGCATGGATCCGCGCCACGTCCCGCATGAAATCGATCTTGATGAATTCCACGCGGTGGACATTCAGTCCGGTCCGCGCCTTGAGGTCATCCAAGAGCAATTTCCGCTTCTCAGGATGGATCAGGTCGATCCGGTCATAGATGATATCTTTGAAATTTTCATGCTTCAGCGGCAAGAAGCGGCCATCGAGCACAAAGGTCAATGCCACCAAGACGCCGTTCGCAGCGATGATTTCGATGTAGAAATTGTCAAGGGAGGCGAGGGCATTGATGATGCCCAGGGTGACTGCGACAAAGAAGAAGCCCATCTCCCGCACTGGGATCGTGACCGTTCGGTAGCGCAGGATCGAGTAGATCGCAAACAAGCCGAAGGCAAATCCCATCTTCAACTTGGCCGTGCTCAACAGGAAGCAGATCAGGAAGTTGATGATGTTGAACAGGAAGTATGTGAAGACAAAATCCTTGTTCTTGTGGTTGCGGTAATAGATGAAGATGACGATCACGAAGATCATCACCGAATTGAAGGCAAATCGAATCAAGAACTCAGTCAAGCCACCCACGGAGGCGAGCGGATTGACAAACTGTTCGGTCATTTCTCCTAAATCCATCAGCTATCCAGTATCTTATTGAG
>JAXLVK010000102.1:0-19905 GCA_046329055.1 Bacteroidia bacterium
GCCATCATGCAGTCCCAGATTGTCGCCGGTATTGTTCAAGGAGGGCCATGTCGGCATTCCCAAGTAGGGCAAGCCCGAGTAGAAAGCGGTGTCCGCCTCCTCGCAGAGGATCACATAAGCGCCGGGTAGCAAGATGTAGTTGCCCAAGGTCAGCGGACTGCCCGTGTCCCTGAACTTCCACCCGCTCAGGTCAAATGCATCTATGCTGCGGTTGTAGAGTTCGACGTATTCGACGTTGGGGAGGTTGGTCGCGCTCGTGTCCGGGTCAAAGAAGATCTCATTGATGATGACATCCGAGGGATTCGCCGGCCCGGAAATCATGAAAGTGGTGCTGCTGGGGGCACTGTTGCCATGGCAGTCCGTGACGCCGTTGGCGGTGACGGTATAGACTGTCCCGGTGTCGAAGGGCACTGGGAAAAGCAGTGTCACACAGCGGTAATCCGGTGGCGCGGGGATGGCGGTCGTCGGGGCAGGCATGCCTCCATTGACGGAGTAGAATCCGGGATTGCTCGCGACCCCAGGAACCAAGGATTCATCGAAGCAAACCAGCAGATTGGCGGCTCCCATGACAGTTGCTGAGACAATGGAGGGTGCAGTGAGGTCGGGCAGTGTGGAATAGACCGAGTTTTGTGCGCCAGGTGTTCCGCCGCAGGCATCGTTGCTCGCGATCCAGTTGCTGGCAGTGGCGCAGGTATCCGTCGGATTGATCAATTCCAGCGTCCATCCTCCTTGTGCCTTCACGCCGTCTTGGTACCAGGTATCAACGTATTCCACGCTGTCTATCGACGTCCCGGTTCCGCTTCGCAGCCCGAGATTGTCCCCCGTATTGTTCAGCATGGTCGAGGACATCCCGGTCACGTGGATCACGTTGCCATATCCGGTGAAATTCGCCCCCGGAGCGCATAGGATGCGGTATTCACCAGGGCAAAATGGATGCGAAGTGTTGGTGATGACCAATGGTGACCCCGTGATGTCCTTGATGGTCCAGCCATTGAGGTCCACGGGAAACGTCCCACGGTTGTAGATTTCTATGAATTCAAATGCCGGGATACAGGCGGGTGCAGGGCTCGGATCGGCCATGATCTCACTGATGACCACGGATTTCCAAACTGCATTTCCCGCGACAAAGTAGGTGGAGGCCAGTGTGTCCGGCAACATGGCATTCCCTGCTATATCCTGGACGTTGGCGATGCGGACGGAGTCGGCGCCGCAGTTGTTGAATTGGTTGGGGGTCAGGCCAAGGAGGATCTTGGTGGTGTCGCCAACCATCACCGTTGCGCTGCTCGCTGCGAACGCGCCGTTGTTGAAGACGTAGTTCGCGGGGTTCTGTGCAGTTGCAAGGCCGATTTTTTCGCTGAACGTGACCGTGGCGGTGTTGATCGAGGTGGGTACCACGGAGACCACAGTGGGCTTGGTGGTGTCGGGGCAGGCTGTTCCAGTGACGCTGAAGTTGTCGAACAATGCCCACTGATTTCTGGTGGCGCTGAACCTGGTAGCTACGCCGCAATGGGTCGAATTGTCATAGGTTGCATCGGTCCCCGTTGCCAGCAACACATAGGACGATCCATTGGCGGTGGTATTGTCAGCATATACATTCCAGACTCCCGCCCCGGTCCTTGTAACCTTGATCCGAACCCAAATTGCAGGAGAGACCACCACGGTTGTAGATGTGCAAACCGGAACCCAACTCGTCCCATTGACCCGGTACAAGCCAATCGTCCCATCAGGCCGCCCAATCACCAACTGATAGCCCTTTACTCCCGGATCGAACAAATTGGCTCGGTCGGCTGTCAGGAATACCCTTGCAAAATTGGCGCTGGACTGGTTGTAACGCAGCCGAATGTCAAACTCCCACACACCGTTGCAAATCGCAGCGGACGGGGTGCTGAGATAGGCTGAGTCAGCCGCTGCCGGGAGCCTTTCCAAATGGAGACGCTTGCTGGTGAGGGTATCGAGAACCTCCCACTTCGTCACATCTCCAGACCAAACGGGATTCGCGGTGAAGTTGAGGTCTTCAAAATTGTCGGTGAATTGACCATACACTAAACTAGACAGACAACACAACAGCAATGGAAGGAGAAATCGCAGTCGCGGCATTATTCCGTATATTTCGACCCTCAATTTAAAGATAAAAGGCGGTTTGACCGTGAACAAAATATGAAAGTCGCAGTGGTAGGCGCCACCGGATTGGTGGGAAGGGTCATGTTGCAGGTTTTGGAGGAGCGGAAGTTCCCGGTTTCGGAGTTGATTCCTGTCGCTTCCGAGCGCAGCATCGGGCAATTGGTGCAGTTCCAGGGACGGGAATTCCCGGTTGTGAGCATGGATGAAGCGATCAGCCGCAAGCCCGACATCGCCCTTTTCAGCGCGGGCGGCAGCACGAGCAAGGAGCATGCCCCACGATTCGCAGCCGTCGGGACAGTGGTCATCGACAACAGCTCAGCATGGCGTATGGAGCCCGGTATCCCACTGGTGGTGCCGGAAATCAATGCGAATTCCATCGGCGTTTCCAAAATCATCGCGAACCCGAACTGCTCCACGATCCAGATGGTCGTCGCCCTCGCTCCCCTGCACCGGGTCTATGGCATCCGCCGCATAGTGGTCAGCACCTACCAAAGCGTCACCGGAACCGGAAAGGTTGCCCTGCAACAGCTCCTCGACGAGCGCCAAGGCATCGAACCGACCCGCGCCTACGCCCATCAGATCGACATGAACGTCATCCCGCACTGCGACGTCTTCCTCGACAACGATTACACCCGCGAGGAGATGAAAATGGTCAATGAGACCCGCAAAATCCTCGGTGACGACACCATTCAAGTCAGCGCAACCACCGTCCGCGTCCCCGTCAAGGGCGGCCACAGCGAAAGCATCAACGTGGAATTCCACTCGGAATTCGACCTCGAAGACGTCAAGCAGCTCATCGCATCCATGCCCGGGGTGGTCATCCTCGACGATCCGAGCCAAGCCCTCTACCCCACCCCGCTCCACATTGAAGGCAAGGACGAGGTGTTCGTGGGCCGCATCCGCCGCGACATCAGTCAGCCCCGCACGCTGAACCTCTGGGTCGTAGCCGACAACCTCCGCAAAGGCGCAGCGACCAATGCCGTCCAGATCGCTGAACACATCGCAGTCTCCCAGAGCCTCACCACCGCCTGAACAGTAAGCATTTAGCAGGTAGCAGATAGCAGTTTCGAGACTGCTGAAGCGTCCAGAACTGCTAACTGCTATCTCATAATTGCTATCTGAAATGGATCTCCCTGTCTATTCCCGCTCACAACTCGCGCAGCGCAACGGCCAAGACCGGGACGAGATTTGGATTGCCTACCAGGGATTGATCTACGACGTCACCAACAGCCGCATGTGGCGGAATGGCAAGCATTACGAACATTGGGCGGGGCAGGACCTCACGGATGAGCTCAAGGATGCGCCGCATACCGAGCGGGTCTTCGAGAAATTCGCGCCGATCGGGCGGTTGGGGTGAGGAAAGCCGCTTCGACCACTACCGTTTTGGTTCGTAAGGATACAAGACACCTCCCCGATTGATGGGTGGATAGCCTTTTTTCTCATCCACTCTCACATACCCCTTCTGGTATTCCTCCAAGGTCATCGGCTTGAACAACCCGATGTGCGAGACATGCTCCTCATCACCGCCCAGGTAAAGCGCGATCCCCCGCTCCGGCCATACCCACTCCATCCCAACCAAATGCAAGGTCCCCGAATCCCAATCCAGCTTCGCTGCCGGATTCCCCAAGGCCTTCACCAATTCTGGGCCCGAGCACGCCATTTCTGGATTCCGTCCGTCAAATAGCATCAGGTCTCCCCGGTCATAGGTGAACCGCGGCTGGTAATAACCCGCCAAATCCGCACTTTCCGTCCAAGCTGAGTCCGGCTCCGTTTGCAACCTCCTGACCCACCATTCCCTCGGGTCGGCAGACCTCTCATCATGCGCGCTTGGCCAATTGCACCCCTGCGGCAGCCCGCGCCATTCGCGGAAATCGCGGTTGAGGATCATTTGGATGGCCTCCTCGCAAGACATGTTGTGTTGGGTAATTTCAGTCACCTTTGGTCGAATTGGCAGGTTTGCAACCAATAGCCTCTCCCCGTAGGGAGTTCCACAACTCTGAATCAGCAGTAGGAAAACAGCCCAATTAGGCATCCAGAGACAGCATTCCCTAAATTTTCCTTTCATTTCTTCGGGGAATAAGGCTTTGGCTCCTTGACGGCGGCCTGCGTCTTGTTCCAGAAAATGCCGTCCACACCGAATTTGTTGAGGGAATAGTCAAGATCCACGAGGGCCTGCTGCAATTTCACCACCTGCATGCCTTTGCTGCCTTTGGCGAGTTTGCTCCCCGCAAATATCTTCTTGAAGCTGTGGTCCCCTTTGAGCTGGGCCCTGTGTTCCTTGTCGCCGTCCTCGTCTTTTCGTTGAATGACAGGCTTCGAATCCTCCTTGGGCCGACCGCCTGCTCCGGCGAGGGCGAACATTTCCCTCGCCCAAGGACTGCGAGCAGGCAATCGCTGAACCTTGCCGAAACTGCTAGGGGCAGCGCGGATGGCGGTCTTGGGGGAACGAGCGACTCTCTTCTGCATGATGAACGAATTTACATTTTCCCGACCGATCCGGCTCGAAAACTTGTGCACCGCAGTGGGCAGGATTCGATACATTTGCCCATCAATCACTAAAGCAGATGCAAGAGCTCAAAGACAGCCTCAAGTACCAGACCTGGGCCGCAGACCTCCAAGCCAATGGCGTGACACTCAACGGCCTCCAAGAACTCCACACCATCCGCAAGCGCAACGGCGAAGTGCTCTTTTCCCTCGTGAAAATGGACGCTCGCGCCCCGGAAGGCAATCCCCTCCTCCCCATCGTGATGCTCCGCGGCAACTTCGTCTCCGTGGTCACCTGCCTCATCGACCGCGAGACCCGCGAGGAGTTCCAACTCCTTGTCTGTCAACGCCGCGTGGCCAATGGCGCCCTCTTCTATGAGCATCCCGCTGGCATGTGCGACCAACACGCCGATCCCTACGATGTGGCCTTGATCGAGGTGAGCGAGGAGACGGGCATGACCATCCAAAAGGAATGGCTGCACCTCCACAACGATGACCGCCTTTACTCCTCCCCTGGCCTGCTCGACGAGGCGGGTTATTTCTTCAGTTGTGTGATCGAGATGGACCGCGCCGAGATCGATGCCTACCACATGAAGCGCGGCGGACACTACGGCGAGGGCGAATTCATCCACACCTACGTCGCACGCCCTGACGAAGCCAAGCGCCTCATCAAGAACGTGAGCGGGCTATTGGCGATATATTTGTTCGAGGAATGGCGCCGGAGTTGATTTTCCCTTTAAATTCAACACCATGAAAACAAAGCACCTAACGATCATTTCGGTCATCCTCCTCCTGGCATTCAGCGGCTGCGGCTGGTTTGATCCCTGCAGAAATGTCGAATGCGGTCCCCACGGCACATGCAACGATGGAATTTGTGAATGCGAAGCGGGATGGCAAGATGGCAATGATGGGTACTGCACAGACCCCATCCCCTGCTACGGGCTTGACTGCGGACATGGCGCCTGCAATCCGGTTGACGAGGTTTGCGATTGCGATCCGTATTGGGAACACTCCGCAGACAGCACTTGCAATACGCTCAAGCGCGACGGGTTCCTTGGAACCTGGACCGGCAACCACACTGAAGATGGAACTACTGTCGGCCCCTATACAATGACCATTGCCGCCGGCTTGGAAATTCAGGACATTCTGATCACAAATTTCCTGAATGAATCTTGCTTCGGTAGCCCCCTGCAAGTGACGAGTGGCATCAATTCACTGGATGAATTCTCCTTTTTCACATTCAGCTGCGGCAATTATGACTCCGGCACCCTCAGGCTGAGGAGATTCTCCGCCACTCAAATCACCCTGAGCGGCGCCATGACCCGAAACGGAAACATCCTGAACATCACTGGTCTCTATACCAAGCAGTGAGGCGGGATTCCCAGAGGGAGTCAATCAACCTCAACCTCAAAACTCCACCAAAGGCACCTCCAACCGCTGCCCTTTCACAAAGTCGTAGAGCGCCGAGCGCCGCAGTTGGTGATAGGCCACCCAATACTGCCGCAGGGCTTGCATATAGCTCAAGCGGGCATTGTCCTTCTCGTTTTGGGCGATTTGCAGGTTGGTGATGTCGATCTTGCCGATGAGATAGCGGTTCCGGGCCACGTCGAAGCGGCGTTGCGCGATGGTGTCACTCTTGGAGGCGAGTTGCAATTGCTGCTGCGCCTGCATGAAGTCCATCACCTCGAAGCGCAGGTCCCGCTCAAACCGCCGTTGATCGAGCCGGATTTGCTCCTGCACCTGATCACGACGCACTGCCGCTGACTGCACATCCGCCCGGTTTTTCCCCCATTGGAAGATCGGGATGCCGATGCCGATGCTCGCAGTTTGTTGTTCGGCAAGATTCTGGAAGGAGGTCACTATGCTCGTATCGCTGTTGTTCAGGCCAAAGCTGGCATTCAGGCTGGCGTTGAACCGGGCATTCGCGCGGGCTTGGGCATAGTTGCTCTCCGCTTGCAGGCCCCGGGATTCGAAGTCGAGGGGATCGCTGCGATTGCGGCGCGCCTCTGCAAGCACAGAATCGGCATTCACTTGGATCAGCGGCAATTCCTCGGGCTGTTCCACCAGAATCCCCTCGGGATCCTGCAATCCGAGCGTGATTGCCAGCTCCAATTTCGCCTTTTGCAGGCTGACCTCCGACCGTTGCACCTGGACCTGCGCATTCAAAAACGCCAATTCCGTTTGCAGGAGGTCGTTTTCGGCGATCTTGCCGACCTTGAACCGACCTTCAGAAATCGTGTAAACCGAGTCCGTCACGCTCAAGTTGAACCGGGCATTTTCCAAGGACATTTGAGCGATATAGACGTCGAAATACTTGCCCGCAATGCTCACGGCGACGTCCTCCAAGGATTCGAGGTACCGGCGCTCAGCGAGCTGATACTGAATCGGCTGGATCTTGTTTTGCCAGCGGAGGTCATTGTAGGAGAAGAGCGGTTGGCTGAACCCGATGAGCATCGGCGTGGCCTGATAGACCCGGTAGCCACTGGTGCCGAACACATCAAGGCGTGTGAGGCCACTGCTCAGGAAGATGCTACCACCCGTGGGGGCGATTTGCTGCGAGATCGAAAGCGTACCGGATGTGAATGCCTGATTCTGCTGCCGGAAGGCGATGGTGCCGTCGGGCTGGGTGATTTGCCGGATGGAACGCAAGAGGCCCGGAGTATTGAAATCCGCGCGAATCGATGGCAGCAAGCTGGCCTTGAATGACTTGTAGCCCCAATGCACCGACGCGAATGCCTTCTGCGCGATCTTGGCCTCGGGACTGCGCAGTTGCGCGATAGCGATGCTCCGCGCGAGTGTGAGCGGCTCTACCTGCTGTGCTGGGAGCCGGAGGGCGAGGAAAAGGAAGAGGGCCCCGATCAGGAGCCCGCGGCCTCTGGCCGCTGGGCTACCCTGCCCAAGCCTCTGGCGTGGGGAATCCGATATGGATGGATCGTCTGCGCCGGAGGCTTGGGCAGGATGGGCATGCGGCGAGACGCCGCTGCCTCGGGGCTCGCCGCCACGGCTATTCTGCTGCATATAGAGGGGATCAATCATGTCTCAATGAAATAACCGGGTCTTGGCGGGCAGCTTTCAGTGCCGGGAACAACCCGAAGGTCACGCCCACCGTGAAGGCCACAAAAAATGAAAGCAGGATCGGCATCCACGAAATCACAGCGGGCACTTCGAATTGTTTTCGGATGATCAGGCTCAAACCGACGCCAAGGCCGCCCACCAATCCGCCGACAATGCTCAGGGTCACGGATTCGCTCAAGAATTGAGCACGATGTCCAGTTTGGTTGCACCGAGCGCTAGCCGGGCCCGATCTCTTTGATCCGCTCCATCACCGAGGCAAACATGATGTTCATGATCCCGATGCCCCCAATGAGCAAGCTGATCGCAGCTTAATCAGATCAAAACGAGGTTGAACATGTCTGTCGTGCGTTGCTTTTGGGTAACAATTCCTCGGGAATCTTCACTTCCGTGTCGATCACACCATTGTGGCGACGCTCCATCATGCGACGGATCACATCCGCGACCTGCACCATGTCGTAGCCATCCTTGACGGTGATGGTCATGCGTCCGACTTGATGATAGTTCTTGCTTTCTTCAGATTTGGTCGCGGTCTCGTTCCCCATTGATGTGCTCTCTTGCATCTGCCACGCCTGCTGCAGGTCATCAGGGTGAGACACGATTCCGGTTTTGTAGCGGAGCAGGACGGTTTCGGTAGGGGCATAGATGTCCAGGTCGTAATCACGCACACCCAAAGTCGAGGAGATTGGCCTGTGAAAAGTTCCGCTCTGGGCCACGCCAACGACACGAGCCAGTTTTTGCCCACCTTGATGGTCTTGCCGATGGGATCCTCCTGCGAAAGAATTTGGCTTTCACGCCGGCCCCAATCCCTGCCTGTGCGGCATCCGTCATTTTGATCTGGGGAAAATGTGCTTTAGCCTTGGTGCATCTTGAAGCTGCTGTGAAGAAGACGTGGTCACACCAACGAGCTTGCCGCTGCGCTTGCGACCGTTCCGCAGGAAGGATGTCTCAAGGCGATCTCCCGGGACTCACCTTTTCCACGCAGGGGATCACCTCCATGATGCTTTTCGCATCGCCGATGATCAGGCGACCGGGAAGAATTTCTGCTGCTTGCCTTTTCCAGCCCCACCTCCTCGTGACCTCCTCATCCTCTTGGGTGATGATGGGTTCCACGATGAGATTGTTGCTCCCAAGAATGCGCATTTGCTCGATCACTTGCTCCTGCGCCCCTGCCCGATCGCCAACATGGCGATGACCGCGCCTACCCCGAAGATGATTCCCAAGGAGGTCAGGAAGCTCCGAAGCGGCCGCTGAAAGATCGAGTCAGGCCATTTGGAGATTGTATGTGAAGAGCTTTTGGAGCATGGCCGGCCTATTTGAGTCGAATCATCTCCAACTTGTCGGCATCCTCGGGCTTGGTCAGGAGCAGCTCATCGGCCATCTCCACGCCTTTCTCGACGATCACGAAGTTCTCGTTTTCAGCACCCAACGACCTCCTGACGAGTCGCCGAACTTCCATTCCGTTTGAAAACGTAGGGTATCGAATCATTCGCGACATGGACGGCCTCCAGGGGGATGTAGCCCAGGACATTTTCGAAGGTTGCAGTGATGATCTCGTTGCTCGTGGTCATGGCGGGACGCAGGGTGCTGTCCTTTTCGTTGATCGCGATTTTGACCTCGAAGACCTTCGAATCCGGAGTTCGGACGCTGTTCGCCAACGTTGGCGACATGGGTGACCTTGCCTGTGAGTTTTTTGTCTGGGCTTGCATCAGGCTCACCCGCACTTCCTGCCCGACCTTGATCTTTTGGATGTCCACCTCATTGACATAGGTGATGCTTTCCATCTGCGTGAGGTCGGGGAGTGTCGCTCCGCTGTGGTTCCCACGGACTTGCAATCGATCTACTACCGTTTTCCGTCCATTCCCTCGCATAGATCAGCATCCTTTTTCGGGAGCCAGGATCGTAAATTCTCCCAAAATGCCCTGATAGTCTTCCAGTTTCTGTTGTTCCTTGAACAGGTCTGCTTCAGCTTCACGCATCTTGGCGGTCGCCTGCTTCACCTTGGTTTCGTAGTTCGCCTGCGCTTGGTTGTAGCCACGAATGGATTTCTCGTATTCGATCTCGGCCTGTCGCTTGGTGCTAAGGGGACTCGAACGTGCTCTCCTCCTTTTCGAGCTTGCGTTGCTCCATCGCGTACTTCAGGTTCACCATCTCATCGCGTGCCTGCGCGAGGGTGAGCGATGCGATCGAGTTTGGCTTGGGTGACCACGGATGGAACTTCTGCAGGTTGATCTCCACCTCCTTGAGCTTGCCCACGATCTCGCTCTTGTCCAATTCTGCTGAAATCACCCTGCGCCACCACGGTGCCCTCTGCAACGAGCTGCGTGATCTTGAGTTGTTAAATCCCTGCCTTGCGTGCCCCGGTTGGACCTGAGATATCGACTGAATTCTGGGCCTTCGCATCTCTCGCCCGTGGTGGTCACCAGCACCTCAAACTTGCCCTCTTAGGGCTTTTGGTACATGGTTTCAACGTGCCTTTTCACTGCATCCCTGCAACAATACCCAGCACAGGGCCACCACAGTGCCAAGCCGTGTGACCATCCGTTGATTCATCGCCATGTTTTCAATCATCATATTGTGCAACCGTGCAAAGATACTGCATCTCATTCTGACCAAAGGACATACAATTTTCCCTCTGGTTGCGCCAGAAATTCAGCAATTTTTCCTCCGGTCGGTCGCTCTTAAGGAATATTAATAGAATTCTGCCCGCTCACTTCCGGGGGCAGGAAGATCTCGCCAACATGCAACGGATGCTACCACCACCCGTTTTCAATGGTCGGGATAGGGAAATGCACGCACTTGGCCCAGACCTCCAGAAGGTCGCGTTGGCTGTCGCTCAGGGACTTATACGCCCGCGTGCTCATCGCCACGAAGCGCTCACGGCCCTGCCCCTCCAGCACGTTTCAACAAACTCGCCCATGCTCGGGGCGAAGCTTCACGATACGGCGGCCGCCGCCATTCGAGGACGCCATGACACGCTCGCGCTCTGCCGCGTCCGGGATGGTATGGTCAGCGATCACCACATAATTGGTGCCGATGGACAGCATCACGTTGGTATGGTAAGATGGGCTTGCCATTTCCGTCCAAAGTCAAACACCACGCAGCGGTAGTCGAGGGTCTTGGCGACCTCCTTGAGCACAGCCTCATTGGTGCGGGAGCTGCAGCAGGCATAGATCACGCCATTTGCCCGGTCGAGGATCATGGAACCCGTGCCTTCGAGGATAAGCCACTCGTCTCGTGGCGGCTCAGATCGACCACACGGCGGATTTCGTGGTATTTCTCGAGGTCGTCCAGCATCCTGCCGGCGCTCAGAGCGACGGTTCGGAGCCATCATGGGGTACAGGATGACCGTCCCGTCCTCGTGGGTCGAGATCCAATTGTTCAGGAAGATGGCATCCGGCCGCACCAGGTCCGCCACGTCCTTCACCACCTCTGAAGTTCACGCCATTGGCGCGCATCGATGCAGCAACCTGATCGAACTCGTACTGCGCCTTCAGTTGCAGGTCATCCGCAGCCGTCTCACCGGGATTGTTCTGAAAGGAATTGTTGGCAGCGGTCTCGGGGTCAAACCCAAAAGCCGCCGGGCGCACCATCATGATGGAATTCGTGGACTGCATTTTCAGAAAAAATAAAGGCACGAATATACGGAATTGGGAAATGCGAAAAAGAAATGCGGTGGGCCAGATCGAGGCGGCAGCGTTGGTGGAAGAGGCGGCAGCGTTGGTGGAAGAGGCGGCGGCATCTTGCCGCACGCCGAACAGACATTTGCCTTATATGTTTACTTTCTGAATGGCATTTGCTAACCCTTGCGCATAAGGAGGTCTTTGCCTTGGCGCTTGACGCCGTGCCGATATCTCCGCGGCTGGGTAGAGTTTGAGGTATAACTTGGTACGTCGATACCGCATTTGTTATAAGGTTAAACGGTGCCTGCCATTTGTGTTATTCACTTCAACAGATTTCAGGATGGAAGCATTCGTTGGACTTGACATTAGCAGGGATTACGCTGACGTGCTGCTGGCCGGCTCGGGCGGGAGGGAGCTGGACGAGGTGATCAACTGGACGACACCCTCAGGGCACGAGGCGTTGGCGGACTGGTGCAGGGACATGGTCAGGCGGTTCCAGGCGGCGTGTTTATTGTGGACTGGAGAGCACGGGGGGCTGGAGAACAACTGGCACGCGATGCTGGTGCGCCTGGGCGCGACCCTGCCGATCCAGGTGGCCCGGATCAGCCCGCGCTGGTCAGGGACTCGGCCAAGGCCGCCAACAGCCAGAACGTGACCGACGCGGCCAGCGTCGCACATCGCGGGGTACATCCGCCGCTTCCGCGACAAGGTGGACTTCAGCGTCCGGGACACGCGTACTCGTCCTTCCGCAGCCTGAACAACCACATCATGATGATGAACAAGCAGAAGACCATGCATGCTCGTCAACGAGGCCAAGCAACTGCTGTACTCGGCGTTCCCCAAGGCTGCTGCCGCACTGCCGCAACGGCATCCCCGAACTGGGCGATCCGCCTGCTCTCCCTGTACCCCTCGGCCGCCAAGCTGGGGCAGGCCCGTGCGCAGACAATTGGCCAAGATCAAGGGGATCACCCCCGGGAAGGCAAAAGCGCTGGTCGAGTCGGCCGAAGTCCGTGGCCTCCAGGGACAACGGGACCAACGAGTTCCTGGTCGCCGCCATCGTCGAGGACATCGCCCGCAAGCAGGGAGCGCATCAAGTCCCTCAAGGACCACCTCGCCAGCCACTGCACAGGGAGGAGGTGGACCTGCTCAAGTCGATCGTCGGGGTGGCCGGCTTCCAGCGCCGCGGCCAGCATCATGGCCGAGATCGAGGACATCGCGCGCTTCCTCCCCATCGCAACTCGCGGCCTCTTCGGCCTGCCACCGAGGATTAAGGAAAGCGGGGACAAGAAGGGCAAGATGGTCATGAGCAAGAAGGGCCGACCCATGATAAGGGCAGAGGTGCTGTACATGTGCGCGTCCACAGCGGTCATCAGGGACGCCCACATATAAGAAGCCATCTACACCAGGCACAGGGAAAACAGGAAGACGCACAAGCAGGCCGTCAGGGTCGTCATGCACAAGCTGCTCAGGGTCATTTGGGGCATCCTCACCTCAAGAAGGCCGTATGACCCCAGAATCGACGAGGCCAACCAAGGAATCCCGCAGGAAGCCCCGCAGCAGGACGCACGATGCAGAGCCGCGCAAAAAGGAGGGTGCAGGACTTCGACCCCAACGCGCCAATCAGCGGGAAGACCCGAAAACAAAGGAAGGCGCTCGTAACACGTCCCAATCCGGCAAAGCCGAAGAAGCGCGGGATCATGCACGAGCGCCAGCAGTGTAAACATATAAAAATGTTTACGGATACATTGCAATTTAACGGTATAACTCTGGCGAAAACAGAGATGCGATTGTCTCAATCCATTTCACTAGGCATTCGCCGGAGGCAAATGTTCGATACGCCTGCGGCCCCTTCGACCTCGCTCAGGGCAGGCTCCGGGCCGCGGCGTCGCGGCGCGCATCACATCCTCGACGGCACCCCAATCCCCAGCAGCCCCAATCCCGTCTTGATCACCTGTGCGACCATCGCTGTCAGGTGCATCTTGCTGTTCTTCACCACCGGATCCTCGATGTCCCGGATGATCGTGCTGTTGTTCCAGTTGTTATAGACCTTGGCGAGGTCGTAGAGGAATGCCGTGAGCAAGTTCGGGCGGTATTGCTGCGTCGCTGCCACCACCACATCATTGAACTGCGCCGTTTTCACAAGGAGTTCGATCTCCCGGCTGTCGGTCAATGCTGCTGCGTCAAACGGCCCATTCGGATCGTAGCCCTGCTTCCGCAACAGGCTCTGAATCCGGGCATAAGTGTATTGCTGATAGGGTCCGCTGTCGCCCGACACCTCCGTCCATTCGTCCATGTCGAAGGTGATTTTCTTGTTCGGGTCGATCCGGATCATGCCGTATTTGATCGCGCCTTTGGCCACGGTTTTGGCGATGACGGCGGATTCTTCCTTGGTCATCAGCCCCTCGTTCACCTGCCCGGCAGCGGTATTTGGTATGCGTCACCATCTCCACCTGATGGATCAGGTCAAAGAGCGGCACCGCATTCCCCAACCTTGAGGAAAACATCCCGTCCTTGCCCTCGACGTAGTCGTATTGAAGGTGGTAGCATTTGTCGGCTTGCTTGAAGCCATGCGCCTCAGCACCTCGAAGACCTGCCGGAAGTGATGCGCCTGCCGCTGATCCACAATGTAAATGCTGCTCGATCCCGTTTTCCTCAAATTTCCGCCGGGCAAGTTCCACGTCCTTGGTCAGGTAGGCCCCGTGCCATCGCTTTTGATGAACATGGCAAATCCCAGGTTGGGGTCCTTGTCGGTGAGGTCCATCCCGATCCACTTCTTTCGCCCAAGACGCCTTTGGCGAACATCTCCCGGGCATAAGCCATGGAAGCCGCATCATCGCTTTCCCAGTACCAGGCATCCGGGCCCTCCGCCCAATCGTAGGCATGCTCCATCGAGTCGATGCTCCACTGCCGGGTTTCCTTCCAGAGATCGAAAAATTCGCCCTCCCCCGCCTCCAATTGATGCAGGATTTCGGTCATGTGTCCCCTTGGCCTCGACGCCCTCAGGCTTGCCTTCGATCTTGTGCAGAGGTTGGTTGGCCTTCACGGCCCATCGTTCCAGCCACTCGCCCTTGCCTTCGCTCGGGGCGGCGTCGTTGTTCTGAAGCCGAAGGTACCAGAGGCATTTCGCCACGTGCGTGCCCACATCGGGAAGGTCGCCGCCACAATGTCGTAGCCGCAGTACCGGTGCGGGCGAATCAGCAGATCCCCCAACGCGAGGTTCCGCATGTAGCCCACGTGCATCTCCTTATGCGTATTGGGCTGAGAATACTCGATCATGGTCCGCGGCGTCTCCGCCGTGAGCACCTTTGGAAGAAATCCCCCTTCCAGCACCGGCCACATGACCGACTCCGCCCAGCGATCCGTCTTGAGCACGAAATTCAAATAAGGCCCAGCAGACAGCGACAACGGCGATCCAATCCACTTGTGGCATAGCTGCGGCAAGGTCAGCGCTCGGTTGCTGCGGAGCAGAACGCAATGCCTTTCCAGCAAACGTGAACAGCAGGAATGCCAATTGCCCCATCTCGATACTCGGCGCAGGGCTGATCAAGTTGTACAGGGTTTCAACCGACTCCTCCGCCCCCAGGGCTTTGAGCCCGGATTGGATGAGGGTAGCGAGGTCTTTTTTGATGCTTTCGTGCAGCAGGTTCATGATCTTCATTTGCGCAGGCCAGCAAACAATCGGCCGACGCGGGTGCAAAGATAGCATATCCTCCCGTCACTCCACCCGCTTCACCACGATCCGCGTCCCCGCCTTCAGCACGCTCGCCTCGGTCATCCCATTCCAAGCGCGAATCTGCTCCACCTTCTCTTCATACCGCTTCGCGATGCTGTAGAGCGTCTCTCCTTTCGCGACTTCGTGGAAAATCGTCTTGGACTTGAACGGCTCGACGGGCTTCTTCTGCGGCGGGTCATGTGAATGCACGACTGCATGGTGCTGCTCCTCCGTCAGGTAGCGTGATGCCTCTGCGGTATAGGGACCTGCCAATCCGTACTTCAGCACCACGGTGTCGATCTGCTCGACGATCATGTCGGTGGGCAGGGCCTTTTCCTCCCATTGGCGGTTGTAGCTCTCAAGAAATGCCAAGGCGAACAGGTCACCCATGAGCTTGTAGCCCGACCGCGTGAAGTGCAGCTTGTCCGTCGACTAGCCCCTTGCTCGGCCAATACCGCGCACTGTTGTCGCCGCCCATGATCGTGAACAGGTCCCAAGAGCGGCCTTGTTCCCGCTCGGCGAGGCTACCGGAGGCTTTTGTTGATGGCCGAGGTATGCGGTGGGTCTTGTTCCCGGCGCGGGTATCAGGCGTGGTCGTGAACAGGAAATTCACGGTCGGGACGAGTAGCACGGATCGCTTTCATGGCCTGCTCGATGCCGCTTTCGTATTGCTTGGGGTCGAAATTGGGCATGTGGCTCTCGTTGGAGCCGTAGCTGAAAACAATCAGGTCAGGTTTCAATGCAGCGAGCTGCGCAATGGCGAGCTTGGCGTTCTTCACGAAATACGGGAACTGCGCGCCGACGACCCCACAGTGATGGTACTGCACCCCGGTCGGCTTGGGACGGTCGAAGCTGATGCCGTGGAAACGGAATTGTCCTAGGCTGTCGGAGCCGGGCTTGAAGCAGAGCCGCAGCGGCTGCCCGGCCACATAATTGTCGATGGTCGTGGTGCAGAGGCCGTCGGGAGCATGCTGATTGTTGGTGGTCACCTTGAGATCTCCGCCTTTTCCATCCACCATGAGAGGAAAATCGCCCTTGCCATGCCATACAGTCACCCGGCGGATGCTTGGCGGCTCCACGATGGGCGTGTCCAGCATCATGCCAGGCGTCAGGTATTTGAATTCCAATGCTGCCTTAGGGTCTGTCGTGCGCAGGGTATAGCCCGTCACGCCGAGCTCGTCACAGAGGTTGTTGTTGCAGACGGTATTGCAGACCCAAGTTCCGGTCGCCTTGGATTCCAAATTCCGTGGCCCAAAGCTCTTGCAGGTGCTATAAGGGAACAAAACACCCTCCCCACAATCGCCGAAAATGCGGTGCATGTCCGCCCGGATCGCCCCCGTGAAGTGGTCCAATTGGATATGCGAATCCCCGATGTGTACCACCACAAAGCTCGAATCCCAACCATGTTGCAGGTGGTAGAGCTTGGTATGGACATCCATCAAGTTGTGGGCATATTCGATGCGGTTTTTGGCAGGTTTGATCGGGCAGGAGGATGGCGATTGGGGCATGTCATGACCTCTGTCCCGGCGAAGTCGGGGAGCGGAGACCTCAGTTCCCCCCCACATGTCATGTCGCCTGTCCCGGCGAAGTCGGGGAGCGGAGGCCCAAGGGGCCGAAGCCGAGACATCCAGCGCGTCCTGCTGAACATCATGCGGATCATCCTCCAACAGATCGGGAAAACACGAATATCCGGTGCGAGAAAATTCATTAGCGGTACGACCCCGCTGGGGTCGCTGAAACAACGCATTCCACAATTTGCTACATGCGTTTGACCCCGCTGGGGTCAATCCAGCATGCCGATTTTGCGCCAACGCCCCTGACGGTGTAAACGTCTGCACCAACGACCCCAGAGGGGTCGAACGTTTGTAGCCCTCGAGCAATTCATCCACCCATACGACCCCAGAGGGGTCGCACCTATTCTGCGTATTAGTAATCACCATGCAGGCGGACACCTTTCCCAATTCGAGGAACAACCCCAACAATATGCCCAACCGCAAAATCCGCATCAGAATTGGAAATAGATGAACGGTTGTACGGATTCGGAGCGCACTTGGATGAACACCTGAATCAATACGACCAGCAACACCAGCTTGAAAATCAATGGCACCGCACAGTAGGCCTTGCGCACGGCCCGCTTCACGATGCCGGGTTGGATCGTCGCCAGGAAGCCGAGGCCCAAGAGGATGTACAGCAGCGGATTGATCTCGAAGGCATATTCCAAGATCGCGACATCAAAGCCGGAAAAGATCTTCTCGTACATCTGGAACGAGGTCTCCATGCTGTCTGCCCGGAAGGGGATCCACAGCAGAGATACCGCCCCGAAGGTCAGCACCCACCAAATCGGATTCAGCAGCATTTGCCAAGTGAACTTGGGCCGCTCCTCGATGACATCCACCCAATCCTTGGACATGTGGACCTCGGTCTTGAGCGGCGCCTTGGGCTTGGGCGGCGTATTGTCGGGCCAAACCTTGGTGAAGAGCTTGTGCAGGATCAACAGGATACCATGTCCCGCCCCCCAAAACACGAACTTCCAACTCGCCCCGTGCCAGAATCCCCCAATCAGCATGGTCGCCAGCAAGAACCATTGCTGCGCAATGAAGCCCTTGCGGTTGCCGCCCATGGGGATGTAGATATAGTCCCGGAGCCAGGAGGAAAGGCTGATGTGCCACCTCCGCCAAAAATCCGTGATGTTCAGCGCCTTGTACGGAGAATCGAAGTTCAGCCCCAAGCGGAAGCCCAGCAGCAATGCCACCCCGATCGCCATGTCCGTATAGCCGCTGAAGTCGCAGAAGATTTGCAGGGTGTAGGACAGTGACCCGAACAGATTCTCCGTCCCGGAAAACCCATCCGGCTGCGCAAAAACCGCGTCCGAGTACTGTGCGACGTAGTCCCCGATGATCGCCTTCTTCACCAGGCCCTTCGTGATCAGGTACATGGCCTCATCCACATTCGACTTGGTGATGACGACCTGCTGCCGCAACTGCGGGAGGAAATCCCGCGCCCGCACGATCGGCCCTGCGACCAAGTGGGGGAAAAACGACATGTACATAAGGTAGTCGCTGTAGGTCGGCCGCTTGATCTTCTCCTTGTAGATGTCCACGAGGTAGCTGATCGACTGGAAAGTGTAAAACGAGATCCCGATCGGCAGGATCAGGTCCAGCGGCTCAAATGTCCGCCCAGCTAGGAAGCCTGCATTTTCCAAGAAGAAGTTGGTGTACTTGAAAAACAGCAAGAAGCTCAGGCTGAACAAGATCGCCACTGTCAGAACCGCTTTTCGCGCGGTCAGGTTGCGCGTTCGCTCCATGAGGATCGAGAAGAGATAGTCCGCGCTGATCGTGAGGATGAGCAGCCCGAGGAATATCCCGCTCGCCTTGTAATAGAAGTAGAAGCCAAAGCCGATCACGAAGATGTTCCGCCACCTCGCCGACTTATAGACCCAGGCGTAGGCCAGCAGGAAGATGCTGAATATGAAGAGGAAAAAGCCCGTATGGAACAGCAGCGGCTCCTTCTCATCATGCAGAAACAATTCCCAAAATCCTGTCCAGTTCATGCGTTATTTCGGTTGTTGGAGGAGGATGAAGGGACTGTGGGCGATCTTGGGGTCGGTGCTTGCCTTGAGGGGCATGGGCAGCTCTCCCAACTTGGTCATGAACACTGCAACGCTGTCCATCCATACCCGGGCGGCGTCGTTGCTGGGGTGCATGCCGTCCTTGGCACGGGCCAGGGGCAGCTTTTCGGAGGAGAAAAAGTGCTTGCCGACCTTTTCCCGCATGATGTCGATGATCCCCTTGTCCTCCTTCCATGCTGCGGGACCGATCCAGGTATAGGTCACCCCATAGCTGTAGAAGTCGCTGAGGATATTGTCGATCCAGACCCGGCGGTCGTCGAAGTCGTTGACAAAGAGCTCATTCAAACCGATGGCGAAGACCACGTGATCGGGGCGGTACATGTCCAGGTAGTAAGAAAGGGTATCCGTCCCACCCCAATACTTGGTACTGCTGCCGTACCAGCACACGGAGGCGACAAGGTCGTAGCCATTGGCGGTGCAGTAATTGAAGACGGGGCGACGAAGGCCTTCCAGCTGTGAATCGCCGAGCAGCAACACCTTTTTCATGCTGGAGTCGCCACAGTTGACCGGGCGGTAGGGCTGCATGATCATGAGTGGCTTGGGCTTCTTGCTGACCACGAGCTTGCGCACGGTGTCACCGGTAGCGGTGTCCACGATCATGGTGTCACGCGGCAGGCTGTCGAAGACATGGCTATAGTATTTCCGCAGATCGACGGGCGGCACGCTATCCTTGGGAAGGGGTACCTTGCCGATGAAAGGCTTGGGCGGCGGCGGGAACAGGGTGTTCAAATTCACAACCTTGAGGCCATAGGGCATCTCCGGCTTCAGCACGCCCAGCGAAAAGAACAGGGCGAAGATCGCAGCCATCCCCAGCCCGATCATCAACATGTATTTCCGGGTATGGTCTTTCATGATCGGCGATTGGAAATGAGCCATTGGATCGCCTTACGGTCGGCATAGACGGTGTTCCAGACCAGGTGACCAATGCTGGGATACAGCTTCACCAAGGGTTTGCCGCCCTGCCGCTCGATGGCCTGGACCATGTCGGTGGTACGCGTTGGCTTGACGAGCTTGTCTTTCTGACCGTGGAATGCCCAGACCGGGACATCGCGGAGTTGGGCCGCTCGCGCAGTATCCCCGCCCCCACAAATCGGCATGATCGCCGCCCAGCGTCGCGGGAACCGCTGCCCCAGCTCCCAGCAGCCAAAGCCGCCCATGGAGATGCCCGTGACATACACGCAGTTGGAGTCCACATTCGGGGTATGGGCCAGCACCGAATCCAGGACTTGCAGGGATGCCTCCAGATTGGGCGTGAGGCTATCGGC
>JAXLVK010000103.1:0-19670 GCA_046329055.1 Bacteroidia bacterium
TCCTTACAACGATGTCGTTAACGGACCCACTCCCACTTACCTGTCCCTTGCCCGACAAATAATACTTTATCGTTTTAGATTGGAAATTTCTCATTATCTTAGGTCGTCAGGATCTCATTGAATGGCAAAAGAATCAGCAGGACGCGACTACAGAGGGGCATTTGCCTTGCTCACTTCCCTCTTTTTTATGTGGGGCTTCATCACGGTCACGAATGACCTCCTCGTGGCCACCTTCCGGGGGATTTTTGACCTGACGGCCTTTGAATCGAGTCTGGTTCAGTTCGCCTTTTTCGGGGCCTATTTCGTCATTTCCATCATCTATTACCTGATTTCGCTCTCCGCCGGCGACCCCATCAACCGCATCGGCTACAAAGCGGGAATGGTCATCGGGCTCGTGGGTGCGGGGATCGGCTGTGCATTGTTTTACCCGGCAGCGAAGCAGGAATCCTATACCTTTTTCCTGATCGCGCTGTTCGTTTTGGCATCCGGCGTGACGATCCTGCAGATCGCCGCGAATCCCTATGCGGCCATCATGGGCAGCCCCGAATCGGCATCCGGCAGATTGAATTTCGCCCAAGGCTTCAACTCGCTCGGGACCACTTTGGGACCGCTTGTGGGGGCGATCTTGATTTTCAAGGTCTTCTCCGATGGCGAAAAGAGCCCCATCGCTGTTTCTTCGGCCTACCTGATCTATTCCGGCCTGTTTTTCCTCTGCGCATTGATGGTCGCGCTTTCCTCGATGCCGCCTTTCCGGAACGAGGAGAAGCCGGAGCGCGGATTAGGGGCATTGAAATTCCCACAGGTGTGGCTGGGTGTGATCGCGATCTTCATGTATGTCGGGGCGGAGGTAAGCGCGGGTTCGTTCCTGCTGGATTTCCTCAAGGAACCCCACGTCCTGAACATGCCCAAGGAGGCTGGCACGCGCCTGCTTTCATTCTACTGGGGCGGCTTGATGATCGGTCGGCTCCTCGGTGCTGTTTCTCTGAACAACAAACTCTCCCGGAGGACGCAAGCGCTGTCGATGGGTGCAGTTTCGATTGCCTGCTTCTTCTTCATCTACTTCGTGACCGGGATCAATACCGAGGCCGGGGCATTTTCCTACCAGACATTTCCCATCACAGAGATGGGTGTCTATGTCGCCCTCCTCGTGGTCAATTATGGGGGCTTGTTGCTGGGCCGTGGCGCACCCGCGCGCGCTGTTGGCATCTTTTCCGTGATTGTGATCGCACTCTTGATGATCGGGGTTCATACCCAAGGGCACCTCGCCGCATGGTCGGTGATCGGCGTCGGGCTGTTCAATTCTATCATGTGGAGCAATATCTTCTCGTTGGCCATCGATCGGTTGGGCAAGTACACGAGCCAGGCGAGTTCACTGCTGGTCATGGCCGTGGTGGGAGGCGCATTGATCCCGCCACTTCAGGCCTATATCGCTGACCACCACGGATTTCAAGTCTCCTACCTCGTTCCCGCTGTGTGTTATCTCTATCTGGCGCTCTATGGCTGGATGGGGGCGGGGCATCGTAGTTCCAAGAATTCAAATTCCTTGCAATGAAAGACAGGATCGTCATCGGGGCAGACATCGGGGGAACCAATACCGCATTGGGGTTGGTGACCGAACGGGGGGAAATCCTATCAGAGGTCAAGCTGAGCACACGTGACTACGATCGGCCCGAGGGCCTCGTGTGTGCGATCAGGGATCAAGTCCATGGCCGCCTCAGCGAAATCGGGCGGGACCACGACCTCTGCGGAATCGGCCTCGGCGCGCCCAATGGCAACATCTACCGGGGCACCGTCGAAAATGCGCCCAACTTGCGCTGGCCAAGCGTGGTGGACCTGCGGTCGCTCTTCAGCGATGCATTGCAGGTGCCCGCCGTGGTCACCAACGATGCCAATGCAGCCGCCATCGGCGAAATGCTTTACGGCGGAGCAGTGGGAATGAAGGACTTCGTGGTCATCACCATCGGGACGGGATTGGGAAGCGGAATCGTGGTGAACGGCGAACTGCTCTATGGACACTCCGGCTTCGCTGGGGAAATGGGCCATACCATCGCTGTGCGCGAAGGGCGCCTTTGCACCTGCGGACGACGCGGCTGCCTGGAGGCATACGTGAGCGCGAGGGGCATCCGTCAGACGACATTTGAATTCCTGAACGGCCGCCGCAGGCCGAGCAAGCTCCGGGAAATCCCGAGCGAACGGTTGAATGCACGGGCTGTGGCCATGGCCGCCTCCGACGGCGACGAACTGGCGAAGGAAGTCTTCGACTACACCGGGGAGTTGCTGGGTCGGCACTTGGCTGATACGGTGGCGTATCTGAGCCCCGAGGCCATCTTCTTCTATGGCGGCGTAGCCGCTGCGGGCGACATCTTGATCGAACCCGCCCGCCGGGCATTGGAAGCGAATGTCCTCGGCGTCTTCAAGGGCCGGACGAGGCTTGAGCCTTCCGCGCTGCAGGGTCGTTCGGCGGCCATCTTGGGCGCTGCGGCATTGGCTTGGAAGACGTTTTTCCCACTCAGGAGAGGCAACGCATGACAACCGAGGCGAGAGGCCTCCGGCCCGAAGCCGCTGTGTCCCGAGTAATCGGGAATCGGCACATGGCCGGAGCCTGCCCCGAGGGACTCGAAGGGGCCGTGTCTGAAATGAATTCAATCGCAAACAGGAATCGGCATGAACGAAAATCCACTAAGCGACAAGCTTCGCTTGCGCCACTCGAGCGCAGAGTTCATCTTGTGCAGCCTAGGCCGGAGGCCTAGTGCCATTCAGCGTTGGGCCGGAGGTGTCACACTGAGCCTGTCGAAGTGCCCCTCGCTTCTCATATTGCTATTCATTGTTCTGTTGGCCGGCTGCAAAAATGGCAACAAGGACGCCTCCACGGCTACCCCAGCCGACCCCTACGCCTCTGTCGATCCCTTCATCGGCACGGGAGGGCACGGGCATACCTACCCCGGGGCGACGGTGCCCTTCGGCATGGTGCAGCTCAGCCCGGACACGCGCTTGGAGGGCTGGGACGGCGTCTCCGGCTACCACTTCACGGACAGCATCATTTACGGATTTTCTCATACCCACCTGAGCGGAACTGGGATCGCAGACTACTGCGACATCCTCATGATGCCTCTCCCGAAACGCGCCGGGGAAAATACAGGCACACTGGGAGAGCTTGACTTCCCCTCTCGTTTCCAAAAATCCAGCGAAAAGGCCGGGGGCGGCTGGTACTCTGTCGATCTCGATAATGGCGGCATCCATGTGGACCTCACTGCGACCACTCGATGCGGGTTTCACCGATACACCTTCCGAGGCGATACAAGCTTTGTCAAGATCGACCTGCGGCACCGCGACCCTGTGCTTGCCTCGAACATCACGATCCTGAATGATTCTGAAGTGGTGGGCATGCGCCGATCAAGCTCTTGGGCCCGCGATCAATCGGTCTATTTCGTGGCGAAGTTCTCGCAGCCGACCATAGGGCAATCTATCGGAGGCGATTCTGCCCTTACCCACCTTTCCGCCGCAGGCAAAAAGGTGGAGGCGACTTTCGCATTCGACACCCGACAAAAAAAGGAAGTGCTCGTCAAGGTGGGCATTTCCTTCAACGGCATTGATGGCGCGCGGCAAAACCTGCTCAAGGAGATTCCCAGCTGGGATTTCGAGGGTGTCAAGCAACAGGCTGAAGACGCTTGGCGCAAACAGCTTTCCAAGATCGAGATCAGTGGCGGCACCCCGGAGCAGCACCGCATCTTTTACACGGCATTGTACCACACGAGCATCGTCCCGAACCTCGTCAGCGATGTCAACGGTGTTTACCTCGGCATGGACAAGAAGAGCCACGAGGTCGAGGACAATCACTACAGCGTCTTTTCGCTTTGGGACACCTACCGCGCCGCCCACCCGCTCTACACCCTGATCGAACAAAAGCGCACCAATGAATTCATCCGCACCTTCCTGCGCATGTACACCGATGGCGGCCGCTTGCCCGTCTGGGAACTCGCTGGGAATGAGACCGAGTGCATGATTGGCTACCACAGTGTGTCGGTGATCGCCGACGCTTACATGAAGGGCTTGCGGGACTGGGATGCCGACCTCGCCCTCAAGGCCATGGTCCACAGCGCCATGCTCGACCACTTCGGGTTGTCTTATTACAAATCGCAGGGCTACATCGGCTCGGGCGACGAAAGCGAGAGCGTTTCCAAGACATTGGAGTACGCCTACGACGATTGGTGCATCGGAGAAATGGCTCGGGAGATGGGTCAAGACAGCCTCGCAAAAATATTTTTTCGGCGCGCACAGGGCTTTAAGAACCTATTTGACCCGGTTTCTAAATTTTTTCGAGGAAAAATGAATGGTTCTTGGCAAAAACCCTTTGATCCTCGCGAAGTCAACTTTAATTTTACGGAGGCAAACGCTTGGCAGTACTCACTCGCCTCGCCACAAGATATCGAGGGTCTCATCCAGCTTTTGGGGAATAAAAAGGGGCTGGAAGACTACCTCGACTCGCTTTTCACAGCGGAAAGTGCCACCACTGGCCGAGAACAAGCAGACATCACCGGACTCATCGGGCAGTACGCCCACGGAAATGAACCGAGCCACCACATGGCTTGGCTTTACAATTTCACCGATGCCCCTTGGAAGACGCAGCAGCGTATCCATCAGATTCTCACGGAGATGTACCACGACAAGCCCGACGGCCTGAGCGGCAACGAGGACTGCGGACAGATGAGCGCTTGGTATGTGATGAGCGCCATGGGCTTGTATGCCGTGACCCCCGGGAGGCCGGAATACCATGTGGCAGCCCCGCTCTTTCCGCGCATCGTGATCCATCTGGAAAATGGGAGGCAATTTGAAATCCTCGCGCCGGGCGTGGACAAAGGCAAAATCTACCCGCATTCAGCCAAACTGAACGGCAAGCCATTTGAAAGCCTCGCCATCGACCACAAGACCATCATGGAAGGCGGGACGCTGGAATTTGAAATGAGTGAAACTCAGCTTCCGAATCGCAACGTGATCTGCTTCGCTGGAGCCAACCCTCGCCGCCCCATCAGCCGCATCGATGCTCCACCCATTCCCGTGGTGCCCTTCTTTTCGGCGCGGTCGCAGACTTTCACGGACACGCTGAGCGTGAGCTTGGCCTCCATCACCCCGAACGGCAGCATCCACTACACCATCGATGGCAGCGAGCCCGGCATCCAATCCCCCAAGTACAGCCAACCGATTGTCCTGACCGAGAATGCTGTCATGAAGGCCATCTCAGTGAATGCAACCGGCGAACAGAGCTCCGTCGCAGCTGCCACATACATCCGCCTGGACCCCAATCGCAAGATCCAAATCCTTACCCCCTACGAGCCTCAATACGCCGCAGGTGGCGACAATGCCCTCATCGACGGCGTCCGCGGCAATACCAATTTCCGTACGGGGCATTGGCAGGGGTATCAGCATGACATGGAGGTGGTGATCGACCTCGGAAGCGCCCAAGTGGTGAAGAGCATCGAAGTGGGCTTTTTGCAGGACATTGGTTCGTGGGTTTGGTTTCCGAGGCAGGTGGAGTTTTCGCTCTCGCAGGATGGCAAGAGCTTCGGAAAACCAAGGGTCAAGACCCATTCCCGTGCTGACAATGACTACAATGCCGGCATATTGAATTTCGCCGTGGGGGCTTGGAGCGGCGGACGGAGTCGCTACGTCAAGGTCAAGGCAACCAATTATGGCAAATGCCCGCCATGGCACCTCGGTGCAGGTGGCCAAGCCTGGATTTTCGTGGATGAGATTGTGATCGAGACAGCGGGGAATTAGCCCCGCAGCGCCTCGCGGATGATCTTGTCGATGGGGACGTCGCCTCCAGCAGCCTTGAGGATGGCATCGACCTTGGCTTCCATCGCTGCCTTGGGCATGCCCAGCCCCACCAATGCTGCAATCGCATCGTCGCGCAGCTTGTTCACGGGAGATGCAGCCGAAGCCGTGCCGTCCAGCACCAATTTGCCTTTCAGTTCTAGAATGATCCGGGAAGCTGTCTTGGCTCCGATGCCCTTGACCTGCTTGAGGCGGTTCAGGTTTTCACCCTCGATCACCTGGTAAAGTTCCTTGGGCTCGATGCTCGACAGGATGGTCATGGCCGTGTTGCCGCCCACACCCTGGATTCCGATGAGCTGAATGAAGAGGTTTTTCTCCTTCTGATCATGGAAACCGTATAGCTCGTGCGCGTCCTCCTTGAGCATAGAGGTGGGCTTGACGGCCCCGTCGTTGCCCAGCTTGGAGTAGGTATTCAGGGAAATCTTCGCCTGATAGCCCACGCCACCACATTCGATGATCACCATGGAGGACCTTGTGCCCAGCTTGCCGTTCAGGTAGCGATCATCGCGCTCCCTTTCCGTTGCGCATCCACCACCGCGACTTAGCAATGTTCACGATCTCCGTCACGGAGCTACCGAGTTGCAGGATGCACCCCACTTCTTCATGCCCAGCAAAAAATTCGGCCTGATGAGTTCAAACTCCGCGAGTTCGTCCATGAGCTTGTAGGCGATGTTGCCGCTCATGATATCCGGGAAGATGAATGTCGCGCCGCCCATCTTGAGAGGATTGGAGAAGCTGTAGTTGTCTTGCAGAGGATGCTGTCCGGGCGGATCGCCACATTGGCTTGGATGTCGCCGTCGAGTGCATCCAACTGCGCTTTTCGCGGAGGATGCGGGTCGCCTCGATCACTTGACCGTGGTCTCGTCCAAGTTGTTGCCAAAGTTCGAGTAGCTCAGCATCGCGATCCGGGGACAGTTCGGCGTGCACAGCGGACTCGACCAGCCTCGGCAATGGCCACAAGATCCTGCGGGGTCGGCTTTCCTCTTCTGTTGATCGCTGTATCCGCAAAAAAGAATGGCCCGCGGCGCGTCTTGACGATGTGCATCCCCGCGAGGATGCCGCCGCCTGTCGGGCGACCGATCACCTCCAATGCAGGCTTGATCGTGGCCGGATAGGTCTTGGTGAGGCCAGAGACAAATGCGTCCGCCAATCCTGCCTCCACCATGCTCGTCCCGTAATAGTTCCGCTCGCGCATGAGCTTGATCGCATCGTGCAGGGTGAGCCCCTTGCGCTTGCGCTTCTCGTGCAGCATCTTCCCGAATTGCTCCTTCATCCCATCCTCGAGCAGCGGGTCGATGATGCTGATGTCGCTCAGATCCAGGTTGTTTTCCTCGATGATCGCATTGATCTTGTCGCGGTTGCCGAGCAGGATCGGGATGGCGATGCCCTCGTCGTTAAGGATTTGGGCGGCTTTCAGCACCTTGTAGGTGTCCGCTTCCGCGAAGACGACCCGCTTGGGATTCTTCTGCGCCCGGGCAATGATGGACTTGGACAGGCTCTCGTACCGACCGACGCGCTTTTCAAGTTGCTCCTTGTACAGGTCGAAATCCAAGATGGGCTTCTTGGCAACCCCGCTGTCCATGGCAGCCTTGGCGACCGCACTCGACACCCAGGTGATGAGCCGGGGATCCAATGGCTTGGGGATGAGGTAGCTCCTGCCGAAGCTGAGGTTCTTGTCGGCGTAGGCTTCGATCACCGACTCCGGCACCATTTCCCTTGCGAGCTGCGCAATGGCTTGGGCGGAGGCGATTTTCATCGCGGTATTGATGGTTGTTGCGCGGACATCGAGGGCACCCCGGAAGATGTAGGGAAAGCCCAAGGCGTTGTTGACCTGATTGGGGTAGTCGCTGCGGCCCGTTGCCATGACGGCATCGGGGCGCACGGCCATGGCATCCTCCCAGGTGATCTCCGGGTCAGGATTGGCCAATGCGAAAATGATCGGATTCGGGGCCATGCCCAGGACCATTTCTTGGGAAACGGTGCCGCCGGAAGCCAAGCCGATCATCACATCAGCCCCGACAAATGCCTCCACGAGGGTCATTTGGGCAGAATGCGCATACTTGGCTTGATAGCGGTTCACGTTTTCGCGGCCCTTGTGGATATGCCCTTCGCGGTCGAAGACCTGCACATTTTCAACCTTGGCTCCCAGCTCGAGGTACAGGTTCAGGCAAGCCAATGCGGCTGCGCCCGCTCCGATCACCACAAACTTCACTTCATCGATCCGCTTGTCCACCACTTCCAAGGCATTCAACAATGCGGCTGAGGAAATGATCGCAGTGCCGTGCTGATCGTCGTGCATCACGGGGATGTTCATCTCGGCGACCAGACGCTGCTCGATCTCGAAGCTCTCCGGTGCCTTGACATCCTCCATGTTGATCCCGCCAAAGGTCGGCTCCAGGGCCTTCGCCACGGCGATGAACTCCTCCACGGTATCCGCCTTGATCTCGATGTCGAAGACATCGATGCCTGCGAACTTCTTGAAAAGGACCGCCTTGCCTTCCATCACAGGCTTCGCTGCCTCCGGCCCGATGTTGCCGAGGCCCAAGACTGCGGTGCCATTGGTGAGAACGGCCACGAGGTTGTCCTTGGCGGTGTATTCATAGACCTTTTCCTTGTCTTCAGCGATCTCCAGGCAGGGATAAGCCACGCCTGGGCTGTATGCGAGGGAAAGGTCACGCTGAGTGGAGACGGGTTTGGTGGAGTTGACCTCGATCTTGCCCTTGGGCTCCCGACGGTGATACTCCAGCGCGTCTGCCTTCCTGTTTTTCATCTTGTTGAGCAAAAAATAAGATGTGCAAAGTTATGTGGCGGCTGTCCACCTGCAAGATACGTTTTCCCCAGCGGGGACGAACTTGGTCATTCCGTGTAGGCACGCTCGGCCCGCATCTCGCCCCGGATGTTGCGAACGAGCATGTGGCGGACTTTTTCAGGGTCGTCGTATTTGCCCAGGAGGTACATCATCTTGGTGAGGGCAGCTTCGAATGTCATGTCAGCCCCCGGCAAGACTCCGGCCTTGAGCAGCATGGCACTTGTGGCGTAGCGGCCCATTTCCACGGAGCCGCCCATGCATTGTGTGATGTTCAGGATGATCTTGCCCGCGTCGATGCTCCGCTTGATCGCCTCAATGAATGCCTTGTCCGTGGGCAGGTTTCCGGCACCGTAGCTCTGCAGGATGATGCCTTGGTGTTGCGGATGCATCAGGATGAGCTCCAGCGTCTCCGCCGTCATCCCAGGATAGAAGCGTGCATGCCCCACCCGCGTGTCCAGATTCGGCTGCACACGGAATGTGCGGCCCTTGTAGGCATCGGTCGGTGTGGAGTGCCTGAAATACAGGTGCACTCCAGCCTCGACAAGCGGCGGAAAATTCAAGGAATTGAAGGCCGAGAAGATGTCCGCATGCACCTTTTGGGTACGATTGGCGCGGTAGAGCTTGTATTCGAAGTAGATGCCGACTTCCTTGATGGGCTTGTCCGGATGCGATGCTATCTGCAATGCCGTCACCAGGTTCTCCTTGGCATCGGTGCGGATCTCATTGATGGGCAGCTGCGCCCCGGTCATGATCACCGGCTTGGCGAGGCCCTCCAGCATGAACGACAAGGCCGACCCGGTATAGGCCATGGTATCCGAACCGTGCAGGATCACAAATCCATCCATGCGGCGGTAATTTTCGCCGATGGTCTGTGCGATTTTGATCCAGATGGGCGGACCGATGTTCGACGAATCCAGCGGAGGATCATAGGAAGCAACCTCGACGTCGCATTCGAGGCGGTCCAGCTCCGGAAATTCCGAACGGATGAGATTGAAGTCGAAGGGGATGTAGGAACCGTCGCGCTTACGCTTGATCATCCCGATGGTTCCCCCCGTGTAAATGATCAGAACTCTCTTCTTCCGTCTGCCCATTTACTCGGATTGATCCTTGGCCTTACGGCCGATCAATATTCAGTGAAGGTATAGGTAACCCCGATCATGAGGCCGCCCGTGAGATTTTTGGTGATGGCCCGTGACTCGTCCCAGATGCGGACGTCGTCAGGAATGCCAGCGGTGTAGAGTTTGTAGGCAGCGTCCTTGTTCTCAGCGTCGGTGAGGCTGTAGTCACCACGGACGCGGATATTGCCCATGACGTTGTAAGCCAGCTTGATGTCCAAGCCGAGCGCAGCGGTCGGGCCGTAATTGAACAGGGAGTACTGCTTATAGGTGCTGGGATAGTCCCTCACGTTCGGGTTGAACAGGATTTCATCAGGGGTGTAGCTCTGATCGTCGTTGTAGTAACGGGCGCGGAGCAAGAAATCGACTTGAAAGCCGAGGTCGGCAGCGAGGATCACTTTGCTGAACTCGGTGCCGGTGTTCAAGCTGATGAAGAGGGGCACTTTCAGATAGTTCAGGCGGCGGGTATGGTTCACCAGCGTGCCTTCGCTATTGTAGTTGCTGTACTTCTGACCTTGGGCAGAGTAGAGGAAGTTCAGGCGGAAGCCGATGCCGTCATGGAAGTTGTAGCCCACAGAGGGGCCTGCAGCCATGCCAAAGGTGGTCTTGTACTTGAACTGATCCTGGGGAACGGACATGTCGTCTTTGTTCAGCATCCAAGTCGTCTGCGGCAATGCCACCAAACCCAGCTTCAAACCCTTCTGACCGAAGGCTGAACCTGTGCCTGCCACCACCAACAAGAGCCATAGAACCGCGCGAAAAAGTCCCTTCATTTTCAAGAATTGGTATTGCAATAATCTTTCAAATCTAATACGAATTTCCCAACCATCAAATTTCAACCAAGGGCCGGGTTCATATTTTCCGTTAATTGGTCGCATGGGGACAAGGATCGAAATTCATCCAAAAAATCCGCAGCCGCGGATGGTTCAGACTGTGGTGGACGCCCTCGAACAGGGCGGGGTGATCATCTACCCCACTGACACAGTCTATGCCATCGGCTGTGACATCAACAACAAAAAAGCCCTCGAGCGGGTCTGTCAGATCAAGGGCATCGACCCGGAAAAATCGCAGTTTTCGTGCATTTGCCCGGACCTGAAGACGGTGAGCACCTACGCTGTCCACATCACGGACCCGGTGTTCAAGATGATGCGCCGCGCATGCCCAGGGCCCTATACCTTCATTTTGGAGGCCTCCAAGAACATTCCCAAGCACTTCCAATCCCGTCGCAAGACGGTCGGCGTGCGCATCGTGGACCATCCCATCCCGCTCGCCATCGTGAAGGGACTCGGGCGACCGATCCTGACCACGAGCTTGCCGGGCGACGATACGGAGTACCCGATGGACCCTGAGGAGATTTACGAGCGCTACGGCAACCTCGTGAACATCATGGTGGACGGCGGATGGGGCGGCAACATGGCGAGCACCGTCATCGATTGCAGCCGAGGTGACGATGAAATCACCATCATCCGCGAAGGACTCGGCCCCATCGACATCCTCTGAGCATCCCGTTCCTGAAATATTGGCTAAATTTGCGCCATGCGATCGGAAACATCTGAAAACAGCGCCTTGGAGGCCATCCGCAACGACCTGCGCATCATCGGCAGCACCATGCGGTCATTTTCCATGCATGTCATCAACGAGGAGATTTCCCAGTTTCCCGTCTATATCGCGAGTCAGGACGACGTCAGCATCGGCAAGCCCTTCCTCACCAAGGAAAAGGACCACCTGAACTGGAACTACAATGTGTCCATCCTGGAGGAGTTCGTGAAGCGGGGCGTGGTCACCGAGGAGAAATTGGAGGACTTCATCGAGACCTTTGGCGATCCTGAGGAGCGCGCCTGCATCTTCGTGGTATTGCCCGCAGAGGGCGGTTTCGTCTTCGTGCCCTACGAGGTGGAGGAAGAGGAGGAGCATCAGCTCTATTTCCCCGGGGACAACTGAGGTTATTTTCAAGAGGCGGCGGCCTCTGGCCGTACGCCGATCGACTACGCCGCCTCTGGCGGCGCAGCCAAGTACGCCCAGGACCGTATTGCAAAGAAAATCAGCGAAATTCGCACATACAACGGATGCCCGCCCTCCTATTCCCCGCCGCCGGGAGGCGGCCTTTTAGATCAGCGTGCGGCCAGAGGCCGCCGCTTCGTTGATGGCTTACCCATTGTAAATATTCATCGTCCGCTCCAGACCGATCAAGGACAGTGACAGGATCGCATCCCCCATCTTGTCCATGAGCGCCGGCAATGCCTCCCTTTGCTCCGCCGAGAAGTCACTCAGGACATAGTCCACCTGCTGCCCCTTGCCGAATTCATTCCCGACCCCGAAGCGCATCCGGGCATAGTTCTCGTTGCCGAGCACCTCTTGGATGTTGCCGAGGCCATTGTGGCCGCCGCCGGAGCCCTTGGCGCGGATGCGGATCTTGCCGAAGGGCAGCGCGATGTCGTCCGTGATCACGAGCAATTGCGACTGCGGGACGTCATGGTGCTGCAGGTGGTAGCGCACGGCCTTGCCGCTCAGGTTCATGTAGGTGTTCGGCTTGAGCAGGACGATGGTCTTGCCCTTGTGGCGAAGGGTGCAGATGTCGCCGAGGCGGTCAGTGGCAAATGCGGCCCCTTGCCGCTCAGCGAGCCGGTCCAGCACCATGAAGCCGATGTTGTGGCGGGTGTTTCGGTATTGAGCGCCGGGATTGCCGAGGCCGGTGATGAGGAATTTCATGGGGACGAAGTCGGATGAATCGGATGGTCAGGCGGCGATGGTGACTGAAAATTGGAAAAGAGCTGCCGACTTGAATCGACAGCTCTTTCAGAAAGCCAACTTTGAGAAGTGACTTATTTCTTGCCAGCCTCTTCAGCCTGACGCACGGCACGGGGGATCTCGATGATCGCGATGCCAGTGGAGGCGGGGGAGGTGATGGTGATACCTTCGAATTGGACGTCGCCCACGCGGATGGTCTTGCCCAGGTCCAAGTGAGAGATGTCGATGCTCACTTTGTCGGGGAGGTCATTGACCAGGCCGCGGACTTTGATCTTGCGGAGCATGGGGACGAGGCGGCCACCTGCGAGCACGCCTTTGGCGGTGCCCACGAGTTGGACGGGGAGCTCGACGTTGACAGGCTCGTTGTCGCTCACGCGGAGGAAGTCAATGTGGAGGACGCGGTCGTTCACAGGGTGGAACTGAGCGTCACGCACGATGGCGGGAGTCACTTTGCCGTCCACAGCGAGGTTGACCAGGTAGGTGTCGGGAGAGTGCAGCATCTTGTGCACAGCCATGAAATCAACTTCCACGGACATGGGCTCGCCCTTGCCGTACACCACTGCGGGCACGTTGCCAGCGCGGCGGATCTTCTTCATGGCAGCTTTGCCAACTTGCGTCCTCGGAGTACCTTGTAATTCGACCGTTTTCATTGCTTATAGAGCGAGCTAATCGACTCGTAATTCGTAATTTTATCAAACGCCCTGGCCAACATCGGGCCCACAGACAAAACCTTGATCTTGGGAGACTCCTGGCGAAGCGGGATCGTGTTGGTGGTGATGAGCTCCAAGAGACTGCTCTCTGCGATACGCTCATAAGCCGGGCCTGACAAGATCGGGTGGCAAACCACCGCCCTCACCGAAGCCGCGCCTTCCATCATCAAGTGATCCGCCGCCTTGCACAGGGTGCCGGCAGTGTCCACGAGGTCGTCGATGATCAGGACGTTTTTGCCCTTGACCTCACCGATCACCTTCATGGATGCCACTTGGTTGGCCCGCTCCCTGAACTTGTCGATCAAGATCAGGTCGCACTTCATGAAACTGGCATATTCGCGAGCCCGCTTGGCGCCTCCGGCGTCAGGTGCTGCAACCGCGACATTTTCCAGTCCCAAGTTCTCCAAATACGGAAAGAACACGCCGATGCTGAACAAGTGATCCAAGGGGATATCAAAAAACCCTTGAATCTGCCCCGCATGCAGGTCCATCGTGACGATGCGATCTGCACCTGCCACTGTGAGCAGGTTGGCGACGAGCTTGGCCCCAATAGACACGCGCGGCTTGTCTTTACGATCCTGCCGCGCGTAGCCATAGTAAGGGGTCACGACGATGATGCTCTTGGCGGATGCCCGCTTCGCTGCATCGATCATCAGAAGCAACTCCATCAAGTTATCTGCCGGGCCAAATGTGCTCTGAACCAGAAATATCACATCACCCCGAACCGACTCATTGAAGGATGGCTCCATTTCTCCATCCATGAAGCGCGTAACCGTGATTTCACCGAGCCTCTTCCCGAGGTGTCCGGCAATTTCCTCTGCCAGATACCGGGTGGCTGTGCCAGAAAATATCTTGACTTCGGAAGCCATGCGCTACTTTTGTTGGCCGACAAGGATTCGAACCCTGACTAAAAGAACCAAAATCTTCTGTCCTACCATTAGACGATCGGCCAAGACCGTTTTATTTCGGGCCACAAAGATATTCACCATTTTGTTCACAGCAAATTCTCGCGAAAAAATTTTTCGAAAAACCTGAAATTTTCCTCCAAATAGCCCCGGAGATCGCCCTGAGATGGTTTTTGCAAGAGTTCCATTCGGTCGCTCCTCCACCCCACCGCCTGCGCTGTTCGGTATTCTAGCCACCCCAAATGCAAATTTCTCTTAATCCCTCTAGGGCGACGAACTTTTCCATCCGAAATTGATTTCATGTATAAACATGTTTTCCGGGTAGGTCTCCCCGGACTTGGCCTAGATTTGAATTCCTCAAGAATAAGAAGAGCTATGATTGAGATGAAATCCCCGCCTCGTGCATTCGCATGGATGGCGGCATTGATCGGCCTGTCGAGCCTGACAGGCTGTGGCGGAGGGCAGAAACAAGGTCCCCCGCCCGGCAATCCCCCTACCCTCGTCGATGTGATTGTGGTACAGCCCACCCAAGTCAACCGACAGATCGAGGTCAATGGGGAGATCGTCGCGGGTGAATACGTGGAGTTGCATCCGGAGGTCAGCGGCAGGCTCACCTACTTGAATGTCCCCGAAGGCAGCAACGTCGCGGCTGGCACCGTCCTCGCACGCATCAATGACGCCGACCTGCAAGCCCAGCTCGGCAAGATCCAAGTCCAATTGAAGCTCGCCAAACAGACCGAGGAACGCCTCAAGAAGCTCCTCGATGTGAACGGCGTGAACCAAGCCGACTACGACGGCGCCCTCGGCCAAGTCCAATCCCTACAAGCAGACGAGGAATACACGAAGGCCATGCTGCAAAAAACCGTGCTCATGGCACCCTTTTCCGGGACCCTGGGCCTGCGACAAGTCAGCCCGGGTGCCTACGTGACCCCGGCGACCACCATCAGCACCCTGCAACAGGTGAATGTGCTCAAGGTGGACTTCAGCCTCCCAGACACTTATGGCCAAAGTGTCAAGGTCGGCGATACCGTCGCGGTCACCCTCGGCGGCCTGAACACGACCCGCACCGTCTCCGCCAAGATCAGCGCCATCGAGCCGCAGCTCGACCGCAACACCCGCAACCTGCTCGTCCGCGCCATCCTCAATACCAATGATGCCCATCCCGGCGAATTCGTCAAGGTCGGACTCGGAGCGGCAGGCAGCAAGACCAGCTTCCTCATTCCCACCAACTCCATCATCCCAGAGGCGATGAACAAGAAGGTGGTCACCGTCAAGGGCGGCAAGGCTGTGTTCGCGGCCGTCAAAACGGGCAGCCGCCAAGACAAGAACATCGAAGTCACGGAGGGCTTGCAGGCCGGCGATACTGTGGTCGTGGATGGTGTGCTCTTCGCCAAGCCCGGCGCCCCGCTCAAAGTCAGGCAGGTCAAGACGCTTCAGCCATGAACATCTCCGAACTTTCCCTGAAGCGTCCCGTCCTCGCCACGGTGATGAACCTCATGATCATCCTCTTCGGGGTGGTCGGGTTCTATTTCCTGGCCGTGCGGGACTATCCGGCCATTGACCCGCCCATCATCAACGTCCGCACCAACTACACTGGAGCGAACGCTGAGGTGATCGAGAGCCAAATCACCGAACCCCTCGAAAAGGGCATCAATGGCATCCCCGGCATCCGGACCATCAGCTCCAGCAGCCAAGTCGGCTCCAGCAACATCACCGTGGAGTTCAACCTGGGCGTGGACCTGGACGATGCCGCCAACGACGTCCGCGACAAGGTGAGCCAAGCACGCCGCAACCTCCCTGCCGACGTGGACGACGACCCCATCGTGAGCAAGTCCGACGCGAGCAATGACTTCATCATCATCCTCGCCGTCCAGAGCCGCACCAAGAGCCTGATGGAGCTGAGCGACTATGCCGAAAACGTCCTGATGCAGCGTTTCCAGACCATCGACCAGGTCTCTGGGATCAACATCTTCGGGCAGAAACGCTACTCCATGCGGATATGGCTGCACCCCGACGCGATGAGTGCCAAGGGCGTGTCCTTCAATGACATCTCGACCTCCCTCGCCAATGAGAACATCGAAATCCCTGCAGGCAAGGTCTATGGCAACAGCACCGAGCTCAGCATCCGCACCATGAGCCGCCTCAGCACCGAGGAGGAGTTCCAGAACCTGATCGTCAAGGAGGTCGATGGTGCCGCCATCCGCCTGAGCGACGTGGCCGAGGTCGAGATCGCGCCAGAGGTGCTGGAACAATCCTGGAAGCTCAACGGCCTGCACGGCGTGGGCCTCGCGGTCATTCCACAACCGGGCGCGAACTATGTGGCCATCGCCGATGAATTCTACAAGCGGCTCGAAGAGGTCAAGCAGAGCAACAAGACGGACATCACCTTCAATGTCCTCATCGACAACACCCGCATCGTCAAGAAGTCCATCGACGAGGTCAAGGACACCTTGATCATCGCCTTCATCCTGGTGGTGATGGTGATCCTTGTCTTCTTCCGCAATGCGCTGATCGCCATCCGTCCGCTGATCGACATCCCGATCTCCTTGATCGCGACCTTCTTCATCATGTACATGGCGGGCTTCTCCATCAACATCCTGACCATGCTGGGCATCGTCCTGGCGACGGGCTTGGTGGTGGATGACGGGATTGTGGTCACCGAAAACATCTTCCGGAAGTTGGAGCAGGGCATGGACATCCGCCGTGCGGCGCGTGAAGGCAGCAAGGAAATCTTCTTCGCAGTCCTTTCGACCTCGATCACCCTGGCGGTCGTCTTCTTGCCCGTGGTCTTCTTGCAAGGATTTGTGGGTAGCCTCTTCCGGGAATTTGGGATCGTGGTGGCCTGCGCGGTCCTGGTTTCGGCATTCGTCTCGCTCACCATTACCCCTGTGCTCAACGTGGTCCTACACCGGAAAAATGCTGGGCATGGCCGGGTTTATGAGGCCACTGAACCATTTTTCAAAGGCATGGAGCGTGGCTACCACAACCTGCTCAAGGGCTTCATGCGCATCCGCTGGGTCGCATGGCCCATCATCGCCGTCTGCGGGTTCTTGATTTGGTACTTCTTCGGAACGATCCAGAGCGAATTGGCACCCACGGAGGACAGGAGCAGCATCCGGTTCTCCATGACGGCGACCGAGGGGACCAGCTACGACGAGATGCAGCGGATTTCCGACGAGGTGGCGTCCTACCTCCACGACTCCGTGCCAGAGCGGGATTTTGTATTCGCAGCCACGCCGGGGTTCTTCGGCACGGGGGTGAACAATGGCTTCGGTCGTCTGGGATTGGTCTCGGCGGATCAGCGGGGGCGGAGCCAAAACCAGATCGCCATGGACTTGGGCAAGAAGCTGTCTCGGTTCAATGATGCGCGGATATTCCCGGTGCAGGAGCAGACGATCGCAGTGGGCATGGGGTCACGAGGTGCCTTGCCTGTGCAGTTCATCATCCAGAACCAAGACTTTGCCAAGCTCCAAGAGGTGCTGCCCAAGTTCCTGGACGAGGCCCGCAAGGACTCCACCTTCCAACTCGTGGACGCCAACCTCAAATTCAACAAGCCCGAATTGCAGCTCAAGGTGGACCGGGACAAGGCCCGCGACCTCGGCCTGAGCACCCAAGAAGTGATCGCGGCAGTACAGGCTGCCTTCAGCGGCCGTCGGTTGGCTTATTACCTGATGAACGGCCGCCAGTACCAAGTCATCGCACAGGTGCCCCGCGACGAGCGCAACAAGCCCAGCGACATCGAGCGGCTCTACGTCCAAAGCTCCAATGGGGTGAGCCATCCACTTACCAGCGTCGCTTGGCTGGAGGAAAGCAGCAGCCCGCCCACCATCTTCCACCACAACCGCTTCAAGAGCGCGACCATCTCGGCCTCGTTGCGGGAAGGCAAGACCATCGGCGACGGGATCAAGTCCATGCGCTCCATCTCAGACAGGCTGCTCGACGAGAGTTTCCAGACCGACCTGAGCGGCCCGAGCCGGGACTTCGTCGAGAGCTCCTCCAATACCAACTTTGCATTTGGGCTGGCCCTGCTGCTGATCTATCTGGTCTTGGCGGCGCAGTTCGAGAGCTTCGTTGACCCGCTCACCATCATGCTCACGGTGCCGCTGGCCTTGGCGGGGGCATTGCTCAGCCTTTACCTCTTTGGCCAGACGCTCAACATCTTCTCGCAAATCGGGATGATCATGCTGATCGGATTGGTGACGAAAAACGGCATCCTGATTGTGGAATTTGCGAACCAAAAACGGAAGCAGGGCATGTCCAAACGGGAGGCAGTGATCGAGGCAGCCACGCAGCGCCTCCGGCCCATCCTGATGACGAGCATGGCCACGGCCTTGGGGGCATTGCCCATCGCGATGAGCTTGGGTGCGGCCTCTACCAGCCGCATGCCATTGGGCATCGTGATCGTGGGGGGACTGACGTTTTCCTTGATCCTGACCCTGCTCGTGATCCCGGCGGTGTATTCCTTCGTCTCCGGCAAGCACAAGGCTGAATCGATCGAATTCGGCCAAGGCCAGGGCGAGTACCAAATCGAAGGAGGGCTTGACCATGAATAAGTTCCAAAGCTTGCTCCTGCCTTTGGCTTTCCTGGGGATGGTGCCCTGCCTGAAAGCCCAGCAGCCCCTGAGCCTGGACGAGGCCGTCCGCATCGCATTGCAGCGCAGCCTCTCCTTGCAAATCCAGCGCAACGATGTCGCAGCTGCCCAACTACTGAACGACTACGGCGTCGCAGGCGGCCTCCCCACAGTGACCGCCACCGCCAATGACCAGGCCCAGGTCACCAACATCTACCAAAAGCTCGCCACAGGCACCGAAATCCAGCGGAATGGCGCCCTCGGCAACAACCTCACCGCCGCCGTTGCGGGCTCAATGGTCCTTTACAATGGCATGCGCATCAGCGCGACCAAGGACCGACTGGAGCAACTCGAGCGGATGAACCAGCAGGAGCTGTCCGCGCAGATTCTGGACCTCACCGCCGCTGTGACGACGCAATACTATGATGTGCGCCGTCAACAGGCCTACTTGAAGACGCTCCAGGGCTCATTAACCGTGGCGACCCAGAACCGCGAGATCGTCCAAGCCCGGCAAGCAGCTGGCTTGGCGAACGACGCCGACCTGTTCCAAGCCAAGCTCGACGAAAACAGCCTCAAGCAGCAGATCCTCAGCCAAGAACTCGCCATCACGCAAGCCAAGGCGGACCTGCTCGACCTGATGGACGAGCAACCCGGTAAGGATGTCGCCCTCTCGGATAGCATCGTCGTGAACAGCAACCTCAATTGGGATGAGCTGCTGGCAGGCACCCGGCAGCATCCAAGGGTGGCGGCGGCAACGTCGCAGATTCAAATCCAGACCCTGATCGAGCGGGAAACCTCCTCCCAGCGCCTCCCCACCCTCCGCGCCAATGCCGGCCTCACCTTCGGCAACAGCGTGAGCAATGGCGGGTTCAACCTCGTGAGCCGCACCTATGGCCCCTACGCTGGACTGAACCTGAGCATCCCGATCTACAATGGCGGCGCAGTGAAGCGGCAGGAGGAAGTCGCGGCACTGACCACCC
>JAXLVK010000104.1:0-19539 GCA_046329055.1 Bacteroidia bacterium
AGGTGTCCACAGTGATGCTGCCATTGGGCGTCATCAGGGTGGTGATCACTACGGAGTCATTGGCGGAGCAGCCGTCCGCGCTGGTGAGGTTCACGCTGTAGGTGCCTGCGGCGGTCACTGTCGTGGTCTGCGTGGTGTCGCCATTGCTCCACAGGAAGGTGCCGCCGGGGTTGCTGCCTGCGTCGAGGGTGGCGCTTGCGCCGTCACAGAGCAACTGGTCCGCGCCCAGGTTCACGCTGGGGATGCTGAAGATTTGGATGGCGGCGGAGTCGCTCGCGGAGCAGCCGTTGGAGGTGACGGTGACAGTGCAAATGGCGCTGTTGCTGACCAGGATGGTCTGGGTGGTGTCGCCCGTGCTCCACATATAGGAGGCGCCGGGACCTGCGTCGAGGCTGAGCGGACCGCAGTTGTTGCTGTCAGCAAGGGCGACGACTGGCAGCGGATTGACCGTGACGGCGACAGGGGTGCGGCTGGAAGGGCAGCCCTCAGCTGTGTAGTAAATCCGGCCGTTCCAACCACGAGGGTTGTTGGTGCCGCCGAAGAGGGAGCAGAGGCCCACACCGCAGGCGATGTTCATGTCACCATTGGTGTAGTTGGTGGTGGCGGAGAGGGTGGTATAGACGATGGACGTGGTATAGACGTAGATCGAGTAGGTCTGACCAGCGGGGATGGTAAGGCCGCCGACGTGCAGACGGGTGGGCACACCTGCTCCAGTGCTGGTTGCGGAGGCGCTGCCGAGCAGCGTCCATGCGCCCGAGGTGGTCTCGAAGCCAGCGTAGGAGCCGGTTTTGTAATAAACATCCACGTTCACGGTGCCTGCGTTCATGTTCAGGTCAAAGCTGTCAATGGTGATTTCATTGTAAGCCGTGACATCGAACATGTTGCCACCGCCACAGCTGTTGTTGTTGGCGTAGGTGGTCTGGAGGGAATTGGCGGCGACACCACGAGCCTCGACGAAATACGTCATGTTGGTGCTGAGGGGACCCGTGTTCAGGGAGTCGCCGGAATAGACGAGGTTGCCGCCGGATTGGGCATCGTACCAGTAGTTGCTGCCAGTGGAGGTGGCAACCAGGGTGGTGCTGTCTCCCTCGCAAAGGGTGGCTGCAGGAGCGGTCGGGGCGGAGGGTGTCAGGTTGATGATGCGGCTGACGTTCAGGGTGTCATTCGCATGTGACTGGTCACCCACCAATCCGGAGTAGGCCTTGATGCCGAGGGTGCCGCCGGGCCAGGTATTGATGGTGCCGAGGGTAAGGGTGTCCGTGTCACCGATGGGCATGGGGCCGGGATGGGTGACAGAGAGTGTGGTGGTGACCAGGCCGGTGATTTCAGCCGTGACGGGGACGTTGGTCAAGGTGTTCAAGCCCTTGTTGGTGACCACCACCCGCACGATTTGCTGGCTATCCGGACAGATGTTGCTGGTGGGGTTCAGGATGGCGACCATGCCCATGTCCAGGGTGTCGGGAACGTACTCGTCGGCGCCGATGTCGGGCAGCGGGCTCAGCGGGTTGGGGCGGACTTGACCATCGTAGTCATTGGTCACGCCAGCAGCGGGGTCAGCCGCATCCCACAACTGCACAGCAAATGCATGCAAGTTGTTGGCGGGGTTGATGTAGTTGGGGTCACCGACCTTGGAGTTGGCATTGAAGCCGCCGCCACCGATCACAGTCCCCGGCGTGTAAGCGGCCCCGATGTACACGAAGTTGCTGGAACCGGGGGCATAGTAGTTGTTGTAGTTCATCCCGGAGATGTAGGTCGTATTGGTGACATAGGCTGCATACCCGCTCACAGAGTTGATGACAGAGAAGGAGTTGTTGCGGATGTCGTTGCCGGAACCCGCGAGGACGTAGATGCAACGCCCATTGCCCGCGACCAAGCTGATGGAGTTGTGGAAGAAGTCCACGTTGGTGGTGTTGGTGGTGGCGTAGATGCCGTAGGGCGTGGTGGTGTTCAGGATGGTGCCGCCGATGAGGTTGTTGCGGACCGATGCGCGGGTGGTCGGGGTGCCGCCTTGGAAGTTGCCGTAGTACATGTAAATGCCGTATGCACCGTAGCCTGTGACCCAGTTGCGCTCGATGGTGAAGCGGTCATTGTAATAGATGTACATGCCGTAGCCTGCGGTGGTGCCTGTTGCCCTGGCATGCACATAGTTGCCGCGGATGGTGGCGCCATTTTGCATGTAGTGGCGGATACCGTAGTAGTAAAACTCCTTGAACTCGTTGTCGATCACGTGGTTGCTCTGCGAATAGACGGTGCTGCTCGTGCCGTTGCAGGAGAAGCCATAGTAGCCGCCAGAGACAACGTTTCCTTGGATCGTGTTGTAGTCCCCATTGTCACCCGTGGTGGTCGGTGTGGACCCTGAGATGGTGATGCCGGCAAAATTCGCGGCGGTGGAGGTGGTGCTGACCGTGATGAGGCTGTTCTTCACGAAGTTGCTGTCGGAGTTGGCGGTGATCCAGACGCCGTAGCCGTAGGTCGCCCCATTGTTGATGAGGGTGAGGCTGTCCAGGATGATGTTCTTGGTGCCTGAGAGCCTGACTACGTGGCGGTCGGTGGTGGTGGTGTTCGTGAACTGAATGGTCTCTCGGGTGGGGCCGCCGGTGAGGCGGACGGTGCGGGTGCCATTGGTACCAGGAATGCTGCCGATGCTCACTTGCTCATTGTAGGGGCCGGAGCCAGCCGCGATGCGCAAGGTTACCGGGCCGGAGACGCCGGGGCCATTGATGGGGCCGCCGTCAGCACGCAGACCGGACATGAGGTCGGAGATCGCCGCGCCCACGGTCTGGTAATTGGTGGAGGAGGCAGGCGCTCCCGCATTGATGGAATAGGTGCCATTCAGCGCCCCCCATGCCTGATTGCCGAGCCCGAACAATAACAGGACTGCGACCAGCAAAAGCTTTGTGGTAAATAATTTTCTCATACGACCGATTTACTACGTTTAATGATTCTAAGATTCAGGCACAGAGGGCATTTGCCCGCTGGCCGAGATTGCGATTGACTACACAGTGCAATTTATCGTTCTTCTCATTAACATTCAAAATTTCTACGATCCAAACGTTTGTCCTTCAAGCCCTTTCCCACAACCGATTTCGCTGTAATTTCGCAGCCGAAAAGCATGAAAAAGGCAGCCGAGATACTCCTCAAGGTCCTGGTGCTCGCCGCAGCCATCAATCTGCGGTACATCTCCGACTATGTCCCCAAGACGCATACCGAGCGAAACGTCGTGTACACGTCGCTGCGATTGGTGATGGTCTTGGTGGTGCTCAACCTGGTCTATGAGGTGATGCGCTACATCTACCGCAGCCGGAACCGCTTGGAGAACATCATCCACGATGGTTTTCTCATCGGCCTGCGGAACCTTTTCATCATTTTCTCGGCATTGGTCGTGGGAGCCACCCTGTTTGGCTTCTTCGGGATCGATTTCAAGACGCTCTTCACCACCCTGAGCATCGTCGCGGCGGCCATCGCCATCGTCACCAAGGAGTTCATCAACGACATCCTCATCGGGGTATTCCTCGGCTTCTCCAAGGACTTCGAGATCGGGGACTACGTGAAGATCGATGACCAGAAAGGCAAGATTGTCCAGATCGGCCTCACCAAGCTCAAGCTCCTCAATGACGACGACGACCTGCTCATCATCCCGAACAGCAAGGTCTATCAGCACGAGGTAACGAACTACACCAAGCGCGACTTCCGCATCCTGAGCATCGATTTCCAGATTGCATTGTCCAAGATCACCAGCATCGACGAACTGGAATCGGAACTGATCCACAGCCTCGACTCGTTCAGGGAGTTCATCCACGAGGATTCCTTTCTGCTCAAGATCGTCGAGGTGAAAAAGGAACACCTGGACCTCAAGTTCCAATACCGACTGAAAAATCTGGACCGCGAGATGCAGCAGCAAATCCGCCGCAAAACCGTCCGGCAGGTGCTCAGCTATGTGACGCAGCGCCCCTCCGTGGGCCGGGATGAAAAGGCCTGAGCCGGAGATTTCAGGCACCTGGTTTGGTAACTAGCCGACAATTCCTTAATTTTATTGGAGTGCCCCATTGGGATCATTGGGTGCCAATCAACGGTAGATCGTCGGTAGAGTCTTATGAAGCCAAAATCGTCATGGTGGCCCGCCATCGCCGCCTTTTTGCTCAGCACGTCGTCCACATGGGGCCAAAATCTCCTCACCAACCCCAGTTTTGAGACCAATACAGGCTGTCCCAGCTTCGTGGGCCAGCCGAACCTCGCCACGGGCTGGAACAATCCCGCCGGACATAGCGGTAGCGCGGACTACATCCACACCTGCGGCACGAATGCCTGGGTCCAAGTTCCCTCCAATGCATTTGGCACACAAGCCGCCCGCACAGGCAATGCCTACATGGGCTTCGCGCTCTTTTACCAATCCACACCTGAGTTCCGTGAGTACGTTTACAATCAGCTGACTCCGGTTGGAGGACTCACCCCTGGGCAGAACTACACCGTGAGTTGGTACGTCTCCGCTGGGGACAACAGCAGCCGCGCCACGAATTCGCTGCAGTTCTACTTCAGCGCCACCGCCCCCACCTGGGGAGCGGGAAACTGGAATGCGATGACCACTTACGTCCCGCAATGCTCCATCCCGCCTGCGACTTATATCAGCAACAAGACCGCCTGGGTGCAGGTCTCCGCAAGTTTCACGGCATCGGGCGGCGAGCGCTACATGACCATGGGCAATTTCCGGCCTGACGCAACCACTTCCACCATCGCGAATGGCGCTGGCGCCTATGACACGGGTTATGTGTACTATGAGGACGGGGTGGTACAGCCGACCATTGTTCTGGCGGCCACTCTGCATGAATTGCGCGCCAACCGCGAAGGCGACAAGGTGAGACTGGATTGGGAGACCCTGTCCGAAACCGCCAATGATCGCTTCGAGATCGAACGCAGCGCGGGTGATTACAACCATTTTGAGAAGATCGGGACCCTGACCGGGGCCGGAACTTCCTCTGAGCGCCATGCTTACACCCACCTCGATGCAGGTGCCACGCCCGGCGTGATGAATTACTACCGCCTCCGCGTGGTGGACCAAAACGGCGATGCTACCTACTCCAATGCCGTCGGCGTCGAAACCCAGCCCGAGGGCGAACATGTAGTGAACTTTTTCCCGAACCCTGTCCTCTCCGGCCAATCCGTGGAGTTCACATTCTCCCTCGACAAGGCCCAGAGCATCGACGCCCGCCTGATCGACATCCAAGGTCGCGAGGTCCGCACGGAAAGATTCGACGGCGTAGTGGGCACGAACCGGCTGCAATTCAGCACGCAGGACATCCGTCCCGGCCAATACCTGCTCAACATCCACAGCGGCGCGGCTCAAACCACCAGCCGCATCCAGGTGCTTTGAGTCAGGGTCAATCCCTGATTTCCAACATCGCTTCGTAGATGTATGTGGGTCCCAATTGCCCGCGCAGCCAATTCTTGGGCTTGCCTTGGATGTCGCTCGAATAGTTCAACACCCAAAATTTGCCGGGCGAGACCTCCCAAACCGCCGGGAATGCGGTGTCACCAGTCGAGGGAAAGTCAGTCAAGTGGACCAGCTTTTTAGAATGCGTGTCCAGCTTCCAAAGGGCCGTGCATTTCCGGGTCAATGAATACCGCACCAGGTTGTAAAACCGCCGAATCTTCCCCGGCAGCAATGCTCCCCGCTCCGATGGGCCATCCAAGTTCCGCCTCGCGATGAGGTAGATGTTGTCGCGATGCCTGAACAGGAGGGCGCTGTCATACTTGTCCCGGGTCGGCCACATGCGCCAACGATGCAGGCTGTCCTTGTCGGCGTACATCACCATGGCACCTGCGCCTTCGAGGCGAATCGTGCCCCAGAGGTTTCCCTTGCTGTCAAAGAGGAACTCCCCTTCCTCCCCGCCTTGCCCTCCGGCCTGTGGCTCCTCGCTGATCGGCTTCCAATCATAGCCGTCACGGCTGTGCAACAGGCGCATTTGACCTTGATGGCTGCTGTTGTAGAGGTCTCGCCCCCAATAGGCGCTCATGTACATGTCCAGCCCACGTCGCCGCACCCGCCATGGCACGAACCCGTCCCAATGAAGGTCAGAATCAGCCGCCCAGTCCCCCCGCAGGTTCACATGCGATCCCCAAACCCGCTGCGGCTGAAAGCTCACCGGACTGCTTCCCCCTTCAAACCAGTAGAAATACAAGGCTGTGTCCATGGGGCAAAACCGCGGCTCGCGCAGGTCGGCCTTCATGAAAACCTCCTTGTCCAATCGCCAATTTTTGCGATCGGTGGAGCTCACGACATACAGATGCGCCTTGCCCGAGGGGAAATGCGTGGGAGCCGTCCGGAATGCCAAGTAGTATCGCCCATTGAAGTAGGCGACGTCGAGGTTGTTGAGGGACTTTTGAAGAGGGATGTCGGCAGGAATCCCCGCAGAGGGAATCACTTTGGACCAGTCCGTGCAGGTGATGGTTTCAGCGAATGCGGGATTTCGAAGCAGGGCGATCCCGATGATGACCCAAAATACCGGGTAGAGATTTCGGAGGAGCCTTTGCTTGGAGCGGAGCACCCTTATTTGACCCCGTCGCCGTCGGAATCGCCTTGGTCAGCGGCCTCCTCGTGCGCCGTCACCTTGAACTTGACGGTCACGCGTTCCATGGGGGGGTTGCCGTTGTAGAGGACGGCGAACCACTTGGTCTCGTCGCCCACCATTTCCGCAGTGTCGATTTCGGCCTTGATCTCGCCTTTGGCGCCGGGTTTCAATGGCGTCTCTGGATAGGTCAGGGAGGTGCACTTGCAGGAGGGCTTGACGGTGTCGATGATCAGGTCGGCATCGCCCGCATTCTTGAACGGGACCACGATTTTCACAATATCCCCGGACTTGAATGTGCCTAGATCGTACTCCGTCTTCTCGAACTCGATGATGGTAGGATCAGCAGGATCATCACCACTTCCAGCATTGAACACCCCTTGAGCATGGGCACCAAGGGTGGTGAAAAGGAGAATGGCCATCAAGAGCAAGGCGCGTGTCAATCTTTCCATGGGTTAAAAATATGCGTTTTGGCTTGCAAACGGTATGCCAGGCGGCGAGAAATTTCCGTGATGTGCCGACAACTATTGGCTGCGCTGATAGACCCGCATCCAAATGCGCCCCGAATGGAACTCTTGGTCGAGCTTCCAGTCCTTGCCCGCATCAAATGCCGCCCAATCCTCGTCCGTGAAGCCATTGTTCAGGTTGGAGGCGACGACCCACCGGCAATCCTTTTCCTCCAAGTAGTTCCGCCACCAGCCTCCGGCCCTCGCAGGGGCCAAATGTGTGTCTTCCGGTGCATGGAGCCATGGGAAATCCGCGCAAACCTCAGAGGGAGCCACTCCCTTCGAGGTCAGATAGGCATCCACCTGATCCTGCAATTCAAATCCCGGCAGGTGTGCCAGGCTTGCGTCCCAGCCTTGGGCGACTCCCCTGGGATAAATCCAGAGGTGCCCTGTCACCATGGCCGCTCCCGCGACCAATTTGCCTAGCCACATCCACCACCGCTCAGCCCCCACAGGACTCAACCCACCCACTGCCAAGATGACCAACAAGCTGTACCCCAGCAGGAAGTACCTGTGCCCGGGCGGATTGGAAATGGGCATGAAGAGCAATCCCAAGCCCCCAAACACCACCAGCACCGCCCACAGCATCCTGTCGGTGAGCAGGCTGCGCCATGAGGAGCACTTGATTCGCCAGACCAAGGCCACCGCCGCCAGCAACCACAGCGCCACGCGCCCGAAATCCATTACCCGCCAGCCCATGAGGGCCACATTGCGGGCCATGCCGGCCAGCCCCAGCACCTGCCGCTGCCCGCCGTAGGTCTCCGCCGGGGGCGACATCACCCAGCCCACAGCCAGCCAATGCACCCAAAGCCACAGCAAAACCACGAAGCCGACCACGGCGTAGGGCACCACTGCCCGCCAATTCAACCGCCGCGAACCGTCCAACCAAGCCCATACCACATCAATCGCCGCGATCAAGCCCACCATCAGGATTCCCCGGAAGCTCACCGCCGCCATCAATAGCATGCCCAAGCCCAGCAGGATCCCCTTCCGCTTGACCACTGCGTTCAAGGCCAGCAGGCTGCCTGCCAGCAAGGCAATGTCGGCGCTCACCATCCCGGCTTGCGTCAGGAATGTGGGCTCACAAAACAGCAGCAGCATCGCCCATCCCCTGCCCCGCTCATTCACGAAGGTCCTGAGCAGGGCATTGAACTGCACGAGCAGGAGGCCGAGGAAAGGCAGCATCGCGGCATGCGCAACCCACAGCGACCGCCCGAAGACCTTCCACACCAATGCCAAATAGAGGTTGAATCCAGGAGGATGTCCGGCATCCAGACGCTCCGGCACTGTGATGCTCGAGAAGCCCGTATTCAGGTACCAGGTCGCGGTCTTGCTATGCAACACGCTGTCCCAGAAGAAGGGGAACCTCCAAGAAATGATGTTCCAAACCAGCATCGCGCCCGCTGCCAACACCAAACGGCGCAAGTCAGCGTTCTCCTGCCAGCGGGAATTCAGTGACATTGCCTCAGAGCTTCATCTTCTTGAACTTCCACTCCGGCACGCTGCGGATGATCGCCATGATCCACCGCCACATCCACTTGGTGTACAGCACGTTCTTGCGCTTGCGCCAAGCCTTGAAGATGTCCTTTGCGACCAGCTCCGGATCAGCGGTGATGGGCCCTGGCAATGGCAGGCCCTCAGTCATCTTGGTCCGCACGAAACCCGGCTTCACCGTCATCACATGCACCCCAGCAAATGCCAGCCGGTTCCGCAAACCACTCAGAAACGCCGTGAAACCCGCCTTGGCGCTGCCGTAGAAGTAATTGCTTGCCCGACCTCGTTCACCCGCGACGGAGCTGATCCCGATGATGCCACCCTCTTTCCGGGCCTCCAAATCATTGGCAGCGATGGACAGGATGTTCGCGCAGCCGATGTAGTTCGTGGCCATGACATCACGAGCCTGCTTGAAGTCCTGCTCTGACGCCTTCTGCTCTGGCATGTAGCCTAGGACACAGATCACCACGCTGGGTTTCGGGTTCAGGGAGGCATAAAAGGCCTCGTGGGTCTCATAAGCCAGCGCATCAAATTCCAAGGCGCGGGCCTCGACATTGTGCCGGATGGCAATGTCCTGTGCATCAGGCGCGATCTCGGCTGCCGCCTTACGGCCAGCGAGGTACAGGGGGTGGCCGTTGCGCGCCCACTCGTGGGCGATCGCTCTTGCGATATCGCTTTTGGCCCCCAGAATCAAGCAGTAGTTGCCCATGGCGGCAAGTTAGGAATTTGGCGGCAGGGCGGGCAGGGGAATATTCTTGCCCGGCAGCCTTCCTGCGCTTCCTCCATCGGCGGCGCAGCGCCCGCCATACGCGCACCTTCATTTTTGCGAGGACATCCTTTTTCTGCCCATTGGCCCTCAAACCGCCATTGCCGGCTCCTCGCCCCCTCATGGCAAGTCCAGCGCGAGCCTACCCGCGCCCCTCCAGCTTAGGATGCAATCCAGCGTCGCGGCATTCGCCCCACTTTCCTGCGCCATCAACAAGGGATCCATCTCCCCATCCATCCCGGCGGACTCCCAAGCTTTCCCCCTCACAGCATCCTGCAATTGCCGGGAATCCATTTTGGCGACCTCTGCCAATGCCCAGTCCAAACAATCCGACTCCCAGGGACGCAGGCAGCCCTGAGCGTCTCCCGCATGGTACCGCGTGGACAACCAGCCCAGCCAGGAATCGAGCGCCGAATTGCCGGGATTCGCAGCATTCCCTGATGCCCACAGGTGCAAATCCATGTAGCTGCGCAAGGGCACTGGGCCATGTCGCATCGCCACCCAGATATCCCCCAATAGCTGCCGCCCAGTCGTGGCCAAGTGCCGCCGCTCAGCCAAGTACAAGATCGGCCAAACTTGGTGGCTCGCTCGCGCCCCGGACTTCAGGGCCAAATACATCATCACATTACGCGCCTTGAACGCATTGTATGTCGTTGCCATCTCCGCATCTTCCTCCCCGCTCTTGTTGCAATGGGATATCCAAAGCTACACAGCCTATCCCAATTTTTCAAACACAATCCCAAATAAATTCATCAAATACCAATTCTCTTGGATTGCAGGCTTTGCATTTGCTTGCCGCCATCGATCCGGGACTTGATATCGAGGAATTCCTGGAGCCTTGGATAGCCCCTTTGCAGCACCTCGGGCTTCATCCGGCTGTCCTTGGTAAGGTAAATCCGGCCCCGGCATTCCATCACGATCTCATCCAGCCGATCCAAAAACGGGAACAGGCTTTTCGTGATCGGGAAGTCCAATGCCAGCATGTAACCCTCCATCGGGAAGGCAAGCGGGCCATTTTCACCCTTGCCAAAATACTTCAACACTGACAGGAAGCTGGGTTGCCGGGCGTTGCTGATCTCCTTCAGGATGCGCACCATGCCATCGTAGCTCGTGGAAGGCGGGATCGCAAATTGGTACTGCGCGAAACCCTTCTTGCCGTAGGCGCGGTTCCAATGCAAGATGCCATCCAAGGGATAGAAATACGTGTCATAATCCACCACGTGCCGGTGCATCCCGCTCTTCGCCTTGCCATACACCATGGAGTTCAGCACCTTGACAGTGAGTGGGTTGATGGTGAAGGACGGCAGTTTGAAAGGCAGGGCAATCTTGCGCTTCGCGGGCAGGATCAGGGGATTTTCACGTTGCTTGGGCTTTTGCAAATCGGACTTCAGGGCATGCTCCCCATTGTAGAGGACAGCCCGGCCCAAATTGTTGCCGCGGGCGAGGCAATCGATCCATGCGACGCTGTACGTGAAGTGCATCGACTCCTCGAAGAGCTTGTAGAGGGCATCCACATTCTTCACCTTGGTCGCCTCCTCCACGATGTAGGCCGTCTCGATGCGCTTCAACCGGAACCGCACATCCAGCACCAATCCCGTCAAGCCCATGCCCCCGCAAGTCGCCCAGAACAAGTCCGCATTTTCCTGCCTGGAACAATGGTACAGCTGCCCATCCGGGGCCAACAGGTTCAGTTCCAAGACGTGCGCAGAAAATGAGCCCTCGCTATGGTGATTTTTGCCATGCACATCCGCCGCAATCGCCCCTCCGATCGTCACGTACTTGGTCCCTGGCGTCACAGGCAGGAAAAATCCGGCCGGAACCACCACCTTCAAGATCTCCTCCAGGCTCACCCCCGATTGGCAATGCAGGATGCCATTTTCCCGGTCAAATTCCAGGAAACGATTGAATTTGAGCGTACTGAGGATATTGCTGCTCAAGGAAGAGTCCCCATAGCAGCGTCCCAAGCCCCTCGGAATCAACTCCGAGGACGACCGCATCACCTCTGCTGCCTCCGCCGAAGTGCCAAAACTCCGCACCTCAGCCTCCGCCACGGGATAGTTTCCCCAATTGCTCACCTTCATGCTTGCAAATCTACCAATCTATCAGGGATTAGAAATGGAGAAATGGCTCCCCCCAACTGTCACTTCGCCTGTCCCGGCTCAGTCGGGGAGCCGGCGAAGCCGGCGAGAAGTCTCTGCGCAAAGTAGCACCCGCAGATCAATCACCAACCTGGCCAGATTGGATATTTCAGCATAGCCTGTTTCTGCACCCAGAGACTTGTTCACGGTCGTCCATATTCAAGGAGTTCACGATTGCTTCGCAGTTCTCAGCAGCCTTTGGCTGCTTCGAAGTGACAAAACGGGGCACGGCCGCTTCGAAGCGACAAAACGGGTTACAGCACCCAGATCCTGTGAATCTTTAGATCGCGCAAGCAATTCAGTGAATCCTGTGAATTCCGTGAATTCTGCTACCGGTTCTGCTGCTGATAAATGAACATATAATACTTGTCATGCGTCGCCTCGTCCACGAACTGTGCCACACCCTCCTTCGTCGCCAGATTCTGATCCCAGAGAATCCGCATCGTGGGCAGGAACCATTGATAGGCATAACCCATCGCGTCCTTTTTCTCCCCCTCGCCGTACTTCGCCTTCAGAAACGCCTTGAAATTGTCGCCATCGCTGCCCAATGCCTTGATTTCAATCGAATGCAGGTGGTTGTCCCAGATGAACAGCCGCACCCATTCCAGCTTCATCCCGTTCATGCTCAGGTTCTCGTCCTGCCTGTCGTAGCGGTAGAGCTTCTGGAAGCGACCCATCTTGAGCAGGTTTTGCTTGGGGATCGAATCCAGGTGCATGCCCAGCTTGTAGCCCATGATCACGTCATCGGCCTCATCCTGTGCGTGCACGGCGAAAGGCATCAAGGCAAGACAGAGCAGGAGGAAGAGGATTTTTTGCAAAATTCGCGGCATCATCCAATGGCAGGCGATAGGGCCTCCGGGTAAAAGTACAAGATTTATGCCAGAGGCGCATACTGAGACGGTGGTTCTGAACGGGCACGAGGTTTACCCGGGTCGGGTGTTTGAATTGGGCGTGATCCGGCATACCGAGCAGGAAATCATCGACTTCGCCCGGATCATCGATCCATTGCCGATCCACATCGATCCCGAGGCGGGACGTAGGAGCATCTTCGGGGGGATCATCGCCTCGGGTTCCATGCTCTACATCGAGGCGCACCGGACCTGGTTCATCAACCTCTTCGGCCCGTCAATCGTGTGTGGGCTGGGCGTGCGGAAGTGGAATTTCACGAAGCCGCATTATCCGGAGACCAATTACCGGGCTGCCCTCACCGCACGGGAGCTGATCCGCATGCCTGAGCGACCGACCGTGCAGGTCGAGTGGTATTACACCTTCCATGGCGAGGACGGGACATTGGTGCAGGACCTAGAGTTGCCAGTCTTGCATTGGATGCCGCGATAAACGGCCTGCAGTCTTTTGGGAACCAAGTCACAAAGGCACAAAGCTGGACGCGCCTAGCTTGGTGTCTTGGTGTCTTGGTGGCGAATCCAACCACACCAATATGAACATTTCGTAAATTCCTCCGGGTCCGGCGGCGCACGGCGGACATTTTCCGTATCCCCAAATAAATGCCCAGATGATACATGAGCACCTGGACCTTTGGAACAAAGTACAAGCATTCCCCCTCGACGATCCCGGATCTTCCCTCAGCTTCAGTGACCGATTGGCCAGGGAAAATGGCTGGGACCTACAAGTTCACGCTGAGGGCCATCGAGGAGTACAAACGCTTCATGTTCCTGATCTGCATCGCCCAGCATCCACTCACGCCCAGTGACCAAGTGGACCAGGTTTGGCACCTCCATCTCATCTATACCCGGTCGTATTGGGAGGAGTTTTGCGGGCAAACGCTGGGTCGTCAGGTTCACCACGGCCCCACCATGGGCGGCAAGGCGGAAGGGGAGAAATTCCAGGATTGGTACGCCAAGACAAAGGGACTTTACACCGCGACCTTCGGCCATGCGCCGCCTGCCGACCTCTGGCCAAGCGGGCAGGAAAGGTTCAGCGACATCGACTTCATCCGGGTCAACAAACGCAAGAATTGGATCATCACAAAACCCAAATACTTATGGCAAAGGCATTGACATGCAAGACATTTCGACCCATTGAGGCACTCCTGCTCCTGCGGGGCAACCAAGCGTCCATCCCTGACATGCTGCGGGTGACATTCTTCGACCTGGTGGACAAGCAGGTGCTCAAATTAGTGGAGTTGCCACCGCTCACGCCGGACGGTGACACCGAGCACCACGTCTCCGAGGGCCCGGCCCTGCAAGGCTACAAGACCAGCCCCATCGAGCACATCTTCGTGACCATTTTCAGGGAGTCGCCCGGCATCAAGGTCACCGCGAGGAACTTGGGCAGGGTCGTGAAGCGCACATTCTGGCCCTACCAACAATACACCCGCAAACTCATGAACCACCCGGGATTGCAGCCCTACCTGCAACAATCCTGGTTCCAGAAAATCTTCGGAGGGGCATCCCTGAACATGGAGGGTGACCGGATCATGCGCGAGATGCTCGCTGAACTCCAAGGGGCCAAGGCTGGGATCGACGCGGTAATGCTATCCAACCCACAACGCGCCAAGGATCTCATGGAGCAGCTCGGCCCCTACCTCTGGCTGATCCCGAACCTGGACATGGACACCCTGCTGCAACTGGACAAAGCCTATGGGGCGATGGCTCACCAACCTGGCGACAAACACCATGATTTCGACCTCGTTGCGGGATGCGGCGGCGATGGAGGTTCATACTTCGGAGTGGCCTCGGTCTTCGATGGCGGGCACCATGGCGGCGGACATGGCGGGCATGGCGAAAGTGGTTGTGGAGGTGGCAGTGGATGCGGCGGCGACAGTGGATGCGGTGCCAGCGGTTGTGGCGGGGGCGGATGCGGCGGAGGCTGCGGTGGATGTGGCGGTTGCGGAGGATGAAAAAAATCAGGTTAAACTTTCACAATCAACGGCTTGCAAATCCTTGCTTGCGGATGCATATTGCAGGATGAAGTTTCGAACAACTGCCAGCACATTGCTCTTGCTTGTCCTATTCGCCTTTACACATCGCCTTTCCGGGCAGACTTACTATGAGTTCATGGTGGAAATCCCCACGATGGACAGCGCCAACGGCAACCAACCTTTCTCCCCGCTGAACATGTGGATCTCGGCCCATCCGAGCTATACCGGATCACTTTACCACTCCGGCGGCTATAGCCCGAGCTTGGGAATCTGGCGCGACCCGTTTATGCTTTTGGACCCGGCACTGGATTGTTCCAGGTCCATACCATTGATTGCAACGGGGACACCGTACACCTTACCGTGCCCATGGACTCCACCCTGCACATGGCAACACCGTCTCCGACACCTTCTTCATTTGCGCCCCGGCAAATGCCGTCTGCTCCGACACATTCACCGTCGTTGGTCAACCCGGGGGCCCGTCCTATGCCTTCAATGGCTCATTCACGAGGCATTGGCGGCCTTACCGTGGCTTACTACGATTTCGGGGGACGGCGTCACCGCCGGGGGGCTCAATTCCACCCACCGCCTTCAATGGTAGCTACCCGGTCACCCTGAATGTCACCTTGGGCACGGGATGCACCGCGAGCTATACCCAATGGATCACCGTCACCGGGGCAGCAGCCACCTGCAATACCGCATCCTGGCCAGCCAGACGGGCAACGCCACCAATTGTCTATGTCAACAACACTGCCACCGGATTGCCAGTGAGCTTTGACTGGGATTTTGACGATGGACAAGACGCTCACCACCTCCACCAATGGCATCATCCACGCCTATGCCAGCTCCGGCACCTACACGCCCTGCGTGATCACCACGTTCTCCGACGGTTGCATGGACACCACCTGCAGCACCTACAACATCACCCTTGGGGGTTCCGGTTCATGCCTCGCTTGGTTCTCCTATGGCGTCAATGGACAGACGGTGAATTTCCAAGACTCCTCCGCCACGACCAGCCCGGTTGTCTCATGGTGGTGGGACTTCGGCGATGGCTCCACCGACAGCCTGCTCGGCAGCGCGCTCTCCCATTCCTACGCCAGCCCCGGCACCTACAACGTCACCCTCGAGATCTTCACGCAAGACACTTGCCGACGCCGTCACCCGCGCGGTCACCGTAGGCAGTGGGGGCAGTGCAGCGCAGGCTTCACCCACGCTCCTGACACCTCCGGCCAATACACCATTCTCGCCTACAACACCTCCGTCGGCAACAACCTCAGCTACCTCTGGAACTTTGGGGACGGCAGCACCAGCACCCTCCCCTATCCTGTCCATGCCTACACCGGACCCGGCACCTACAATGTCTGTTTGGCGGTCACGCAAATCTCTCCCGCATGCACCGACACCTTCTGCGACACGGTCACCGTGACCCAAAAGCAGTTGGCCGCGTTCACCTTCGGCGTATGGAATCCCGCAACGCAGGTCACGCCCGATCCGCCCGCAGCCCAGCACGCACTCGAACTCTTCCCCATTCCCGCATCCAATCTCCTGCACATTCGTCTGCCTGAAGGGGCATTCCAAGCCGTACAGATCAGCAATGCCCTCGGGCAAATGGTCATGAAGGAGCCTGCGCCGCCATCGAATGAAATACAACTGGATCTCAGCGCATTGCCTGATGGGATGTACTTCGTGCGGGTGGGTGAAACAATCGGACGGTTCCTGATCCAACGATAGTCCCGATCTTCGGCACGATGTCTTCAATTTCCATGCGTTGGACCGGCTTCGCGATGCTCCTATGCATTGCCATTCCCTCGCTTGCACAGACCTTGCCCCGCTACTCCTGCCAGTCCAAGCACTTCGACGTGGACCTGTGGATGAAGCAATACAAACGGACATTTGACCAGCATGGGGTCGTCTTGCAGGACAGCCAATACCACCCGCTCTCCATCGCAGTCTTCGGGATCATGAAGTATGACCAATACCTCAGCACCCATGACACCCTCGACTACCGCCATGTCCTGAACCAGTACGCCTACTTCTCCCGGCCCGGCAACATCACCTGGATCGACGATGACAAGGGCGCCGGACTGCCTTACCGAAAGCCCTTCAAGGACATGAAGGTGCCGTGGTACTCCGGTATGACCCAAGGTGTCGCGATCAGTTTTGTGCTGCGCTACTATGCCCTGACCCAGGACCCCACCGCAAAAGTCTTGGCCCAAAAACTCGCCTACTTCATGCTGCGCCCAGTGGATGAGGGAGGCACCATCGCCATCACCCCTGAGGCCCTGACCTGGATCGAGGAATACCCGAAATCCCAAAAATCCACCCACGTGCTCAATGGCTTCATCAATGGACTCATTGGTCTGCATGAATACCTGATTTTCTTCCCGGAGGACACCCTCGCGCGGGCCGTGCATGACCGGGCCTACGCTGCCATGGTGAAGTCCTTCCCGAAATACGACACGCATGATTGGACGAACTACAACCGCAACATGATCCCGGTTTCCAACCAATACATGCGCTACCAGCTGATGGAGCTGGAACATCTGTACGAACTCTACCAAGACCCCGCCCTGATCCGGCAGATGATGATTTGGGCCAGCTTTGCCTATCTCAAGCGCGACAAGGAAATCCAGTTTTACCGGAACCCAGACTTCCAGTATGGCCACCGGATGCAGGTGGACGGCACACTGGAATACGCGCAGGACTCCCTGTTTTTTGCAGCTGGCTTTCGGAGCATTACCAAGTCTGGAACCAAGGAAAAATCCATGAGACTCCCGCTCTCCTGGCGCCCCAACAAGCCCATCGCCATTGACCTGCCGTGGCCGACCCCCTACCTGGTCATACGGCTCAGCAATCCGCTAAGCGATCCACGGCTGTCTGGCAAGGCCGTAAACGACGCAGGTGCCCCGATCCCCTTGGAGTTTTCATACGAGGGCGATGCCATCCATGTCCATAGTTGCGCTTCGTTTTCCAAGGTCAGCCTCCGCATCGAGGGCAGCAGACCCAAACCCCGGCAGATCAAGGACATCGAAGCATTTGACCCCGACAATATCCAGGTCCCGCACTTCATTTTCGACACCCTCAGTCCTACCCCAGAATTGACCAAGGGCCAATCCTACAGGCTGACCTTTGACGCTGAAAACACTTGCGACCTCACCATTTTCTACAAACACTCCACCAAATCCGGCATCGTCCTCAAGCGCACCTCCTGGCAGGCCGACCAGTTCATCGCTGATCCCGGACAACCCTTCATTGCCCCGAGCGATGGGTATTACAAGTTTTTCTATGCGTTCCGGTACGTCCGCCCCAATCCCAGCTTCAGGAACTTTGAAATCAAGCCCTGGGAGTGAGCGCGTTCGCTCGAATTCCTGAATTCCCTCCACCAAGAGGCCAACTCCTGCGTCAATCTCTCGTATCCGACTTTGATGCGTATCCGTAGAACCAGTAGATTCGCAGCCTCAAAATTTTCATCCATGCGCTTGGCCAAATCCTCGCTTTTCAGCACCCTCATCGCCCTCACCTTCATCGCCGCCGTCTCCACGAGCTGCGAAAACCAATCCACTGGGGGCAAGGAGGGCTATGACCAAGCCGAAAAGACAAAGTCCAAAGAAGGCGGCATCGAAGACCTCGGCAAGAGGGAGGCGAGCAACCCGACCAAGTACCTGTCCTTTGAACACACCTCCCGCAGGAACCTCAAGGGCGAACTTGTCCTCGAAGGCACCATCGACAACAGTGCCTCCATCGCCACATTCAAGGATGCGCTCGTCGTGGTCACCGGGTTTTCAGAAACCGAGGAAGAAGTCGGTGCATGGGAGCAGACCGTGAACCAAGTATTTGCCCCGAATCAACCCGTGGCAGTAAAGCTGAAATTTGACCTGCCCGCGTCGGTAGCGTCAGTTGATGTGGAGATCGCGTCGGCGACGGCGGTGGATTGAGGAGGGATCGCAAGCCTTCTGCTGGTAGCGAACCAGAGGCAGTCCGACTCACCTCAGAAGCAATTGCCCAAGTCTTAACGGCCAACGCTCAGAGCTGATCGCCGTTCGCTATCCCCAAATTTCGATGATTTGCTGTCTCAATCTCGGAGACATACGCTCATTAGAAATCAGATCAGCCACAACTTGATCAATCCCTATTCCGCCAACAGTTTTTGCTCCAGAGTTCTTGATTCGTAATAACAATACCAATCCCATTTCGGAGGGTTGACGCTTCAGGGATTCGACCAGTTGTTTTTCATAGAAGCCATGACTCTCAATTCCATGAACAATACTCCAAAATACCCCAGCTCCGTCTTCGTCTGGATATTTCTCAAAGACACCCAGTAAGTCACCAACAAAATTTTCCTGGTACCCTGACTCCCAAAGTTCATTCAACAAAGCGTCAAGCCCTAACCAATTCCCCGCTTTTGGCTCAAATTCCTTGATTTCAGCCAGAACCTCTTTTGATGCCCTCATAAGCCCTCACCAAACCTCAACCCGCTCCACGATCCCACCCTCGCCCTTCGCCTCCAGCACCAGCGCACACGGCACGAAGCTCTTCCCGCGGTACTCAGGCGTCGCGCTGTAGCTGCTCACCTTCCCGTCCTCCAGTAGTTCGCCGACCATGTCGTCGAACCGCGCCTTCAGCACCGCCACGAATTCCGGCACATAGACGCAGTTCAATTCTAGCTCCTGCCCCCCGTATTCGATCGGAAACAGGTACATCCGGACCAGTTCCCCTTTCTGATGCAGCGCCAATGCCTTCTCGCGGCTGTCCACCTTGGAGTAATCGGGGCCATTGTTTGGATGAGTTTCCATTTCGAAGCGATTAAAAGATAGCCAATACGAATAAAAGCAAAAACCCCCGAAGCACGCGCCTCAGGGGTCTTTTCTGTGGTGTGGGGCGGGATCGAACCGCCGACACATAGATTTTCAGTCTATTGCTCTACCAACTGAGCTACCGCACCATCCTTCACACTTCCGCCGGGGCATCAGTGTTTTGGGATTGCAAATGTACGCAATTTTCTTCGACACGCAAGGGGTTTTTGATTTTTTTCTTGGGGGCCAATTGCATACGTTTGTCCGAAGCGTGAATTTTACAGCATGGGTGTGATCGACAATATCCTCTTTGCCATCGTCACTGTGGCGGCATTGGGCCTTTTTGGCTGGCAATTCAGCAAAATCTGGAAAAGTTTCGGCCTCGGGCTGCCCGCAGACCG
>JAXLVK010000105.1:0-19124 GCA_046329055.1 Bacteroidia bacterium
GTTCAACAAGGGCTTGGTGATGGCATTTGACTGCCTGGACCTCACAAAGCGGCCAAGCATGGTGCTGGAAAGCCAAGTCAGCGACCCCAATGGGCAGAACACCAAGGCATTTACCCCGCAGCGTGATGTGCTCAATCCGGGATTGAACATCGCCCTGAAGCGCAACAAGAAGGGCATCTATGCCTCAAGCCCCCGGGATGCCGGACCTCGCAAGGCAGGCGTGGACAATCCAGCCGATTCCGATGTGGGCGGGCGTCGTTATGGCCTGATCTACCTCCATCCACGGGAAGTACGAGGAGCAGACTCCAATGCCTTGAGCTTCTTGACCATCGCGCATTCCTTGCCCAGGAAGGCAAACGACAACGGAGGAGCCCTCGTCCCCGGCTTCAAAGGCGTCAACCAAAACGACAATCGTGTAGATTTCGGGGTGCCCGCTCAAGCCACTGTCACGGTCTATCCACCCCTGGGCCTCAATTCCAAAGGTTTTCTGAAGTCCGAATGGTTGTTTTCATTGAAAGACGGCGTCACCCCAATCAAAACCGACTCCGGCAACAATGGCAACGAGAGCTATTTCTACCGGCACTTCCGAGAATGTTTCCGCAAAGGCGGTGAAAAGGCGAAGGCAGAGCTGCAACGCGATTACTTCAATGGCAAGGGCGTCCAAGGCGGCACTCCAGTCCGGTGCATCAACAATTTCGAAGTCAACAGGCCCCTGTTCTTCATCAGCGAGGTGCCGTTCCTGGTAGAAATTCCCGTGCGTACCTTCCTAATTGACAGCAAGGATGGCCGCACCATTTGGGACATGGACGATCTGGTCGCGCAGGACATGTATGATCTCAGCAATGGAAATTTCCTGCTCCTGGGTTTGAGGCGGATCACAAGGAAGCCCACACCCGATGAAAACAAGGACAAAGCCCTGCTGATCAATTACTTCACGGACTTTGCCTTGGCGGCCTATCAGGTGCGCGTCCAAAACGGCGACAAAGCCCCCGTGGCCCAAATCCGCCTTTTGGAGACCAATTTTGGCAAGGAGCAACCCTTTTTCATGGATTTCGATGAATTGGATGACAATCTGATCCCGATGAACGTCGGCGTCCAGGGCACAGCCGCCAATCTGATCGCACCGGAGGTGTACGTGCAAGGGCAGCGGTACATCCTCACGGCAACGCCACCCACCAAGAACGGCAATGGCATGGAATCGGGCAATGCAACCTACCACCTGTACCTGCCGCGGTTCGATGAAGCATCGAAACTGAGCCTGGACAAGGCCATCCCCAACATCGCATTGCCAGAAGGGAAGTGCAAGCTCCTCCGGGTGACACAGGGTTTGCAAGCGGAAATCCCCTTCGATCAGCTGCCTGTGGAGCCGGAATATGGCTCAACCAGCACTTTCATCAACGACACGGTATTCATTGTCCAACAGGAGATTTTGATCGAGGGCAAATCCAATCGTCGGCTGCTGTTCTGCAAGGTGGGCAAGCTGCAAAACGGCTCCTTCGCCTTCATCCCCGGTGAGTTGGTGACCAACATCGCAAATTTCTCCTGACCGGGACCATCCCTGCGGCAAGGGAATCGGTGCATGGGGAAGAGGCCATGTGGGTAATTCTGTGGCATTGATATTTCCCAAATTTTGATCCCCTTTCCGTAATATTGGCCCTCGGATGACATTTCTTAACCCCATATTCCTCTGGGCTTCACTCGCGGTACTCATACCGATCATTGTCCACCTGTTCAACTTCCGGCGTCCCAAGCGTTTGGCATTCTCGGACATTTCACTCGTGAAAGAGGTGAAAAAGTCCGTGGTCAAGCGGATGCGGCTCAGGCAGTGGCTCTTGCTCGCAGCGCGCATCCTCGCGATCCTCGCCCTCGTGGCGGTCTTCGCGAACCCGGTGTGGCGGCGCGACAAATCCGTGGTTGCCGTGGGCAGCGCTTCAGTAGCTGTGGTCCTCGACAACAGCTACTCCATGAAGGGCGGCAATGACAAGGGTGAATATTGGGTTCAAGCACAGGAATTTGCGCGCGAAATCATCGAGGCTCACGGCCGCAACGATGAATTCCTGGTGATGGGCAGTGACGAGCCGCGCCTGCACTTCAATTTCGGGGAGCAGCAAGCCGCCGTCAAGGAAATCCGCAAGCTGGAAATCGCTCAGAACACGCGCTCGCTGCCGGACCTCGTCACGGTCGCTGGCGACATCTTCTCGAATGCCTCCAACGGCCGCAGGTCGCTCTACTTCATCAGCGATTTCCAAAGCTCCACCGTGCTGCCTGACAGCCTGCTCACGCTGAAACTGCCGGAAGGAGTGGACCTGACCCTGGTGCCCCTGAGCAACCGCGCACTGAAAAATGCCTACATCGCAGACCACGCCATCACCACACAGATCATCGAAAAGGAGAAGCCCGTCAACCTGAAAATGACCCTGGTCAATGACAGCCCCGAGCCGCTCAAAAACGTGGCCCTGCGCATCGTGACCAATGGCGAGGACAGGCCGGTTGCCACAGAAGACCTCGAACCGAACCAACGCAGGGAAGTGAATGTCAACCTGTTCCCCAAGACACCGGGCTGGCAGACAGGCTATATCCAAATCGACGATCGGCCCATCGAATTCGACAACCGCCGCTACTTCAGCTACTACGTCCCGTACCGCGAGAAAATGCTGGTCGCCGAGGAAAAGCCCAATTCCAAGCTGCGCCTGATGTTCAGCGGCCAAGTCGTGGACCAGTTCGAAGTCAAGTTCATCAGCGCACGTGAGATCGCCGGGGAGCGCCTGAGCGACTACAAGAGCATCATGCTCGTGGGACTGAATGAAATCACCACCGGATTGCAGGAAAAACTCACCGCCCACCTGAAGGACGGCCGCAGCCTGCTGTTTTTCCCGGGCGAGGCGATGAATGCCGGGGGCGTGAACCCCTTCTTCCAGGCATTGAACATCGGGCAATTCGGGAAGCTGATCAAGAATGATGCGGGACAAGTCGCCGCAGGCGTGGACCTCGAGCACCCCGTCTTCGAAGGTGTATTTGCGAAAAAAGGCCCCGGCAAGAAATTTGACGGCCCCACTGCCTACCAATACTACGAGTTCCGCCCCTCCAACAATGCAGTGCAGAACACCATCCTCCGTCTCGGTGATGGCGCGCCGATATTGGTGGAGTCACGTCCGGAAAATGGCCTGTTCTACACATTCGCCATGAATCCCGCCGAAAGCTGGACGGATCTCACCATCAAGACCAGCGGTCTCGCCCTCATGGTGCAGCTCGCCCGGATGATGAACCAAACCCAGCGGGTCGAGGCGGCCATGGACTTGGGTGCAACCTCCGTGCTGCGGATCAAGACCGAGGGCAAGGATGTCATCCACATGAAAGGGGCTGAAGCCCAAGAAGCCACCCCGGAACAATTCGTCCAAAGCGGCTCTGTGGTGCTGAAATTCGACCAACTCAAGCTCAAGGAAGGCAACTACGACCTCGCCCAAGGCGACACCATCCTTGAAAAAATCAGCTTCAACGTGCCTGACGCCGAGTCGCAACTGACCGCGCGGAGCGAGCAGCAAATCCGTGACTTGCTCGCCTCGACTGGAAATGACGGCATCCACGTGAGCGCCGCCATCCGGGGCAGCTTCGGCGAGGAAATCCAAGCCCGCAATGAGGGTGTGGCCCTCTGGAAATACTTCCTCATCGCCGCGTTGCTGTTCTTCGTGGCAGAGTTCCTCATCTTGAAAATCGGCACCAAACCCGCTACAAATTGATGGAGCAGATGTATTTGCGCAATGTCTTGGTCGTGGATCGCGGCTCGGAATGGAATGGGCAACGCGTGGATATGGCATTGGAGGCTGGTCGGATCAGCAAGATCACCCTCACAGGGCAAATGGTTGTGGCTCAGGGAGCGCTGGTGAAGGAGGGAGGCTGCATCTCGCCCGGCTGGGTGGACATGCGCTGTGAACTCACGGACCCCGGCCATGAATGGCTCGAAGACCTGGACAGCCTTTCCAAAGCAGCGATCGCGGGCGGTTTCACCCATGTGCTGGGTTTGCCCACGACCGTACCCGCCATGCACAATGCAGGACAAGTACGCGCCCTGCTGCACCGCGCGGAGCGCCTGCCTATTCACCTGCATGTCGCAGGCGCGATGAGCGTCGGCACGGACGGTAAGGACCTCGCAGAGCTCTACGACATGCAGCAAGCCGGGGCGATCGCCTTCACCGATGGTCGGCGCGGCAGCCAATCGGGCGGCCTCGTATTGCGCGCATTGCAGTACCTCCAAGGCTTCGGCGGCCTCCTGATCAATTCGCCTATTGACCAGGCATTGGCGGAGGAGTGTATGGTGGCAGAAGGCGTGAGCTCAGTCAAGATGGGCCTGAAAGGCATGCCGGAGACGGCGGAAATCGTGATGCTGGAGCGTGACCTGCGCCTGCTTGCGCATTATGGCGGGCGGCTGCACGTCGGGCCGGTGACCACAGCTGCGGGCGTGAATGCGATCAGGTCGGCAAAGGCAGCTGGACTGAAGGTAAGCACTGAGACATCAGTACTTTACCTCATTCTGGATGAATCGGAAAATGAAGCATTTGACGCGGTCACCAAGGTGTATCCGCCTTTGAGGGACAGGGCTTCCGTTGAGGCATTGCGCGCGGCGGTTCTGGATGGAACGATCGATGTCGTGAGTAGCGGGCACCATCCGCAGGGGCTGGAGGAGAAGACGCATGATTTCGTGGATGCATCGTTTGGGGCGGATTGCCTGGAGACAGCTTTTTCGGGTGCTTGGACGGGGATCAGTGGCGATGGCAGGGCCTTGGAAGCGCTGGTTGCGGGGCTGAGTTCTGGGCCGCGACAGGTATTGGGATTGCCTTCGGGAACCATCTCTGAGGGGAATGAGGCGGATCTCACGCATTTCGATCCGGAGGTTGCTTGGACCCCTCGGGTCGGCGACATTCGTTCCAAATCCAAATTCAATCCGCTTGTTGGACGAGAGTTGATGGGGCGGGTGCTGGGGGTTTATGTGCGGGGTGGGTATTTGCCTGCATTCTGAAATGCCCAATTGAGAAGGTTCAATTTCTGGTCAAATCATTGATTCAGAACGCTGTAGGGACAGGTCGCGACCTGTCCCTACAGCGTTCTTGGGAATTGCATTTTTGCCCGATTGTCGGTTCGTGCTAAATGCAGTTGATCAGCGATGAGGCAGCACATGTTGCATAAGCAACTGATTCATAACATTGTAAGGACCGGTCGCCCCTAGGGATTGGGATCCCTACTGTGCTATCGGATTTTGGTTTTCGCTGGCCAGAGGCCAGCCGTTCGATCGGCATGCGGCGGGACGCCGCTGCCTCATCCGCTGCCTCATCCTCTGCCTCAGTTCAACAATTCCACGACCTCGACTTCTACGCGGCGGTTTTTGGCGCGGCCTTCTTCGGTGGTTTCGTCGCCGATGGGGCGGCTTGCGCCGTAGCCTGCGGTTTGCATTTGGCGGCCGGGGACACCTGCTTTCAGGAGCCAGTCACGGACACGGACGGCGCGGCGCTCGCTCAGTTCCTTCTTGGTGCTCAGGTTGCCGGTGGCGTCGGTATGGCCGCTGATTTCGACCTTGACTGTGGGATTCGTTTCCAAGAAGTACTTCAAGCGGCGCAACTCAGGCTCTGACTCAGGCTTGAGTTCGTAGCTGCCAGTTTCGAAGACGATCAGGTTCAGGACAACCTTGCTACCAATGGCAATCGGTTGCAGCACAGGATCAATGCGCAATTCCGGGCCAGCCACCAACAAGCTGTAGTCCAAGTCCTGACCATAGAACATGTAGCCTGGTGAGCTGAACATCACGGAGAATTTCCCATCCAAGGGCAGGTCCATTTGGTACCATCCGGTGCCCTTGTTGTTCTTCATCTTCTTGACGTTGGCCAATGTCTTGTTGTCGGTGAGGATGATCTCGGAGGAGATGGGAGTGCCATCGCCACCGCTTTTGACGGTGCCCTCGAGGTAGGGCAGGCTGCGGAGGGGATTGTCCTTGTCCTGACCGGGATCGCCGAAGCGGAGCATCCAGAAATCGTTGCCGAATTCCTTCTTGAGCGCGAGCAGGTCGCCCTTGGCGCTCTCAGCGAAGCCCATGCCGAGGTAGTTGCCGCCTTCGAGGGCCATCACATCATAGAGGTATTCGAATGCCTCACCGCCGAAATTGTACCACCAGACTTTGTTGCCCATGCTGTCCACGCGCACGACCCAGCCATCGTAGAGGCCATTGTTGCGCTCCACGAACTTGTCGAGGGAGTTGCAGGTGCCGACCATGATGAATCCGCCGTCCGGGGTTTGAGAAATGGCATTGCCGCCCTCGTTCCTCGCGCCGCCGAAGAGCTTGCTCCATTTCAGGTTGCCTTGATCGCTGATCCTGAACATCCAAGAGTCGCCTTGTCCACGGTTGGGGCTGCCTTCGAGGTCGATGTCATCACTGAAGCTGGTTCCACAGAGCACGAGGTCGCCGCTTTTGGTGCGGATCATTTGCTTGACTTCGTCGAAGTCGCTGCCGCCATAGGTGCGTTGCCACACGACGTCGAAGTTCTTGCTGAAACAGACAAGCCAAACGTCCTTTTCGCCGAGCGGATCCTTCACGTCACCGTCGGTGGAAGTGGTCGCGCAGACAGCAAGGTAGCGGTCCTTCTTGACCTCGATCAAATTGGTCACCCGCTCGTTTCCACGTCCTCCGAAAGTCTTCTCCGCCAGGACATTGCCTCCTGCATCGAGTTTGGCGACCCATGCGTCCAATGCGCCGATGTGGTGGGTCATGGAGCCTGTGCGGGAACCGCTTTCTCCGCCGATCACAAAGCCACCGTCGCTCGTTTCCATCACAGCCAGCCCTTGGTCATTGCCCACACCGCCATAACATTTGCTCCAGAGCAACTTGCCACCGCGATCCAGCTTGGCGAGGAGGAAATCCATCTTGCCGTGGTTCTCGCTACAGTCGCCATCGGTGCTCTCCGTGGTGCCGATCACGAGGACGCCACCATCTGCAGTGGGCTTCATGTCAGCTAGTTGCTCGTCCAGCGACCCACCGATGCTGGTCTTCCAGATCACATGACCCTCCGCCGAGACGCGGCTCACCACGATGTCAAACTTCTCCAATATCGAGTGGTTCCCCTTGCCGATGCCGTCCCGCGAATTGGTGGTGCCAGCGAGGACAAAGCAGTTGTGGTCCGTGGGGATCATCCGCATCCCAGTATCGTAACCGGTGCCGCCGATGGCCTTTTGCCAGAAGATCTTCTGGGCGGGCAAAGCCAATGCGCCAAAGGAAAGGGCGGCCCCCAGCAGCAACGAACGGTATGTCTTCATGCGATTCATGGAAATATTCAAGCTCAAACCGCAAAGGTAGGTGAGGCAGCAAGGTGCTGGAAATGGATAGGTTGTGGAAAAGGTGGAAGGTGTAGCGGGAAGTGGGCGGTGAGGGCTGCTATGAGAACATTACCCAGGGCAAGTACTCGTACAATCGGCTACAGGAATTTGCTCCCTCACTCCTTCACTACTCGGTGGTCTTCCGAATGCCCCGATTGATACAACCGCAGCGAATACATGCCGCTGGGAAGGCCGTCGAGCGCCAAACCGTTGGATCCATCTTGAAAGCTTTGTTCCAGCACCAACCTGCCGGCCATGTCCCGGATTTGAACCTGCATGGGGCCAACTTCACCACCGATGATGTTCAGGTGGCCATTGCTTGGGTTGGGATAGACCGACCAAGCTGCATGGTCCTCGTTTTGAATCAAGATGGTTTCCGAATGAAAGACATGGCCGTTGTTGTCAATCATTTGCAGCCTGTACCAATGCCTCGATGCTACAACCTGTTCATCGACAAAGGAGCCGTGGGTTGCATTGTAAGAGGTGGCCTCTTGGTCCAAGACTTGGATGGTCTCGAATGCCATTCCCTGACTGCTGCGTTGGATTTCCAATGTCTTGGAGCCAATCCGGTGCTCTAGCCGCCATTGCAGGTGGTTGTGGTTGCCGACTGCTGCCCCCGTCAGTTCCATCGCGAAGATGGGCAGCAAGGACGAATTGGATTCGTAGGCGCCCATTTCCACAACCAAGTCGGCGATGCGGGCATGGTTGCGGATGTCGCCCGAGGGCAAACCGGCATTGTCGCCGACATTCAGGCAAGGCGAGCCGCTTTGCAGGATGAAGCCGTCGTCACTTGTCAACCAAAATCCATCGACACCTGCACCGAGGGCTGAATTTAGAAACAGGGGATCGGCATTGATGTTGCCTGTCCCAGGTCCCGAGATCACATGCGGCGGTGCCTGCCCAGTGAGGTTGACATCGGAATAGGTGGCTGCAAAGGTCGCACCTCCCAACAACTCGAACTGTGGCCCTGTTCCAGGAGTGGTGTTGCCCCAGAAAATGCAGTTCCGAAAAACGGGATTGGCATTGCCGGAAAAACTGCCGGGAGGGGAGTTCACGCGGTCCGCCACGATACCTCCGCCGCCGCCATCGAATCCATCGGGCAGGGTGGGAAAGGTGTCCAAGGCGGTGTTGTAGGCGAAAACGGAGTTGAGCACGGAAGGATTCGCGTTCCCATTGTTGCCGCCCCAGCAATACATGCCTCCGGCGCGGCCACCAGCTACATTACTGATCACCAATGTGTTGACGATACCAGGATTTGCGTTCCCTGCAAGGCCAAAATTGTCCAGCCCGCCGCCACCGATATAGGCGCCATTGGCCACGATGATGCAATTTTTGATGTAGGGGCTTGCGTTACCGCCGGACTGTCCGCTGTTGAAAATGCCACCTCCGAACTGGGCAAAGTTGTTGGTGATGACACAGTTGCGAATCTGGGGATTGCATACAGCGCCACCACCGCCACCATTGTTGAAAATTCCTCCGCCCAATCCATTGTTGGCCACGTTGGGGCTTCGGTCATCGTTTCCGTCCCGGATCACGAAACCATCCAGCAGAGCAGTCGTGTCCAGTCCGGTCCCATTGGTCACGACGTGGAAGGAATTGTCAGCCATGCTTGCTGTCCCGATCGCACCGCTCAAGATGCTATTGGGGCCATTGGCGAGGGAGCGCTGGGACAAGTCCGTCTCAGTTCCGGAGAAGCTGCCGTAGATTTTGACGCCGTTACGCATGGTGAATGTCGCATTCCGGCCTGCTCCGATGGTGGGCAAATAGGTGCCTGTCATCACCCATACTTGATCGCCGGGCAGTAAGGCGTTGATCAGCGTCTGCAACTGTGCGCCATTGGCAGCATCAGCCCAGGAGCTCCCGGCGCCTGAACCCGTCGGACTCACATAAACGATGACGCCACGAACAGGAATGCACATGCCAGTCCATACCAGCAAAAGAAGAAGGGCCTTGATGTCGATTCTCACTGTGATTTTTGATTCTATTCAAAAAATAGATGGTTTCCGGAAAGTTTCCAAGCCAAATCCGCCGCCTTGGTGCTCCAATGCCGTCTATTGTATGTTTTCTAATTTGGTTCCAAGATCATTGGCCCCGAGTTGCGAATTCCACAAAATGGTTGTCGGGTGCTCTCCCGTCACCATATTCCCAATTGCCAATCGATAATTTCCATCCCGCCCCGTAACTTCGCCCCCATGTCGCGATACTTCAGTTCTGACTTCATGTTGGGGATCCTTGGGGGTGGGCAGCTTGGGAAGATGCTGCTGCAGGACCTGAGCCGGATGGACATCCGCACGGCGGTGATGGACCCGTCGAGTTTCTCGCCTTGCAAGGGACGGGCGGAGGTCTTCGAGGTCGGGGACCTCAAGGACTTCGAGGCGGTGTATCGCTTCGGGAAGATGGTGGATGTGCTCACGATCGAGATCGAACACGTGAATGTGGAGGCGCTGACACGACTGGAGCAGGAGGGGACCCGGGTCTATCCGAAGCCACAGACGCTGCGCATCATCCAGGACAAACGCCTCCAAAAGGAATTCTATGCGGCCCATGACATCCCCACGAGCCCATTTTTCACTTACCAAAGCAAGGCGGAATTGCTGGACCGGGATTTGAAATTTCCCTGTGTGCAAAAGTCGGCGACGCAGGGCTATGATGGAAGGGGAGTGAGCATCCTGCGGTCGGCAGATGATGTGGCGAAATTGGATGAAGGGGCTGGCCTCATCGAGGAATTCGTTGCCGGGATGCGGGAAATCTCTGTGATAGTGGCGCGGCGTCCCAGCGGTCAAGTATCGGCATTTCCCACGGTGGAGATGGAGTTTCACCCGACGGCCAATCTGGTGGAGTACCTGTTCAGTCCATCGAGTCTCAGTCATGAACTGGAGCAGCGGGCCCAAGAGATCGCCATGAAGGTGGCAGAGGCACTGGACCTCGTCGGCATCCTCGCGGTAGAAATGTTCGTGGATGGAGAAGGCAACATATTGGTGAATGAAAGCGCGCCCCGCCCACACAACAGCGGGCACCACACCATTGAAAGTAGCTATACCTCTCAGTACGAGCAGCATATCCGTGCCATTCTCGACCTTCCCTTGGGCTCGGTGAAGGCGCGTTCCGCGGCAGTGATGGTGAACTTGCTCGGCGAACCAGGCGAGACAGGCTATGTGGAATATCAGGGTCTGAACGAAGTCCTTGCGATGGAGGGCGTTTATGTTCACATCTACGGCAAGAAGCAGACCCGCCCCTTCCGCAAGATGGGACACGTCACGATCATCGCGGACGAATTGCAATCGGCCCGGGAAAAGGCCAAGTTTGTCAAGAATACATTGAAAGCAATCTCATGCAAAACCCCCAAGTAGGCATCATCATGGGCAGCTCGTCCGACCTGAAGGTCATGCGCGAGGCCGCTGATTTCCTTCACGACCTGAACATCCCCTTTGAGATCACGATCGTGTCCGCGCATCGTACGCCTGAGCGGCTCATGGACTATGCAAGCAGCGCGGTTTCCCGAGGCCTGAAGGTTATCATCGCGGGTGCGGGCGGCGCGGCGCACCTGCCGGGCATGGTCGCATCTGTCACGCCATTGCCTGTGATCGGGGTGCCTGTGAAAGCCACGATTTCCATTGATGGCTGGGATTCCATCCTGAGCATCCTGCAAATGCCAGCCGGCATTCCTGTCGCGACGGTGGCGCTGAATGGGGCGAAAAATGCAGGAATCTTGGCTGCACAGATCATCGGTGCGGGCAATCCGGCGGTGCTGGACAAGGTCGTCGCCTACAAGGAAACGCTCCGCAAGAAGGTGCTGGAGAGCGCCGAGGCACTGCAAGCCAAAGGCTATGAGCGGTTTTTGGAGCAGGAATAGTCTTGCAGATAGCCTTTAGCAGTTAGCAAATAGCAGTTCTGCACGCCTAGGCTGTAAGGTCAATGCTATCTGCTACATGCTATCTGCTACCTAAGAAAGGTGGCAGCTCTGCATGCTGGTGCAGTAAGGTCATTGCTATCTGCTCCATGCTATCTGCTAACTGAAAAAGCCTATATTGGCTTAGAAATTAGGATCACCCTACAAGTGTCGCAAAGAAATGTTTGGAACTGAAATCATCGAGGTGGGCATCGGGTTGGTGTTCGCTTATTTCTCGATCAGCATCATCTGCTCGGGGATCGTGGAGTTGGGGGTGAAGTTGACCAAGCTGCGGCAGCGGCATATGAAAATGGCGCTGGGCAAGCTCCTGGACGACAAGCATTACAATGGCTTCGTCGGTGAACTGTACAAGCATCACCTGATCTCGTCGCCGTTTCAGAAGCAATTGGGGGATCCTACATCCATTCCGGCGCGGAACTTTGCGATCGCAGTCCTGGACATCCTCGGCAAGAATGACAAACTGAGCGAGGCGGAGCAGTTCAAGGTGATCGAGGACCGCATCCTGACCATCAAGGACGAGGCGACCAAGCTACGGATGCTCAACATGTTGCGCAGCAGCGCCAACCATTTCGATACGATGCGGAAGAAGATCGAAAATTGGTTTGACGAGAGCATGGTACACGTCTCCGAATGGTATCGCAAGCGGATGCGGCTGTGGGTGACGGTGGTTTCTGTGGGGGTCGTGGTGGCGATGAATGCGGACACCCTGAACATGGCCAAGCTCTTCTGGAATGACGATGAGCTGCGGACTGCGACGGTCGGGGCCGCTCAGGCGCTCGTGGATTCAGTCGGCAGGAGTGGGGCAGCTGTCGCACCGGTTGTCACCACGGTCGTGGATACCGCCCGGACCTCCGATTCGACGATGACGATCACGCAGACGGTGGTGCAGGAAAAGAACGATTCCGTTCAAACGGCGCAAGACCTGCGGGCGATCAAGGGAAACTTTGACCTGCTCTACCGCGACATCAATGCCGCGAAAGTCCTGCCAATCGGCTGGGAATCAGAAATCAAGCCCTGGAATCCCGGCTGGGACAAAAGCAAAAGTCCCGCCGAATGGTGGCTGGTGAAGATCGCGGGACTCATCCTGACCGTGGGCGCTGTGTCCTTGGGATCGACGTATTGGTACAAGCAGTTGCAAAGCCTGTTGAGCCTGAGATTTGGCAAGCCATCGCCGCCTGCAACGCCCGCGCCAGATCCCGTGCCGCCCGTCACCAAGGCCGCTCCCAAGACCGAAGAGGCAACCGAAGGCTCCGAAAGCTCAACAGAAGGGCAGGGGTGAGGGGTGTCCAAGCTTGGTGGCTAGAGCTTATTTATCCAATATCCTTCTAATCGAACCCCAGAGAATTCTCCCCGGCTGCGCCGGCTCGAAGTGACAAGGGGGCAGAGGCTCGAAGCGAGAAAGGGCGCGCCCTGCCAGACCCTTCCCACCCACCAAAGCTCACAAGTTCTCCCCAACGCGGCGATTTGCTGTGGAATGTCGGCTTTGCAACAAAATCGGAATGGGGAAAGAGGTAACTTTAAGTCTTGAAATCCTAGTGATTTAGGTTTGGATCGAACATTTACTTCTTTAAGGTCATGAGAAATTACGCCTTCAAATGGTTGGCGGGGCTGATCCTATATGCCCTAGCCAATTCCTTTGCTTTGGGTCAGATGACATTGGTCAATGCCAGCAGCAACTCGCTCTGGTCCGACCGCAGTCCTCGCCAGATGCAAACGACCGGGACCCGGTACATTTTCCCCACGAAATTCAGGGGATTGGCCCTTGACTTCAATGGCATGAAGTCCTTCCTGACTCAGGCTCCGCATGAGAACACCGTGAGCATCAAGCAATCGAGCCATATCCTGAGCCTGCCGATGCCTGAGGGTGGGTTCCAGCACTTCCGGATCGTCTATTCTCCCATCATGGAGGCCCCCTTGGCGGCCATGTTCCCCGAGATCCGGACATACGCAGGGCAGGGCATCGAGGATCCGACCGCCTACATTCGTCTCGACCACACGCCGCATGGATTCCATGCCATGATCTTGCGTGCCGAGAAGAGCACGGTCTATATCGACCCCTACGCAATGGGCGAGACTGGGCTCTACATCAGCTACTTGAAGAAGGATTTTGTGGCTGTGAACAAAGTCATGACCTGCGACTTCCAAGGTGTCTCCACCGAAGTTGCTCCCGACCTCACAGGCAGCAGCCAGCGCCTGTTCGGGGACTGCATTTTGCGCACTTACCGCCTGGCGCTCTCCGCCACGGGTGAATACACCACCTTCCAAGGCGGTACTGTCCTGCTCGCACAGGCTGCCCAAGTGACGACCATGAACCGTGTCAATGGCGTTTATGAGCGGGAAATGGCTGTTCGTCTGAACATCATCGCCAACAACAACCTGATCGTCTATACCAATGCCGCCACTGACCCCTTCACCAACGGCACCCCGGGCACGATGATCACGCAGAACCAGAACAATACCACCACCGTGATCGGTTCCGCCAACTACGACATCGGCCACGTGTTTGGCACGAACTCAGGTGGCTTGGCAGGTTTGGGTGTGGTCTGCAACTCGACCAACAAGGCACGTGGTGTGACCGGATCAGCGGCTCCTGTCGGTGACCCCTTCGACATCGACTACGTCGCCCACGAGATGGGCCACCAATTCGGCGGCAACCACACGTTCAACTCCAACCAAGGTTCCTGCGCCGGCAACCAAAACAATGCCACGGCCATGGAAACCGGTTCCGGCACCACGATCATGGCCTACGCCGGCATCTGCGGTACCCATGACGTGCAACCGAACTCCAACGACTACTTCCACATCGTGAGCTTGAAGGAAATCTACGCCTTCCTGCTGGCGGGCGGCGCTTCCTGCGATGCCAATCCCGGCCTCACGAACAATCAGCCGAGCTTGACCTCACTGCTGAGCAACTACACGATCCCGATCAGCACCCCCTTCGTGCTCACCACCTCCGCCACTGACGCGGACGGCGACCCGATCACCTACTGCTGGGAGCAATACGACAATGCCACGAACACCCAGCCTCCCGTTTCCACAAATACAGGTGGCCCTCAATTCCGTTCCCGTCCTCCTGTGACCAGCGGCAGCCGCTATTTCCCCCGACTGAGCGACCTCGCAGCAGGCACCGTCTCCATCTGGGAAGTGCTGCCCAGCGTGACCCGCAACATGCGCTTCGGCTGCTACGTCCGTGACAACCACCCCGGCGGCGGCTGCGGAGACAACGACACCTGCACAGTGCGTGCCGTGAGCACCGCTGGCCCATTTGTCGTCACCGCGCCCAACACAGCAGTGACCTGGCCCGGCACCTCCACACAAACCGTGACCTGGAACGTGGCCAACACTACCGCAGCACCCGTTTCCTGCGCCACTGTGGACATCTTCCTGAGCACCGATGGTGGCAACACCTTCCCGACCACCCTCGCCACTGGCGTGCCCAACAACGGCACCGCCAACGTGACCGTGCCCAATACGCCCACGACGACGGCCCGCGTCATGGTGAAGGCGAGCGCCAACATCTTCTTCGACATCAGCAACGTGAACTTCACGATCACAGCCCCCTCACAGGACTACTCGCTGACGGCGATCACGACCAACCAAGCCATTTGTGCCCCTGCGAATGCCGTTTACACGATCCAGGTCGGCAGCATCGGCGGCTACACAGGCGCAGTGACCTTGTCCGCCAGCGGTGTTCCGGTCGGCGGCACAGCGACATTCAGCCCCAACCCGGTCACGCCTGGCAACAATGCCACCCTGACGATCAGCAACACAGGCGCGATCGCCCCCGGCACCTATACCATCACCATCAACGGCTCCGCCTCTTCGGGCGCACATAGCACCACCGTGACCCTGTCCGTGACCAGCGGCGTGCCTGCACAGGTGACCCTCACCAGCCCCGCCAACGGCGCCACCAACGTGAGCACCACTGCTACACTGACCTGGGCCGCGCAATCAGGTTGCACCTACAACATTGACATTGCCACCGATGCAGGCTTTACCAACATCGTGCGGTCCGCAACAGGATTGGCAGTGGCGAGCTACGTGCCCTCCCCGGCACTCAACAGCAGCACCCAATACTTCTGGAGGGTCCGTGCAGTGAACGGCTGTGGCAATGGCACATTCTCCACGACCCGCAACTTCACCACCGATGCAGTGACCTGCCACTCCGGCGTGAGCACCACCGTGCCAGTGACCATTTCTGCCAGCGGCACACCGACCGTCTTCGACAGTATCTATGTCCCGATCGGCGGCACCATCACCGACGTGAACATCACGAACCTCGTGGGCACCCATACCTGGGTCAGTGATCTGATCGTCACGCTGATCAGCCCCACCGGCACCAACGTGATCCTGTTCAGCAACATCTGCACCGACAACGACAACTTCAACATCAAGTTTGACGACGCAGGCGCCGCCTACAATACGATCGCATGCCCACCGACAGGTGGCCTGACCTATCATCCCAGCGGCAACCTCGCAGCCTTCAACGGGCAGACGCCAACCGGATGGTGGAAGCTGAAAATCCAAGACCAGTTCAACCAGGACGGTGGCGCGCTCACCGCTTGGACGATCAACATCTGCGCCAATGCTGCCTGCATCATGACCGGGGGCATCACCCCGACCAACGTTGCTTGCAATGGCGGCAGCACTGGATCGGCAACCGCAGCCCCGGTTGGCGGCGGCGGCCCCTACACCTACCTCTGGAGCACTGGTGCCACCACGCCCACCATCAACAACTTGAATGCTGGCACCTATACCGTGACCATCAGCGATAGCTGGGGCTGCACCGCACCCGCCACCACCACCATCACCCAGCCGGCAGTATTGGTCGCAGCAGCCACCAACACCGCCACAAGCTGCGGCTTGAGCAATGGCAGCGCGACAGGCTCCGCCACTGGCGGCACCGTCACCTACAGCTACCTTTGGAGCAACGGCGGCACCACCGCCACCATCAACAACCTGGCCAGCGGCAACTACCGTGACCGTGACCGACCAGCGCGGATGTACCTCCACCGCCAGCACCACCATCGCCGCATCCTCTGGCGTGACCGCCAATGCCCCAGACCGCACCCGCGAGCTGCGGCGCCAGCAACGGCTCCGCCTCTGCAACCGCCAGCGGCGGCCTTGGCAACTTCACCTACCTCTGGAGCAACGGTGCCACCACCCAGAACGTCACAGGTTTGTCGGCCGGGGTCTATACCGTGACCGTCACCAGCAACAGCAACCCGAACTGCATCGGCACGGCGACTGTCACCGTCAGCAGCACAGGCAACGTGACGGCGTCCATCACCCAGATGATCCCACCTCCTGCGGCCTGACCAATGGCGGTGGCACCGTGACGCCATCCGGTGGCACAGACTATAGCTACATCTGGAACACGGGCGCTACCACACGGTCACTCTCCGGCGTGGCATCTGGCACCTACCACCGTCACCGTCACGGACATCAGCACCGAGCTGTACGGCCACCGCTTTTCACCCTGGTGATCAATGGCTCCTCTGCAGTGACCGCCAGCAGCACTGGCGTCACAGGCACAAGCTGCGGCCAAAACAATGGTTCCGCGACTGCAATCGGCACGGGTGGCAATGGCAACTACACCTACAACTGGAGCACCGGGGCAACCACGGCGACCGTCAGCAACCTGCCCTCCGGCAACCACACGGTCACCGTCACCGATGCCTCAGGCTGCACCGGGATACTTCCGTCAACATTGCCACCTCAAGCGCCAGTCAGCGCGGGAGTGCCGAACTTCACCCATACCTCTTGCGGCCAAAACAATGGCGTGGCATCGGCTGTGGCTACGGGCGGCAACGGCAACTACATCTACAACTGGAGCAATGGCCAGACCACTGCACAGGCGATCAACCTTGGAGCGGGCAGCTACACCGTGACCGTGACCGATGCCGCAGGTTGCACAGGCACCGCATCCGTCACCATCAATGCCAGCAGCGCCCCCAACTCCAGCATCAGCAGCCCGACCAACGTGAGCTGCTTCGGCCAGAACAATGGTAGCGCAACCGTCACCGCGACCGGTGGCTCTGCTCCCTACACCTATCTGTGGAGCAACAGCAACACCACCGCGACCGCAGGACAGCAGCAGCAGGTGCTTACACAGTCACGGTGACCGATGCCGCAGGTTGCACATCGACCGCATCCGTGAACATCACACAGCCTGCCGCTGCCCTGACCTCGACGTCCAGCGTGACTGACGAAAGCGCGCCTGGCGCTCTCGATGGCAGCATCGCACTGAGCCCGACTGGCGGCACAGCCCCCTACACCTTCAACTGGAGCAATGGCCAGACCACACAGACCGCAACAGGTCTCGCTGGTGGCGTCTATACCTGCACCATCACCGATGGCAATGGTTGCACCTTCGTGGTGACCGACACCGTCACGACCATCGTGGCAGTGAGCGTGGGCGATCCGCTGGGCATGGACATCTTCCCGAACCCGAACCAAGGCATGTTCTTCGTGTCCTACGAACTGCCCGCGGTGGAAGACCTGACGATTCAGGTTTACAACGCCATTGGTCAGATCGTATGGAAGCAAGTGGTGCCCGCGACCCAGGTCGGCAAGGTGCATGTGGTCTTGGGTGACAAGGCCGCAGGTGTCTATTCCGTGGAATTGCAGGCTGGCTTGAACAAGTCTGTCAGGAAGATCGTCGTCGAGAAGTAAGTGCGATTTCCTATCTGGATGCATCGGGTTGGGCGAAGGCTCAACCCGATGTTGTTTTGGTGGACTGCCCATTTGCAAGGGATCGATTCATTTTCCCGTTGGAGTCCGTAAATGAGGCTAGGGCAGGCAAGGGGAATTTCTAACTTTGTGGCGATGTTGCTTCGCCGCTGGATTTTGCTGATGTCGGTGCTGCTGTTGCTGTGCGGCAGGCTGTGGTGCCAATCGGATGTGCCGCCCAAGCGGGAGTTCCGGGGCGCGTGGGTCTGCACACTGGCGAATCTGGACTGGCCCACGCGGATGGGGATGCACAGCGACCTTCAGAAAAATGAGTTCACGCGGATCCTGAATCAGCTTTCCAGCGCTGGGATGAATGCCGTCTTCGTGCAGGTGCGTCCTGCGGGTGATGCATTGTACCCGAGCGAGCTAGTGCCTTGGTCGCAGTACCTGTCCGGCAAGCAGGGGGTGCCGCCGTCGCCATTTTATGACCCGGTCGAGTTCATGGTGGAGGAATGCCATGAGCGCAACATGGAATTTCATGCCTGGTTCAATCCCTTCCGGGCATTGTCCCACATCCAATACAGCAGCGTCGCGAGTGACAACCTCCTGAATCACAGGCCGGACTGGTTTTTCACCTACGGCATATCCAAATACTTCGATCCCGGCGTCCCCGAGGCGCGGCATTACCTGGTGCGGGTGATGATGGAGGTGGTGCGGAAATACGACATCGACGGCATTCACCTGGACGATTATTTCTATCCATACCCCATCGCGGGGCAGCCCATTCCGGATAGTCGCAGCTTCCGGCTTTACGGCAATGGCTACACCGATATCAAGGCTTGGCGGCGTCACAATGTTGATGCATTCGTGGAGGAACTTGCGGACAGCATCTTCCTGAACAAGCCCTCTGTGAAATTCGGGATCAGCCCATTTGGGGTTTGGCGGAATGACGACGAGGACCTGCGGGGCAGCGGCACTGTCCGGGCATTGTCGGCCTACGACGAACTCTACGCTGACACGCGCAAGTGGCTGAAATACGGCTGGGTGGACTATATGGTGCCGCAGTTGTATTGGCGGATAGGGAGCGACAGGGCTGCATTTGATGTGCTGCTCGAATGGTGGGATAAGCAGAGCAGCGACCGCCATGTCTATATCGGACATGCGATCTACCTCATGGCCAGCGAAA
>JAXLVK010000106.1:0-19090 GCA_046329055.1 Bacteroidia bacterium
TGGCCACCTCGGACAATATATCTATGTGAATCCCGCCAAGAACCTTCTCATTGTCCGCCTCGGCAAGAACCAAGGTCACGTGCAATGGTGGGATACATTCGTGGAAATCGCGAGGCAGTTGTAACTTGGCGGCTACATGAAGATCGGCCCCTACATCAAGCTCCTGCGGCCCCACCAATACGTGAAGAACGGGTTCATTCTGTTCCCGCTGTTTTTCGCGTTCAAGTTCACTCAGATGGACTTGGTATGGCCTACGGTGCTCGTGACCATCTGCTTTTGCCTCGTTGCCAGTGCGATTTACATCCTGAACGACTACTTCGACATCGAAGCGGACAGGAATCACCCGACCAAGAAGGATCGCCCCCTCGCCTCCGGCGCCGTTCCGGTTTCGCATGGATTGATCTTGATGGTCACCCTCGCGGTGGGGAGTTGCCTCGCGATGTACTTCGTGAGCAAGGACGCCCTCCTGCTCACCGGGGTGTACATGGCCAACAACCTCCTCTACTCCTTCAAGCTCAAGCACATCCCGATCCTGGACATTACCTTGCTGAGCCTCGGTTTCGTGCTACGGCTCTTCATCGGTTCGGCGGCGGCAGGCCCGGGCGAGGTGCCTTTGAGCATGTGGATCGTGCTCTGCTCCTACTTGTTGGCATTGTTCCTGGCATTGGCGAAGCGGCGGGATGATGTGCTGCTGAGCGCCGAAGGCAAAAAGGTCCGCAAGTCCATCGACGGCTACAACCTGGAGTTCATCAATGGCGCGATGATGGTCATGGCCTCCGTGACGATCGTGTCCTACATCTCCTACTGCATTTCCGAGGAGGTGACGACCCGCCTCAAGACCCACGACCTCTACATCACCGTGATCTTCGTGCTGCTGGGCATCCTGCGATACATGCAGATCACATTCGTCGAGCAAAAAAGCGGCAGCCCCACCAAAGTCTTGCTCAAGGACCTGTTCCTGCAACTCGTGATCGTGGGATGGCTTGTGAGCTTCGTGCTGCTTGTGCCGGAAGCAAGGCATTTGATCTTCGGGTGAAGCGAGGGGCCTCTGCTACGCCCCGGCTTGTCGGGGGCCCAACGCTGAAAGGCAATAGGCCTCTGGCCTAGGTTGAGGGAAATAGCGTGCAGATAGGTCTATTGTCATTTGAAGATTCGGCCCTGATTTGCCGGGGACTGGACTGCAAACGATTCTGCATCATTCCGGGCGACCAAACCTATTTAGAGTCCTCTGATTTACATTTCAAGCTCTGTTGGGGAGAATGGGGCGTCGTGGCCGTGGTGCAGTAGGCGGGAATTACTGCCAAATCTACGTTCTATATCTCCTACGCCCTTTACAGCCTAGGCCGGAGGCCTGGTGCCAGTCGGCATTGGGCGGGACGCCCCTCGCCTCTTACAGCCGATGGTCCACGCGCATTTTCTCAAATGCGATGATGCCGCTCAGGCAGGCTCCGGGGATGCCTTGGCCGGGATAGGTGCTGTCTCCGCAGATGTATGCTCCCTTTCCGTCCAGCCGGGCATCTTTCATTTGCCAGGGCTTGATGTCGAGGTACTGCGGATAGCCGCCCACGAAGCCATGGGCCCGGCCTGTCCATTTCCCAGGACTTCTGCGTCTGAGCTGTGCTGATGAACGATGTCCTCCAGCTGGAAAAATCCGCGGCCCCTCCAGCAGGTCCCGGCCGCTGCCTCGATAACCGATTTGTCTGTGATGGAATTTTCATGCGGCTGGGAAAATGTGCGTGCTTACACTCCCCGCACAGGCCGTGGGGCTCCGCAGCTGGTCTCAGGATGGCTCAGGCTCAAGGAAATGCTCCCTCCACCAATCTGCGGTAGCGGCTGCGGCAGATGAACCTGGTGGTGCAGGCAATCAAATTCCTGCCGGCGCTTGAAGACGATCCCCATGGTGAAGGCACTCCGCAACTGGGTCGGCTCCATGGTCGCGGATTCCCACCGCCGCTGAAGGTCGCCGCCGAACATGGGCAGGGTATTGTTCAGGGGGATGCCCGAGACGAGGTAGGGCGCCCGGAACTCCCCATGCTTCTGCGTGCCGATGACATAGCCGCCTTCGGATGCCTTCACCTCGGTGACCCGATGCCGCAGCAGAACCTTCCCGCCTCCCCGCTCGATGTAGTCCACAAAGGGTCGCACGAGTTCGATCATGCCGCCGGGCAGGTAGTAATTGCCAAAGTTGGTATAGCAGAGGGCCGTCGCACCGAAGAGGGCATTCACCTCCGGAGCATGGTTTTGCGCGGTGATCAGGAGCTGCTCGTCCACGAAGGCACGAAAACGAGCATTTTCAGCCAGGCCATGCTTCCGCAGCAATTGTTCCAATGAGCTGAAGGCATGCGGCAGCAACCCCAACTGCCCGAAAGCGAATCCCCGCGCCATGCCCACCAAGTCCTGCCAGCGGCTCGGCGGAAAACTGAGCTGCCGCCCCGATGTCTTCCAGACCTGCTCCGCTACATCGAGGCATTGTTCCCAAAATGCGCGCTGTCCCCGTGCCCCGAACGCCCGCTCCGCTTCCTCGATCCAATCGCTCATCGCCTCGTGCCGCGTGATCACCTCACCACCCGACAGGTGCACCCGCATGGGAATCTCCAGCCGGATGGCTTCGAGCTGAATGCCCGTCCGGTCCAGCACCAGCCGCAGCGGCATGCCCGCATCCAGACCCACCAAGGTCGTCGCTCCGGATTCGAAGATGTATCCATGACGCGGATAGGAGCTCGTGCAGCCTCCCGGAAGCCAATTTTGCTCCAAGACCGTGACCCGCAGCCCCCTCGCAGTGAGCAGCGCCGCAGCCGTGAGCCCCGCTATCCCCGCACCGATCACAATGGCATCATTCCCCATCGGAAATTTTTGTTTAATCTTTTTTACCTGAAACTGAAACAAACCCGATTGCGTAATGTTGTAGCCTTAGATGAAGAAAGTCACTGTATCCAGGAAGTCGCACTTCAACGCCGCACACCGGCTGCACAATCCTGCATGGACCGACGAAAAAAACCGGGAAGTGTTTGGAAAGTGCAATCGACCGCACTATCATGGACACAACTATGAATTGATCGTGTCAGTGACAGGCGGGATTGACCCGGAGACGGGTTACGTGGTGGACTTGAAGTGGCTGGCTGACTTGATCGATGAGGTCATAGTCGAGCGTTTTGACCACCAAAATCTGAATTTGGATACTGCTGAGTTTAAGAACCTCAATCCCACAGCCGAGAACATATCGGTGGTGGTCTGGGATTTGCTTCGTCCACGCATTGAAATGGACAAGACTTTGAAGGTGACAGTCTATGAAACAGAAAGAAATTTCGTCGAGTACAGTGGTGACTGAGCGCATGAGCCACGAAGAATTGGGCGACATGCACGTGGGAACCTCATTCGAGACACCGCTGCGCCCGGACGCGTTTGACAGAGACGACGACCTCAAGGTCGAGCTCATCGCCAAACATTTCAAGGAGATCATGCTCATCTTGGGCTTGGACCTGGAGGATGACAGCCTCAAGGGTACGCCGCTCCGTGTCGCCAAGATGTACGTGAAGGAGATTTTCAGTGGCCTCAATCCCGAGAATGCCCCTGAGATCAAGCTCTTCGAGAACAAGTATCAGTACAATGAGATGCTTGTGGAGCGGGGGATCCCCTTCGTTTCCAACTGCGAGCACCACTTTGTCCCGATCGTGGGCAAGGCGCATGTCGCCTATATCTCGAACGGTAAGGTGGTGGGGCTGAGCAAGATCAACCGCATCGTGGAGTACTACGCCCGCCGTCCGCAGGTGCAGGAGCGCATGACGATGCAGATCGCGAACCACCTCAAGGAAGCCTTGGGCACCGAAGACGTTGCAGTCCTGATCGAAGCCGAGCACATGTGTGTGTCCATGCGCGGGGTCGAGCACTCCGGCGTGGTCACGGTCACGAGCGAATATTCCGGCGCCTTCAAGGAGGATGCGAAGCGCAACGAGTTCCTCCGACTCGTTCAAGGCTGATTTTCAAGGAAAATGCTTGTTAGGTTTTCGGCAGAAATTGCCCCTGTTCTCCCATGTGATCTAGGCATGGGGTGCTGAGGCGTGCATTTTCATCGGATGGTTGCAGCAAGTTCATCGATAGGGATGTAAGGTTCGTCACATTTTTCAGAGGCTAAATCGATTAACCTGCTGAACGAATTGGAAGACCTATTATCTTGGCATCGTCAAAACACTGGAGCCTATCCGGTGACGGAATTAATGCTGAATTGAGCCTTGAACAGGTTGTTGAAACTCAAGCACTGTCCCCAAGAAGCTAGCATCTGGAGTTGCTTGCAGGGGATGAAGACTGATGCCTTGCGATTCAAGCGGCAGTTTACCATCGGACCATACGTGGTGGACTTCTGCTGCCCCTCGATGAAGCTCATCGTGGAGGTGTCCAAGCACGAAGGCGCGATTCGCCCGCCGGATGCCTATGACCAAATGCGCATCAGCTACCTCGAAGCCGCCGGATACAATGTGCTCCGATTCGCTGAGACCGAAGCCCGTGACCATAGCGAGCGCATCGTGGACGCCATCCGCACCTACCTTTCCTCCGCGCATCCCGCCAATTGAGGCACTGGATTCGGAAAACTTCCCAAAACTTGATTTGAATCCCCGCTCCCGTAGCAGGCATGCCCTTGCATGATTGCGGGAAGGGATCAACACGCCCTTGAGTGGCCCTCAAGAGGGACACTATATATATGTGCCCTATCCCTGAGGCACCCCAAAGGCACTCATCAAAGGTCAAGCCCGAGACACGATGAAAGAATTTTGGAGGTTTTTGCAAAAAATCCAGCGATCCATGACCCTTTTCGACGAATCAAAATAGCCCTTCGAGGGCTAGAAACAGCCCCAAAAGCCCCCAATTCAAGATTTTCCGGGAAGCCATGGATTTTTTTGCTCCATGTAAGGTTGAAGAATTTCTTGCAACCACATTAGGAAATGTTGAAAAGACCCCCTATTATTGTATGCAAGATTTCAACGGAAAATTATGAAAACTATCACTCGCTTCCTCCTCCTAGTTGGTATCGCCGCCATCACTTTCGGCTGCCAATCCGAGTCGGTCAAGCCCACCGAAGGAAACAACGCAGCCGTCCAGGGCAGCTATCTTCCGGTTCCCCGCCCCAGCCAACAGTGTGGCCCCTCCGTTTTCTCCCGCATCAAGTCCGGCAACCTGGACCTCGGCGGCGTGGAAATCATGAATAGCAGCACCGACCTTTACCTCATTTTCGACCTGAACCAATACAAGTTCCTCGAAGAGGTCAAAATCTACTGCGGCGAAGGCACCAACATCCCCACCGACGACGATGGCAACATCCAAGTCGAGGATTTTCCCTGCCAGCAGTCCCTCAGCTCACCACTGAATGACTACACCGTGGTCCTCCCACTGCAAACCACTCCTCATTGCGATGACGTGGTGATCTGGGCCCGCATCACGACCCGCAGCCTGTTCGGCAACGTGATTGCCACCAACTACGCTTGGATGTCCGGCTCCCCGCTTCACAACGGTTTCAAGGTGGGCTACTGCGCTCCCTCTTGCACCACCGGGGCCAGCACCAGCGACAACACCAACTGATAGAATCAGTCAACGTCAACATAGTATCTGCAAGGCCACCTTTGGGTGGCCTTTCTGTTTTTGGAGCAGAATTTACAGGATTCACTGAATCTTTAGATCGCGCCAGCAATTCTCAGAATTCTTGGACTTTGCTAGCTACCTTCTGGAGCTAACGTCGCGGTTTCGAGCATCCGGACGAGTGGAGTAGCCCAGAGCCTAGGCGCGCGTGAGCTGTCAACTGTCAACTATCAACTGTCAACTCCCCATCAACTATCCCCTGTCAACTGTCAACTAATCAAAGTGTAGTTTTTTGCTTTCTATGGGGCCGGCCTTTTTGTTGTCTGCTTTCTGCATTTGGCGGGCCATCTTGGCGGACATGAGGCCATCCTCACGCTTGTTTTTGACCTTGGGCTTGTAGTTGCCTGTGCTGTTCACGCCGGGGCAGTCTGTCCTTCCGAATGTCCGCCTTACACCACGCGAAGCGGTGTTGCCAGTGCCGTCGATGGCGGGGCAATACGACTTGCAGGAGGTCACTACGACATTGGAAGCGACCAGTACCGTGGCCAAGGCAAGGGATTTCAGGAACCGAAGGCGCATCTGATTGAAAATTTTCGGGATCAAATTAAGCAATCTCCGCTCAATCTGCTAGGTCAGGGTTGGCCGGGGGTGGCGGCGGCTTCATCCCTTCGAAATCGTAATCCTCTAATTCGATCGATTCCTTAGGCGCCAACACGATCTCCTTCTGGTCGAAGAGGTAGTCAACAGCAACCTTGAAATTCCACTCTGGCGCTTCATCCTCATTGGGATAGGGGTTGACAGCGAAAAGGGCCTTCGCCAATTCCAGAGGATCCTTCGCCCAAGCCTTCCCGGGCCACAGGAGGTGGGTAACCCCGCCCTTGTAAGCCTTGGCTTCATCGTAGTGGCGCAGGGCAGGAACCAGCGGCGCCATCCATGTGGTTGCGGCATAGACCAAGATGGGCAGGACAAAGGCAGCAGGAAAAAGCCATTTGAACGATTTCCGGTCGCGCGCATCGGCCCAGATTGCCAGCGGAAGTAACAGGACGAAGTGGAAGCAGAGGTAAAAGACATGGTTGTCATTGACGGCATACTTCATCGCGAAGCCGAGGTAGGGCAAGCCCAACAACGCCAACCACAGGAAAGTCTTCCTTTTTTCCCTCCAGAGCCGCCTCCACCCCCGACCGATTGGAATCCAGAGCAGCAGGAAGTTGTAAGCTAGCATCCCCAAGCCCAATGCGACTCCTTTCAACAAGGCCCTGATGTCCATCCCAAGCAGTTCGTCCTGGAACTTGGATTCGAAAAAGACCGACTGCCAGGTATTCAGTCCAGTGACCGCTGGCAGGATGAAGAGCAGACTTCCCAATGCCATCCAGGGAACCATCGCCAGAAGTCGTTTGGCAATTGAAAGCGGATTCCGCCCCCAAATCCAGACCAGAAAAAACGGAATGGACAGGATGTGCTGGATGTGCGTGAGCAATCCCAACCCAAGCAAGGCACTGACCACCATTGCATACCGCCGCGTCCCAGCGACGATGTCACGCAAAGCCAAATGCAAATAGCCCATGAAAATGAGGCCATTGAAGGCATAGACCTCGATGATCTCCGACTGTTGCCAGAAGGTGAAACTCACTCCGAGAACGATCACAGGCAAGAGCGCCGCCGCTTGGCTCTGCGTGAAGAGCCGTCCCGACTTGTACACCAGCCACAGCGTCCCCAATGCACATAAGATCGAAAACGAGGTCAGAACCAAGACATGGGGCAGAAACGGCAGAACGGTGAGCAGCAGGTGCTGCAGATTGTTGTAGAGGAAATGGCTCGTCGCATTGGTGGCGAGGTCCCAACCGGTGGAGGCGCTCAGCAGGAAGCTCAGGCCGTCATTGAATCCGACGAAAGGGCTGCGGTTGAGGAAATACAGCAGGGCAAATGCCGCCATCACCGCGAACGGCGCCCATCGGCGTTCCCAAATCGAGTGCGAATTGGTGGTTTCTGCCATCGGCCCAAAGATAGCGGGGTTTCAAGATCGATTGGGTGCTGTTTGGTCGCCACCAAGGCACAAAGACACCAAGCTAGGCGCAAGCAACTTGGTGCCTTTGTGCCTTGGTGGCCGAAAAATTGCGGAGTTCAGGCCATCAAAAAGAGTCGAGCGAGTAAGATTTTCAGAACCTGAAAGCATTTAGAGACCCCATTTTTCATTCATTTCCACATTCGACCAAGTAAGACAGGCGTAAGATCGGGGTTGCCGGCCGGAGAAAGTCGTCGCATATTTGTTTCAAGCAAGAGCAAGGGTTAGGGCAGCTCCCACAGGATGGTTGAGCGCCCTAATTTTTTTGAGCAGAATTCTGGAGCAGAATTTTCGGAATTCACAGAATTCGCAGAATTGGCTCGGCACCTAGACCTCGCGTTGTGCTTGCTTCAAGTGAACAAACCTTGAATCATCCATGCATTCCGAGTCAAATCCTTAATTTGGGCGTCCAATGCAGCAAGTGCTTATGCAACCCATCAAATTTGGAACGGACGGATGGCGGGCGATCATCGCCGAGGGCTTTACCGTCCACAACCTGACCCGGGTGTCGGAGGGGATGGCGAATTGGCTGAAGGCCACTTACCCCAAGCCCAGCGTGATGATCGGCTACGATTGCCGGTTCAATGGCCCGCTTTTCAATGAAACTGTGGCCCGCGTCATGGCCAGCAATGGCATCCAAGTGTTTATCGCGCAGCGATTTGTGAGCACTCCGATGGTCAGCCTCGCTGTCGCCAAGCGGCAAGTGAGCGCGGGCATCGTGATCACAGCGAGCCACAACCCTCCGGAATACAGCGGATTCAAGATGAAGGGGCATTTCGGTGGGCCGTCGCTGCCTGCGGACATCGCCGCCGTGGAGGCACTCATTCCGGACGTTCCTGCGGTTTACTCTCGCTCCATCGCGGAGCTCGAAGAGGAGGGACTGATCCTGCATTTTGACATGGAGGCATTGTACCTCAACCATATCCGCGACAGCTTCGATATCGATCTCATCACCAAGTCCGGGATCAAAATCGGATACGATGCCATGTACGGCGCTGGTCAGCGGGCATTCCGCAAGCTGTTCCCCAATGCGACCCTGCTCCACGCGGACCACAACCCGGGTTTCAATGGCACTGCGCCCGAGCCCATCGAGAAGAACCTCACCGAATTCCAGGAACTCATCCGCAGCCATGGCCTCGATTACGGGCTTGCGACGGATGGCGACGCGGACCGCATCGGCCTCTTCGACGAGGATGGGAACTTTGTGGACAGCCACCACATCATCCTGCTGCTGATCCATTACCTCCACAAGGTCAAGGGATTGAGCGGCAAAGTGGTCTATACGTTTTCCGTCACACCCAAGGTGGACAAGCTCGCGAAGCTCTACAACCTGCCCGTTGAATGCACCAAGGTGGGCTTCAAGTACATCGCGGAGATCATGCTGAATGACGATGTGCTCGTGGGCGGCGAAGAAAGTGGTGGCATCGCGATCGCAGGCCACGTGCCTGAGCGCGACGGCATCTACATCGGCCTGACGATCCTCGAAATGATGGCCCGTTCCGGCAAAAAGCTCACGGAACTGGTTCAGGAAATCTACGGCATCGTCGGTTCCTTCAATTTCCAGAGGCGCGACCTGCACTTGGCTGAGGCTGAGAAAAATGCCATCGTTCAGCGGCTCAAGTCGCAGCCCTACGCGCAGTTCGGCGATTACAAGGTGCTGCGGACCCAAGACCTCGACGGCTACAAATTCGACTTCGCGGACGAGCAATGGGTGATGATCCGGCCCTCCGGCACCGAGCCCGTGCTCCGCATCTATGCCGAAAGCGCGACCCGCGCAGGCGCCGAGGCGATCTTGGACACCGTGATCGCGACCATCCGGCAGGCATGAGGCGGGCGGCCCATAGCGTGACTGACAAGGGTGAGATGGCCCCCAATTGTCATTTCGACCGCAGGGAGAAATCTCTCGGTAGCCCAATCGCGTATGGATTTGCGGCACAGTCCAATCGTGTGCTCAGCCGAAGGTGCTACGAAACCAACAGATTTCTCCCTTCGCTTCGCTACGGTCGAAATGACGGCCTGCTTCGCTACGGTCGAAATGACATCATGCTTCGCTGGCCGAAATGACGGCCTGCTTTGCAACGCTCGAAATGACAGTAAGGATGGCCGAAAGCTCAATTCCTTCCTCCTACCTGCATTGTTCGCAACGCTGCTTTTCATCTTCTCAACCTCACTTTCCGCCCAAATCCGTCGCCTCCCCTACAACTGGGAGCCCGTCAAAAACGAGTTCATCAAGGGCGACAATTCATTCTTCCTGCAGGATACCTCGGTCAACAAAAAGCGGAGCATCGCGGTAACCGCAACGACGCTCGGCGGCTACGGCCTTGCCTATGCGGGCATGGCCTATACCTGGTACCGCGACTATCCATTGACCAAGTTCCATTGGTTCAACGACAACCACGAATGGGCGCAGATCGACAAGATGGGGCACTTCATGGGCGGCTATCAAGGCGGTCGCGGCATGATCGCCCTGTTCAAATGGAGCGGCTTGCCCCGGAAAAAGGCGGCACTTTATGGTGGCCTCATCGGCGGATTGGCGATGGTTCCTGTTGAGTTGCTGGATGGATTTGCTGAAAAATGGGGCGCTTCCTGGGGCGATATCATCGCTGACATGAGCGGAGGAGCATTGGCATTCGGAAACGAAATGCTTTGGGCCGAGCAGCGGATTCAAGCCAAGGTCAGCTGGCATCCCACGGCTTATGCGAATGTGCGCCCGGACCTCTTCGGCGACAAGTACACCAAGTTCATGAAGGACTACAATGGCCATACCGGATGGCTCAGCGTGCGTGTCCACTCCTTCCTGCCCGAGGGCAAATTCAAGGACTTTTACCCTCGATGGCTGAACCTCGCAGTCGGCTACGGCGCCAACGGCCTCCTCGGCGGCTACGACAATGGCCTCACCCCCGCCATCCGCGACCGCGAATACCGCCAATGGTACATCAGCCCCGACATCGACCTGAACGCCATCAAAACCAAATCCGGCGGCCTGAAATTCGCATTGAGCATCCTCAGCCTCATCCACCTGCCCTCCCCCACCCTGGAGTACAACAGCAAGCACGGGGTGAGGTGGCATTGGCTCTACATGTAATTGATAATGAATAATTAAGAATTAACAATGGCTCCGCGCCTACGTCATTGTTCATTATTCATTATCAATTATTCATTGCCTATAGGGCTTCTACCCCAAGGATTTCTGAGAGGAGTCGGACCAGGCGGGCGCGGCCTTGGGTGCCGGAGATTTCGCATTCCCAGATGGTGATGATGTTCCAGCCCAGGGCTTTGAGTTTGGTTTGGTTTTGGAGGTCGCGCTCTTGGTTGCGGTGAATTTTGGCTTCCCAGAAATCGCGCCTTGTGTTGGGGATGCGGAATTCCTTGCAGCCCTCGTGTCCATGCCAAAAGCAGCCATGCACAAAGATGACCGTCCGGTAGCGTGTGAGCACGATGTCCGGACTGCCCGGAAGTTTCTTGCCGTGGAGCCGATAACGGAACCCACTCGCCCAGAGAAAATGCCGCACCCGCAACTCCGGCCGCGTGTCCTTGCTCCGGATGCGCGCCATCAACTCACTCCGCGTCAGCGCCTTGTGGACATTGGGCATACAGTGGAAATTTCGGGAAAATTCGATCGCATTGTCAATCCCACCAAAGGCAACGCATCCAGACTGACAATTCAACACCCAAGGAGCGAAAACAAAAACAATTTTTCACCCAACAGGATCGCGAATTGAACATTTTTCATAAATTGCCCCAAAAATCCAATTATTCATTATCCATTGTTAATTATTCATTGAAATGTGCGGGATCGTAGGTGCATTTGACTTGAAGACGGGCAGCGACGAGTTGCGGCCACAAGTATTGGAGATGGCGCGGCGGATTCGCCACCGTGGACCAGATTGGTCGGGAGTCTTTTGTTCGGACAAGGCAATCTTGGCGCATGAGCGGCTGGCGATCGTCGATCCGGCTTCCGGAAGGCAACCGCTGTACAGCAAGGACAAGAACCTGGTGCTCGCCGTGAACGGGGAGATCTACAACCACCAAAGCATCCGGGCGCAGTATGCCGACAAATACACCTTCCTCACGCACAGCGATTGTGAGGTGATCCTGGCATTGTACCAAGAAAAAGGCGTCGATTTCTTGGAGGATTTGAACGGGATTTTCGCATTTGCCCTCTATGACCAAGCGCAGGACCGCTACCTGATCGCGCGGGACCATATCGGGATCATTCCGCTGTACATCGGCTGGGATGCGAAAGGGAATTTCTTCGTGGCATCCGAGTTGAAGGCGCTCGAAGGAGTCTGCAAGCAGATCGAGGAGTTCAAGCCGGGGCATTACCTGGACAGCCGCGTGGGCGAACAGGTGCAGTGGTACAAGCGGGATTGGCGGGAATTTGAAAGCGTCAAGGACAATGTCACCGACCTTGGTGTCTTGCGCGCCGCCCTCGAAGCCGCCGTGCACCGGCAGCTCATGAGCGACGTGCCTTATGGGGTGCTGCTGTCGGGGGGATTGGATTCGTCTATCACCTCGGCCGTCGCCAAGAAATACGCTGCCATGCGCATCGAAAGCGGGGATCAGGAGCAGGCATGGTACCCGCAGTTGCACAGCTTCGCCGTGGGCTTGGAGGGGTCGCCGGACCTTGCTGCCGCCCGTGGGGTTGCCGCGCATATCGGGTCGATCCACCACGAAGTGAACTTCACCGTGCAGGAGGGGCTGGATGCCATCCGAGACGTGATCTACCACCTCGAGACCTACGATGTCACGACTGTGCGTGCCTCCACCCCCATGTACCTGCTCGCGCGGGTGATCAAGTCCATGGGCATCAAGATGGTGCTGAGCGGCGAGGGGGCGGATGAGCTGTTCGGCGGGTACCTGTATTTCCACAAGGCGCCGAGTCCGCAGGCATTCCACGAGGAGACCGTCCGCAAGCTGGGCAAGCTCCACCTCTACGACTGCCTCCGCGCGAACAAAAGTCTCGCCGCATGGGGCATCGAGGGCCGCGTTCCTTTCCTCGACAAGGAGTTCATGGACGTCGCGATGACCCTGAACCCCGCCGACAAGATGGCCGGCAACGGCAAGATCGAAAAATGGGTCCTCCGCAAAGCCTTTGAGGATTACCTCCCCGCAAGCGTCGCTTGGCGCCAAAAGGAGCAATTCTCCGACGGCGTAGGCTATTCATGGATCGACACGCTCAAAAAAGTCACCGCCGAAGCCGTGAGCGACGCCGACCTCGCGAATGCCAAATTCCGCTTCCCCATCCATCCGCCGATGAGCAAGGAGGAATATTATTACCGAAGCATCTTCAGCGAGCATTCCCGAGCGACTCCGCCGCGAAGTGCGTGCCGAGCGTGAAGTCAGTGGCCTGCAGCACGCCAGAGGCGCTCGCCTGGGACAAGGCGTTTCAGAACCTGAATGATCCGAGCGGGCGGGCTGTGAGTTCGGTGCATGTGGCGGGGTATTGAGGCCCTGATGGACATTCGGCCCCAAAATCTATTGATGAAAACTCAACCAACGAAGGTGGGACTCCGCAAAGGTCCAATTGCCTTCCTTCGCTAGCTCAAATAGACATTCTAACTCTTCCTGCTCGTAGGACCTTCCAGATCTTGCTCTGATCGCGATGCCGGTACATATCAGGTCAAAGGCTATCGCTTTCCCAGCTTTGGCAGCACCGTAACCTGCTGCGACATGGGCTGCTCCGTCATAGGCAATCGGATTGTCAGCAAAGGCCTTCCAAGCTTCAGCAACGCCTTCCGGAACAGAGATTGTTACTGCCGCGCAGGAATCTCCGGATTCAACTATTGTTGCGCGGGATATTACAGCTCCTTTGATATTGCCTCCTGCTACTCCAGAATAAGTCGCATCAAATACATCATTGGAAACAAGAATCGAATTCAACAGTGGCCCTGCATCAAAGTCTTCGTGGAGATAAGCCCCGACGACTAGTCTTTGTGTCAGCTGTTTTGAAGAAGCATTAAAGCTGCTTCAAGCGTGCCAAGCATGGGCTTCTTGCATTTCTAGGAACCACAACTTTGAAAGGACCCAATAAAATCGATCCCCGGTCAATTCAAAGAGTTTCTTCCAAGCCCCTGCTCGGCGCCGCGCCGGGGAGCTATCGGTGTTGTTCGAAGGAACCTAACCAACTCTGCCATGCTTTCCGGTGGAAGACCCTTTGTTTCATAATGCTAGATCAAGGAAATCAATCTTGGTCTTCGACATATTCAACATTGTCAAACCAGTAGCACAGAAGAGAAAAAAACCACCAATTCCCACTCTTGGAGATCGTGAGCCCCTCAGCGAGGCCAGCATAATAAATGCAAATATGGAATTCGATCTGCTCCTTGGGAAAATAGCGAACAACCAAAAAATCCTTCCTCCATTTCCCGAATGGTATTGCCCCGATGATACCATTTCTCGCGGCCTCGACCTGAAGCGCCACCAATTCCTCCTCATTCCTTGGGAAACTCAAATCTAGCGTATTAAGCAGACTCAAGGGAAGAGCAGGGACAATGTTCCACAAATCAGAAAGGGAAAACGAAGAACCCAACATAAGCTAACAAATTTAGATTTTCAGCATTTGATCCTTCCAAATCTGAGTCACCAAGGCCTTCAGCTGCGCAAGAGCAGCAGATTTGTCAGCGGGCTTGCCATCCACCTTTGAAGCAGAAACAGCAGCCTCCACGGCACCCAGTTGCTGAGCCACCAAGGAACCATAGACTCCCTGTAGCACCTGCTTTAATGCCAGTTTGAGTTTTGTTTTGAAATCAGTCCCTGCCCAATCCACTACATTGTTCGTTACAGCATTAAGGAAGGCCGAATAGTGACCTCCTTGAGCTTTTACGGCAAGTGATCCCCCCTTCGTTCTGACGGCATTTTTCGGGTTCACGTTCGCCGAGACCAGTTTTGCCTCCACTTCTGCCTTGATTTCAGAACCATGGACACGCTTTCCGCCTGCATCCATGGTATGTGTTGCGTGGTGGATTAGAATTGCGGGCAACCCGTTTGGCCCGATGGAGCTGATTCGGGAAGCCACATCCCGCATTTCTTGTGTCCAGCTCACTCCGCGCATTGCGGTTGCAAGGGCATTGATTCCTTGGCCAAAGGCGGAATCCTCATCAGGGTTTCCAAGATTGGGAACACCTGTGAGAGAAGCCAATGCGTCATCATGAACCGTTTGCGGATCCATGGAATTTTCCCAGTCGGTCTCCAACGCGATGGCCGCCTCCAGGAGGGCGGCGGCGAGTGTCTCTGCCGCCTCGGCAGCAGGTGCGTGGTGAGCCTCTCGCGTTGTTCCGTCGATATTAGGCCCTTGCTTGCCCTTGATCGCACCGTAAGTCCCAACCTCTGGAGCTGGGTACTCTCCGATCAATCCTTGAAGGTCGTCCTCTCCGAATTTGTCTGCATAGGCGTTGATGGCAGTCACAATGGCTTTCCCTTTGTTCTCCATATCCGTCTTTTCTGGATCCGTAATCGTTTTGTTGTCGTACTTAGTCAGTAGCGACTCCACCGCCAGAGCTTTAGACTTGATTCCTCCGAGTGCAGTGACTCGATCCCCAAGGTCTGCTGGCGCAGGATTGGTGCCGTTCAGTTTGTCAATTGCATGCTGTGCTTTGTCCGACAATTTTCCACGAACTGAGGCCATATAGACCCCTTTTCCGGATCCGATATCGATGGTAAGCGTATGGCTCTTGCCTTTCATGGGTGCCCCGAGCGACACGATCGTTCCTGCCTGAGGCTGCCCAGCTTGATCCTTCCCCTTCCCAAAAATCGCCTCCAAAATCGCCTTACCCCCAGCCAGCGCCTTATCAATCAGCCAATCGATCCCCTCATTGATCTTTTCCCTTGCGATTTCGATCATCTCCTTGATCTTGTCGCCGATTTTGCCGAGGCCGACTTGGTTGGCGAGGAAGGCGATGGCGATGGGGAGGCCGCCAGCGAGCGCGCGCTCGAGGAAGGCGGCCGCGGAGCCGATGCTGCCGTTGGCGATTTCGAGGATGCCTTGGGTGAAGGAGGCGATGATCTGCAGGATTTCCGCAAGCTTCTCCACAAATGTCTGCACTGCGCGGAAGAACGCAATAAAGCTGTTGATCACGGGCATGATGCCGGTGGGATCGAGGAAGCTAAGGAGCTTGGACACGACTGCACCGATGATGCGGGTCATGATGAACTCCTTGATGCCGTTCACCACGATGTCCCAGAGGTTGTTCAGCTTCTCTTGGACGTATTCCCATATTGCGATGGGACCGCGCTCGATCACGTCGGAGACAAATTTCCAAATGCCCGTGAGTGCATTCAACACGCGCTTGATCTTGTCCACCTTGTCCTGACCGATCTTGAGGGCGAGGCGGGCGAGGATATTGTCCACGGTGACGCCCAAGACCTGCATAGCGAGGCCAAGTACCGACTTGAACGTAATATCCGGTGGCGGCGTGATCCCTGCCTCTCCCAGTTGCCCGAAGAGCCAAGTCTGCAGGCCGTTCATCAAGTGGGTGAGGAAATTGCCGAAGAACTTCTCAAAGCCGGATTTGACGGCACGGAGCAGGTTGATGAAAAACTTGACGGGATCCTTCTTGATCTTTTCGAAGGCTGCCATCACATTGGACACGATCACGCCCAAGATGTTGCCGGGTAGGCCCATCATGCCGAGCACGAGCTCCACGAGGATCTTGACAACCTCCCAAATGAAAGTGAAGATCTTCGCAATCGGAGCACCAAATTGATCCACAATCCGCCTGAATGCCGCGATTGGATGGACCAAATCGTTGATGGAAAGCGATTTCCAAACACCCGTAAAGGTGTCCACAATCATGCTCCACGAAATCCCGAGCCGATCCACGAGCGCATCGATCTTTCCTGCGGCGCGGGGCACAACTCCCGATTCCTTCAATTCCTGGAACTTGGCCTCCCCGCCGGGTGCGAGACTCATGAAGCCACGGATGATGTTCTCCGTGGTGCGCGGCACCGCCTCGTCCGTAAACGGATTTTTCCGCAATATGACGGTGATCAGGTGGAAGCCCGGCACACTGTTCGCGTGGCTTGCCAAGGCGCTGAGCAGGGCAGTCTTCACCAATTCGAGGATTTTCAGCGCAACTTCGAGCGCAAAATCCAAGAAATCCTTGAGCAGGGTCGTAAAATCCGTCCAAACCTGCCTGAACACTTTCAGGATGTCCCCCAAGGTCTCCAAGGAGAACGCATTCCAAATCGTCTCCACAATGCTCTTGAACCTTCCGAGCAATGAGAAGAAGCGGTTCAATTGTGTGTCAATCCAATCGGCGGCCTTTTTGAGCACGCCTTTTTCCTTCATTTGTTCGGCCTCAGTCGTCTTCCCGATGAGTTTCAGGAAGTCCTCCAATATCACTTCTGTCGATGCCTCGACGCGGTCCTCCAACGGGAACTTGCGGTGCAAGACTTTGGTCGCAAGCTGATAGGCTGGGCTATTGGCTTCGAGGTGCGCAACGAGGGGCTTGAGCAATGCCTCCTTCACCAACTTCAAGAATTCAGCACGCCGCATCCGTCGCAAATGTCTTGACATCGTTCAGGATGGGTGAGAAATGATTACGGATCACGGCAAGGTTGCCATCCGATGCCCTTGGTGATGCCCATCTCGTTCCACGCCGCCTCACCTGCCGCAATCAGGCGGGCAGTGGTGAGATTGAGGGACGAAAGCTTGGCCTCCACCCACGTCACCGCCTTGCTGATGATCTGATACTCCTGCAACTTCTCGAATGCGAGGTTGCCAAATGGTATCAGCCCCATCAAACCCCGGATGAGGTTCGTCATGTCACGGGAAACCGTCGTGTCCCGCAATATGTCGTATTCGATGATGTAGCAGAAGAGGGTGTAGCCTGGGATATTGTCCGCGATCCTTGCGATGTCCACACCGACATTGCTCGCCAGACTCACAATATCCGAAATGATGCTCCGCTGAATCGTGGGCACCCCATGGACGGCCTCCTGCAACAGGTTGATGTCCGGGACGCCGGGGGTGGGCTTGCGCTGCACCTTCTTCTGTGCCGCCGTAGCATCGGTTCCGCGCTTGGATTTGCGCTGCACCTTCTTCTGTGCGGTGGGGGCGTCGGTTTTGGCTTTGCGCTGAATCGGTTTGCGTTGTGCCTTGCCACCTTCACCACCTGCATTTGCATTGCCGCCGTCCACCTTGCTCTCGGGCGCTGCGCCTTGTTGCACGGTGTGGGTGAGCTCGTGCGCGAGCAGGCGGTCGCCCTCGTCGGTGCCGGGATTGTACTTGCCCTGGTTGAAGTAGATGTCGCCGCCGTGGGTGAATGCCTGGGCATTCAGGTCCTGGCTCATCTGCACCGCCTCGGAATCCGTGTGGACGCGCACCCCGCTGAAATCCGCCCCGATCGCACCCTCCATTTGGGACTGGGTATCCGGCGCGAGGGGACTGCCCTTGCCTTTGCGGCTCTCGAGTCCTTGCTCCACACTTGTGGGCGCGGCATTGCTGTCCACTCCCGCAGGTTTGCGTTGGATGCCCTTGCGGGCGACCTTCTTGGTCTTGACTTCGTCGCTACCTCCTCCCTCTGCTGGCGGCGCGACAGGTGGCGGCGGTGCGGCAGCCATGGATTTCTGCTGCACCACTTTTTCCGCGACTTGGTCGGCCTCCTTCTCAAAGGAATCATTGGGTTCGCCGACCTTGAGCTTGGCTTGGATGGGCCATGCCGGGGCACCGACGCGCTTGAGTTGGACGGGCTTGCCGTTGCCAATCTCCTTGAGCATGGGGTGGTGCGAGCCGCCGTTGCTGAGCTGCGCCATGGAGGAATGCCATGGATCGGCGCTGCGGCTCAGGGGCTTGGACTCCGGGAGGGCATCTTCCTTGGTCTGGATTTGGGCGGATTCGAAGACAGCAGGACCCCTTGGCGCACGCTGATGCGTGGGCGTGGCCTCTTCCTTGCGTCGTGCGAGCTTCTGCTGCTGCGACTCTGTCTTCTCTGCCAATGCCATCGGGTGATGGGGGATTTCTGACAAAGGGAAAGGTAGGAAAATTCTGCTGAATGCGGTAGAGGAATCTTTCCACACGGCTTGCAGCATCCTTGCCCCAGCTCATCACCTCATGAAATCGCAGAAAAATGAACATGTACGCAGAATTTCAGCCCACAAGTCAATTCGCACCAGCAAACCAAAAATTGCCTAAAAGGCAATCATTCATCTACCCCTGATTTTAATCAACCCCAGATGTTCAAAAGAAAATTTTGAAAGCCACCCCATTGTCTCGAAAATCGCAACATCAATGACCAAAAGGCCGTGCGCACGCCAAGGTATTTGCATTGAGGATTTGTTTTTGTTCAACTAGAGATTCGACATCATGAAAATTAGAAAGAGCTTTACAGCCCTAATGGCTATGGCATTCTTGTGCCTCTCTGTCAGCCTGGGATTTGCCCAGCCTGCGAATGACAATTGCGCAGGAGCGGTGTTTCTGGATTGCGGACAACCTGTGAACGGCACCACCATCGGCGCGAC
>JAXLVK010000107.1:0-19088 GCA_046329055.1 Bacteroidia bacterium
CGGATGGAGGAAGTCAGGGGCATTTTCAGTGCCTATCTTGACAAACGTGGGCAACGCAAGACGCCGGAGCGCTTGGCGATCCTGGAGGAGATCTACAACCGGACGGACCATTTCGATGTGGAGTCGCTCTACATCCAAATGAAGACCAAAAACTACCAAGTGAGCCGGGCGACGGTCTATAATACATTGGACTTGCTCATGGAATGCGACTTGGTGAAGCGGCATCAGTTCGGCACGGGGCAGGCGGTGTACGAGAAGAGCTACGGCTACCGGCAGCACGATCACTTGATCTGCCTGGACTGCGGGGAGGTGCTGGAATTTTGCGATCCACGGGTCGGTGAGATTCAAAACATGATCGGGCAGTTGCTGGACAAGCATATCAAGCATCACTCGCTGGTGCTGTACGGCAATTGCACGAAGCAGAACTGCGAAAACCGCCGCAATGGAAACGACCAAAAGACAGAGGAATGAAATTCGAATTTGAAAAACGGGGCCCTATCAAGGGTGTGTTTCGCCTGGAAGGCAGCATGATCGGCGAAACTGATGGCATGCCGCTGGCAGAGGCTTTCAATGAGCAAATGGAGGACGGGTTCCTGCATTTCATCCTGGACCTGTCGGACCTCAAGCATATCAATTCGAGCGGCCTCGGGGTGTTCATCACGCTGCTGACGAAAGCGCGAAAGAAGGACGGGGACGTCGTAATCGTGAATCCCTCGGCGAACATCCGGAGCCTGCTGCTGATCACGAAGCTGAATTCGATCTTCCACATTTACGATTCGGTGGAAGCGGCATTGGAGTGATTTTTGCCACCAAGACATCCCTCTCCTCGCTGAAAAAGGCACCCGCACCCACCTGCTCATTGTTGAAAAAGTCTGGCGGGCATTCCTGATCGGTGCCTAACTTCGCGGCGGAATTCAAATGACTGTCATGGTTGATGTACTCTTAGGATTGCAGTGGGGGGATGAAGGCAAGGGGAAGATCGTGGATGTGCTGGCGCCGCGCTATGACGTGGTGGCTCGGTTCCAAGGTGGGCCCAACGCGGGACATACCATCATTTTCGACGGCAAGAAGTTCGTCTTGCACTTGATCCCTTCGGGCATTTTCCATGATGGCATCCAAAACCTCATCGGCAACGGGGTGGTGATCGATCCGATCATCCTGCGCCGGGAAATCGAAGGTCTGGAAGCTGCTGGCGTCCCTGTGGCGGAGCGCCTGTTGATCGCCCGCCGCGCGAACCTGATCCTGCCCACACACAAGTTGCTGGACGCTGCCTCCGAGCATGCACAAGGTGAACTGAAAATCGGTTCGACGCTCAAGGGCATCGGGCCGACGTACCGGGACAAGATCGGTCGGGACGGCCTGCGCATCGGGGACATCGCCACGCCGCGCTTCCGCGAGAAGTACGATACGGCTGTGGCACGTCACCGCAAGATGCTGGAAGTCTATGGCCCCGTCGCCGATTTCAGCGAGCAAGAGGCGGCATTTTTCGATGCGATTCAGTTCCTGTCCAAGCTGCGGCTCACTGACAGCGAGCACTATATCCAACAGGCGATCGACGCGAAAAAGCGGATTTTGGCCGAGGGAGCGCAGGGTACGATGCTGGACATCGACTTTGGGTCGTATCCTTATGTCACGAGCAGCAATACGATCACCGCAGGCGCTTGCACGGGCTTGGGGATTTCGCCTCGGCAAATCGGGCGGGTGTATGGCATTTTCAAGGCGTACTGCACGCGTGTGGGTAGCGGTCCGTTCCCGACGGAGCTCAACGACGCGACCGGGGAGGCTTTGCGGGCCGCAGGGCATGAATTTGGGGCAACTACTGGTCGCCCGCGTCGATGCGGATGGCTGGACATGGTCGCGCTCAAGTTTGCCTGCCGCATCAATGGGGTCACCGACCTGATCATGACCAAGGCGGACGTCCTCTCGATCCTCGATGAGGTGAAGGTGGCCGAGGAATACAATGTCGAGGGCGAGATGACCCGTGACTTGCCTTATGATTTGGAAGCACGGATCGAACCGGTCTATCGCAAATTTGCGGGCTGGAAAAACGATCTCTCCCTAGTCACCTCCGTCGAGGAGATCCCTGCTGAGCTGCAAGCGTACATGGATTACCTGCTTGCCGAGCTCAAAACCCCGATTACCTACCTGAGCCTGGGCCCGGATCGCGATCAGACCTTGGTCCTGGGCGATGCCTGAACCTGCCATGCGGCTGCCTGACAAAGACGGTCACCTGCGGCGGCAATTCTTGCATTGGGCGGCGCGGCAGTCTGCTTGCGTTTGCTTGGACAATTGTGGGAGCGAGGTGGATCGCTATGGGCAAAATGCCTTCCTCCTCGGCGTTGCAACGCGCTCAAATCCTGTGTCTTATGGATCGCTGGATGAATTGGATGAGGCCTTGGCACAGGGTGGGCATGGATGGCTGTTTGGGTTTTTGAGCTACGAATTGAAGGGGGAGGTTGAGCCAAGGTTGGTGGATGGATTGGAGGCGCGGGTGGCCTTTCCGGCGATGCGTTTCTTCCGGGCGGATGTCGTGGTGAGGATTTCGCATGCGGAAGGTGATATTGTGGTGGAGCAGGGGTATTCCGAGGCGTTGATGCAAGAAGTGAATGCAGCGGATGTCGGGATGGATTTCAGTGGTGTGTTTCCGGGCTTTCAGAGCAATTTCACGAAGGAACAATATTGTGCGACGGTGGAGCGGCTGCGGGAGCATATCCGAGAGGGCGATATCTATGAAATCAACCTCTCACAGTGCTTTTCAGCCAAGGTAGGCCTCGCTTCCCCGGTCAATACCTACGAGCGCCTGACTGCAAGGTCCCCCATGCCATTTTCGGGCTATTGCCAATGGGAGGGCTTGCACTTGCTGTGTGCATCCCCTGAGCGATTCCTGCAATTGCATGAAGGACAGTTGCTTACGCAGCCCATCAAGGGGACAGCCCCGCGAGGAGCAACCGCTGCCGAAGACAAGGAAAATGCCGAAATCCTCCGCAATTCCATCAAGGAGCTGGCCGAAAATGTGATGATTGTGGACTTGAGCCGCAATGACCTGAACCGCAGTTGCGAGACCGGGACGGTGCAGGTTCCGAATTTGTTTGAGGTGCAGACATTCCCTCGGGTGCTTCACTTGGTGTCCACGATCACAGGCCGCAAGCGCCTGGATGTGAGTGCCGTGCAGGCGATCCGGAACGCCTTTCCGCCCGGCAGTATGACGGGAGCGCCCAAGGTCCGCGCCTGCGAACTCATCTCGCAATATGAACAACTCGCACGCGGTGTGTACAGCGGGTCATTGGGCTATTTCGATCCCAGTGGCAATTTCGACCTGAACGTGGTGATCCGTTCGCTGATGTACGATGCCCACCGAGAAATCCTGAGCTACCATGTCGGCGGAGCCATCACTTGGGACAGCGACCCCGAGGCCGAGTATGCCGAGACTTTGCTGAAAGCACAGGCGATTGAGGGGCTTTTCTGATCCTCAATCCCGGACTTCCGTTTCCCGGTAGCCTGCATTCGCCGCAGAATCCACTTGCTTCCCGGGCCGGGTATGCCACATGATGCCGCCTTTTTGGCTGTGGTAGCTGATGTCCGCGCCTTCGAATTGGAGCATGGTGACGTCCATTTCCCAGACGATGTTGCCTGCCTTTTCCTTCAATGCGCAGCCTGCTGGTGGACGGGGATGTCCTTCGAAATGAGCCTTGTAGGAGGAGGCCATGTCGTCACTGTTTTGGCGGAAATCGATGCGGAGGGCGACCGTGAGCAGCCCCTTTTCGTATTTCAGCGGTTGGATGCGGCTTTCCCAGCCAAGCATGTGCGCCTCGCGGTCGAGCAGGATATGCAGTCCCCTGATGCCCGCCGTCGCATCCGCATACCGCGCCTCGCCCAGGAGTGCCACCTGTGCCATGGCCAATGCTGCGGCGGTGTCGTGCTTTTCCCATGCGCGGCTGCTCCCGAATGTGCTGGGCAGGCTCTTGAATCCCTGTCCCGCGACCACGATCCAATGTACCTCCAATTGGTAATCCACGATCTGGTTCAGGGCCTCGCACTCGGCGGTGGAGCAGGAAAACAGCAACTCGGTCTTGATGCGGAACTGCACCTCATGCCGTACGGGGTCGATCAGGAGGCTGTCGATGCCCAGGTCAAATGCATGGAGCTTGTCCGCCTTGACGCCATCGCTGGTGCGCAGGTCAAATCCCTGCAGTAACACCTCCGCCTGGCAATGCTCGTCCAAATCCGGCAAGGTCACCCTCACCCGCTCGGAGGCTGAGATCGCCTGCTTTTCCCTGCCACTCAAGGAAAATTTCACCACCCCCTCGCGGTGCTGCACCAGTGGCGACCTCACCCAAGCATAGTGTTGCTCGTACGCAGCGCTGTCGGCCCCGCTCCCGGATGCCGCGGCATGGTGCAGGGTCGCCTTGCATTCGCTGGCATTCCCCGTGCGCTCGACCCAGTCGCCCAGCCGCTGGATGCGGTGGTTGTAGCCCCAAGTCTGCGTGAAACCCTGCCAAAGCGGGAAACATTCGCGGCTCGTCTGCGCATTGCCCATCAATGGGAGCAGCAGGACAAACAGCAGCATCGTGGCCCAGTGATGGCGGATTCCCAGCGTATTTTGCATCGTCAGCAAAGAAAGTCCAGCCGCATTCCGCCGCAAAGCCAGTCAATGCACGGTCCATTGTTGAGAAAAGGGAAAACGTAGTGGAATCTACTCTGGAATCCGCTTGAGCACGAGGTAGCGGGTCACGGCCTGTCCATCGCCGAGGTCCAGCAGATAGTAATAGGTGTCCTCCGGCAGGGGTTGGCCCGTGGCATTGGTGCCTCCCCAATCGTTGCTGTAATTCTCAATGTCCACGATCATGGTGCCCCAGCGATTGAAAATCTGGAGCCGGTTCTCAGCATACAGCTGCAATCCTGCAAAAACCAACAGGTCGTTCACGCCGTCACCATTGGGGGAGAATCCGGTCGGGAAATGCAGCTCAGTGACCGTGATGAGGATCGAGTCGCGCTGTGCAGGGCAGGGGGAATTGGTCACTTCCCAGATCATGGTCCAAGTGCCGGCTTGCAGGTTGGACAGGCTGGCATTCGGGGAATTCGGATTGTCAGGCTGTAGGATTCCGCTGGGGCAGGACCATGTCCCGATGCCGCTGGAAGGTGCGATGGCCTGCAATTCGACCGCTTCGCCCGCGCCCGTGCTGATGTCCGGACCTGCGTCCACATTCGTGATTGGCCGAACGACGGAGATGGAAACCTGGTCAGAATCCGCACAAACCGCCAACTGGCCTTGGACGACGAGGGTGTAGGTGGAGCTTTGGCCGGGGGCGATCTTGGGTTGGATCGCGGTGCTGGTCCATCCGCTGCCGTCATTCCACAGGAGGGTCGTGTAGCCAGAGGCCGCACCTTGCAGGATAAGGCTGTCACCGAGGCAAATCGTATCGTCAACGCCCGCATAGACGATCGGAGAGGGAGATACCGAGATCGTCACCGAATCATCCGTGAAACAGCCTTGGGCATTGGTCACGTGGACCATGTAGGTCGAGTTCGTGGCTGGGGCGACTGCGGTCTGGGGCGTGGTTCCGCCGGGGTTGCCGTTGGGGAGGAACCATTGGTAGGACTGGCCCTGGACCATGGGAAGCCCGATCAGGATGGAGTCGCCTTCGCAGATCGACGTGTCTGCGCCCGCAGCGGGGAGGGGCAGGGCCGAGACCAAGAAGGCGGCGGAATCCATGGCCGAGCAACCGTACATGTTCGTGGCCTGGTAAGTCACCCAAATCGGCATCCCCAAGGGGCAGCTGTCCGGAAACAAGACCGCCAAGTCCGGAGCCAAGGAGTCGAGGTAGCTGCTGTTGTTCCAATTGCCAGTGGAGGGGAAATTGCCCAATAGGGTGTCAGGTGCCGCGCCAGCACAGTAGGCGCTATCCAGGCCAGAGATCACTGGGTCGGGCAAGGAGTGGACGATCACCAAATCGGTGGTGGTCGCGCTGCAGCCTGCCGCCGAGGTATGGGTGAAGCTGACCCCGATCAAGGTATCGAGCGGCGCCATGGACGGGATGAACAGCGCCTGCCCGTTGCCGATGTCGGTGAGGTAAGGAGCATTCGGCCCGAAGACATAGTTGACAGGCGGGTTGCCTTGGATGGTCGCATTCGGGGCATCGGCGCAGTAGGCACTCGTGAGGCCCATCATGGCCACGTTGGGCAAAGGATTGATGGTGATCGGCCCCGATGCCACAGCTGGACAAGGGCCGGATGAGACGGTGTAGGTGATGTTGTAGGTGCCCAGGTTCAGGATGACGGGATCGATCACGGCGGTGCCGTTGCCCAAATCCGTGATGCCCGTGACAATGGGCGAATAGGCGCCGCTGGTATCGCTGGCCGTGATGGAAAAGGCCGAATCGCCCGTGCAGGCATCCGCTGGGAGTCCGGAAATGGTGACCGTGGGACTGGCGTTCACGATGGTCGTGTAGTTGATGACGCTCGTGCAGCCGTTGTAGTAGGTGTAGGTCAATGGAATCGGGACACCAACAGGGGCCGCGCTGGGTTGGAAGGTTGCCGCGCCAGCGCCTACATTGGTGAGGCAGCCACAGCTCGACGAGACGGTTCCGCCGGGGGCGAGGTTGCCCGTGAAGGAGTAGGCAATGGTGTCCTGTGAGCAGAATTGCGGGAGATAACCGTTCAGGCTCAGGGTGGCTGGGACTGCGAGGAAGACGCTGTCCCGGGTTTGGTTCGGGCAACCCGTGCTGTCGGTATAGCTGTAGCAGACGATGGACCAGCCAGGTGCAGCCGCTCCGGGATCCATGGAAATGGCCCCGCCTCCCAAATCCGAGAATCCGGAGGGCAAGATGAGCGTTCCCAGCGGGCTGGCCGGGTTCACCGTGAAATTGAAGGGCGAGCCTGCGGAACAGGTCGTGTCCGGCAGAGCGACAATGCTCGGGATGGTGCCTGAATGGATGTGGATGCTGGTATTTTGGGTGCCGGAGGTGCATGAGCCGGACTAGATGCCACGGTAAATCGTGGATGTCTGCGGAGCGACCCTGATCGAGTCGGTGGTGGTGCTGCCGGAGGATTGCCAAGTCACGCCATTGTCGGTGGACGATTCCCAGACAATCGTGGAGAAGGGCACACCCGTGAGCCTCAGAGTGATGCTGTCTCCCGCGCAAATGCTGTCCGCAGCCGGGCTCAGGGCAGGTGAGAAGAGGATGTATGCCCCGATGCTGGCCAGGTGTCCGCTCTTGGAGCCACTCGCACTCAGGTTGCTCGCCCCGGAATAGCTCATGCCTCCAGTGAAGTCCCCGGAAGTGATCAAGTTGCAGTTCGGGTCCAGCGCCAATCCGGTGGTGGTGGAATTGCCGCCGCCTCCCCAGGCCAATGCGCCGAGCGGCTGACCAGTGAGCGCAGAAAATGCCCCGACAAAACAATCTTGTCCGTTGCCGCCGAGGGCATTGTTGCCGAGTTGGAATGCCGTGTCGAAACTCCCCCCAATCGCGACAGTGGTCGTCCCGATGGGGAGGATGCTCATGGACAGTTCCGAATTCGGCCCGCCAAATGCCTTGGCCCAGAGCCAGCTGCCGTTGGAGGTGATTTTTCCGAGCCAGATGTCCGTCGCCACACCGGGGATGGGGGCGGAAAGGGTTTGGCTACCGCGGAAGGTCAGGCTGCCGGAGCTCGTGGTATAGCCCGTCACGTACATGTTCGTGCCATCGGTGGTGAGCTGGGTCGGCGTTTCGGTGCCGGACGCGTTTTCGATGGTGGCGACCCATTGGGTGGTGGCACTGGGACTGATTTTGGCGACGAATCCCTCGATGCCGCCATTTCCGATCGCCATGCCGCTGCCCAATACGAAGTTGGTGCCTTGGAAATGGCCTGTCATGTACACAAAGCTGCCATCTGTGCAGACGCTGCTGCCCCGGTCATTGCCGCTCGCCCCGCCGCGCATCACCCAATTCCATGATTGGTTTTGCGTGTTCAGCTTGGCGAGGAAGGCGTCCGCATTGGCAAATGAACTCGTGCTGTTGCCGCCAAATGTCGCCGTGCCCTCGAAACTGCCCGTCACATAGAGGTCCGTTCCCAGGAGGGCGATGGAGTATCCGGTATCGCCTCCCGTGCCACCTGCGGACACCACCCAGAGGCATTTGCCATTCGCGGGGTCAAACTTGGCTACGTACATGTCGGCACCGCCTGTGCTCTGCACTGAGACAGAGCCCGACATGGCAGTGAACCGGATCGAGTCCGTGAATTCTCCTACCACATAAATGTTGCCTGCAGCGTCCAAAAGCACGTCCCGGGCATTGTCCGGCAGGTTCATGCCGCCTCGGATCGCCCAGACCGGGGAACCAAAGTTGTCATATTTGGCCAGGTACATGTCCTCCTGCCCATTGGAGGTAAGGGTGATCCCCGATCCAAAGTCAGCAGTCCCGGAAAATGCACCCACAGCGTATGTGTTTCCAGATGGGTCACTGGTGATGGAGTTGGAAACCAGCACGTTGGGGCTGTCCATGACGCGTGACCAGTTCCAGTTTTGGGAATGGGCCGCTCCTGCCAGTGCCAAGGACAGGCACAGCATCAGCATTTTCAATATGTCCCTAACTCCCAACATGTTCACACTACCAAACCATCCAACAATACATCGATACCCACGGCAGTCAATTCGCTGCCGCAAAACCACCATTCTCACGTCATCCGAACACTACCGCATTGACATCTCTCAGTCAATTTTCGTGAGGCATGACTCTGATCCTACCAATTTCAGTAACTCCCACTTTGGCCAACCCATCCTCGATTTCCTCAATAACTCAATAATCATCTTAGACCTCCAGAAGGTCCCGAACAGTTCTCAATTCGAAGTTGGTCGATTGGACAAAAATCCTGACGCAAATTAGGATTTGTTTGGAAGACCACCAAGAAAAATCTGCAAATCCCGAAAAAATCTTACATCAAAAAGCAAAGGGCCGACCGAAGCCGACCCTTGCTGTATCTAAGCGACTGATTCTCAGTAGCGGTAGTGCTCAGCCTTGTAGGGGCCTTCCACGGGCACGTCGATGTAGGCAGCCTGCTCAGCGGAGAGAACTTCCAGCTCCACGCCGATCTTGGCGAGGTGCATGCGAGCGACCATTTCGTCGAGGTGCTTGGGCAACACATAGACTTTGTTCTCGTAGCTCGCGCTGTTGGTCCAGAGTTCGATCTGAGCCAGCGTCTGGTTGGAGAAGCTGTTGCTCATCACGAAGCTGGGGTGACCGGTAGCGCAGCCCAGGTTCACGAGGCGGCCTTCAGCGAGGACGATCAGGTCACGCTCGCCGATGGTGTAGAGGTCCACTTGGGGCTTCACGGTGTTCTTGGTGTGACCGTAGTTCTCGTTCAACCAAGCCATGTTGATCTCATTGTCGAAGTGGCCGATGTTGCAGACGATGGCCTTGTCCTTCATGAGGGGGAAGTGGCGGGCGTCCACGACATGGAAGTTGCCGGTAGCGGTGACGATGATGTCAGCTTCCGGAATTGCCTTGTCCATGGGCTTCACTTCGTAGCCTTCCATGGCAGCTTGCAGCGCGCAGATCGGGTCGATCTCGGTCACGATCACACGTGCACCTGCACCACGGAGGGATTCGGCAGAGCCTTTGCCCACGTCACCGTAGCCAGCGACGACGGCGACTTTGCCAGCCATCATCACGTCGGTAGCGCGGCGGATGGCGTCCACGAGGGACTCGCGGCAGCCGTACTTGTTGTCAAACTTGGACTTGGTGACGGAGTCGTTCACGTTGATGGCGGGCATGGGCAGCGTGCCTTTTTTCATGCGCTCATACAGACGGTGGACACCAGTGGTGGTCTCCTCGGAGATGCCACGGACGCCGGGAACGAGTTGCGGGTAGGTATCCAGCACCAGGTTGGTGAGGTCGCCGCCGTCGTCCAGGATCATGTTCAGGGGTTCGCGGTTCTCGCCAAACCAGAGGGTTTGCTCGATGCACCAGTCGTATTCTTCGAGGGTTTCGCCTTTCCAAGCGAAGACCGGCACGCCAGCAGCAGCGATGGCAGCAGCAGCATGGTCTTGGGTGGAGAAGATGTTGCAGGAGCTCCAACGCACCTGAGCGCCCAGTTCCACGAGGGTTTCGATCAGAACGGCGGTTTGGATGGTCATGTGAAGGCAGCCAGCGATCCTAGCGCCCTTGAGCGGCTGTTGATCGCGGTATTTGGCACGAATGGCCATCAGACCCGGCATTTCAGCCTCAGCAAGGCGAATTTCCTTGCGACCCCATTCAGCGAGGGAGATGTCCTTTACTTTGTAATCCAAGGTATTAACCATATTGATTCTCAAGATTTTTCTAATTGCGGCGCAAAGGTAAGGAATAATTGATAATTGGTAGTTGATAGTTGAAGTTTCTCTGCCTCAAGTTGTCGCACATACCAATGTCAACTATCAACTGTCACCTATCAACTCAGTAGGATTCATCCTCTGTCGGGAAGGCTCCGGCTTTGACGTCGGCGGTGTATTGCTGGAAGGCGCCCTTCATGATGTCGTAGAGTTGGGCGTAACGGCGGAGGAACCGGGGGCTGAACTCGTTGTTGATGCCGAGCATGTCGTGGGTGACAAGGACTTGGCCGTCCACGTGGGGGCCTGCGCCGATGCCGATGACGGGAATGGTGAGCTGCTCAGCGACGCGGCGGGCGAGGTCGGCGGGGATTTTCTCAAGGATCAGGGCGAAAATGCCGATTTCCTGGAGCTTGAGGGCATCCTTCACGAGTTGGTCGGCTTCTTCCTCGTCGGTGGCGCGGACCACGTAGCTGCCGAACTTATAAATCGACTGCGGGGTAAGGCCGAGGTGTCCCATGACGGGGATGCCAGCGGACAGGATGCGTTTGACGGAGTCGAAAATGAATTCGCCGCCTTCCATCTTCACGCTATGGCCTCCTGTCTCCTTCATGATGCGGATGGCGCTTTCGAGGGCGACCTTGCTGTTGCCTTGGTAGGTCCCGAAAGGCATGTCCACCACGACCAATGCGCGTTCCACACCCCGGACGACTGCCGCTGCGTGGTCGATCATCTGGTTCAGGGTGATGGGGACGGTGGTCTCGTGGCCGTGGATCACATTGCTCGCGCTGTCGCCGACGAGGAGCACATCCACGCCCGCTTCGTCCAGAATTCGGGCAAATGAATAGTCGTACGCCGTGAGCATCGCGATTTTCTCCCCACGGGCCTTCATTTCTGTGAGGCGGGCCGTGGTGACCTTTTTCCGCTTTTTCTCCTCGCGTGAGGAGCCTTTTTCTGTGGACATGCTTCCTGAGAAATTGAAATTGGCGGTGAAGTTACGGCAAAATTTTCGGGATGTGCCGCCGAATCAAGTCAAAGGGCCGGGAGGGGTGTCGATGGGCGCTTCGGGATTGGAGGGTTGCCCGGGTTCGGCGGGGCGGATCGGCAAGCCGGGTTCAAAGGCTTGGGAATTTTCCCTGGGGCGCGCTTGTGGGTGGGCCGGGTCGTTGACCGGGGGGCGGTGGATGACCGGGGCAGGCTCCGCCGGGGCGATGGCCTCGACTTCTTGCAGGAAACGGACCTTGAGGTGCTCGTAGAATGATTTCCGGTCAATGGTGTAAGCGAGGAGGTTGGCGACCATGCCGGCTGCCATCAAGTGGAAGATGAGGCTGTGGCGGTCGGTCATTTCCAGCACGAGGATGGCGGATGTGAAGGGGCTGCGGGTGATGCCGGTGAGGAAGGCGACCATTCCAGCGAGGATCAGGAGGTTGGAATTGGGGCCGTTGAGGTCGAACCAGCCTGCGACGGATGCGCCCACGGAGGCCCCCGCGCTGAGCGCCGGGGCAAAGACACCGCCACTTGCTCCGGCAGTGAAGCTGACCACAGGCGCACCCACCCGCGCGATGGGAACGTACCAATCGAGCCGCTTTTCCGGGGTGAAGAGGGTGGAAGTCATGACCTCCTTGCCGCTGCCCGCTGCCTGATCGGTGACGAAGTAGATGGCCGAGGCCAGGATCATGGAGCAGACCAACAGGTAGAGAAGGTGCTGGAAGGGCCGCCGGAATTTGCTCTTCCAGGCAAGCAGCCGCAGCATGGCCTTGGAGGCGAGGCCCCCCAGGATGCCAGCGATGATGGCCACGAGCAATACCCCCCAAAACGCGCTGAGCGAATAGTCATCGATTTTCGGATAGCCTAGATAGAGGTATGACCCTGCGATGCCCTGCGCCGTGAGGCCCGCGATGATGACAGCGGTGAACAAGGCAGTGCGGAAGTGGCTGAAATGCTGCTTGCTGAGTTCCTCGACGGCGAAGACGATCCCACCCAGGGGGGTGTTGAAGGCTGCGGCTAGCCCTGCGGCGGCGCCCGTGAGGATCATGTTGCGGTTCTGCGCCTTGGGCCACCACGCGGGGAGGAGGGTGTTGATCCGGCGGAAAATGGCGGCGCTGATCTGGATGGTCGGTCCCTCTCGGCCCACGGCCGCTCCGCCGAGCGCCATGAGCAGGGAGCTCGCGATCTTGATGACCACGATGCGCAGGCTGAGCAGGCGGCTTCCGGCGTGTGCATCAGCGTTTTTCGATAGCTCCAGCGCGGCCAAGACCTGTGGGATGCCGCTTCCGCGGGCTGCCGGGGCAAATCGCCGCACGAGCCACCAAGCACCGATCATGCAGGTGGGCATGAGGATGAAGACGGCCCATTTTGCATGGGAAAAGGTGGATTGGGAGAGGCTTTCCGCCCAGGAGAAGAGCTGGGCATATCCCACCGCCACGAGGCCCACGACCACCGACGCGAACCAAAATGGGATGGCGATCATGACCTGGCGCCGGAGCCGTTCATTGTCCCGGAGCCGCCGCATGAGTGGCGCGAGCCAATGGTCCTCCCCGATGCGCTTCAGGCGCGCCGAGAGTGACTGCAGGAGCCGCTCAATGCTGTTTTTATCGGAATCCGGGCGCATGGGTGAATGGTCTCGGTGCCTATTTCCGGCAGGACCATGAAGGAAACTGCTGGTTTGGCGGTCAAGTTAGGCGGATTCAGGATAGCCTAGGCAAATCTAAATTCAATCTAATTTCCCTTGGTCTATTTTTGGCCAAGCTGGCACCAATGCGGCTGCTATTCCATGAACGGCGTCATCTTGACCATCTTTTTGCTGGGCTATGCCATGATCACACTGGAGCATAGCCTCAAGGTGAACAAGGCCGCCTTTGCCCTGTTGACAGGCGTCGTCTGCTGGGCGGTTTACCTGGTATGGTCGCCGAATCCGGATGAGCCCGCGCACCTGCTGCAGGAACAAGTTTCGGAGATCGCTTCCATCCTGTTTTTCTTGATGGGGGCGATGACCATCGTGGAATTGATCGACCTGCATGGGGGATTTGACTTGATCACTGCCCGCATCCGGACACGTCGCAAGGTGTTGATGCTCTGGATCGTAAGTGGCCTGGCGTTTTTCCTGTCGGCAATCCTGGACAATCTGACCACCGCCATCGTGATGACATCGGTGGTGGGCAAACTCGTGAGCGACCGCAACGACCGGTTGTGGATGGTGGGCATGGTGGTCATCGCCAGCAATGCCGGAGGTGCATGGTCGCCCCTGGGCGATGTCACGACGACGATGCTCTGGGTGAGCCACAAGGTGAGCGCTGACGCAGTGGTCGCCAACCTGATCTTGCCAAGCCTGGCCTGCATCCTGGTGCCGCTGACGGTGCTCTCCTTTTTCATGAAGGGCGACCTGCCTCCAGTGGAAAATGCCCATTCGAAAGCTCCTGCCGGGAACTCCTGGGTCTTGTTTCTCGGCTTCCTCTGCCTGCTGCTCGTCCCGATTTTCAAGGTCACGTTGCACCTGCCGCCGTACATGGGAATGATGCTGAGCCTGGCGCTGATGTGGATCCTCATCGAGGGGGTGAATGGTCGCAGGCAGATTCATGACCGCAAGCAGTTCAGTCCGGTGGATGCATTGGAAAGGATCGATACGCCCAGCCTCCTGTTTTTCATGGGGATCTTGCTGGCAGTGGGGGCCTTGCATGTGACCGGACAACTTTCGGAATTGGCAGCATGGCTGGACCGGACTGTGCCGAACCGCAATGCGTCCGTGACCCTGATCGGCTTGCTGTCGGCGGTGATTGACAATGTGCCTATGGTGGCTGGCGCGATCGAGATGTATCCAGAGGCGCAGTTCCCCGACCTGGGGATGAATGCGCCTTTTTGGCATTTTCTGGCCTATTGCACGGGGACGGGCGGCTCCATTCTGATCATCGGGTCGGCTGCAGGCGTGGCCGTGATGGGGATCGAGCAGGTGCCCTTTTTCTGGTACCTGCGTCGGGTGTCCATGCTGGCGCTACTGGGATATCTGGCAGGAGCGGGAGTGTTCTTGGCGCAGCAGGCTGCCGGGTTGCTCATCGCCTAGAAAACCCGTTTTCCCGACTGGGCTTAACTTTGCGCATGACAGCCTCGATTCTCATACTCCTTTGTGTACTCCTGTTGCTGGCCTATGTCTTTGACATATCAGCCTCCAAAACGCGGGTGCCCGCTGTGATCCTGCTGTTGGCGCTGGGTTGGGGACTGCGGCAGTTGACCAATGGTCTCGGTGTTGCGGTTCCCGAAATGCAGGGAACGCTTCCGCTCCTGGGGACAGTGGGATTGATCCTGATCGTGCTGGAGGGTTCGCTGGAGCTCAAGGTGTCCCGTGAAAATGCGCCGGAGGTGCGCCGGGCGGCAGTGATGGCCGTGCTGCCATTGGTGGTCATGGCTGCCCTGCTCGCTTGGGTCTTTCATGCATTGGCTGGGGCGCCGCCCTTGGTTGCGGTCACGCAGGCTGTGCCGTTTGCGGTCATCAGCAGTGCGATTGCCATCCCCACAGCCAAGCACTTCTCCGCGAAGGATCGCTCATTTGTCACCTACGAAAGCAGCCTCTCCGACATCGTAGGGGTCATGGTCTTCAATTTTGTGGCGCTGAACAGTGAGTTTGGATGGGGGACATTCGGGCATTTCGGCTTGGAGCTGCTCATCATCGTGGCGGCGAGTTTTGTGGGGACGCTGGGCCTGGCCTTCCTGCTCAGCCGCATCCACCACCATGTGAAGTTTGCCCCGATCGTGATCCTGACGATCCTGATCTATGCGATTGCCAAGGCCTATCACCTGCCGGGCCTGTTGGTGATCATGGCATTTGGGATGTTTCTTTCGAATGCATCGGTGCTCACTGAGGTGCGTTGGTTGCGCTTCTGGCGGCTGGATTCCTTGGACAGCGAGGTGCACCGATTGAAGGATTTGGTGGCCGAGGGAGCATTCTTGGTCCGATCGGTGTTCTTCCTGGTCTTCGGGTTTCAGATCGAGACAGCGTCCCTGCTGGAAGGGGACACCTGGCTTTGGTCACTGGGCATCTGCCTGGCGATTGTCTTGGTGCGATGGGTTTTCCTCAAGCTGATGCGCATCCGTCCCCTGCCGCTGTTGTTCATTGCTCCTCGGGGATTGGTGACGGTCCTGCTGTACCTGAGCATCCCCGCAGAGCGGGCATTTCCGCTGGTGAGTCCGTCCATGGTGACGCAGGTGGTGCTGATTTCCTCCCTGATGATGATGCTCGGGACACTGACCGCAAGGCGCGAACAGGCGTAGCACCGGCAGGTCAACTGTGTCACTGTGGGGGAAATATTTCCCTTGCTTTCGTGGATTCTCCCTTAGATTTGCCCATCAAATACCAAAGTATGCGGAAATGGTTTCCGGTCTTGTTGCCTGCCTTGTTGTTCGTGATCACCACTGTTGGCTGCACGACAGACTTCGAAGTGTATGAGGATCCGAAGGAGATCCGCGCGGTCTATTGTGTGCTGAATCCGCGTGATACGGCGCAGTATGTCCGCATCGCCAAGGCCTATCAGGTGCAGGGCGACGCCATCGAATACGCGGCCAACAATGACTTGAGCGTCAAGGGACTCCAAGTCAAGCTGAAGGCTGGGAACAAGACCTGGACGGCAACCGAGGTCGCTGGCATCCCCAAGGAACCCGGCACTTTCAACTCGCCCTACACGGTCTATCGTTTTCTCACAGATGACAGTCCTGGCCATGACACCTTGGCTTGGAACACAGAATACACCCTGGAAGTTGGCACGCCGGAGTCCGACGACTATGTCACCGGCAAGACTTGGATCCCCGAGATTCCGAAGTTTCGCGGAGACCTGAACCTGAATCCCGGACCGGGCAATCAGTTGTGCCTTCCCAAGCTGTTCCTCGACCGCCGCTACTCCATCTTCTGGAAGCGCCTCGGCGACGGCATCAATTACGAAGTGCGCGTGGGCTTCGTCTTCCAGAATCTGGGCGTGCAGGACACCGTCCTCTGGGGACCCACGAACCTGTTTGACAACACGGACTCCCGCTGCACCTCCGCCGAATGCGGTTACACCTGGAACGCGAAGGAGCTGTTGCGTGTCTTCTACCGAGAAATGCCGGATGCACCTCCAGGCACCTACACCTACAACGATGCCGACTCCTGCGCTCCGGCGAATCAGCTGGGCATCCTGCCGAGGTCGCTCTGGTTTGAGGTGACAGCTGTGGACAAGTACCTGAGCACCTACATGATCGTGAACGATCCCTCGGTGCTGGACCTGAACGGCTCCAAGCCGGAATACACCAACCTGAGCGGAAAGGTGGATTGCATCGGGGTCTTTGGCTCGTACTTGACAGACCGCCGCTACGCGATCCTGCAGACCTGCAGCCAAGCCTTGCTGGGTTTGAATGGGATTCAGGCGCCGCTGGGGTGTGAGTGGTAACGGAGCAGAATTCACAGGATTCACAGAATTCACTGAATTGCAGGATTGCTGGCAGTTTGCTGGGGCTGCTTCGTTGAGGTTTTTTTCCTTAATTTCATTGCTGTGGAATTGAGCGTTCGCATGAAGGGTTGCCTTGCTTGCTGCATGGGATTGCTGATGCTGCTGCTATCAGCATGCAGCCCGGATGTGGATGTGTATGCCCCCGAGAAGGAGTCCTACGTCGTCTATGGGGTGCTGAATCCCAAATCTTCCGTGCAGTATGTCACGATCACGAAAGTTTTTCAATTTGAGGGTGACGCATTGCTCTATGCCGCGCAGAACGATTTGACAGCGCGTGGCATGCGGGTGCAATTGATCAGCGAGGATAGCACACTCACCGGGACATTGGTGGAGATGCCGGACTCCATGCCGGGGCGATTTCCCTTGACGACAGGGGTGTATGCCTTCTCCACCGTGGGGGCGCACAAGATTGTGGAGGGGAAGCGCTACGACCTGCGCATCACCAAGCCGGACAATGCCAATTTCCTGATCACTGCCCATACCATCGTCCCGACACCGCCATTGGTCTATTCGCCTTCGGGGCCGCTGTACTCCGAGGAGCACGGGACCTACTCCTTCCCGACGATCGAATTTGCCAAGGATCAGGTGGTCGAGTGGAAGACCGGCTCCGGCATGGGCTACGAGGTGCGGGTCTTCGTCAAATATGTCGCTGATGGCGTCGCGCATATCGCTCAGTGGGGCCCCACGGCGATTCAGACTCAGCCGGAGGGTTGCCGGAGCGCATCGGTGAAAAATGCACTCTGCAAGGGGATCGCGGAGGGCAGCGTGCCCAGGGTACTCCACGGCATCTTCGACGATTATCCTGATACAGTGGATGTCTATGACACCCTGCGGGTGGCGCATTCCCTCGATAGCCTCGACCGGACGGCGTGGGTGGAGGTGACCTGCGTGGACTCCGCCCTCACCTATTACCTCCGTGCCAACAACCCCTTCGGCTTCGGGACGAACCTGCTCATTGACAAGCCGGATTATTCTAACATCAGCGGGGAGAACACCGGGATCTTCGGCTCCTACAATACCCATCTGAGGTACGTCTTCCTAGGGCCATGCACCCGGTGGATGGCGGGCCTACGGGAGCCACGGCCGCCGAGGTGTGGGGAGTGAGAGCAGAATTCACGGAATTCTCAGGATTCTCAGGATTCTCAGGATTCTCAGGATTCTCAGGATTCTCAGGATTCTCAGAATTCTCAGGATTCTCAGATCACGCAAGCAATTCGATTAATCTTCGTTCTGGCTGTTGGATTGCCGGATTCTTGGTTGGGATGGCATTTGGTGGTGGGAGGGGATTGGAGTTTTTTAGAGAAAGTCGGAGACGGTTACGAAATCTAATGGGGAATAAACGACAACTATTGGCCTTGATCCCTCGGGGGATTTTCTGGTCGCTGGGCATTGCCTTGGTGGCTGTGGTGGGGTTTGCTTTCAATCGGGGAAGCACTGATTTTCCTGTGGTTGGCGTGCGTTTGCAGGGCGGAAGGCAAGATGTGGAGGAGATGCTGTCGCGGGCGGGGCTTTCAGATTCAGTAGTCAGCCTGAACCTTTCCATCGTTCGTGAATCGATTTCCAAACGGCCGGTGCAATGGTTTCCAGGAATCATCAATCGGATCAACTATCCTGAGGTAAGCATCCGGCGGATTGCATTGGGAGGATGGGATCGGAATGGGAATGTGACCTATGCCAGGGATGAGGACCTCGAAGCATTGATCACGCGTGAGCATGTATCGGATTTCTTGCGGTTGGGGCTTCGCGACTCCTTCGGTCTTGATGCTTTGGGCGCATTCGATGCTCGGATGGATGTGTTCATTGACAACAAGGAGCCCATCGGCCCTGTCAGAGAGTGGCTTGTGAACGAAGGCTACTTCGCGAAGTTGTCCAACGAGGCCTCCCAATGGTTGGAGCGGTTCGAAGGCTTTCGTTTGGTGGAGCATGGGTACGGTCTGAATTTCCTGGGCAGCACAGAATACATGGCCGATGCCTTCAACGGGCCGCTGGTATTGGACGACTTCAAGAACCGCTTCGATGGATTCTTGCTGTTCCCGAAGGCCTCGTTTTGCAGGGGCAGGCAACTGTTTGGCGAGATTGAATTCGAGGACGGTCGGGTGATGCGCGGCGGCCTGGATGGTGCGGTGCCGCCGCATTAGGGCGCTGGCGCGGGCACTGACAGGTAGGGCACGCCGTCGAGGGTATTGGGAGTGGCGGTGAGCTTGAGGGCATCGTAGTCTGCGATGAGGAGGTGGAATTTGCCGTATTGCAGTTGCTCGCCGACGGTGGCATTTTCGATTTGCTCGCGAATTTCGGTGTAGTATGAGTCTAGTTCTTCCTTTTGCCAGATGTCACTG
>JAXLVK010000108.1:0-19065 GCA_046329055.1 Bacteroidia bacterium
AGGCATGAGCGCGACAACACCAATTTTGGCTGGTTCACAAGAATGAATCGGAATTCTTTTCTGACCCAATCGGTCCTCACAGGGTTCGGAAGGCTGGATCGACTGGGGGCGAGCCGATGGAAAGATGCCAAGGGAGGAGTGCCCAATATGGTTCGGCGCTTGGTAACTAGGCTGGACCGCGACTTGCGCACTGATTATCAGGCATGGAAGAAGGATACACTTCGAGCATCGCTTGGACTGCAGCCGATCCACATCCATGCCTTGTATGCCCGGAGTTTCTTCCCGGATGTCAATTTTGTGACTGGCAGCAAGGAAGCCTATCGCTTTTACTTGGATCAAACCAAGGCCCAATGGGCAGCCTTCGATCCGGCGCTCCAGGCCATGGTCGCGATCCTGATGCACCGCAGGGGCGATGCCAATGCTGCCGCGCAGATTTTGGAAGGACTGCGCGAACAGGCGATCAGGGATCCCAAGACGGGCATGCATTGGAAGGGAGCCAAGATCGGATGGGCGAAATACCTCGGTCCGGTGCAAGCGCAATGCCTGATGATCGAGGCATTCCATGAAGTGGGGAAGGATGTGAATGCAGTCACAGAGATGCAGCAATGGCTGCTGGGCAGGAAGCGACTCAGCAACTGGGGATCGACCATGGCGACGGCGGATGCTTGTTATGCCTTGTTGCTCAACCATCGGGCCTTCGCCACCGCCGCTGAGAGGCCGAGCGTGACCTTGAATGGAGGAGGGGTGCCGATCAAGCCGCAGGAGTCTTCGGAAGCAACGGGAACAGCACAATGGCTGCTGAATCCGTCCGACTTTACCCGAGAAAGGGCCATCGAGATCCGAAATCCAAGCACTCAGCCCATGTGGGGAGCGGTTTACAATTTGACGGCCCATTCGAAACCTGATTTGTCCACCACAGGGACTGCGCTTCAAGTGAAAAAGTCCCTCTGGACAGTTCCAGACGACAAGCATCGCAAGGCTGAACTCGTTTCGGGGCATGCAAAGCTCCGTCCCGGGCAGGAGTTGACTGTCCGCTTGGAGTTCGAAGCAGGTGAGGACTTTTCCTTCGTGCACATCCATGACCAGCGGTCTTCTGGATTTGAGCCTGTGAAGGTCCTGAGCGAATGCAGCCTCCAAGCTTCGGAATTTGGCACTACCGATCCACCACCGACGCTGCCACGGACTTTTTCATCGATTGGCTTCCCAAGGGGAGGTACATCTTCGAGTATCCGCTCCGGGTCAGCCATCCAGGGAATTTCGGCGGCGGATTGGCCTCGATTCAATGCATGTACGCCCCTGAATTTGTCGCGCATTCAGCCGAGATGCGGGTCAGGGTTGAGGAATGAGGCAGAGCAAGTGAAGGCGATCCGAGGCATTGCTGGCAGCCGATTCCCTCGCGGTCGATCGGTTCAATACCTGCCCTTGTACCGCTCGATCAAATCCCAACGCAGCTGGAAGAGATCCTTTTCAAATGCAGGGACTTCTTCGGGGCTGAGCACTTGCTCCCGGATGTAGGCGATGAAGGTCTCCACCTGCCGGAACTCTTCCTCCAGGATCGGGACGGTTTTGATCCAATCGGCATACAAATCAGAATAGGGGCCGTGCATGACATGGGTTAGGAACCATTTTGGTTGCCTTCTGGTGAGTTTCCCCAGCGAATCCACCAATGGGAAACGGCTGAATTTCCGGCCGCCAAAGTACACGTTGGGATCGCCGTTGCTTGGAGTCAAAATCGTCATGATGAGGGCAATGTAATAGGGCCGCGTGGCCGCGTTCTCGGTCAACATGCTGTCCAGCATCGCACGATAGTGCGCATCGCTTTGCATCCTGATCTTGCCTTGCATGTACAGCTTCGATCCTTGCTCAATGTCAGGCCGCGCAAGGTATTCACTCAGAGGCTTTCCATCGATGGAATCCGGGACCTTGGGGATTTGAAATCCGTCCTTGAGTACAAAGGCGAGGATTTCCAGGTCATCGTTCATCAATCCTTGGCTTTCACACGAGAGTGACTCCAAGTCGGGCAGGTCGAGCAGTTTTTTCGGCAGTTCCTCGATGGGATTGCCACTGATGCCCAATTCCCGGAGCTGCTTGCAGTTCACAATGCTTTCAGGAAGGCTTTTTATGCGATTGCCATTCATCACCAGCTCTTCCAGTTGCGTCAATTCCCCAATCGACTCGGGTATTTCCTTGATTTTGGAATGGTTGATGTAGAGTTCAGTCAGGTTTTTCAGCAGTCCAATCGAATCCGAAACCACCAACGAGTCTTGCCCACCGATGCTCAGGTGCTTCAATTGCGGCATCTGGTAGATCTGCTTGGGAAGGTGACGGAAGTGATTGGCTGTCAAGCCCAATGTAGCCAATTGATCGAACTCCAACACGAAGTCTGGCAGGTCCGTCAGGTCATTTTGGTAAAGCTCGAGGTAACGGAGTCGCTGGAACCTCTGGACTGCAGCTGGCACTTGCCGGAGCTTGTTGCCCGCCATGGAAAGGGTCTCAATGGGCGATTCCTCAAAACCCACAGGGATTTGCTGCACGTTGCAGTCCGAAATGGACAGATTCGTCAGCTTGGGATAGCAGGCGGGCATTTCAAAAACGACCTCATTTGCCAGCCCAATGTGCAAATACTCGAGATTTTTCATCGCGCACCATCTGGCAGGGACGGTGAGAATGGAGTCCTCTTCACCGATGAGCGCAAGCCCTATCAAACGATCGAAACTCGGAGAGCCCTTTCCGATGCGCATTTGATCTACTCCATTGATCTTGAGTTGCTCCAGATGTGGAGGCAGTTTCCAGCGCTTGTCTACGCGGAATTCCCCTTGAAAGCTCACCTCAAGCACCTTCAGGTTGCGGAGTTTGTGGATGTCAGGCGGCAGGTCGTCGAAGTCGTGCATCCACAACCGCATCGCCTGAATCTGATCCTTCAAGCCTTCCTTCCTCCAAATATCCAAGACGTCGATTTCCTCCGTCTGCATTTCCCGATCCGTGAAGGCCTCACCCTCAAACCAAACATATTCGTGGGGATAACGTTTCCTCGGCTTCGTTTCAGAGGAACAATCGTCGGTTGCAGCCTGAGCGGATACTGGGAGCAGGAGCACCAAGCTGGAAAAAAGAATTGCTAGCCCAAGCAACCTTGGCAGCCCGAGTGGCATTCTAAAGATGTGCGATTTCATGCCCTGTTGATGTGGGTGGTGATTACAATGAAATGACAACTCCCTCGTTCGTTACACAATCTGCCAAATTCAATTTGAAATCGCTAGATTTAGAACTCTCACACTGAACCAACATGGCTGACACTAGGAAAAACCCTGAAACTACCACCATCGTCGTGCTATTGGGCGCCATTGCCCTGGGGTTGATTTGGATACTGTCCGGGGAGGTCTCTCGGAGCTGAACATTGATGCCAAATCCTATGAAAGGGACTGGGAAAAGGTCGCAGACTTCGAATCGAAAAGCTGGTACCAAAGCGCTGACAGGGTCGTGACCAAGATCCAAAAACGTGCAAAGCAGAATCAAAATGCCTTCCAAGAGGCCAGGGCGATCGTCACCCACATGCGGCTGCAACCCAAATTCGGTGTGGACTGGGAAGCCAACATGGAAAGGGACCTGAGAGAGGCGATCCCCCGTTGGGAATTTCCCTATACGCAGTTGGGCCACTCCATCCTCGGGCAATTCTACTGGAACCATGCGCAGTCCAACCTCTGGCGGCTGGAAGGAACAGCCAATGTCCCGGACGACACCTCCGATTTCCGCGCCTGGGGGATGCAGCGGCTGGCCATCGAGGCCGATCGCCACTTCCAGGCCTCCTTGATGGATCCCAAAAAGCTTCGCAAGATTGGTCTCAAGGCATTCGGCAGCATCATGCTCCGTTGGAATGAGGGAGAGGAATACCGGCCCAGCATGCTGGATCTGCTGGCATGGAGGGCAGTGGAATTTTACGAAGACCCGATGGCCAATGCCACACAGGCACGCCCTGCTACGATTGGAAAGCTTGAGGCTGCATTTTCGGACGCCAAGACCTTTATGAACACCCAGTTCCCCACCTCGGACAGCACCAATTTCCGCTACAAGGCCATCTTGATCTACCAGTTGCTGACACAGTACCATATCAAGGACCGCCACCCCGAATCGCAATTGCTCTTGGACATCGAGCGGATGAAATCGGCGCAAGCCACCTTCCCTTCCGTTAACGGCGACAGCCTCAGGATCGATTTCCTCAGTAAAAGGATGGAGGAGATGATCGGGGAAAACGGGCAGGGATACTGTGCAGCGGAAATTGCAAAGATCTACCTCAGCCATTCGGATACGCTGGTCATGCCTCGCGATACTCGCAACCTGAACAATCATCAGCGCGCCTTGGGGGTGCTGAACAGGGCCACGACGGACCTGCATGAAGAATTGCCCGGATTCACCCTTTGCTTCAACATGGCGGAAGAAATCCGGAAAAAGGAATTCCATGTCTGGGTGGGCAGCAACCTGCTTCCTGGCAAGACTTCCCTGCTCTCCATCGCCTACAAAAACCTCGATTCTTGCTGGATCAGGGTCGTCCGGTTGGACAGCGCCTATCATGAGCGGTTCTGGTGGCGGGACCGGGAGAAAAAGGAGTCGCTCCTGCATTTGCCCTACCAGAAGGAATGGATGGTGAACCTGCCCGATGCCTCCGATGGTATCACCCACCATGTGGCGACCGCCTTGCCTCCTTTGGAGCAGGGCGATTATGCCATCCTGGTGCGGGCAAGTCCCGATTTCAGCACGGATGAGGAATTGGATGGGATTGGGTTCGTCCAGGTCAACCAACTCAGCCTGTGGACATCCACTTCCCCAGACCGGGCCATGGAGGCCTTCGTGATGGACCGGAATTCGGGCAGGCCCGTGAGCGGGGCAGAGGTTGATTTGTGGAAATACAGAACAGAAAGTGGCAGCAACACAAAACTGGTGCCCATAGGCAATTGGCTGTCGGACCACCAGGGGTATTTCAAGGTTCCGAAAGACACGGTGGTTTCCACCTACTACGGTCGCATTGTCCATGGCAAGGACACCCTGCGCATCGAGGACGATCCTGATTACGATTACACGCCCGAGATCGAGAAGGAGCATACCAGAGCCCACATTTTCACCGATCGAGCCATCTATCGGCCGCAGCAAACGGTCTATTTCAAGGGCATCGTGATGGTGCAAGGCGGCGGAAAGCCAGAGCACCTCGTGACCAACTCCAACCGTTTCATCTTCTTGAAGGACGCGAATGACGATGTGGTGGATAGCCTTCGAGTCCGCACCAACGACTTCGGCTCCTACGCTGGCAGCTTCAAATTGCCGACCGGAAGGCTAGGGGGGCAATTCACGATCTCCGATGGCACAAGCCAACATTACTTCAGTGTTGAAGAGTACAAGCGTCCGCAATTTGAGGTGGAGTTGGACACGGTCCAGGGCAGTCATCGGATTGGAGAGATGATTGACATCAAGGGTCGGGGAAAGTCCTACGCTGGCGCCAATCTCACGGATGCAGAGGTGAGCTATATCGTGGAGCGGAGCGTATTTTGGCCTTGGAGGTATTGTTTCTGGGATCCCTACAATGACTTTTCCTACTCTGGGGGACGCTCAGTTGTTGCGCATGGCAAGATCAAGCCTGACAGCCTTGGCAATTTCCATGTCCGCTTCTTGGCAAGCCCTGATCCTGAGCAGGACTTCCGGCGGCAACCGACCTATCAGTACAGGGTGGAGGTCACGGTCACCGATGCAACGGGTGAAAGCCACTCCAATAGCATGAGCACCACCTTGGGTTACAGGTCCTTGGGGCTTGACTTGGGACTGCCCGATGAGATCGACAAGGACAGTTTCAAGGGATTCAAGGCAACCACAAAGAACCTGAATGACCAGCCTGTGCCTACCCAGGGCAAGGTCAAAGTCTATCGATTGGCGGGGCCGTCTCAGATGTGGATTCCCCATGACATGACCGTGCCCGACCAATTCCTCATGAGCCGGGACAGTTTCCGGCGATTGTTCCCTCACATTGAGTATGACAAGGCGGACCGTGAAGGCGACTACAAGCGGGTCAAGACGGTTGCGGACCTGAGCTTTGACACTGGAAAATCTGGTGAGATTCAGTTTCCCGAACTCAAAGCTTGGGAACAAGGCTGGTACGAAGTCGAGGGCATCTGCAAGGACGCATTCGGACAAGAGGTGAAGTACATGCGCCGAGTCTTGATCTATGGCAGCCAATCGGATTCGATTCCCGCGCCTAGTCCGATTTGGATGGCCGACTTGGTCGGGAATTACGAGCCCGGCCAGGTCGCCGTGGTCGATGTTGCGTCTTCATTCCCCGATGGCTTTGCGCTTTATGAATTGGTCAAGAGCAACCAGGTGCTCAGCAGGCAATGGATCGAACTTTCGCCCAAACGAACCAAAATCCGTGTGCCCATCCAAGAATCACACCGTGGCGGCTTGCGGGTAAATGTCCACATGCTCCATGAGGGCGAAACCTATAGCCAAACCAGTTCAATAGATGTCCCATGGACCAACAAAGAGCTTCAGATCGAACTCGCGACTTTCCGCAACAAGCTCGAACCCGGGGCCAAGGAGGAATGGCTACTGAAAATCCGGGGTGACAAGGGCCAACAGGTCGCCGCCGAATTGCTGGCAGGCCTGTACGATGCATCCTTGGACGAATTCCAGCCGCATGAATGGAGCCTGGTCCTGCCTTCAACGCAAAGTACCTGGTACAACCGCTCATGGGAGGTGCCCCAATCACGATACATGTCCATTGCCTGCATCGTGACTCCGTATCGTGGTCCGTCGAATATGCCCGACTTCAATACGTACGATGCTTGCACCTGCCCATGTTCCTGTCCTTCACCGCCAATCAACTGCATGGCCGCTGGACCGACTGGGCGCCGCCTGTCATAGCCTACAGAAAAATGGAAGGATGGGACCAATCCGGCGTGGTTCAATCTCTTGACCTGTCTTCACTCGAATTTGCAACAACAACCTTCGCGTCGTCAGGTGTAACAAGCTCCTATGACGCAGTCCTGGACGATCCAAGCCCAGCAGCACAGCCCTTCCATGTATGCCAATGCTTGTCCCGACGGCAGCACTCGAGAAGCAGATCGATCGGGATCGGCTGGTGATGCAATGGTCCAGCAAGGAAACCTTGGCAAGGTCAAGCTCAGGAAAAACCTCCAGGAGACAGCCTTTTTCTATCCGCAACTCCGCACCGACGCAGCAGGCAATGTCATCCTCCGGTTCACCATGCCCGAGGCCCTGACCCGATGGAAATTGCTCACACTTGCCCATACCCGCGACCTGCGCGGTAGCCCGGTCCGCAGAGGTCGTCACCCAGAAGGACCTCATGATCCAGCCAAACGCCCCTCGGTTCTTCAGGGAGGATGACCGCATCCATTTCACAGCCCGCATCACCAACCTGAGCGGACATGACCTGAACGGGGTGGCTCAGTTGGAGCTACTCGATGCAATGACCGATCGGCCCATCGACAACAGCCTGCTCGGCAATGCTAAGCCCATCATTCCCTTCTCCTCAAGGCAGGCCAAACCAAGGGCGTTTCCTGGTCCTCCGCATCCCCAAGGGCATCGAGGCCGTCACCCACCGCGTCAAGGCTGTGGCTGACAAGTTCAGCGATGGCGAGGAAAGCACCATTCCCGTCCTCCCCAATGCGATGCTCATCACCGAGGCCCTGCCCATGCCCTTGCGACCCAAGCAGTCAAGGACATTTGAGTTCAAGCGACTCCTGACCTCCAACAGTCCGACCCTGCGCCATCACCGCTACACCGTCGAATTCACCAGCAATCCTGCTTGGTATGCGGTTCAGTCATTGCCCTACCTGATGGAGTTCCCCTACGAGTGCGTGGAGCAGACCTTCAGCCGCTACTACGCCAATGCGCTCGCCAGCCATATCGTGAACCGCCATCCACGGATCAAGGCTGTATTTGAAAAATGGAAGTCCCTCGGCAAGGAAGCCGCCGTTTCGAGGCTGGCGCACAATCCCGAACTCAAGAGCGTGATGATCGAGGAAACACCATGGTTGGCGGATGGAAAAAGCGAGGAAGACCGGGTGCGCAACCTTGGATTCCTCTTTGACCTTCAGCGCATGGCAGAGGAAAAGGACAAGATCAAGCGCTCCCTGATCAAGGCCCAAGAAAGCTCAGGCGGATTTTCCTGGTTCAATGGTATGCCCGAGAGCCCCTACATCACGCGGCACATCATGGCCGGGTTCGGGCACCTCCTGCACCTGGGAGTCGATGATTTCCGCAACGATCCCACCATGTGGCAGTTGATCACGCGAACGGTCCATGCCTGCGATATGGAAATCGGGACGCAGTACGCCAACCTCAGGAAAATCAAGAATGTGAACCTCCGTAGCAACCACATCGGTTGGTCGGAAATCCACTACCTCTATGGGCGAAGTTTCTTCCCGGACATCGAATACGCGGAGGGTTGCAAGGATGCGATGCAGTATTACTTGGGGCGAGGCCAAGAGCTACTGGAAGGGGATGGAGCTGTATGCGCTCGGGATGGCGGCCCTGGCCCTGCACCGCTCAGGTGACAAGTCCACCTCCAAGGACATCATGGCCTCCATCAAGGACCGCGCCCTGCACAGCGACGAACTGGGCATGTATTGGAGCACCAACGAATGGTACCTCTGGTGGTACGAGTCGCCCATCGAGACGCACTCCTTGTTGATCGAGGCCTTCCATGAGGTGACCAACGACCGCGAAAGCGTGGAAGAGATGAAACTATGGCTGCTCAAGCAAAAGCAAACCCATGACTGGGGCACCACGAGGGCGACGGTCGAGGCTTGCAACGCCCTGCTGAACCTGGGCACCGACTTGCTCGCTGAGAATCAAATCCCGGCCATTTCCGTAGGCGGCACGATCCTCAATGCCACCAACAGCCCCGAGGTGAAGGTCCAGGCGGGGACAAGTTGCATGAAAAAAGACCTATCAAGGCTCGGAGGTACGTCCATCCCTCGGCAAGGTGCTGGTCTCCAATCCCAATGCCGTCGTCGCTTGGGGCGGATTGTACTGGCAATACTTCGAACAAATGGACAAGGTCACCTCAGCCAAGGAAATGTTCCATCAAAAAGGAATTGCTATTCGCCACCGATGGCAAGGCCTATAAGGTTTACGACCCCAGAAGCACAAGCTGCACCCCGGTGACCGACTCAGGGTCCGACTCACCCTCAATGCCGACCGCGACTTGCAATACGTCCATGTCAAGGACCTGCGCGCCAGTGGCATGGAACCCGTGGATGTCATCAGTGGCTACACGTTCGAGGGCGGCCTGCGACTGTACAAAACCACCCGCGATGCCAGCACCAATTTCTTTATTGAGGAATTGTACGAGGGTTTCCACATGCTGGAATACGACCTCAAGGCGGTGCATGTGGGCGATTTCGCCAGTGGCGCGGCCACCATTCAGTGCATGTACGCACCGGAGTTCACCGCCCATTCGGCTGGGGGGAGGGTGCAGATTGTAGAGTGAGGTGCTGGGCCCCAATCGTTGTAATCGCTTTCAGCGTTCGCTACGATTGGGGCGATTTGCCTCCAGTCAATCCACCACCAGCCGCTTGGTGATGGGCGCGTGTCCAGCGATGGAAAGCCTTACCAAATGCAGCCCCGCGGGCAGTCCCCGCAAGTCGATTTTGTGGGTGTTCCCAGTGGGTATGGCTCGGCTCATCAGCAACCTGCCATCGGCGCTGAACACCTCTAGCTGGCCTGCGTGACCTGCCATTTGGGGAGGCAATGCCAATTGCACTTGGTCGTGCGCGGGGTTGGGATACATCTGGAATGCAGCCTCGATCGGCGCGTCAACACTCATCGCCAAGGCCGAGATGTTCACACAATTGCCCCAGCTTTCTTGTTGAACGCTGTAGCACAATAGCGAATCCACCACGTTCAGGCTCACATCAGTTTCTCTACTGAGGGTCATGCCCAATCCTTCGGTGAATCGCCGATTCCGGACATATTCAAACAATATATGTGCTTGGGCACAGGAGTCGAAACCGCTGAGGTCTTGGACATGGAGTTCAACACGGGTATTTCCAGCACGAATCGTCATCCCGATCTGCTGGGTCTGGCCATGCGAATCCTGATAGGGCAACAAGCCGATGAAGTAGTGGGCCGCCGAATCGTATGGGTCCAAGATGGTCATCCATGGATCATAGACCGTGTAAATTGGGAAGGAATTGGGATAGATGAACTGGACGCGTTCGAAGGAATCCTGGTATTCGAACCGGCTGCCCGGAGTTTGGGCAATGACACGGCGGTTCTCATACCTTTCGCTGTACCCTTGAGGATCCTGAATGCGCCCATAGTACTGGAACCGATCTCCCGGATGGAACTGGAAAATCTCCCCGTAAGTGGGCAAGTGTCCGCCCAGATTCAATGCAGGGATGCCCCAAATCTTGAATTCCACGTCCTGGACCAAGCCATCATGTCCAGGGAAGGGGTAGAGGTTGTGGATTTGCACGAGGCCATGCGATCGACTCAGTGCAATGGTCTGCCCAGTGCTCAAGCCAATGAACTTGATGGAGTCCGCCTGCCCCAATACCGAGCCCAGGACCACGCTGTCCACCACGGCAGTCACGCCGGGCGCCCAGTTCCAAGTCGTGCCCACTCCGGCGCGGCTTCGCAGCAGATAGGAGGATCCATTCATGAATTCAAAGGTGCAGTCGCCATCCGGGTGGATGCGGAGGGTCTTGCCAAGGTAGTGGTCCTTGTTCACGAGCAGGGTACCCGCCAAGTGCTGGATCGAGTCCCCATTGCAATTGGCCAATTGCTCGGTCAGCAGGGGCCGCGTGATGCGATAGATGTGGTAGATGCTGTCCGTGGAGTCCACCGTCACTGAGTCCGCCGCCAATGCAAACAGCCACGTTCGGCTCGAGTTCGCTTGCGTGAAGCTATAGAGATTGGTTCCATGGGGCATGGGATGATAGGATTGCCCGTGCAACGGCGTAGCCAGGCATCCAAGAATCAGCAATAGCAGTAAGGTCGAAATAGGTAGAGTTCTTTCCATTCTACTGACACTACAAAGAACTCGCAGGATGCCCCCAATTGTCCAAGCGAATTCTAAGGTCAGTCATTTCGCGGCAACGGGATCCTACCAAGCATTCTCCAAATCCTCCTCCAATTGGTCCAGCGCCTCCATACCGATGCTAGGACATTGATTCTCTACAGTTTTGCGCATCTCTCCGAGGGCTTCGTCCACCGTGAGTCCGTCCCCTGCAGGCGAGAATCGTCCATTTTCCACCCAATTGAGGTACCTGTCAGAATAGGGGCCACGCATCACATTTTCGATGAACCAACATGGGTGCTGCTTGACCAATGCGCCGCTCAATTCTTCCATGTGGTTGGAATTGGGGAAATAGGAGAACTCTGTGAATCCGGACCCTTTAGAGGGACGCAAGCAAGACATAAAGAGGTGGGCATAAAACGGTAGGGTCTCCGGATTGGAGGTCAGGACGCTGTCGAGGATACCAGTGGACAACGCATCCATGGTCAGTTTGAGATTGCCTTGGACATACATTTTGGATGCGAGGTCGATGTCCGGCCGCTCCAAGTAGTAGGAGAGTGGCTTGGCTGCGATCTCGGTCGGTATCTCAGGGATGCGGTGCCCAGTGCGGTTCAGGAAGGCCCACACCTCCGGGCCAGACTCCAGCAATCCTGCACGCTCGCATTCGAAGCCCTCCAATTTCTCGAGATCGAGGACTTGTCGGGGCAGGACACGAAGTGGATTGTTCGTGAGGTTCAGCTCGCGCAATTGGGTGAGCCTGCCAATCGCCTCAGGCAGGGCAACCAACTCGTTGTCGGCAAGGAATAGGCGCTCCAGGTTTTGCAATTCACCGATGCTTGCGGGCAGGAAGTCGATGTCCGACCCGGTCAGAATGAATTCCTTCAAGCCATGCATGCCGCCAATGCAGGCCGGAAGTGACTGGAGAGAGCATGCGTAGAGTTCCAGAATCTCCAGATTCTCCAGTTGGCAGATTGAACTCGGCAATGTATCCAGCTTGGCCCAACTCATGTCCAATAGGCGCAACGCATGGAGGTTGCCGAACTCAGGGGGAAGGGATTGGATATTCTGAAAGGACAGATGGAGGCTCTGGAGGGCGCCCAACTCGCCGATTTCGCTCGGCAAGGTGTGGAGGCTGTTGCCCGCGAGGCCCAGGTGCTTGAGCTGCTTCAACTTGCCGATTCTGCCTGGGATTTCCTCCAAATGGCACATCGTCAAGATCAAGGTATCCAAGGGACTGTTTTCCAATCCGGAAGGAAAACCGTTCATCCCGAGGCCTTCGCATTCAAAGAACTTCAAGTTGGGGAGGTCGAAATGGCTGGGCAGTTCCATGACCTTTGAATCACGCAAGATCAAGGAATTCAGCGACTTCATCGACCCCAGTTCCTCTGGCACTCTGGTGGTAAAGTCGCTTGTGCCCACAATGCTTAGGCTTTGGAGATTCTTGAGCCGGGCGATCTCAGGACTGATGGAAACGCCCTTCCAGCCATAGATTGAGAGCTTGCGCAGATTGGTCAGTTTCCACAGTTGGGAGGGCAGGACGGTGCTGTCGGGAAATTCCAGGTAGAGGTATTCGAGGTTCTTGAAGTGTGAAATCCCCTCTGGCAAGTAACCGCCGTTGATGGACTGAAATTGGAGGATGACGGCATCCTTCGCTTTTTTCTGTGCCTGCTTGATGTCGGTGAAGGTCTCCGGCGACGAAGCACCTCGTACCCAAAGTTCGATCTGATAGCTGGGCGGCCCCTCGGAAAGTTCCTCATGTCCACCCTCCATTGCGATCGACTCCTCGCTTTCCTGTTCCTTGGAGGGAGGCTGAACCTGTGCCTGCATGCGATTGGGAAAGCAGAAATTGGCCATACACAGCAGGATTCCCATTCCGTAGGCGACGAATGAATTTCTCATGATTGAACGCATTTTGTAGCGATTTCAATTCTAAACGCCGGGAGGTAATTCCGTTACATCTCCATCCAGCACTTGCTGTCAGCGCATCAGCCCTTCGGCAAGCCCAAAGCAATCAAGATCTTGCTCGGGCCAACCTTGTGCCAACCGATCTCCCAATCAAAGCTATCAGCATTGCGGAGTCGGCTCGCCATTTCCTGGATTTCGCGAGGATGGTAGCTGCGATAGACCGAGGCAATCCCATCCCAAGTGATGAAAAACGGCAGGATCGGGATGATATAGGTGAAGAAGAGCCGCCCAATCTTGAAAGGCCGCACGAATGGCATGAGCAATGGCGCCAAAATCAGGCTCAATACCATCTGGACGATCGTTTTGGGATGCCGCTCTGTTGCCTCAACAATGAGGATAGGAGAGCCGCCATCCACTGCGTTTTGAAGGATTTTGGTGGCATCCTCCGGACGGAAATGGTGGAAGCTCAGGAACTGGGTCCGCAGCCCATCCTGGAGGTCTTTGGGGACATCGAGGGCGTTGACTTGGGATTCCACAAAGGAAAACAATTCTGGATCCTGCTTTTGTAAGTCCTTAAAGGCGTTCACATTCGGATAGTAGTCTGTAAGGATCACTTTCACGCCCGGCTCGGCTGCCTTGAGTCTGGGTGCCAATTTCCGCCATCCACCGCCACCACCCGCAGCAATGTCCACGATCACCTTCTTGCGAGCCTTAGCGAGTCCCTTTTGCAGCACGGGCACCAGGTCCCGGTAGCTGTCCCCTGCATTGATGAGGAACTGCAGATAGTCTGTCCCATAGTCGCGGATAACGGCAGGAAACCACTGCTCGTCCTCCAATTCCATCAGATGTCTTCTTTTCATAGCCTTGGATTCTATGCAAATCAAGCCCGCAGCCCGCGGCATTCATGGTAAAATTGCGACAATTTTTCCTTCAAATCTGGCGGGATTCGCTCTTGGGGAAAACCTCCCTCAAGTTCATCCTGTGCTTGACGAAATCCGCCGGAGTATGTCGCATCAGATGCTTGAACTCCTTCACCAAATGACTTTGGTCGGCAAAGGCGTACTCCGCCACAAGGCTCAACCAATCTGGCTCGGGCGGCATCGCCATCTGCATCTGCGCCATCCTGCGGATCCTCAAGTAATGCTTCGGGCTCAATCCCACCTCCTGTTGCATCCTTCGTTGCAAGGTCCTCATCCCGATCCCTTGGTCACGGATCACCTCATCGACCTTGGAGGCGCTGCTTTGCTCCACCAATTGCAGGAATCGAGTGGTCTCGGAAGAGATTTCGAACAAGTCAGGCCCCTGCAAAATTTGCATCACCAACTCCAACCCCGTTTCCACCTCAACCGCAGCTTCAAGCGCATTCGCCATCTCCCGGACCAGCGGCATTTGCTCGGCGTCGATGTATCCGTCCACAAGATTCGCAGCATCCAATCCGAATATCTGCCTCAGTCCATACGGTTTCAACCGGATCACCAGCAGGTGGAAAGGGCCATCGAACTCCACCACCTGCAACTGCGTGTACTGCCCCTTGAGCAATCCCCGCTCGGCCGTTACCCCGGCAATCTGCCGCCGCCTTTCCGCAAAAAGCAGTATCTCCGGCATGCCAAAGGGAGGAACCGGATGCACCATGCCTTCGTCGCCCGGCTCAGCGATCAGTTCCCAAATCGAATCCAGTGTCGGCAACGCCTGCTTCGGGATGTATTGCCGGAGAATCATTCCCCAATTTACCACTTCCCAATAAACACGGAGGCCACCTCGTAAGAGGCGGCCTCCGCAGAAACATCGAGAATAAATCAGTTCTTCACGACGCGCTCGACGACGCGCTGAGTGCCGTTCTCAACCACGACGAGGTACACGCCTGCAGCGAAGCGGCTCATGTCCACCTTGGTGCTGCCCTTGCTCATGGCGAGGTCAACTTTGGTGGCAGAGTATTCCTTACCGTAGATGTCGGTGACTTTCACGGTGTAGGTGCCTTCTTGTGCGCAGTTGGTGCAAGCAACCTCAATGTTCAGGTTGCCATTGGTCGGGTTCGGGAACACGTTCACGTTGATGTCCGACTTGCCATTGGCTGCAGCAGGCTGGCTGCCGGCAGACTTGGCGTTGCCATTGCGGCAAGGACGGGTAACGAGAGCGTTGCAGGGGCCGAGGTAGTCGCCACCATGACCCAGTTGGATGTGCTGACGAGCAGCAGGCACTGGGATACAGTGAACCATGGCGTTGTTCGGGTTGCCCGGAGGAATGTGGCAGATCGCGATGTGAACCATGCCGTTGCCGTTGGTGGAACCATTGCCGCCTTGACCGGTACCGGTTTGGCCGTTGTTGGTGCCGCCAACGCAGGTGATGTCGATGGCGCAGACGCGGACGCTGTCCACACCGGTGCAACCTTGAGCATCAGTCACGGTGACATAGTAGGTGGTGGAGACGGTCGGGCACACAGTCTGGCTGGTGGCGGTGGAACCGTTGCTCCAAGCGTAGGTGTAAGGTGCGCAACCGCCGCTGCCGACCACGCTGATGTTGGCGCAGCTGGAGTCAGCGTAAGCGGGGAACACGATCACGTCGTTGCTAGCAGTAGCGACCACGGGGGTAGCTTGAGCAGTCAGGGTCTGGGTGCAGGTGGCAACGTTGCCGTGGATGTCAGTCACGCTGTAGGTGCGGACGATCACGCGAGGATTGCCGGCGCAGCCGGTACCGCTGGTTTGGTCACCCACGTGGGAGACGGAAGCCACGCCACAGTTGTCGCTGGAGGACACGAGGCTGGTGTTGGCAGCGGGGAGGTCACGGACGCAAGACACGCTCACGTTGGCGGGGCAGGTGATGCTCGGAGCCTCGTTGTCGTTCACAGTGACAGTGAAGGAGCAGGAGGTAGCATTGCCGCTCGGGTCGGTGGCGGTAGCGGTGACGCTCGCGGTGCCCACAGCGAAGAAGCTGCCGGGTGCGATGCTGTAGCTGACGGCTGCGGAGCAGTTGTCGCTGGCGTTAGCAGCGTAACCCACGTTGGCGCCGCAGAAGCCTGCGTCGTTGCTGACGGTGATGTTGGACGGGCAGGAGATGCTCGGAGCGATGGCGTCCACCACAGTGACAGTGGCAGTGCAAGCGCTGGAGTTGCCGTGGATGTCCAGGACGGTCAGGGTCACGGTGTTGGCACCGGTGTTGGAGCAGTTGAAGCTGGTCGGGGTAGCGCTGATGCTAGCCACGCCACAGTTGTCGTTGCTGCCAGCGTGCACGTCGTTGGCGGAGATGGAAGCGGAGCCGCTGCCGTTCAGGTTCACAGTCACGTTTTGGCAAGCCACGGAGGGAGCCTCGTTGTCGATGACAGTGATGGTGAAGGAGCAGGTGCTAGCGTTGCCGCTCGGGTCGGTAGCGGTAGCGGTGACGGTGGAGGTACCAACTGCGAAGCTGCTGCCGGAAGCCACGCTGTAGCTGACAGATGCGGAGCAGTTGTCAGTAGCGGAAGCGGAGTAGCTCACTGCGGCGCTGCATTGACCAGCGTCGTTGTTGGTGGTGATGTTGGCGGGGCAAGTGATTGCAGGAGCTTCAGCATCGACCACGGTCACGTTGAAGGAGCAAGCAGTGCTGTTGCCATGGCCGTCAGTGGCCACGAAGCTGTTGGTGGTGGTGCCGACCGGGAAGGTGCTGCCGCTGGGCAGACCTGCTGTCTGGGTGATGGTAACGTTGCCGCAGTTGTCGGTGGCTTCGTTGTCATACTCGTACACAGCGCCGCAGATGCCACCGTCGGTGGTCAGGGTCACGTCGTTGGTGAATGTGTTCGGGCCGCTGATGAGGCCGCCGGCGACACCGCAATCCAGGCTCGGAGCCTCATTGTCGGTGACAGTCACGGTGAAGCTGCAGGTAGCATGGTTGCCAGCTGCGTCGGTAGCGGTGGCAGTCACGGTGGTGGTGCCGACAGGGAAGAAGCTGCCAGAGGCATGGGAAAGGCTCACGGTTGCACCGGGGCAGTTGTCGCTAGCGGTAGCGCTGAAGGAAGCAACTGCGCCGCAGAGGCCGGGATCATTGTTCAGGCTGATGTTGCCGGAGCAGGAGACAGAAGGAGCTTCGTTGTCGCTCACAGTCACGGTGAAGGAGCAAACAGCGGTGTTGCCAGCGGCATCGGTAGCAGATGCAATCACGGTGGAGGTGCCGATGGTGAAGAAGCTGCCTGAGGGTTGTACCACACTCACAGTTGCGCCGGGGCAGTTGTCACTGACACCCACGTTGTAGGAAACAGCGGCGCCGCACTGACCATTGTCATTGCTGACGGAGATGTTGCTCGGGCAGTTGACGGACGGAGCCTGGTTGTCAGACACGGTGACCGTGAAGCTGCAAGTAGCGATGTTGCCGGCCACGTCGGTAGCACGGAAGGTGATGGTGGTGGTGCCGAGCGGGAAGAAGGATCCGCTGGCAGGACCAGCGATTTGAGCCACGCTGGCAGCGCCACAATCGTCGGTTGCAGTTGCAGGAGCGAAGCTCACATTTGCGCCACACTGACCATTGTCATTGCTGACAGAGATGTTGGCGGGGCAAGTGATGGTCGGAGCGGTAAGGTCGCGTGCATCACCCACGGTGACAGTGCCGGAAGCAGGGCAACCGTTGGCATCTTGAACCGAGAAGGAGTGGCTGCCAGAGGACAGGCCAGTGAAGGTGTCGGAGGAACCGAAGGAACCGCCATCAAGGCTGTAGCTGTAGGGAGCAACACCGCCAGTAGCGGAGATGGTCACGGAGCCATTGCTTTGGTTGCAGTTTGCAGGGGTGCTGGTAGCGGTGGCAGAAACTGCGCTGCCGCCAGTGCCCACAGTGGTGGTGGCAGTAGCCACACAAGAGTTACCGTCAACAACCACGACAGTGTAGGTGCCAGGAGCGAGACCTGTGATGGTCTGGGTGCCAGCACTGAAACCTGTAGGACCAGTCCAGTTGTACTGGAAAGGCGCGGTGCCGTTGGTGGTGGTGACAGTGGCTGTACCTGTGTTGCCGCCGCATGCGGTCGGGGTGGAGGTAGCCGAAGCCGTCATGTTGCAGGGGACAGGGACCGTGATGTTGAAGGAGGTGCTACCCACGCCAGGGCTGGGGCAAGCATTGTCCTGACCATTGATGGTCACCGTGTAGGTGTTGCCGATGTTGGCGATGGTCGGAGTGAAGCAGAAGGTTCCGGTGGCAGAGCCAGCGGAGCTGGTGTTTTGCACGAAGGTTGCAGGAGGGATGATACCGCTCACAGCAGACAGCGTGATGAGGTTGTTGTTGGCGTCGGTGGCGCTCACGTTCACGCAGTAGGTTTGGCCCACGTTCACCACCACGTTGGGTAGCGGAGCGATCACGGGAGGAGCGTTGGAGCAGTTTTGGATGATCACCTGCATGTCACGAACGATGGAGCCGATGATGTTGCCATTGCGGTATTCGTCGGCACGCACACAGATCACAGCAACCTGACCAGCGACGGTCGGGGTGAAGCTGATGGCACCCGTGTTGGAGTTGATGCTCACACCAGTGCTGGAGGACAGCGGAGATGTAGCGTTGAAGCCGGTTTGGTAGGGAACTGTTGCCCCGCCAGTGGTACGGCATGAGGTCAAGGAGTACTGGATAGCATCGCCGTCGGGGTCGAAACCATTGGGGGCGAAGACTGCAGGCTGGTTGGCACAGAAAGTGGCAAACGGCCTGTTCAGGAATTGCGGGCTGCTGTTCTGGATACCCGTGCGGAACGTGCCGTCCACGTACAGGTTCAGTGCGCCGGGGTTCACCAGGGTGGTGATCGCAGCGTTACGAGCATTGTGATTGCCGAAGATCCTGTAGTCCTCGTTGGCGACCAAGTTGGAGATCGTGCCGGTGTAGATGTGCTCCTCAATGCCGAAAGCCGGGCCGTTGGGGCAACCGGATGTCTGGCCAGGGCACACAGGCGTGATGTCCGTGATGCTGGTGCGGCTGAGGTTGAAGACTTGGGAGCTGTTGTTAGCCAGGCGCACCAAAGTCACTTGGCTGGTAGCCCCCAGAGAGATGCCTCGGCAGTCACGGTAGATCCGCTCTGTGACTGTGTAGGTTTCCCCGGACACCCATGTGATGCGGAAGTCAGCCCCAGCATAGTGGGAGCCCTTCACCAGGCCAAAGATGCTCGAAAGCAGCAATGCCATCACCCATGTGGTGGGACG
>JAXLVK010000109.1:0-18894 GCA_046329055.1 Bacteroidia bacterium
TTTGGATGCGGTTCTGTTCAGAAACGAGCATGCTGGACAATTCAGCCTCGCTTTCCAGGAAATGGACATTGAGGCAGGCAGGCGGAGCGGGCAGCAGTTGCCGCGTTTTTCGCAATACGATCCGTGAGCAATCCGTCAAGAAGCTGGCGGACATCATCTCGGAGGCCCTTGCGAGTCGGAAAGCCACGCTCCATCCCTGTGCAAGCTCCCCCGCATCCCATGCCTCCAATGCTGCCACCAAGCCTGCCGGGTTCCAATCCTGCGGCACAGCGAGCCACGACAGGCTGCGGCAACCCATGCCATGGTGCATCAGCACCGCCGAGGCCACATCCCGCAGGGTTTCGGCATCCTCCGTCCCGTCGAGCACACCCACTGAAAACCGGCTGTGCCGGATACAGCGGGGCAGCTTGGCAAACAGCTTGTCCAGCACTGCTGCCGTCTGATCGGAGCCTGTCGCGATGATGCCATCCACCGCATCCGGATGGATGCCTTCCACGAGTTCGACCCTCTCCTGCACTGCTGAAGAGGACCGACGCAGCAGTTCCTGGATGAGCACGCTGTCCTTGCTGCTGGGCTTGAGGGCGGCCCGGTGCCCGCTCAGCAGCACCACGAGCAGGTCATGGAAGCCCACCATGGGGACATTGCCCGCGAGGATGAGGCCGATCTCCAGTTCCCGTTGAGCCTTGGGATAGCGACTTGCAAATGCACGCAGAGTCTCAGCGTCGCACCATGGGGTCAGGCTTTCCAAGGCATAGCGGACATTGGCTGGGACAAACCATGGATTTTGGCGGCAAGCATTGAGAATGAGGGCCTCGTCGGCGATCATGCCACGAAGTACCTCCCCCCAACCTGCCAAAATCAGCGGATCCATCCGGCAAAGGTAGTGAATTGGAAATGAGTGCCCCTTGCCCGGCCGCGCGCCTTATTTAGAATCAGTCCAAATAAAAATTATTGTGCTATCTTTGCTACACAGTGGAAACAATCGCTTTTCCACCTTGGTTGTGACTGCGCACTGCAATAATTTTGCAGTCCGAAAAAAATAGAGTAGCACTATGGCATTGATGATCACCGAGGAATGTATCAACTGCGGCGCTTGTGAGCCGGAGTGTCCGAATACAGCGATTTATGAGCCGGGTGTGCAGTGGAAGTTCAGCGAAGGCACCGGACTCAAGGGCATGATTGCATTTGGCGACGGTAGCAGCATGTCCGCTGATGCCACACAGGCACCGATCAACGATGAGGTCTATTATATAGTGCCGGACAAGTGCACCGAGTGCACCGGATTTCACGAGGAGCCTCAGTGCGCCGCGGTCTGTCCGGTGGATTGCTGTGTGCCCGACCCGGACTACGCCGAGAGCAAGGACGACCTCCTGGCGAAGAAAAACTGGATGCACCTCTGATCCTCAGGCATCAACCGCATCCGGAAAGCCCGCCATTGGTGGGCTTTTTCCTTGGCACAAGTTTCCTGATCTAACCTTATATTTGGCCTGCCCTGCGAGTGACCGCTCAGGCATCATTTCTTCTGGAAAAACGATGAAATCAATCCCGTTCCATAAGTCCCTCCGCTCCGTCCATACCTTGGCTGCCGCAGCCCTCATCTCGGCCGCTGCTCTCACTGGTTGTGGAGGAGGAGGTTCATCCGATGGCAGTCTGGTGATCAATGGCACCCTGTCGGGTTGCACAGGCGACTCCATCCGCCTCTTCTCTGTCTCTGGCACCCGGATCAATCAAGTGGCCGCCGCCAAGCTGGACGCCGCCGATGGCAAGGGTAAATTCTCCCTGAACTACAAGCTCAGCAAGCCCGGCTTCTACCTCATCGGCATCGAGCCCCGGCAGAGCGCCAACGTGGTTCTGGGCGAGGGCGGCACCGCCGAGATGACCGGCGACTGCATGAACCCGCAGAGCTTCCGCCTGACCGGGCACAACCCCAACGATACCTACAACCGCCTGCAGGAGCGCGTCTCCTCCCACAATCAGCAGTTGCAAGGCCTGTATCAGAACCTGCAAATCTTCGCGCAGACCGACCCGATGCAGGTCAACCGCATCCAAGGTGATATCAAGAAGCTGAACGACACGCACTTCGCCTACCTCGACTCCCTGCAAAAGTCAGGCGGGTTCATGGGCAAGGTCGCTCAGATGTACAATTTCAAGCCCTTCATGAGCGATCCGTCCCACAGCGTCTATTCGACCGAGTTGGACTACTTCCGGGCCGCATTTTTCGAGAACCTGGATTTCAAGGATCCGGAGGTCGGAGGGATGCCACAACTGTATGACAAGGCACGCGCCTACACCGGAACGCTTGCTGGTCAGGGCCTGCCTGCAGATGTGATCAAGACTTCCGTGGATGGCGTGCTGGGCAAGACTACAAGCGGCTCCGAGGCCCATGAGAGCCTGCTGCGCGGCTTCGTGGTGGGATTTGAGCAGACGAAAAATGCCCTCCTGATCGAATACGGCAAGCAGTACATCAACGCCTACCCGCAGAGCGATCCGCAGTTCATCGCCAGCCTGAACAATACCATCCGCCAACTGGAAGGCATGGCCGTGGGAGCATTGGCGCCCGAGATCGAGGCCCCGACCCCCGCTGGCAAGGCACTCAAATTGAGTGATTTCCGTGGCAAGGTGGTGCTGATCGACTTCTGGGCGAGCTGGTGCCGTCCCTGCCGCATGGAAAACCCCAACGTGGTCAAGGCCTACAACAAGTACCATCCCAAAGGCTTCGAAATCCTGGGTGTGAGCTTGGATGACAACAAGGAAAAGTGGGAGACTGCCATCAAGCAGGATGGTCTGATCTGGAACCATATCAGCGACCTCCGCGGCTGGCAGGCTCAGCCCGCACAGGTCTATGGCGTGAACTCGATTCCGGCCACGGTGCTCGTGGACCGCGAAGGCAAGATCCTGGCCCGCAACCTGCGCGGCCCGGCACTGGAGGCTAAGCTCGCAGAGCTGTTTGGTAGCTGATCATTCCCAAGAACCCGTCCCGATGGCCAAGATCAAGATATTGCTGGTGGATGACGAGGAGGATATCCTCGACATGCTGCAATACAATCTTGAAAAGGCCGAATTCAAGGTGCTGCGTGCCCGAAACGGGGAGGAGGCCCTCGAAGTCGCCAAGCGGGAGGACCCCGAAGTGATCCTGCTGGACATCATGATGGCCAAGCTGGACGGGGTGGAAACCTGCCGTAGGCTCCGCGCGATGCCCTCCGGCAACCGGCCCATCATCATCTTCCTGACCGCGCGTTCGGAGGAATACAGCGAAGTGGCGGGTCTTGAGGCCGGGGCTGACGATTACATCACCAAGCCGATCAAACCCCGAATCCTGTTGGCACGCTTGCAGGCCGCGATCCGTCGTGGGCAACAACCTGCCATGACGGAGACAGCACAGACCGCCATCCTCAAGGCTGGCGATCTGGAGATCAACCGCGAGGAATACACCGTCTATAAGAAGGGAAAGCCGCTGACCCTGCCCAAAAAGGAGTTTGAACTCCTGCTCTTCATGGCCTCGCAGCCTGGCAAGGTGTTCACCCGGGAGGTGCTGCTGGAGCAGGTATGGGGACACGACGTGCAGGTGGTGGACCGCACCATCGACGTGCATGTGAGGAAGCTTCGGGAGAAGATCGGCAAGAAGTGGATCAAAACCGTTCAAGGCGTTGGATACAAATTCACCTCAAAAGGCTGAACCCGGCTGGTTGGATCAGAAGTACCCGCCTTCCTTCTTGGTGGGGCTGCTGACGGCGCTGGCGATCACGATCCTGTTCGTGGGCCTGCGGCTCATCTTTGACGGGAGCGATTTGGACCTGCTCTGGCAGACCCTGGCCATGTTCGGGGCGAGCTTTCTGGCACTGACGGGGGTGCTGGAGTTTTTCCTGTACCGCCGGCTCAAGCAGCTGGACGCTGAACGCAGCAAGGAGGTGCAAGAAGAAATCACCCGCCTGAAGGAAATGGAGGCCTACCGCCGCGAATTCCTTGGCGACGTCTCCCACGAGTTGAAGACGCCGATTTTTGCCATCGAAGGCTTCATCGAGACCTTGCTGGATGGTGCATTGGAGGATGAGAAGGTGAACCGGAAGTTCCTCCAAAAAGCTGGAAAACATGCTGAACGCTTGAGCAACCTCGTCTCAGACATCCTGGTGATCAGCCATATCGAGTCCGGGCAGCTCAGCATGAACTATGAGAAGTTCAGCATCTACGATCTGGTGGTGGACCTCGTGGACAGCCTGAGTTACAAGTTCACCCGGAAGGGGCGCGACATCCACTACGAGATCAAGGCGAATGGGCTGGAGCGGGCAATGGTCACGGCGGACAAGCAACGCATCGAGCAGGTGCTGCGCAACCTCATCGACAATGTGGTGAAATACGGCAACCTGAAGGGGAATATTCAGATTATCCTGGAAGCCAAACCGGAGGGCAAGATTCAGGTGTCGGTCAAGGACGATGGTCCGGGGATCGAGCCACAGCACATCGCCCGCTTGTTCGAACGGTTCTACCGGGTGGACAAGAGCCGCTCGCGCAACAAGGGCGGCACCGGGCTGGGACTGGCGATCTGCAAGCACTTCATCGAGGCCCACAAGGAACGCATCTGGGTGGACAGCGCCTTGGGCAAGGGCTCCACGTTCATCTTCACACTCGCCCGCACCACGTGATCATCCAGGAGGAAGATAGTATCCTGCGCATCGCAAGCGAGGCCATCCCGATGCAGATCGTGAAGGGGCGTCCCAACCGTGTGCGACTCAGCTTTCAGGAGGATCACAGCCTCAAGGTCGAGACGAGCAATGGCCGCCTGGGCGACTTTGATAAAGAGTTCTTGCAGAGCAAGGTGCAGTGGATCCTCCGAGGCTATCGGCATCGCCGCTCTGAAAATGAGCGCAAGTCGATCCTCCTCGCCAACATCGAGCGGCAGGTGCCACTCTTCGGCAAGCCGCATCCGGTGGTATGGCACCCGTCGCACAGGACCTATTTCCAATTTGACAGGACGGGGCCCTTCGAGGTGTTTGCCCCTGAAAAATACCTGGACCGCCACCGCCGCAAGGTGCTGTACTTCGCGATTCGCAAGTTCAGTGAGATGTACCTCGCGCACCGGGTGGAGCATTGGGCCAAGATCACCGGACTCACCTTCAACCACCTGCACGTGAAGGAGTTGAAGACCAAGTGGGGCAGTTGCAGCACCCTCCGGAACATCAACCTGAACTGGCAGTTGATCCTGCTCAGCGAGGCCCTGATCGATTATGTGATCGTGCATGAGTTGATGCACCTGCACGAGATGAACCACAGCCCGCGTTTCTGGCGCTGGGTTGGCAAGTATTTCCCTGATTACAAACGCGCCAAGGCGCAACTGAAGGAAGAGCAATGGATGGTTGGGATTTTGAACTGAAGCCGTACAAGAAGAAGCGGGAGTTTGTCCACTTTGAGGAACTGATCCTGGTGGAGGATGAGCACGTGATCGCCGTCAACAAGCCGCATGGGATCAGCTCCCTGAGCGACCGTGACAGCGAGGTGAACATGCTCCGCCTCGGCCGGAACTATCTCCCAGAGGTGCAGCTCTGCCACCGCCTGGACAAGGAGACCACAGGTGTGCTGCTCTTCGCGAAGAATCCCGACGTGTATCGCGAGATGGCGATCCTCTTCGAGCACCGCGAGGTGGTGAAGCACTACCTCGCCCTCGTGCCGGGCCGCCAAGATTTCCAGGAACAGCTCATCGACCTGCCCATCACCGTGGGTGCCAAAGGCAAGGTAAAAATCGACTTCAAGGGCGGCAAGGAAAGCGCGACCGTGGTCAGCACCGCGGAACATTTCAAGGATTTCACCCTCGTGGACTGCTTCCCCCTCACAGGCCGCACCCACCAAATCCGCATCCACCTCGCCTCCGTGGGTTGCCCGCTCGTAGGCGACGAACTCTACGGCGGCAAGCACATCCACCTGAGCGAGTTCAAGCGCAAGTGGAAATTCAACCGCAAAGAAGAAGAGCCCACCATCAACGACGGCGTGATGCTCCACGCCCGCGGCCTGCAATTCACGCTCTACGAAAAGGAATACATGATCGTGGCACCACTCCCAAAGAAGTTCGAGGCCGCGCTGAAGATCCTGCGGCGGTATGATGCTTGAGGGGTAGAGGAGCCTGTTCTGCGGTGGGATGATCGCGATTTCCGGGATTGTTTTGGGATGGATTCAGCTGTGCCCATCCGATTTTGAAGGATCAGAGCCCAAAATGCCATGCCAAAGTCCGTGGCTTTGGAAGTATTGAAGAGGGGCGAGCCATGGTCGAAGCCCGTTGATCGAAGGCATTTTGAAACCGTACAATGCCCTGGAAAAAGAAAAGTGAATTCCAGCGAGCTTTTTTTACTGTGTAATTTTGGGAGAAGTGATTTGTGGAATTCCGGCCTCCATTTGCGTTACAATGGCAAAGTTGCTGGAATGTGGAAACGGAATTGCACGAAAAATCAGGAAGAAGAGAAGGAAAGTGTGAACTGCCCCGAGACCACAGGACTGTAGCTTTGAACCAGTTTCAAAAATCAAATGGTTTAGAGTTATGGCAGAAGAAAAGAAATCAAAAAAAGGACTGATCATCGGCGCAGTGGCTGTCGGTGTGGTAGCTCTGGGTGTGGGTGGATATTACCTCCTTCGCAATTCGGGTGGCAGCCCGGAGAGCCCCTGCAAAGTTGAAGACTACAAACACCAAGTTACGCAGACTTTCACGAGCACGGTAGGGGATCCCGCCATGGGAGAGGACCTGGTCTTCGACATCGACAATTTCTGCGATAAGGCGCCAGCCAAAAGTGGTAATGGAGGTCAATGTGTCGCAAAATGGGCAGTGGATAAAATCGAAGTATCTGGAAACAGGGCCCTGCCCGCAGGTACTGAGGTAACGGTTCAGTTCCTGCTACCCTACAACGGCGCCGCAGCTGTCGGTCCCGTGGTCTATAAGTTGGGGAGTGGAACGGTGACTCTCACTGACACCCTTTTCTTGTACGAAGGTACCAAGGCCTGGATTGACTTGGATGATGCCAATTCTCCGCTGGATACGCTCCGGCTCACGCTTGGAAGTCTATGCATCGTGGAGAACATTGACGGAGGTGACAGCGACAATGGGGGACATTCTGACAGGAATGCCGAACCTACGATCGCTAAAGGTGGATTGGGCGGTTCCCCCAAAGTCAAGCGTGGCTCATAAGCGCCTCAGCCATCTGGATGAACCAGCCTTTGTCCGGTAAGTTGGAAGAACTTCTGAACTCGTTCAGGAGTTCTTTCAGTTTCTGGGTGCGCTCCTTCCCTTCTAACTTGGCCTCAATTGCACTGAGGTCTCGCATCGCCTCCCTGAAGTTCTCGAAGCGTCGCTGTCTCAACACCGTAACATCCCTGCGCCGGATGAAATCCGGGAATGCATGCAGTATTTTTTCTAGCTTGAGTTCAAGCTCCTTTCGGATGTGCGCATCGGAGACCAACATGTATTCGAAATACCCCTTGGCAAGATTGCAGCGAATGTCCAATCCATAATGTGGGTCGTCGCGAATCGGTCCAGGTGCTTCACCAAGTTCTTCCAAACGGTTCAGGGCCATCGCATATTTGCGTTCATGAAGTCGGATAATCGCCTTGTTGTAGGCCTCAGCTGCACCATCCAAATCATCCGTTAGCAACGGCAAGTACTTGTTGAAGAAGTCCCTCGCATTTTGGACTTCACCCAGTTTGCAATAGGTAGAAATGATGTTTTTGAAGTTCTCGGGACTGAGTTTCCCATTGATAAAGAGCAATCCGAGGCGAATTCTCTCCTCATACAAGAATCGGATTTGAGGTAACACCTCCAAGATGCCTAGGTTTAACCTACGCACATAGTGATTCTGAAGGTAGCTGTATAGGTCTGCGACGATAGCAGGGACTGCTGTAGATGAATTGCCTGGATCTTGGCTCCATTCATTCAGTAACTCCAATAGTGCTACACCATGATCAATTTCATCGGATTCTATGATCAAATGGTACGCATGGAAATAGCCTTTTGCCACGATTGGCATGTGGTCATAAGAATCTTGCAGCCACATTGCCAGAGGCTCGGGTATGATGGTCGGTTCAACGTTTTTCCGGATGCCTTCCTCAGTGGCTGTAGCGCACATGAACCTGAGTTTCTGGATAAAGTAGAACTGATCCAGCCGTAGGTGCAGGTCGGCAAAGCCATTTTCTTCCGAAGTATTGGATCTTGAAGCAATACTCAAGGCTTTCAACAAGGTGGCATCAAGCAAATACTTGTGGTAGCGGTCGTCCTTGGGTAGTGATTCAATGATGCCATAGGCCTGATTGAACCGTCGCTCAATGGGGTCCGAACCCAAGGGCCTCGTCACATAGCCACGCATGACGATCAGGTTCCAGAGCGCTTTATCCTTCTCGAGCTCCTGATAAACGAGGAAATTTTCCAGTTCCTTGTGAAGCTCAGACACCCTCCTGTCAAACTCACTGTCCTTCCAGGTCATCCTGACGGCCCTTTGGAAGGCTTCCTTGTCCATAGTGGAATTCCAAACCTCCACCTTATGGCAGCGCTCAAAAAAGTCATACAGCTTCTCATCAGGTCCCGTCTCCCCGCGCGGGTGGCGCAGGTGTTGCCGGAACTCCTTGATTTCACGGCGATCCATGGTGGAAAGCAGCACGAACGGCTTTCTGAGGCGCACTTCCATAGTATTCGATTGAAAAAATGAGGTGGTTTCTAGGAAGAAGTAGTATGCAAAAACATCCTCAATATAGCAGAATTCGCGATCTTTTTGTCAAACAGGTGCTCGGAAATTCGGAAGAACACCTCGAAAGTCTGACTCGGTTTTAGATGTCATCCATCCAACTTTGAATCATTGGATCGGGGCACACGATTGGTCTCCGCTTCAAAGTCAAAATGGAAAACGGCATGAATCAAGAACAAAATTCTCCCGCACCACAGGATGGCGAAAAACCGAGGGCTGGTTTCAAGGCTGGCACCCCAGGTCATGTTCTGCCCAGCAAAGGTCGTTCGATATGGAGAACGGTTGCGATGGTGGTCATCTTCCTCGGTCTAGGTGCGACCGTGGCTGTCTCTTTGCCCTTGGGGCCGCCCTCAAGTCCGCCCAATGGGATCCGTGCCATCGATCCCCCATCACCAGTGAATCCTCGCAACCCAGAATTGTTTCCTCGCTCCGAGGCAGTGGCACTGGATACTCAAGCCCTCGCAAATGAATCCTCCGTGAAACTTAGCGCATTTGGCACCGAAGTCGAGCTATTGTTGGAAAAGCGGCTGGTGGTTGCTGGATTGAAGGTGACCTATGGGTCTGTGAAAAATCTCGACGACAGCCACGTTTGCATGCTCCAAATGGGTGACACGTATGCCGGAATGATTGGTGGCTCTGGGTTCAGCTACGTCCTTCGTCCTTATCAAGAGGGCTACGTCCTCTCGGAAATCGATGGAAGCAATCTCGATCAATCCGAAGATGACACTGATCCCCTCGCCCCCAAAATCGATCGGCAATTCGGGACAGATAACGACACCATACCGCCATTCATGTCAGGCAGTAAGCCTTCCAAAGAGCCCGTAGTGGTGGACCTATTGGTGCTTTACTCACGCGAGGCGCAAGACAGTGCCGCGAAAGAGGCAGGAGTCGCACCTAATGACAGCATCCGTGCAGTAAGGGCCATGCATTTGGAAATTGCAAGAGCAGTCATCATCGCCAACTATGCCTTTGAGCAAAGCAACCTTGATATCATGGTGCGTCCAGTCGGAATTCAGATGGCGAATCCTGCCGGGGCTTGGGAGACCGATGGTAGCCTTGAAATGACGAGGGATCGCCTTGGTAACGACGCTGCCGTGTCCGACCTTCGAAACACGTTGGGAGCCGACCTCGTGACGATGATCGTAGAGCGTGGCGAGGAATGCGGCTATGCCTTCAACTACTCAGGTCCGGGGAACGATGGTGCAGGCTTCTCCGTGGTACGCAGAAACTGCGCAGCCAACAACTTCAGCCTTGCCCACGAACTTGGGCACAACCTGGGCCTGCGCCATGAATGTGAAGAATCCCAGCAAGGCGATGGCTTCGGATTTGCCTATGTCAATCGCTACCTGCGCCGGGTACAGACCATCATGGCCAAGCGCAAAACCCATGTACGGCAGCCCTTCTACTCTGACGCAAGCCGTCGACGCGGGAAAAAGAGCCCTGTCAATGGCGTGAGTGGCTGCGGAGCCGATGCGGTCACCGTGTTGCCGGATGTGGCACGTCAGGTCGCTGAATTCCGTAGGCGATCCACTGGGTCGCAACCCGCAGCTGCATGGGTGCGCTGATCTCGAAATTTCACTCTCACTCAATTAAATACAACACGAGAAATGACAATGACATCACTGAGCAACTACATCGACAGTTTGGTTTCGGACCTGCAATTGTTAGGGCTCCACGCAACCATCAGCAGCCTCCAATACGAGTCGCACTCCTTGCCTGCCGACTCTGCTGCCAACGACGCCCAATCCATTCAGCTCAGGATCCCTGTCACTGTGACCCTGAATGATGCAGAAACCGTGGTCTCTTTCGCCTCTCAACTGCGACAATGGACACTGGAAGGGCTGAAATCGATCATGCCAATGGAAATGATGCCAGGACATGTGCTGCGCAGGCTACATCGCGCCATTGATCAGGGGAGCCGTCAGGTGCAGCGACTCCTATCCGGAGAGGAACCCGCCGTGCATCGTGTTCTACTTGATTTCGTCCATTCTGTCGTGGCTGAAATTTGGGAGGAATGCAAGCAATTGATTTCCAGTGATATCACAACGCAACTGAATCCCAAAGAGGATGGGATGGCAACCTTTGACAGGGCCACGGAGAAGCTCTTGGAAAAGCTGAAGGCCCGCCACAATATGATGGGACAGTCGAGTCATGATTCCATCATCACCGAGGTCGCTCGCTCCACAACAGTCACTGAGCATGGTGTGGCGCATGTCCGGCTTGTGCTCACTGCTTGAAAGACATCTGCACCCTTGTGGTGCCAAATATCACCCTCATGTTACTGACCATGACTTCCAGAGTTTGAGTTCTTTGAGCTGATTGCACCCCCCGGCCGCTTCCGTGTGCCGGGGGTACAGTCACCTCCGATTTCATTGAAAAGTCAACCCGTAATCTTGGATTGAAATGAAAAGAATCTCCCCACGCCCCTTGAGGCTGGTTTTTCGCCCCCTGAAGATGGAGGGCCGTGTGATGGATGCCGCTGATCGCCCATTGGCGGGCGTTGCGATCAGTTTTCGCGAGCGGCTTATTGCGGTATCGGATGCCAAGGGCCGGTTTGTGTTTGTGATCTACGATCCAGTGGATTTGGTAGCGGTTACATTCGAGGCGGCTGGGTATTCGCCACTGACGCGCTGCTGGCGCAAGGAGGATTTTGACGGGAAGCGCACGGTGATCGTGATGCCCCTGGCGAGCCATGTGGCTGCATTTTCCAGCGGCATCCCCCAACGGTTGAAGCTGGGGCCCATGAGAGTGCGCTTGCGCACCGGGCTGCTTGTGGATGCGATGGGCGCTCAATACGATGGCCCCGCCAACATGCAATTGGCATGGAACAGCGGGCAGGCCAGCTTCCCGATTTCGGGGTCCCGGGTGATCATCGGCTTTGAGCTGAATGTGGTCGGCGCGGATGGCAGGTCCTTGCGGCTGTCGGCCGATGAGACGGATACGATGACGCTGGCGTGGCCCGGGGAAATGGGTATGCAGCTCTACCAACTCGACGCGGTGGAGGGCAAATGGTTGCTCGTAGCGCAGGCCGAGGATGTCGGTGCGATGGAGACCAAGGCCCTTCGGATGGCCGCCGGCACGGGCAGTTATCTCCTCACGATGCCCGAAAAGCCTTGGTCGCAGGTGGAAGCTCGGGTGGTGGATGCCGAGACCAAGCAACCCCTGGAGGGAATCGTGGTGAGGGCGCGGTCGCACAAGGTGGATCAGCGGCAGATCACGGACCGATTCGGGAAGGTGCGATTGACTTGCCCTCCGGATATGTCGCTCCTGATCGATGCGCGCGGCAATTCGGAGGGGCACCATTATCTGTTGCCTGCTCCGGTCACTTTTGATGCGCAGCATCATCTGGCGCATTGCGAGGCCGGGAGCAACCTGCGTCCCCCGATGCCGTCGGTGCAGCTAGAGATGCAGCGACACCGGATGGTCGGCGATTGGCTGAGTTGGCAGCACGCGCCCTTGTTGCAATAGGAATCATGCCACAGCCACGAGACAGGTATCGCAGCTTGGCCCTGCGTTTAGGTGCCATTCATTGTCCCAGAGCAGGCTGGGCAACAACATCTGGCTCAAGCACTGGCAGCTCCCGCTTGGGAAGCTCCACGAGGAATTCTGATCCCACTCCGACCTCGCTCGTGAGGGTGATGGTGCCGCCCATTTTCTCGATGGAATTCTTCACGATGTAGAGACCCAAGCCGGAGCCCTTGCTCTTGGTGGAGGCCCGGAAAAACATGTCGAAGAGCTTGTCGTGGACATTGGCGGGGATGCCCGGGCCGTTGTCGCGGATGCTGATGCGGAGTGACTTGGGAGTTTCCGAGATGCCGATGCGGACCCACTTGTCGTCACCTGTCTCTCGGTGGTACTTGATGGCGTTGTGGACCAGGTTCTGCACCACGGAGTTGAGCATCTTGAGGTCGCTCACGAGGGTGCAGTGCTCAGGGATGTCGAGGTCGATCCTCACCGTATGGAAGCCGGGCGCGTTTTCGATGGAGCGGAGGATGGTCTGCACGAGGTCGCGCATGTAGATCACCTGCGGGTCCATGGCCCCTTGCTTGATCCAAGTGACCTCCAAGAGTCCCATCAGCACATCGTCCATCTTGGCGATCGTGCGGTCGATGAGCCCGAGGTATTGGCCAGCTTCCGGGGCGGAAATCTCTTCCTTGGCGATGTCCACCAAGCCTCGGAGCGAGCTCAGGGGCGCCTTCAGGTCATGCGATGCTTTGTAAACGAAGGTGTCGAGCTCCCGGTTCTTGTAGGTGAGGTCGCGTTCCGTCTTTTTCAGATGCGTGATGTCCGTGAAGATCATGGTGATGGACTGCTCCGCGGCATTGGTCACGCCATAAGAATAGCTCATCAGGATCCATCTCGCCTCCTGATTCGGAGTGGTGATCTGCAGTTCCTGCTGTTGCGTCTCGCTGCCTTCGTGGAATTCCGGCAAGGGTGCATTCCCCGTGATGACACTCAAGTGCTTGCCCAGAAGTTGATCCTCGTTGGCACTGATCATCTGGCAGAGTCGGGGATTGACGTAGCGGATGATGAGGTCGCCGCTGAGTTGGAGGAGGCCCTCATTCATGCTCTGCGCCAGGTTCCTGAACTGCGCCTCGCTGCGCTGCAAGGTGATGGTGGACTCCTGCAACTGCCCAGCCATGTCGTTGAATGTGCGGGCGAGGATACCGACCTCATCCGCAGTGCTCACTTCGGCGCGGACCGAGAGGTCGCCCTCCCGCACCCCCTCCACAGCGACCATGATGCGGCTCAGGTTGCGGGTGACCAGGGTCGTGATCCAAGAGACAAAGCCGACCCCCAGCACGATCCAAACCAGGCAGATGAGGGCGATGAGCTGTTGGCTGCGGCTGACCGCTTCCTTGATCTTGGCCAAGGAGAACCCTAGGTGGACCTTGCCGATCTCGACTTCCTGCCGCTGAATCGGTGCCCAAGTCAGCCAATGCCGCTTGTCCTCGGAGACCTGCCCCTTGGCTGCGGAGGTGTAGCCGGATCTTCCTGCTTCATCGTCCCCGAAACCCACAAACCGTTGTCCGCGTTTCCCGGTGACCACTACCCAGGTGATCTCCTGGTTTTGTCGAGCGGCAACCATGGACTCCACCGCGGAGAGGGAATCATCGAAATCCACGGCTGGGCTCAGGCTGAATGCCAGAAAGTCCGCAAGGGACTGCGCTTGGTCGCGGGCGCCGGTGAGGGCCTGCTGCTCGAATTGGCTGGGGAAATAGAGATAGCTGAAGGCCGCGATCGCCACCACCAGGGCCGAGAATGCAGCGAAGAGCTTGGTCCTGATCGACCGGTACCAAGGCGTGGCGTGCTGTGTGTTGTTGGGGTTCTGCATCAGTACACCGTGGCGAGTTTGAGCAATTGGGAGCTGAAGTCGCAGCCCTCCTCGACTGAGGCGGAGCGGTGGATCAGGAAATGCGGTCGCCCTCCTTGCAGGTCGAAGCCCATGGAGACGCCCTTCTGCACCCAAGCGGGGAGGGTGGTCACGGAGAGGAGCCGCTTCTTGCGGGTGAGGTCGATGATCTCCGCAACGTCCAGGCCACGCATGTTCGTGAGCCAGAGCACCGAAAGCGAGGGCAGGTCCGGATGGCTTGCGAGGGATTGCCCTTCACCGAGCAGGATGCGGTGCACTTTGACCTTGGCTGCGGATTCCTGCTTCTTCAGCTCTGCGACAATGCCTTCCATCTCCAGCGTACTCGCCCGGAGTTTCTCCTGGTAGCAGACACCGATGTGGAGGTAGCCGTCGGGTTGCCGCTTCTTGTCGATGTTCCGGTCGTAGGAGGTCGCCTTGATGAGCAGCGCCACCTGTACATCCAGCGGGACGACGGTTCCCTGTGCGACACAGCGTCCAGCCACCAATCCTGCCAGCAGCAGCAACATCATGTAGCGGTATCGGGCCTTCAGCGGCATCAATCAGAACAGGTGTACCGTGAGTTTGAGGTTGTAATTGCGGCCATTTTGCCGAATGCTAGGCTGGACATGTTCAAATCCTCCCGGGTAGCGGTAGTCCGTGTTCAAGATGTTCCGGACTTTGACTGCAAGCTGCAACCGGTTCAGGAAGGAGGCTGATTTCAGCTTGGGTGCGAAAAGGACTTGGCAGCTGAAATAGGCGAAAGGGCTGGTCTCCGTGTCATAGACTGTCCTGCGGCTGGATTGGGCGATCATCTCCGGGCTGAGCCTGAAGTGGGTGGCGATGGGGATGGTGACGCCTGCTTTCAGCATGTGCCGGGGCGAGTTCGTGAGCCAATCGTCGGAGACTCGGTTGCGCATGTCGGCGAAGGAGTAGCTCGCGTAGCCATTCAATCCGCCCCGGAAGCGGCCGTTCCACTCTGCTGAGGCCCCATAGCCACCGGAATTGTCGATGTTCTGGTACTGGAGGAGGGAGTCCTGCGGGTCCAGCACCTGGTCGATCACGTTCCGGATGCTCTGCTGGAAGACCGAGGCGGATAGGAGCTGGTTCTTGCCGATGCGCTGGTCATAGACCAATTCGAAGCAACGGATGTGCTCAGCCATGAGGTCGGGATTCCCCTTGATGTAGGTGGGATCCTCGATATTCGCCTCGTAGGCATTGGGGGCGCGGAAGGCCCTGCCGTAGAGGAGCTTGAGGGTGGTCCTGTCGGACGCGAAGAAGTTGACGGCGAGGCGAGGGGTCAGGGCCAGGATGTCGAGGTAGAGCTTGTCCAAGCGGAGTCCGGCTGTGATGCTCAGTTTCTTGATCGGCTGCCACTCGTCTTGCAAGAAGGCCGCGTAGGTGGAGTAGGAGACGTGCTTGTCATACCACATGGAATCCGTCTCCGGATAGTAGATGAAGTAGTCGGCCATGAAGACGCGCTGCCCATCGATGCCCGCCACGATGCGGTTGCGGGTGCTGAGGTCATGCCGGAGGCGGATTTCACCTCCCGCCCAGAGGCCATTCACCCCGTCCGTCTGATAACCACCATCGGCGCTGTCCAGCGGATAGGCTCCCCGGTCGCGGTAATTGTAGCCCCAAGCCTTGCCCATCACGGCAGTCTTGGCATCGAGTTCGCGGTTCCACTCTGCCATGAGGAAGGAATAGCGGTCAGAGACCACAAATCTCGGATCACCGAAGATGCTGCCATACGCGCCTGTGGGCACCCCGACTTCGCGACCTGAGGTGAAGCCTTGGAGGATCCAATTCTTGTAGCTGAGTCGCGCATTCATCCCCCACCAATTGCTCCAATCGAGCTTGTCGGCGATGCCATGGGTGAGGCTGTCGTCGTAATCCTCGTAGTAAAGCTGTTGCCCCTTGAGTTTTCCGGCCCTGGCGGAAACCGCGATATCAAGGCCGCCCTTCGTGACGTGGGCGATATCCGCGCTGCCCTGCCATTTTCCATAGCTGCCCTGTTCGGCGCTCAAGTCCAGTCCGTCGTGCGACTTCCCGGTATGCGTCACGATGTTGATCATGGCGAGCATGGGATAGTTACCGTAGAGGGCAGATGCTGGACCACGGACGATCTCCACCCGCTCTACCGCGTCGATGTCCAAGCCGTAAAGTTCAGTGCCGATCGGTGCAGCGCCCCAGAGGTTCTCGTTCAGCACCACTCCATTGATCATCACGGCCACACGGTTGTTGTAGTCGGTGGGGCGTCCATATCCCCTCGCACCGATGTAGGTGTAGTTCCGGTCCCAGGTGGTGTAGAAATCGCGGACCGCATTCAGCAACTCGCCGATATCATTGTACCCGTAGTTCCGGATGTCCTCATCGGTGAGCAGGGTTACAGAGGCGGGTGCCTCCTGAGTGGTCTGATCGTACTTGGCGACGGAGCTGATCTGCAGGTTCAAAAGCGAATCCAAGTCCCCGAAGCCGCCCTCAGCGAGCGAATCGGGCTGGGCGTACAGCGAGTTTCCAATGAGGGCAAATGCGCACAGGAATGAGAATGCGACTTTGCAAAATCCACGGAAAGAGAGCCAAGATGAGGTGCCGAAGGTTGGTGTCACCAAATAACCTATTGAAAATCCAAGCAGAAGAGGCGAAAGTTAGTGAGGCAATCCTCTTCAAACCAAGAAATTCGATGAACATTTGGTGACTTTGGTCACAATCTAATGTGCCGCGACTAATTCACACTTGTGAGGGCATGTGTGGGAAGATTGCCCAGATCGCCTTTCCCATTGGCGGCCTTTTTGCAGAACTTTGCGGCCTGAAAATAGAAGCGACTGCATGGCCAAGGCATTGATTGAAACGCATCTGCAATTCCCCGTCCCGTTTGAGAAATACGCGGGCAAGGTTCGGGACAACTACAGCGTGGGCACCGAGGTGATGGTGCTCGTGGCGAGTGACCGGATTTCAGCCTTCGATGTGATCCTCCCCCGGGGCATTCCCTACAAGGGGCAGGTGCTGAATCAGACGGCGGCCTTCTTCTTGGAGGCAACCCGTGACATCGCCCCCAACCACTTGATCGCCACCCCTGATCCCAATGTCACCATCGGCGTGCGCTGCAAGCCGATCCCCGTGGAAATGGTCGTGCGCGGTCACCTCTGCGGGCATGCATGGCGCACCTACGCCTCCGGCCTGCGCGAGCTCTGCGGGGTCAAGCTCCCCGATGGCTTGCGGGAAAACGATCCCTTCCCTGAGCCCATCATCACGCCCACGACCAAGTCCCATATCGGGCATGACGAGGACATCTCGGAGCGCGACATCCTGAAATCCGGCCTCGTCGATCAGGACACATGGGCCGAAATGCGGCACTACGCCCTCGCACTGTTCCGCCGCGGGCAAGAAATGGCCCGAGAAAAGGGGCTCATCCTCGCGGATACCAAGTACGAGTTTGGCTACCACGACGGCGATCAGGTGATGCTCATCGACGAGATCCATACCCCGGACAGCTCCCGCTACTTCTACGCGGAGGGCTTCGACGAGCGGCAAGAGAGGGGTGAGGAGCAGCGGCAGTTGAGCAAGGAATTCGTGCGGAAGTGGCTGATCGAGAATGGCTTCCAAGGCAAGGAGGGACAGGTCGTGCCGGAAATGCAAGATGCCTTCGTGGAGCAAATCAGCGCCCGCTACATCGAGCTCTACGAGACCATCACCGGCCTCAAGTTCGAGAAGGCGGACACCGAGTCCATCCATGACCGCATCCAAGCGAATGTCACTGAGCAGTTGGTGAAGATGGGAATGCCCACGCATTGAATTCACAATTGAGAATTAAGAATTGATAATTCGATGGGGGATGAGCGGGGCACGGCGCAGCGAAGCGGGAATTGTGAATTATTCATGATTCATTGTTCATTCTTCCTTACCTTGCGAGGATTAAGAAGAGTTCATTTGCAATGAAATATTCGACGGTACAGCACGAGAATTACGTGATCCTGCACTTGCAGGAGGAGAAGTTGAACAGCGCGATCGCTCCTGAATTGAAGAGCGCGATGATCATGTTCAACACGCAAGGTCAACGCAACATCATCCTCGACCTGAGCGAGGTGCAATTCGCGGACAGCTCCGGCTTGAGCGCCTTGTTGCGTGCAAATTCGGTTTGCAGCGGTTCCAACGGCCTGTTTGTGGTGTTTGGTATCACGCCTCACGTGCGCAAGCTCATCGACATCACCCACCTGGACCGTGTGTTCACGATCCTGCCGACCCAGCAGGAGGCCATCGAGGCGGTGTTCATGCACGAGATCGAATCCTCCATCGATGAGGATGGCGACGGTGATGACGACCTCTAGGACCTGATCCGCTGACAGGGCATGTTTTCCATACGCATCTTAGGCAGTAGTTCTGCCACGCCCGCTTTTTCCCGCTTCACATCAGCGCAGGTCGTGCATTTCAATGACCGCTACTACCTGATTGACTGTGGGGAAGGCACGCAGATGCAGTTGCAGAAGTACCATGTGAAGTACTCCCGCGTGGATGCCCTGTTCATTTCGCACCTGCACGGTGACCACATGCTCGGCGTGCCGGGCCTGTTGGCGTCGTTCAGCATCTTTGAGCGGACCAAGCCCCTGCCGGTCTTTGCGCCGAGGGCGCTGATGGACATCCTGAACATCATCTTCCACCATTCGGACACGGAACTCAAGTATGAGATTCAGTTCCATGCCCTGGAAGACTACAAGCCGGGCGAGGTGATCTTTTCCACTGATCGGTTGGAGGTGGTGTCCCTGCCCTTGCAGCACCGTGCGTTTTGCAGGGGGTTCCTGTTCCGTGAGAAGGAAAAGCGCCGGAAGTTCAATT
>JAXLVK010000011.1:0-85494 GCA_046329055.1 Bacteroidia bacterium
CGGTGCTGTGCATCATCTCCTCGGACAGCTCGATGCCCACAGTGGAAAAGACCTCGTACTCAGCAATCTGCCACAGCGGCTCACTGTCCGTGATGGTGCCGTCCATGTCGAAAATCACTGCCCGCAGGGGTGGATAGGCGTTCATGGCCCGAATCTAAGCCAAATTTCCCCCTACTGCCAAGGTTTATGCCCCGGCCTTGCCGAGCGAGCGCATCTGTTCGATCCAAGCTGAGCGGCCTTCGGGCTTGGAGCCACGGACATTGCCGAAATAGGTGAATTTCAGTGGCTTGATCCCGCAGAAGCCCAGAATTTGCCGTTTGATTGCCTTCGTCAGCGGTCGGCCCAGGACCAGCTTGTACCAGAAATTGGGGCTGTCCATTGTCATCACGACTCGACCTGTGCGACCCGCGAGGAGCTTGTCTTGGAAGGGGCTGCCCTCCTTGTACTTGAAAGTGACTCCCGGCAGAAATGTCCGGTCAATCAGACCCTTCATTGCTCCGGGCATCGTCCCCCACCACAGTGGAAACACCATCACGACATGCTCCGACCACTTCAAATCCGTCTGAAACCGCTCCAAATCGGGCTCCAGAGCCTGCTTTGCTCCATAGCCGAGGTGCAGCGAAGGATCGAAGTTCATGTCTCCGATCTTGTGAACCCTGACCTCGGCCCCTGCCGCAGTCGCGCCTTCCACATACGCCGAGGCCAATGCCGCACAGAGGCTACTGTTGTTGGGGTGGCCAAGCAGTACGAGGATTTTTTTCGTTCCCATCTTTTTCAATGATTTGATATGCCAAAGTTCGTGGCTGAACCCTGTCCAAGACGACGACCCTGGTTACAAATCTCCTTGACTTTCGTTAACCCAAGTTAACGCCCGACAGGTGCCAATGCTCTGCGCTTGATGCGGCTGAGGCTCTGTGGACGCACCCCGATGTAGGAAGCGATGTAGTGCTGCGGAATCCGCTGAACGAGGTGGGGATGTTCTGCCAGAAACTGCAGGTACCGATCCTCCGGCGATTCTGAATAGAATGATGTCAGGCGCTCAATCGTATCGATGAAGAGGTGCTCCGCGATCATCCGGCCAATGCGCTCACCTTGGGCCGTCCGGGTGTACAGCTCCTGAAGCCCCTGACGATCAATGGCCAACAGCTCACAAGCCTCCAGGCAATGCAAGGCATACTTGGACGGTTTGCCAGTGAGGAAGCTCTCGTAATTCGAGACAAATTGGCCCTCAGCCCCGAAATAGCAGGTGATGTCATCGCCGCTACGGTCCATGATCGCAACACGGACGCAGCCCTTGACCACAAAAAAGACATGCTGACAGACCTCATGTGGCTGCACGAGGTAATGCTTTGCCGGAGCAGTCAAGCCCCAAAACCGCGTCCGCAGGAAATCCGCATCCTCCTCGGTGAGTGGGGCAAAATGCCGGAACGCAGCAACCAATCCCTCCTTGTCCATGCTGAAAATTACAGGAATCGGATGGCACAACCAAGGTCATCCAACCCAAAATCTGGCAATGCGGCGTTCGCAGGTGGATAAGTGGAAACTGAGTTCTAACAAAACCCTAATTTTGTCGGTTGTAATCTTATTTGGGGTATGAGAAAATCGTTGGTTTTGGCTTGTCTTATGCTGCTGCTCACGTGGCAGGTTGCCCATTCGCAGACACCCGAACAGCGGTTTCGCTTTGGCGGATCTTTGGGATTTGAAGGCACGACATTCATCAACAATCCCTTCAACACGCTCATTTCCAAGATCTACATCCCCGGAGTTTACAGCTCGCTACATGCCAGAATGCGCATTGGAAGGCATTTCAGCCTGCGGGTGTCACCTGGATACACCTACCGCCCCTACCGGTCACACCGCACCTTCATCGGCGATGGCGTAGATGAAAATGGTAACCCCGATCCCCTGAACGGCAAACTCATCGATCGCAAGATCCGCGGAGATCTCCATGAGCTTCGCCTCGCCATCGGTTTTCAGTACCATTTCAAGGATGTGACCCATGGATGGCACATCAGTATTGCGCCAGAGTTGCAAAAAATCAGCCTGCGCGAGTTCAACATGTCCATGTCGATGGACAGCACGGAATTCTTCCATGCCCAGTCGGACCTCTACCATCTGCCCTTTTTGCTTGGCGGTGAACTCAGCGGAGGCTACACGACTCCTGTTCGTACCAACCTCTTCTTGAGCCTGACTCCCTACATCAAGTATGGTCCGCTCTTCGTCAAGGACGCCAAAGTGCTTTCTTGGGGAACGGTAGGCTTCTGTGCCACTATCTGGCGCTGATTCCACCCGGTGTTCCAAATTGCGAATTGTAGGGCCTTCCCCTGCAATTGCTGCGTTTTCCTTAACTTCCGCACCAATGAAAATCGCAGCCCCTATGCGCAGCAAGACATGGATTGCCCTCACCACTGCGGTGACTGTGGGCCTCACCTCCCTCTCCGCACAAAAGAAGGAAGAATGGAAAGTGGACGACCCGCACGGTCCCTCCAAGACCATCACCTTTGACACGGACGAGGGGACCTGGATGAACCTGGACGTGAGTCCCGATGGGCGGGAAATCGCCTTTGATTTGCTTGGGGACATCTATGTGATGCCCATCAGCGGCGGCAAGGCGCTCCGCATCGCGGAGGGGATGCCATGGGAGGTGCAGCCCCGGTTCAGCCCGGATGGCAATTCGATCCTCTTCACCAGCGACCGTGGCGGCGGCGACAACATCTGGCTGATGGATCGGGACGGAGAGAACAAGAAACAAATCACCAAGGAAGAATTCCGGCTGCTGAACAATGCCTTCTGGCACCCCGGAGGAGAGTATTTTGTGGCAAGGAAGCACTTCACGAGCACGCGTTCATTGGGTGCAGGAGAAATGTGGCTCTACCACAAAACTGGTGGCGGCGGCATGCAGCTCACCAAGCGCAAAAACGACCAACAGGACGCTGGCGAACCGGTTTTCTCGCCCGACGGCCGGTACGTCTATTTCAGCGAGGACATGGATGGCGCAGGCTATTTCACCTACAACAAGGATCCACACAACGGCATCTACATCATCCGCCGCTACGATACGCAGACGGGCGAACTCACCAATGTCACCGGAGGCCCAGGCGGAGCCGTCCGTCCCCAACCTTCACGGGATGGGAAGCTGCTGGCATTTGTCCGGAGGGTACGCATCAAGTCCGTCCTCTACGTCCGCGACCTCAAAACTGGCGAGGAATGGCCCATCTTCGACCGCCTGAACAAGGATCAGCAAGAGACATGGGCCACATTTGGCGTCTATCCCAATTACCAATGGCTCCCAAACAACAAGGACATCGTGATCTGGGCCGAGGGGCATATCTGGAAGGTGAACATTGAAACGACGGAGGCCAAGCAGGTTCCCTTCACCGCCAGCGTGAAACAAGTCGTGACCGATGCCCTGCATTTCCCGCAGGAGGTCAGCCCCAAAAATTTCGACGCGAAAATGATCCGTCAAGCGGTGACGAGCCCGGACGGTAAACAACTGGCATTCCATGCGGCAGGCGACCTCTATATCAAGGACTTGCCCAAAGGTTCTCCCCGCAAAATCAGCAAAGGTCCGGACTTCGAATACGACCCGAGCTTTAGCCCTGATGGAAAACGCATCCTGCTCGTGACCTGGAACGATGCTGACATGGCCGCAGTGAAGATCCGCGACATCGTGGCCGGAACGGACACCAAGCTCACCCCTGAAAAAGGCTATTACCGCCATCCGCGCTGGAGCCAAGACGGGAAAATGGTGGTGTTTGAGAAGATCTCCGGCTCCTCCGAGCTTGGATTCGCATTTGGCGAGGAAACAGGTATCTATACCTGCAATGCCGACGGCAGCAACCTCCAAAAGCTGAGCGAAAACGGCGAGGAGCCCTATTTCGATGAGACCGGGAAACGGGTCTATTTCAGCACTGGCGGAGGCTTGAATAAGGCGTTCAAGAGCATCGGCATCGACGGGAAGGAGCTGAGGACGCACTTCACTGCGAAGTATGCCAAGGACTTCGTGCCCAGCCCCGACGGCAAATGGATTGCATTCACCGAACTCTACAATGCCTACGTGGCGGCCTTCCCCAAGACGGGGCAAGCTCTTGATCTCGCAGGCAGCGGCACCCCCTACCCTGTGTTCAAGGTGACCCGCGATGCTGGAACGAGCCTGCACTGGAGTGCCGACAGCAAGAACCTGCACTGGATGCTCGGCCCAGAATATTTCAGCCGCAGCCTCGACAAATGCTTCACCTACCTGCCCGGAAGCAAGGACAGCCTGCCTCCCGTTGACACAGCGGGCATCAACGTCGGACTCACGCTCACCACCGACGTCCCGAGCGGCGTAACCGCCTACACCGGTGCGCGGATCATCAGCATGAAGGGTGACGAGGTCATCGAGCGCGGCGACATCGTGGTGGAAGGCAACAAGATCATCGCCATCGGCAAGAGCGGAGAGGTGAAAATCCCGAAGGACGCCATGGTGATCCCTGTGGATGGCAAGACGATCATGCCTGGCATGGTGGATGTCCACGCCCACCTCGGCAACAGTGGGAACGGCATTTCGCCGCAGCAACAGTGGTCGTATTTCGCGAGCCTGGCATTTGGGACAACCACGAGCCATGACCCGAGCAGCAATACGGAGATGGTGTTCAGCCAAAGCGAAATGGTGAAATCCGGCAGGATGATCGGGCCACGCATTTACTCGACGGGAACCATCCTCTACGGTGCTGATGGCGATTTCAAGGCGGTGGTCAATAGCCTCGACGATGCACGTTCGCACCTGCGCCGCATGAAGGCGGTGGGTGCATTTTCCGTCAAAAGCTACAACCAACCCCGCCGCAACCAGCGTCAACAAGTCATCCAAGCCGCGCGTGAACTGAAAATGGAGGTTGTGCCCGAGGGCGGTTCCTTCTTCTACCACAACATGACGCAGGTGCTGGACGGTCACACAGGCATCGAGCACAGCATCCCGGTTTCGCCAGTTTACAAGGACGTCCTCCAACTCTGGGGCGGCAGCAAGACTGCGTACACGCCGACGTTGATCGTGGGTTATGGTGGCATTTGGGGCGAAAACTACTGGTATCAGAAGACGGAGGTCTGGAAGAATGAGCGCCTTCTGAAATTCTACCCACGTGGCATCCTCGATGCCCGCTCCATGCGCCGCACCATGGCTCCCGACGACGATTTCGGGCATATCAGCAATGCAAAGGCAGCACAGGCGCTGATGAAGGCTGGCACCAAAGTGCAGCTCGGCGCACACGGGCAATTGCATGGCATGGGCGCGCACTGGGAAATGTGGATGTTTGTGCAGGGCGGATTCACGCCGCTGGAGGCGATCCGGGCATCCACGCTTTGGGGTGCGGAGTACATCGGCATGGAAAAGGAGATCGGTTCGCTGGAGCAGGGCAAACTCGCCGACTTCATCATCATGGACCGCAACCCCTTGGAGGACATCCGCAACAGCGAGTACATCTCCATGGTCGTCGCCAACGGCCGGGTTTTCGATACCAACACCATGAACGAGGTCGGCAACCATCCGCATACCCGTGGCCAATTCTTCTGGGAGCGCGCCAAGGGCAGCAATGCCTTCCCCTGGCATGAAGCCACGGGGAGTTACCTTGGTGGGCAGTGTGGCTGTTTCGGACATTCGCACAACTGATCTCCATGCACACCTCCCCGCCTGCTTGCATCGGATATGTGCACACAGGCCGCGAAAAGCCACCTTGTATGAGGATGAAAATGTTCCTCGTGGAAGGGGATGCAGCCTGCACCAGCGACTTCTACTATTGCTTTGATTGCCACAGAGTCTGGGCATTCACGGATTGCTCCCTTGATTCGGGTTCTAATTGGGACCTTTGGTCGGTGGAGGCATTGAACAACCGGGATTTTTGGCGGCACGGGATTGCTGAGAATTACTACCCGGAGGCGGCTTTTGCAGATTTGCCGGAGAGTTTCGAGCGGTGGGTCTTGGGTTTGAAAGAACCTGAATATGCCGTTGGACCAATCTAACGTCGGCCATGCAGGAATCCCCACCGCCTGGAAAGTCCTCAGATTGTGCCTCCCATCCCAGCGATGAGTGGATGAATCCCCAGTGCCAGAGGCTCTTGCAATTCCTGGAAGGTTCGGACAGCTACATGGATTATGGGTATTACATCTGCCTGGATTGTCGCCGCATCTGGGAAAGCTCCATGTTTTACCAGGACTGGGAACCGCATTGGGCCATCCTGACATGGGAGCAGTTTCTTGCGAAGCCGGAACGTTGGCGGGATCACTCTGGCGTGGACCATGCCCCAAAAGTTGCACTGCAGCAAGGATTTGAGGCCTTTTGCCAGTGGGCTTTGGAGTTGAAATCGCCGCTCTCGATGGAATACTGAGTCGCCGCCTTCTTCCAGGGAAATCGAGTCAAAATCCTCTTTCCAACGGTCCAAATAGCACATTATCGGATGTAAACAGAAGCCTTGAGGCGCTCGGAGGGGCTATCGCCAATCAAGCGTTACTGATCAGCAGTGTTCAATGAAAGCAGGAAAACTCAGGATTTCGGGTCATAGAATGCCTTGAATCGCTTCATACCGCCGTCGCCCCTCACGGACAGGACCTTGGTCGCTCCGCCTGCCTTGTGGTTCATCCGGGCTTGAGAGAGGATCCAAAGCATGTGAACCCTGAAATGGCTCAGCTGCGAAATTTCGATCACCCGGTCGTGGTTGTCTGCTCCGAGGAGCTCCTTGAGGTCCTCCTCAAGTTGCTCAACGGTCATTTGCGGGTCTGCGAGCATGTTAGCGGCGCCTTGCTCCACGGAAACACCTTCGCCCATGTTGAAAGTGCGGATTTTGTGTGCCACGAGGATGCTGGTCATCTCCTTTTTGGGCAGGACGAAGATGAACTTGCTGGTACCGATCACGGCAGCATCGACATTGGTCACGCCTGCTACCTTGCCGCCGGTAAAACTAGCCTTCCGGAAGAAGACAAAGTTTTCATTCTCACGAAGTGGTGTTCCCATCTGGAAGTGGATTTATGGCCCGAAAATACCATCTTGATCTGATTTCAGTCGATGAAGGGTGGAAGTTTCCAATCCGATTCCCTAACTTTCTGTATGGGCAGTGCAATTGATTTCCATCGGTCGATGACGACCCTGAGCCGAGAGCAACTCTTCGAGGTGCTGCGGGAGCGGGCCGACTATGTTCCCGATGCGGTCAATGCTGCCATTGCCGAGTTGCAGCGGCGAGGTGTGGATGCCTTCGCGATTGCAGCCGCGGAGGACGAAGGGATCGAATCCGCCCCGATGGCGACCGTCAGGTCCCAAGTCGAACTCAGTCTCGGTCAAAAGCTGCTTTGGTTGCTGCTGCCTTTCTTGGGCGTGACTCCATTGGCGGTGAAACGCATCCGGCAATACTCCCAAGGCGGGTTCCATCGCAAGTCGCTCCAAATCATGGAGTTCTCCTTCATCGGATTCAATTTGTATGCTCTGACGGCCATGCTGTTGACGATGATCTTTCGCTGAGATTCTCCGCCATTTCGATCAGGACTTCATTTCCCCCTGCTTCCCTCCTATCTTCGTCGGCCAAAATACGGATGCCGTGACGCGGAAATGGGCATATTTCCCCTGGTGGGGAGCAATTGGAGGGACATTGGTGGTGGGGCTGCTGATGGCGCTCGCCGATGTCGCGTTTCCGGAGGGTGGCGTCGTCTGGAACGCCTTGCATACCGAGTCTGAGACATTGGTGTACTTCTGCGAGCCTGCCGAGATCGGGGCGCTTTTTCGGCAGAAAATCGACACCTATTCGAATCTGGCATTTCTGTTTTACGGCTTGCTGATGCTGGGCTACTCCCGCTTGGATCGCGGGATCCGGGAGGGCGGATTTGCTGTGCTGCATCCGCAGTGGTCGCGGTGGTTTGGGCTGGCGATGGTGGCGACATTCTTGGGGAGCACGTTTTTCCATGCCTCGCTCACACGTAGCGGAGAGGCCGTCGATCTGGCAGGGACCTATGCGACAGCCTTGCTACCGGGATTTTTCAACTTGCATCGGTTGGTGAGCTTCTTCAGGAGGCGGTGGCTGCCCGTATGGCCTTTTGCCTTGGCATGGGCGGTGGTCTGGCTGGCCGTTTCATTGCTGATTTTCCGGCTGAGTTCGCGGGTTGTGGTACCGGGCGGGTTGTTGCTGGTGGGAATATCGGGCTTCATCATGTGGCTACGGGTGCACCCAAGGAGCGGTTGGTGGTGGGCAGCGGGAAGCCTGTTGCTTTCGGTCGTGGCGGCGACCTGCTTCGTGATGGACATCCAAAAGGTGGGTTGTGAGCCAGGGAGCTGGATTCAGGCGCATGGATTTTGGCATCTCTTTTCGGCTTCAGCGGCGGCCTCCTACTACGCCTTCATGCGGCGAATTCGCTGATTTCCCGAACCCAATTGCCCGTTCTAAGGGCTGGAAATTCCTCCTTCGGCTGAATGTGATTTCCATATCTTTGGCAGGTGGAAGCAGTCTTGACCATCAAAAGTCTCCGAAAGCAGTACGGCAAGATCACGGCCGTGGACAGCTTGAATTTGGAGATCCCTCGCGGCACAATTTACGGCATCCTTGGCCCCAATGGCAGTGGCAAGACCACGACTTTGGGCATGGTGCTCGATGTGATCAACCGGACAGCAGGTGAATACCTCTGGTTCGGCGAACCTGGCAGCAAGGAGAGCCGGAAACGCATCGGGGCAATCCTGGAGGCGCCTTTGTTCTATCCTTACCTCAGCGGGTTCAACAACCTGCGGGTCGTGGCTCAGATCAAAGGGGCGGACATCAGCGAGATTGATCCCTTGCTGGAAATGGTGGGCCTGCTCGAACGCAAGAACTACCCCTTCAAGACCTACTCCTTGGGCATGAAGCAACGCCTGGCGATCGCGGCGGCGATGCTCCGCAAGCCAGAGGTCCTCATCCTCGATGAGCCAACGAACGGTTTGGACCCGCAGGGCATTGTCGAAATCAGGGAGCTGATCCGGAAAATCGGCAGCCAAGGCGTCACGATTCTGCTGGCGAGCCACCTGCTGGACGAAGTGGAGAAAGTGTGTTCGCATGTCGCCGTTCTGCAAAAGGGGAAGCTCCTCTACTCTGGCCCGGTTGCCGAGATGAAGCCCGGTCAGGCGATGTTCATCCTGCAAGCACCAGAAATGGACAAGCTCAGGACGGTGGTCTCTCAAATGCCGACCTTCCAAAACGCCGAGCTGCATGACGGAAAACTGATCGTGACCTTCACGGAGGATCCCGAGCCCGCTAGCCTGAACATCCACCTCTTCAATTCCGGTGTGGCACTTTCCCACCTCGTGCTGCGGAAATCCACCCTGGAAGAGCAATTCCTCGAACTCACCAAAGCCCAGCCATGATCCGCCTCCTCAAAATCGAACTGAACAAGTTGCGCTCGTTCCGGGCTTTCTGGATCCTCACGGGCATGTACTTCGTGGCCCTGGCCGGGACATTGCTGTCCATTCAAGGTGTCTTCAACACCCTGCTCAATGACAATGTCCCCACAGTGATGCAGGCGGGGCTCCGCTGGGACTTCTATTCCCTCCCGGACGGTTGGCACTACATGACCTGGGTCTCATCCCTCTTCAATTACCTCCTGCCCACCATCGTCATCATCCTCATTTGCGCGGAATTCAATTACAAAACCGTGCGGCAAAACGTCATCAATGGGATGGGGCGCGCTGAATGGATGGCCGGGAAGCTGGTGTTGATGGGCTTTTTCGCACTTGCTAGCACCGCTGTCGTGGTCCTGTGCACGGTTTTCATGGGCCTATTCAACTCGGATTTGTCCGATGGGCTGGACTTGTTCAAACAAACCGGATACGTGCTAGGATATTTCATCCAGACCTCCGGCTACCTGATCCTGGCAATGCTCCTGAGCATCATCATCCGGCACACAGGCATCACCATCGGGATCATGACCATCTATTCTCTCTTCCTGGAATTGGTGGTCGAACAATTGTCCATTCATCAGTTCGGCATGTCCAAGGACCTGAGGGTACTGTTCCCGCTTCGGGCGTTCAGCAACCTTGTGATGAACCCCTTCTCAGAATTGACATCCGGACCATTGCCCGTGGTTGATCCAACATCCTTGGCAGTATCGCTCATTTACATCAGCATATTTGCTGGAATCGGATTTTGGTTGCTGAAGAAGCGAGACCTTTGAATCCAACCTTAAGGTTGGCATTTTCGGTAAAAATTTAAGTATAAGTGATTTTTTTGTTGCAAAACAGAAAAAGAGGCGTATCTTTGTGGTGAAATGAGGGGAATGATGAATGACAAAGCACAAGCAAGGAGATTCCTGAGCGGATTCCATGAAAAAATGAAAGTGTTCGACATCCTATTTTTGGATGATCGTGGCAAAAACACCAGCACCCTGGCATTGCTGGAGATTAGCCCATTGGCACGAAGAAAGATCCTGGAAGGCCTCAAAGTTGAAGACTATTCACAGGGGCCGCTAGCAGAATCGGAATATGGGGGCCGGGCCGAGATGTGGGTATTTGGAAAGGAGCTGAAGCGGCAAGAAATCTACATCAAAATCACAATGGGCTTTCCAGGAGCAGCAGTGATCTGCATCTCCTTCCACATTGCCGAATATCCCATGCGTTACCCCTTCAAAGAACCAAAATCATAAAGTTCCAAATTCATAAGGCCATGAAAAGTCCATTCACAGGAAAAGAAATGACCCTGCTCAAGGAACAGCGAGAAATCGTGTTCAGAAAGGAGGCTTTCGAAGTCACTTTTCATTTCTGGAAATGTGCAGATACTGAGCAGCAGTTCACCGATGAGAGACTAGATGAACTGAATCTGGAACAGGCGCATGCACAGTACCGGGTTCGACATCGACTACCATTCAAGGAAGAAATCGCGCAAATCCGCGAGCAATACGGGATTTCGGCGGCGAAGATGTCGGAGATTCTCGGATTCGGCGTCAACGTTTATCGGCAGTACGAGGCAGGCGAGGTGCCGAATGAGTCCAATGCAAGGCTGATTCAGTTGGCATCGGTTCCCGAGGATTTTCGCAGGTTGGTGCAACTTTGTGATGGGATCGATGAAAAATACAGGACGAAGCTCCTGATGCACATCGATCAGATGCGAGCGCACTCACTGGAACAGGCAAAGCAGCAATCGCTTGAGGAATATCTGGTAGGCTCTAGGAATCCGGACGAGTACTCAGGCTATCGTCGGCCCAGCTTGTCCAAGGTCGGGGCACTCGTGGCTGCATTTGCCAAAGCCATGCAGCCTTGGAAGACACAACTGAACAAGCTGCTCTTCTATGCGGACTTCATCCATTTCAGCAAGACGTGCCAGTCAATCACAGGGCTGCGATACATCGCCATCAAAATGGGGCCCGTCCCCAAGAACTTCGATGGCATCTTCCAATACCTTGTGAATCAAGACGTATGCAGCATCGATTATGTCGAGTACGATGACAGCATAGTCGGGGAGCGATTCCTGCCTGCCTCAAGCGACCTAGCCGCCAATCTGACCGACGAGGAACTCGACACAGTGAAGGAGGTTGTGCGGAGATTTGAGGGAATGAGCACGCGTGACATCGTGTTTCTGAGCCACTTGGAGCGGGCTTGGGTGGAGACGATCGACCAAGAAAACCGGGGGATCAGCTACCAGCAATATGCCTTCAATTTGCAACGCTATCAGGTTTTGTAACGCGGGTTACTTGTTGCTGGCAAGGGACGGTCGTACTTTGTGACGTTTGGGGAAACTTCCCCCTGGACAGTTGGTATGGAAAAGTACCTCAAGATCATCCAAGAATCCTACAGCTCCTTTGCTAGCTACCTCTGGGGCAGCATCACGCATCCTGGAGTTGGCAGCTTCTTCTGGTGGACCATCGCCCTTTCGATCTTTTTCTTCGCATTGGAGATCATACGGCCGTGGCGGAAGCAGCAGCCTATCCTCCGGAAAGATTTCTGGATGGACCTCTTCTACGTCTTTTTCAATTTTTTCCTGTTTTCACTCATCGTCTGGGCTGCCGGGCAGAATGTCCTCGCGCAGCTCTTCGACGACTTCATCGGTCTGTTCGGTCTTGACAATGTGATCGCATTCCACGTGCATCAGCTTCCCGTCTGGGCGTATTACCTGATTCTCTTCCTCGTCGGGGACTTCGTGAGCTGGAATGTCCACAGACTGCTGCACCGATCAGCATGGCTCTGGGAATTGCACAAGGTGCATCACTCTGTCGAGCAGATGGGATTTGCGGCGCACGTGCGGTACCACTGGATGGAGAATGTAGTCTATTGGGTGTTCAGGTTCTTGCCTTTTGCGGTTCTGGGGGCGGACATGAGCCAAATCTTTGGGGTGCATGTGCTCAACCTCGCTTGGGGACACTTCAACCATACCAATATCACGGTGAATCCACGGGTCACGGGTGCGATTTTCGGGACCTTGGTCGGCTTGGGGCTGGCCTATCTCTATGCGACTGCGTGGTGGATGTGGATTGCTTGGATCGCGGGGGGAGTGCTGGTGTTCGGTGTTGTGCTGGGCAAATGGATGCGCCACATCTTCAACAGCCCTGAGATGCACCTCTGGCACCATGCATGGGAAATGCCCGAAAACCGCCCCTACGGCATCAATTTCGGCATCACACTCGCGATCTGGGATTACATCTTCGGGAGCGCTCATGTCCCCAAGATCGATGGAGAGGTGAAGCTGGGCTTCCCGGGTTTTGAACGCTTCCCGAAGGGATTCCTTGGTCAGTTGGTGCAGGGATTCATCAAGCTACGTTGACGCGCCTACCACCTCCCACTGTGGTGGATTTCACTGCTGTGCATCATCAGCCATTCGTCCAAGGGACGGTAGAGCTCGGCTCCCGAAGGGTTGAGGTCCCCCCATTTGCAATTGCTCCTCCAATATGTCAGGATCCCCACGACATCTCTAAAGGAGTCCCACGACAGATTTGCCGTTATCGGTACGCCCTCGAGCATGATCGAAGCATCAATCAGGTACTTGAATTCCCGGATGTCCAAGGCGATCTTGGAGTCCCAGCGTATGCGGCCTTCATGATAAAGCTGTAGATCATAGGTCGCGCCTTTGAACCGCTCCCGCTCGACGACGATCCTGAACCTGCCTTCGGCATCGGTCATCGCCCCCTCCAACAATTCCCCATTCTGATATGCTGACACCCTTGCAAATGGAACCGCCTCGCGGGTATAGACATCCTCGACCAAGCCTGTAATGACAACTTCTCCGGTGTCCACCAAGGCTTGCCGCATGGTCTCTGGCTTTCTCAATTCCTCCCGGCTTTCCTCAAGCCGTTGCGCCTGCAAGGTTGACAATCCCCAGACCTCCCAACCGAAGGCCATGACAAAGGCGAGCAAGAAAAATCGAAGCCGACTTTCAGGAAAACGCGCCAAGACGGCAGTCACAAATGGCAGCTTCGTTACCCTGTCCCGCTCAATTCGGCCGCAGACTTCACCTTTCCCTGTGAGGATGGCTTGCTGCACTTCTGCATCCGGCACGCCTGCGAAGTCCCGCACAACCTTGCTACAGCGATCACAGAATCGTCCTCCCGAAGCACTTCGCATGCCCTCGAAAGACTCCGGACAAGGCCGAGGAAGAAGAAATCCAGAAGTATCCATTTGCATTGACTTTCAACGAAAATGGACTGACTTTACCACAGCTACAAGCAAATCCAGCAGCTTGGATTACACAGTTGCTCAGCGGTTGCTGGGGAAATCGTTGGATTTGTCCACCACCAGTTTCATGTCCCGGTTCGCGACATCCCAAGCCGTTGCGAAGACGAGCTGCGCCACACGGGCTGCACGCGGGAACAGGATCTTCTCGATGTCGTCAGTGGACTTGTGGTAGTCCTCGTGTACGCCGCTGAAGTAGAAGATCACCGGGATGCCGTGCTTGGCAAAGTTGTAGTGGTCGCTGCGGTAGTAGAAGCGGTTGGGATCGTCCGGCGAATTGAAGGTATAGTCCAATTCCAGGTTGCCGACGACTTTGTTCGCATTTTCATTGGCGACATGGAGCTGAGAACTGAGCTTGTCGCTGCCAATGACATAGATGTACTGCGGTTCGCCCTTGTGGGCCTCGTCCACCCTGCCAATCATGTCGATGTTCAGGTCGCAAACGCTCTTCTGAATCGGGAAAACCGGGTGGTCGGAGTAATATTTGGAACCCAGCAAGCCCTTTTCTTCGCCGGAAACGGGCATGAACAGGATCGTGCGACGAGGACGATTTCCCTCTTTCACGGCCTCCATGAATGCTTCTGCCACTTCCAAGAGGGCCACAGTACCCGTGCCGTCATCGTCAGCGCCATTGAAAATCTCGCCATCATGGACACCGAGGTGGTCGTAGTGTGCGGTTAGGATCACCACTTCATCCTTTTTGTCGGTCCCTTCGATCATGCCCAGGACATTCTCAGCAACGATCTCCTCGTCCACAACGTCAGCCGTGAGGTTGAATTTGACTTTGGACAGGTCCACGGGACCAACTTCTGCCTTTACGGAGAGGGCTTTGCGCTGTGCTTCCACGGAGGTCTTGCCCTTTTTGAGAAGTTGGTTCATCATCGTCTCCGAGATGTAAAACGCCGGAACCGATGGCTCCTTTTCCTGGAGGTAGGCCAGCGTCAAGGAGCTGCCAGACATCATGTGCTTCATGCCCGGATTTTTCACCAGAGTGGCCATGTGTTCGTCCTCAAATGCCACAAGCACCGCCTTGGCACCCTTTTTTGCGAGCGCTTTCAGCTTCATGTCGGGCGAGGTGGACCAGTCACTGGGCTGATCGCTGTTGGTGAGCACGTAGCCGTCCTTGATCTTGGGTTCGCCCGCGAGGACCACGGCGACCTTGTCTTTCAGGTCGAGACCCTTCAGGTTGTCGTAATCCTTGTCATCGATGCCGAATCCCGCAAAGACATAATCGGCCTCGAAGCTTTTCGCCAAGGACGTCTTGTTGAAGCTGATGAAATCCTTGGCGAATTCCAGCCGGTCCTTGCCAGTGAGCGAGATGCTTGCGGACTTAACGCTCAAGCGGCGGAGCTTGTATTCTTGGTACCACTTGCCATTGTTCCCGGGCTTGAGGCCCATCTTTTGGAATTGCGTCGCGAGGAAGCGTGCAGCCACTTTCTGGCCACGGGTTCCGGTCTCGCGGCCCTCCAATTCGTCACTGGCAATGAAGCTCAGCAGGGCCTCCAAATCCTCGGCTGTGATGCTCTCCGCATATTTCTTGACCAAATCTGTATTGATCGGAGTTTCGTTGCCGGCTTTGACCACCTCCTTCATGAATGTGGTCGAGCCCCCACCACCACTGCTGCTTGTGGGGGTCTTGCTGCTTTGGCTGCCTGTGGCTGCATCGGTGCCGCTGCTCGTCTTGTCAGGGCGAACGTCACGAATCTGCCTTGGATCAACAGGCTTTGTAACCTGGGCAACCGCTTGGAGGCCAGAAATCAGGGCAAGGGCAGCCAAGGAAAACTTCAAGAATTGCTTCATGGGGCAAATCTCAGGAAAAAAGTAAAGGTGGTGGGGTTAGATTTTGTGAATCAAGCGACTCAATCGTGGATGGCGATCTTGTCCACGCGATTTTGGTGCCTTCCGCCCTCAAATGCCGTCTCCAAGAAGGTTTTCACGATCTCCTTGGCGGATTCTAGGCTGACGAAGCGCGCAGGCAGGCAGATGACATTGGCGTCATTGTGCTGACGTGCGAGGCTTGCGAGTGTCGGCTCCCAAGCGATGGCTGCCCGGACCTTCGAATACTTGTTGGCTGTGATACAGACACCGTTGGCGCTGCCGCAGATGAGGATTCCGCTCGGGAACACGCCCTCCTGCACACCACGCGCAAGCGGATGCACATAATCCGGGTAGTCGCAGGATGCCTCGGAGTTCGTCCCAAAGTCGGTCACTTCATAGCCCAGACCTTGCAGGTAGGCAACGATCTCGGACTTGTACGCGAAGCCGGCATGGTCGCCAGCGATGGCAATCTTCTTATCGCTCATAGATCATGATGCCGCTTCCGCGGGCGTTGAGTTGTCTTTTTCTTTTTCGGCGGCCTCTTCGGCTGCCTTGCGCTTGGCGACCCTGCGGCTGATCAGGATGCTCACTTCATACAAAATCATGAGTGGCGTGAAGACCAGCAATTGGCTGAAGGGGTCGGGCGACGGGGTGATCAATGCCGCAATGATGAGCAGGATCACGATGGAGTGCCGCCTGTACTTGCGCAGGAACTGTGGTGTCACCATGCCAATCAAGGACAGGTAATACACCACCAATGGAAGTTGGAAAACCAGGCCTGTCCCAAACAAGACCGTCAGCTCGAAGCTGATCACGTCCCCGATTCGCCAGATGTTCTGCGCCTCATCAAACAAGACGAACTGTGCCAGGAACAACACGGAAGTCGGCAGGATCACGAAGTAGCCAAAGGCCACCCCAATGAAGAACAAGATGCTGGTTGTGAAGACGTTCCACCGAACCCGGCGGGCCTCCTTCCGGGAAAGCGCGGGACGGATGAACTTCCATAGCTCGAAACTGATGTAGGGGAATGCTGCGATCAATCCCGCGAAGAAGGCATAAATCAGGGCCTTCATGAATTGCTCATACGGCGAAGTGGCTTGCAATGCCACCATCTCGCCTCCCTCCTTGGTCTTGAGCTTGAAGCCGCCAACCTGCCCAGACTCAATGAATTTCTTCGCGTCCAGCCTGAGTTTCACTGGGAGCGTCCTCAGGACCGTGTCTTTTGCCACCTTTGGAACGGAGGCCGAATCGCCAGGATTGGGCACTGGGTCATCGGGAAACTCCTGCCGCTCACCGGAATCCTTGACGAAGATACTGTCCGGCAATGTCAGCAAGCCCTCCAAATCGATGCTGTCCCGCTTCATCTCGAAGATCGCCTTTTGCGTCTCGTCCGGCGGACAGAAATCATCCGTGACGTACTCGCAAATCAGGCGATAGGTGATGAAATCGTACCGAAAGGGCGCCATGAACACCCCGCCGATGATCTCAACGCGGTAGATGAACAGCACGATCGCAGCTATGGCAATCGCAATCACACTGCGAACCAGGTGCCAGCGCAGCTCCTCCAGGTGATCGAAGAATGACATCTCCTGCGGATCTTGATCCAATCCGCGCTTGACCTTTTGTCTCCAGGAAAATATGCCCACTCAGTCCTTGATTCTAGCGATCAATCAAATGAGACCTCGATGAGTTTGAACTCATTCCGCTCGATGTTCCCAACACCCAGAAGCATCATTTTGTTCGAGGAAATCATCGCGCTGCGGCGTGGGAAGAACAAGTTGTCTTCGCGTTCGTTGCGGGCCAGCTCCTTCGTGGTGACCTCGCCATTGCCCAGGTCGAAGCTGCTGCACATGATCTTGCCTTGTGCGCCGCGTTCGTTCAGGTACACGAAGTGGAGTTGCCCCTCGGCGAATCCGGAGACGTAGCCCAGCAGTTCGCCACGGTAGTAGTCACGCTGCTTTTTCTCGAAGAAATTGGCCCACTTGATCGCGCCGCTTTTCATGTCAATCGCCACCGTCGCCACGTCGTAGTAGCGGTGCTGAGGCTTGTCATTGTGCTGCGCGATGTAAACCTCCTCCATGACCCAGTAGAGTTGCCCCTTCTGCTCCATGAGTTCGGCCTTGGTGAAGTCCGCCCCACGGTCCTTGTAGCGCGTGATCCAGTTGTCGGGGATGTCGATCACGAACTCCTGTGACTTCTGCAACTCGCGCTTGATGTCGAAGAGCAGATAGACAATCTTGTTCCACTTGAGCGGGGTTTGAAACTTGTTGGCACCGTTCAGGAAGCCGCGCTCGCCACCGTCAGAAAGGATGCCGACAAATGCGAGGTCGCCTGTTTCCGTCACCTTGATCATGCCGTCGGGAACGGACATCCCCTTGAAATCCAGCGGGAAGGAGTAAAACTTGTTCTCCTTGTGGACATAGCGGACGATGATGGGCAGATGGACAGTGTCCTTGACGGTATTCGTCATCTGCTCATAAGTCATGTAGAAATAGGCGTTCCCACGATTGTCGATCGTCGCCTGCTTCACGAGGTATTTTTGCAGAGTCTGCTCCAGCAAAAGGCGCTTGCCCCATACCCTGGTTCCGGCATCGTCCGTGACACTCATGTAAAAATCGCGCTTCTTGGCCGATGCGCTGGGATTGTGCCCCATCCAGAGCATGCTCTTTTTGTCCGGGGAGAAGGCCAGCACCTCTTCGTAGCCTTTCTTGGCTTTTTTGGAGTAGGTGCTGATGGTTTGAAGACCACCCTTGTCGCGCCCGTCCAAGTCCCACATCTGTATTTTGGTCGCCTGACGCTTGATCGCCGGGGAGTATTGGGTCCCGACCACGCCTACTGCTTGATCCAAGCGCACCAGGTCCACAATGGTGGACAGACGGGGGTCACCGTCCTTGGTCACAGGGCGGTACCACTCCTCCTCGAATTTCAAGTTATAGGTCTCGAGGTAGTGGTTGGCGACCTTGCGGTCCTCGCTGTTATTCCAGTATTCGAGCACCGAGAAGCGATCCTCCTTGTTTGGAACAATTGCCGTCGGATAGCCCATGGTCCCCACCGGGTAGTTCAACCCGAAGGTCTTCATGTTCGTGATCCGCTGCGCCTGCGCAAACGAAACGACCAACAGCATTGCCGCCAGCCAAGTCCATCTTTGATTCATGTGGGATGGGAATTGCATGGAAATCAGGAGTGCTCCAAGTCAGGCACCATATCGTATTGCAGCGGGAAGGAGCTCATCATCTCGTGCACCTCAGCGCGGACCGTTGCGAGGACGGCCTCATCGGAATGCGCCATCAGCACCTGGTCGATTTTCTCGGCGATGAATTCCATATCGGATTCCTTCAAGCCACGGGATGTGATGGCGGCAGTTCCGAGACGGATGCCACTGGTCACAAAGGGGCTTTCGGTATCGAAGGGCACCATGTTCTTGTTGGCTGTGATGTCGGCGGCGACGAGGGCATTCTCGGCGATTTTGCCATTCAGGCCCTTGTTGCGCAGATCGACGAGCATCAAGTGATTGTCCGTGCCATCGCTGATGAGCTTGTAGCCACGGGCCATCATGGCACCTGCGAGGGCTTGGGCATTGGAGATGACTTGGCGGGCATACACCTTGAAGGCGGGCTGCAGGGCTTCACCGAAGGCGACAGCCTTGGAGGCGATGACGTGCATGAGAGGGCCACCTTGTGCTCCAGGGAAAACTGCTCCGTCGATCAAGGAGGACATTTTGATGGGGGTGCCGTTTTTCAGGGTCTTGCCCCAAGGATTGTCGAAATCACTGCCCATCATGATCAGGCCGCCACGGGGACCGCGCAGGGTCTTGTGGGTCGTCGTCGTGACGATGTGGCAATGCGGCATGGGATTGTTCAGCAACCCGGCTGCGATCAGACCCGCAGGATGCGCGATGTCGGCCATCAGCAGGGCGCCAACTTCATCGGCGACTTGGCGCATGGTGGCGTAGTCCCAGTCACGGGCATAGGCGCTTGCACCTGCGATGATGAGCTTGGGACGCTCGCGGAGGGCGATTTCCCGGATTTTGCCGAAATCAATGCGTCCAGTCTCCTTTTCCACGCCATAGAAAACGGGTTGGAAGAGCTTGCCACTGAAGTTCACGGGGCTGCCGTGGGTGAGGTGACCGCCATGGCTCAGGTCAAATCCCAAGATCTTCTCGCCTGGTTGCAGGCAGGCAAGCATCACGGAAAAGTTCGCCTGAGAGCCGCTGTGCGGCTGGACATTGCACCATTCAGCACCGAAAAGCTGCTTCACGCGGTCGCGGGCCATGTTCTCGGCCTCGTCCACGAAGTGGCAACCGCCATAGTAACGCTTCCCGGGCAGACCCTCGGCGTACTTGTTGGTGAGGCAGGAACCCATGGCCTCAAGGACAGCCTGGGAGACGAAGTTCTCGGAGGCGATCAATTCGATGCCTTCCTTTTGGCGGTGGAACTCCTTCTGGATGATGTCAAAAATGGGGTCGCGCATGATGCTTCTACCTTTCGGGGACCGGGTTTTTCCGGGTGCCGCGAATTTACGCCAATCGCTGTATTTTGCGAGCGATGAGTTTTCCCCACCGCCTGTGGCTCTTGGTGATGCTGCTTTGTCCCGGCTTGGGATTGCAAGCACAGGTCTCGGGTTGGGTGATCGATGCCGAATCCGGTGACTCCCTGCCATTTGCCCATGTCCTGCACCGCGCCAGCGGCCACGGCGTATTCTCAGGTCTCGATGGCAGATTCGACCTTGTTCCGTGCCAACCGGGGGATTCTATTCGCATCAGCCTGCTCGGCTATGTGCGGCAAGACATTGTCGCTGAGCGGAATATGCTCATCCAGCTGCAACCCGGAGGCCTGGCCTTGCGCGATGTAGTGATCGTCCCCACCGAAAATCCAGCCCTGCGCATCGTTCGGAATGCGGTGGACCATCGCCAGGTCAATGATCCGCAGCAGCTGCACAATTACAGCTTCCATTGCTACAACAAGCTCACGGCCACGCCCTTGCAGCTGAAGCCGGGCCGCGACACGTCCTTGCTTCGGAATGTCCACATCTTCCTCTCGGAAACCGTCACCCGCCGACGCCAAATCCGTCCAGGAAAGGTGCAGGAGGAGATCATTTCGGCGCGGCTCGCTGGCTATCCCGGTCGGGTCATTCCGTTCACTGCCGCGGACCTGCAGGACCTGAGCTTCTATGAAAATTTCGTCGGAGTCTTCGGGCAGCAATTCCTGAACCCAATGTCCCCTCCCGGCCTGAATCAATATCAATTCGAGTTGGCGGGCGCGATCGCAAATGGGCAGGATAGCATTTTCACCATCCGTTTCCAGCCACGTCGGGAGGGAATCGACGGCCTAGCGGGCGAAATGCGCATTCAAAATGGGGACTGGGCGCTACTTACCGTCGAGGCCGACCTGAAACTCGGCGAGCAGGGCCTTCTGATCCGCGAGGGCTTCATCCGGCAGATTTACACACAACTCCCTTCCGGTCAATGGGTTCCCTCCCAACTGAATACCCGGATCGATACCAAGCCCATTTCCGGGAATGACCCCATGCGCTTCCGATTTGAGGGCATTTCCATCCTCACGGAGCATCAGGTTGGGACGGAGGACCTCCATTTCCGGTCGGAAGACCAATTGATTATCGCCGATGGCGCAGGCCGGGAAGACACCGCACTCAAGGCAGGGCGGGCGCAACCCTTGAGCCAAAAGGACAGCCTCACGTACTTCCGGCTCGACAGCCTTGGAAAGGAATTGGGCCTCGCAAGGGTGCTGGACCAAACTTGGAAGCTCACTGATGGCCGCCTCATGCTGGGCAAGCTCGACGTATTGCTGGACAAGGTCGTCCAAACGAACCGCGTGGAGCGTTTCCGGCTCGGGCTGGGCTTGGCTACCAATGAAAACCTGAGCCGCAGGTTCAGTCTCGGGGGATATGCAGGTTGGGGCATCCATGACAAGGAGCTCAAATTCGGCGTTTTCGGGAATGTCACTCCGCTGGGAGATGATCGGCTTTACTTGGGCGGGAGCTACCGTCAGGACTTGGTCGAATCTGGGTACCGCAGGTGGGGCTTGCGACCGGAACGGGGCCTGCACCAGGAGATTTACCGGGAGTTCGGCATCCGGAATTGGTACATCAAGGACATGGAGTACGTCACCACCCGCGAATTCTGGGTTGGAGGGCGGTTGCCGGGCGACTTGGGATTGCGGCTGGCCAATCGGGTCGAGGAAGTCGCAATGGCCTATCCGAGCAGCTTTGATGGGGACAGCACATTTACATTCGATGAATGGGAGCTGGGCATCCGCTGGGCGCCGGGAGCGAAGTACGCGAGGAATGCAGGGCGCCGGGTCTTGCTGGAAAACAAAGCTCCGGTCCTTATGGCACGCTACGCACGTGGATTGGACAGCCGGTTCGGGGATTACGAATACAATGGGCTGGCATTTGCCCTCCACCATGATTTCAGGGCATTCCGGGGCGGGAAGGGCAGCATCACCTTGCTCGCAGGATGGAATGACCGGAGCCTGCCGCGCTCGCGGATGCGGGTTTTCCGCGCCACCTACGACCGCCGCAACCAAACCCAACTCGCCGGGGCATTCAACACGATGCGCTACGACGAATTCGCCGCCGACATGTATGCGGAGGGCTTCATCTACCTGGATCCCAAGCTCCGATGGTTCCGGTTGGGAAAGATTCAGCCGCAATTGCATTTTTCCTTGGCGGGCGCTTGGGGGCAATTGCATCCCACATCCCAGGGGCTTGCCCTCCCCTACCCTGTTCGGGCACCGAGGTTGGGCTATTGGGAACCGGGTATCAGCATCACGCACCTGCTGCCGACTAGCAAGCGCGATGATATCATCTGGTCGTTTCTTCGAACCCTTGGAGTCGGCTTGAGCTACCGCGCCGGAGCCTACACCTTGCCGAATTGGAAGGACAATGTCGCACTGAGGCTGACATTTGGCGGTAGCCGATGAACTATTGCAGGGTGACTTCGAGGACGCCCGTCGTCATCCAAATTTCGTCCTCGTTATAGACCCGGAACGTGTACACGCCCGCGCTGTTGAATTTGTAGGGAAACTGCGAATACGTCCAGTTTGGGTCTAGGCTGAATTCCATGGTTTCCAGGTAGTTGCCAGCACCTGCGCCGGAACCCACCCATACATCGACATAGATATGGTGCGTCTTGAATGGCCTGATATGCCAGAGCAGCACCGACAGGTTCACCGCCTCCCCCACCCGGAAGCGGATGTTGTGCAGGCTCGTGTCCGCGATGCCTCGGGTGGCGCTGTTGCAAAACACCAATTCCACTCCATCAAAGTATTCAGGGCTGTTTTCCTCCTCTTTCAGGATGATTTCGACCTCCGATCGGCAGATTTCACGCTTGTCGGCATTCATGACCAGGACCCGGTATCGGCCGGTCTGCGAAAATCGGTAAGACAGCACCTCCCAGTTCCGGTTGTGGTTCACCTGCGTGGTTTTGGTGTCGAACTCCGCAAATTTCCCGTCCTGCAGGTAATCGATGAAGAAGTAGAGTTTCTCGGTCGTCAGCGGATTGGTCGCCCGGAACAAAATCTCGACATCCTGACCGAAGCGCTCCAGCTCAAACTGCTTCCCCGAACCGAGGGGCAGGCCATTGTCGGTATGGTCCAAGCAAAAGGTGATGTCCTGCGCGCGCGCTCCGAGGCCAATCAAAGCCAAAACGAGTCCGAGGATGTACCTTTTTCCAACCATTCTATTTTCAAATGTACTGATTCGGACGAATTGCAGGTAGCTCGATCATCTGCAATGCATTTCGAACATGATTCCATGCATTCGGATTTTTGTAGTTTGCATTCACAGAACGTCAACGACTATGAATCGGATTGGTAGAATTTCAATGATCCTGATGCTCACCCTGATCGCCGCTGGGACTGCATCAGCCCAGAAAGGCAATATCGCAGCGGTGGTTGCCCACAAATGGCGGGTGATCTGGTACTCTGACAATGGCGAAGAGAAAAACATGGAGGCCAAGAAGCAGCAGCTCATCCTGCGCGAAGATGGCACCGGAGAAATGTTCATGATGGGCCAAAAGGTCGGCGATGTCAATTGGATGGTCGCCTCCGGCAAGGACAAGATCACATTCCAGGACGATCCGCTTGCTGAACCCTACCTCGTGAAAGTCTCCAAATACAAAAAGGGACTCAACATGCTCTTCACCGGCACCATGCCCAACGGCGTCGAGCGCAAGGTCTATTTCGAACGCTTGCTAGGCAAGTGAGCATCGAGCCTCGCCTAAAGTGAATCGCCCGTTCCACTCAAGGAACGGGCGATTTTATTCTCAGAGCAATTTTCAGTTGCTCCTTTTCAGTCTAAAATGATCACCTGACCAAGGTGATGTTTCCATTGTAGTCCCGGTCGCCGATGCGGAGGCTGTAGTAGTAAACGCCATCCGTCACATCTGCCCCCGAGGTGCTCTTGCCATCCCAGCCAGCGATCTTGTTGTTGGAGGACCATTGCTTCACACCCCAGCGGTCAAACACTGAGACGCTGAAGGGCTGATTTCCGGTGTATTGCACCAGGAATTCATCGTTCACGCCATCGCCATTCGGGCTGAACACGTTGGGGATGAACAGGTCAGGAATCTTGATGATGTACGGCCCATGGGTGATCGTGCCGGAGCAACCCCATTGGTTGCGGACGGTCAAGGTCACGAAATAGGTGCCTGGCATGCTGAAGGTGTAGGCCGGATCCTGCTCGCTGCTTTGGAAGCCTGTGCCGAAGTCCCAGAGCCATGCAGTGCTGCCTTGGGTGTCATCGACAAAGTTCACCGCGGTGCCGGGCAGGGTCAGCTCAACCGGATAGTTCGGGTCGGAGTGGAACTGCGGGACCACAGTGTCGTGGACGGTGACGATGGTCGGGACATCCGCACTGTCAGAGCATCCGCCGAGGTTGGTGCCCCAGAGCATCACGGAGTAGCTGCCCGGATCGGTGTAGGTATGCGTCACAGGGGTGCCGTTTTGGCGGGGTGTCCCGTCCCCGAAGTCCCAGGTGAGCAGCACGCCATCCGCCGTTGTGGATTGGAAGACGACCTCAGTGGGCGCGCAGCCCTCTTCGAAGGAGGACAAGAAGTCCACCTTCGGGGTTTCGATCACATTGATGGTGACGGTGTCAGAACCGAAGCAGCCGCCCTCCGACAATGTCACCACGTAGTTGGTGGTGGAGAATGGGGTCGCAATCGGATCAGCGGATGTTGCGTCATCCAAGCTTGCCGCAGGTGCCCAAGAAATGGCGCTGCCGCCAAGTCCGCCTGTCACATGTAGGCCCACTGATTGGCCTTGGCAGATGGTAGAGGTATCCGCCGTGGCGACAGGATGGATCTCTTGCACCACCGTGACCAATACCGAGTCCGTCATGGAGCAAGTATTGTAGGTGACGGTGAAGTAGAAGAACATGCTTTGATCGGGCTCGACCTGCACGTTTTGGGTATTGTTGGGACCCACGATGTACTGCGCAGGCTGCCACTCGATCACGAGGTTTTGGAGGTCACCGGGGGCGACGCCGTTCACCCAGCTGATGGTGCCATTGAGGTTCCAGGGGCCATTTCCGGCGCAAACCGTCATGTTCGGCCCGGCATCCACAATCGGCGAAGGATTGATGGTGACCAAGACAGAGTCATAGTTGGTGCAGCCATGGAGGGAGGTCGCAGTGAGGTAGTAGTAACCCGTCTGCGAAGGTGAGGCCATTACGTCCGGGACGTTGGTCGCGCTCAGACCTGCGCTCGGGCTCCAAGTATAGGTGGCGATCGAGTCGGTGATGATCTGCGCCGAAATGGACGCGTGACCATCCAAGAATGCGGAGTCGCCAGCACAGATGTCGCGGTTTTGGCCTGCGTCAACGGTCGGAATCTCGCTCACGAAGACCGTGGTGGTATCCGCGATGCTCGGGCAGCCGTTGCTCCATACCACGAGCGAGTAGATCGTGGTCAGGGCAGGTCCAGCCATCGGGTTGGGCTGATTGTAGGTGCTGAGTCCGGTGGTCGGGCTCCATTGGAATTCGTATTGAGGACCAGCGCCGTAGCCGTTGCCGACGAGTTGCGCGGAGTCTCCGTCACAGATGACGGCATTGGGGCCCGCATCTGCGATCGGAAGGGGATTCACGATGACCGCGACGGTGCTCAGGGTGTCGGTTGTGGTATAATCGGAAGTACAGCCCGTGCTCAGGTCGGTGACGACGAGGGCATAGATGATGGTCGTGTCAGGACGGGCGCAGGGATTCAGGATGTTCGGGTTGTTGAGGCCCGTGCCGGGAATCCACTGATAGTTGTAGGGGCCAAAGCCATTGGTGATGGTCGGCTGCAGGACCACGCAAGGAGCCGGAGTGGCGCAAATCGCGGTATCAGGCCCGGCATTGACGATGGGCTTCGGCAGCACGTTCACGACCATGGAATCCAGCAGCGAGGTGCAGCCGTTTTGGTCGGTCACCAGCAAGTAATAGGTGGTGGTGTCCGTGGGGTTGGCGATGGGGTTCGGGCAGTTGACACAGCTCAAGCCGCAAGGCGGGTTGTTGCAGGACCAGGTGTAGTAGTAAGGTGCGCCGCCGCCGCCGCTTGCGGTGCCGCTGATCATCACACCGCCGGAACCTTCGCAGAAGCTGGCATCAGCACCTGCATTGGCGATGGGATTGGGATTGGCGGTGACCGTAGTGCTTCCGGTGACGATGCAGCCATGGGCGTCCGTCACGGTGACGGAATAGTTGCCTTGGCAGAGGTTGATCAGGCCGGGCGCTGTCGAGCCATTGCTCCAGAGGTAGGTGTAGGGCGGGGTGCCGCCGCCTGCGACGGCGTTGGCGGTGCCATTGCATTGTCCGGCGCAGGACTCAGGCGTGGAATAGGCCACGACGGTGTTTTGTGGCGGCTCCAGGATGGTCACGTTGCGGGTGATGGTGCAGCCGTTGCCGTCGGTGATGGTCACTGTGTAGTTGCCAGCGAGGAGGTTGTTCGCGGTGGCGTTGGTGGCACCCGAAGACCAAGAATATGTGTAGCCGGGGGTACCGCCCGAGGGAAATGCCGTCGCAGAACCCGTCGGGGTGCCGTTGCAGTTCGCGTCAACATGGGACACGGTAGCGGACATCTGCGAGGGCTGCGTCACGGTGATCGAGGTCACGGCTGTGCAGCCATTGGCGTCGGTGACGGTGACGGAGTGGGTACCTGCGGGCAGGCCGGATGCTGTGGCCGTGTTTTGGCCGTTGCTCCAGTGGTAGGTGTAGCCGGGCGTACCGCCCGATGCACTTGCGGTGCCGCCGCCGGATGAGCCGCCGAAGCACAAGGCCGGCGACATGGTGGCTGCAGGAACGACTTGGGTGGGTTGCAAAATTTGCACCGTGTCCAGCATGATGCAGCCATTGGCGTCGGTGACCCGGACGGTGTAGGTGCCTGCGGACAGGTTGTTGGCGGAGGCATTGGTGCCGCCTGTGGGAAGCCATTGATAGGTGTAGCCGGGGGTGCCACCTGTGGCTGCGGTGGTGGCTGTGCCTGTCGCGGTACCGAAACAGAGGGCATCCGTGGCAGTGGCATTGGGCGCAACCAAGGTAGGCTGAATGATCTCCACAGAGTCGATCAACACGCAGCCCAAGCTGTCCACGATCACCACATTGTAGGTGCCTGCCGGGAGGTTGGTCACGCTGGAGGTGGTATTGCCGAGCTGCGGCCAGTCAAAGGTGAGCGGGCTGGTGAGGCCGGAAGGCGACACGTTGATGCTGCCATTGGAGCCGCCGTTGCAAAGGGGATTGGTAATGGAGGGGTTCACAGCTGCGCCGAGCGGTGCTGGTCCAGCCACGTCCACGGTGTCGTGCACCGTCACGATGCTGCCGTCGCAGTTGGTGTAAACCACGGTGGAGGCGTACTGATTGCTACATGCAGTGGGGCAAACGGTGACGGTATCCGTGTTGGCAATCGGAACGGGGTTGCCGATTTGCGTCCAAGTAGTGGTGTGGTTGAGCGGGCCGGCAGGGGTGAACCGCCATCCTTCATTGGTGGCGCTCCACTGCGTGGGGAAGTTTCGGCCGGGGACGACCACTGCTTGGGAGCCATTCGAATTGTGAACACCCAAGATGGATGCACCGCCGTTCCAAGTGGAGCAGAGGGGTTTGTCTTGGATGTAAACCTCGATGATGTTGGTGGTTTCGTAAATCGCGATCTGCTGCGTGGTGAAGGAGCTCGTGCAGGAGAACATGGCGTTTTGGAACCAAGACACCACAAACACCCGGCAGGGGGCCACACCATACATCTGCGCATAGACGTTGCCGCCAAAGGAAGGGTTGATGTCATGCCAAGGCCCCATGATGGTGTTCATGGGGTTCGCGGGGTTCGGAATCGGGTTGCCAATGGGCCATTGGCAATAGGATCCCTGGGGGTACAATGTAAAGGAGATCAAGCCATTGGAACCTGGCTGACACTGGTTGTAGGTGTTGCCGTAGAAGCAGAAGTTGAACGGCAACTGTACCACAGGTCCCCATACGTCGTCCTGGTTGATGATGATCGACTGTCCCGTGGTGAAGGAATACGGATTGTAGGGGATCGCCTGAACGTTGTAGGTGCTGGGTTGGTAACCCGAGACGGGTATGGCGGTCAGTTGCACGCAACCGTTCACCGAGTTGGCGATGGTGGTGTCATTCCCCGCATAAACGCCGGGACATGAGATGGTGGGTTGAGCGAAGGCAGAAGAACAGGCAACAAGAATCGAGCAGAAAACAAACCAAAGTGCTTTTTTCATAGATGAGTGTCCAATGCACACCGATTTTATCCAATAACTTGAGGCAATGGCACAATGCCCTACCTGGCGAATCCGGCTCATCAGAAATGGATGGGGAAATTTACAAAGTTTGCGACTGATCGCAATAGCCTCAGCCCCAACAGACTGAATTGGCACGCGAACAGGCATTCTCTGCCTCACTACACCCTATTCCGAATCATCCAAACAACGCAGAGCAAAGGAACGGACCAATCCCCGATTCACCAAAGAAGGTTATCCACCCGTCGCGCAGCCGTCACTGATAGCCTTTCGCGGCCTTTTCCAGCAACCACGCCTCCTCCACGAGGGGCTGCGTTTCAGCGATTTGCGACCGCAACTTGCCCACATCCCCATCCGATTCGCTCGTCCGGTAAATGGCCTGCACCAGGTTCACGAAATGCGTGTACGCCAAGCGGTTGTGCTCGGAAATGAGCTGATTCCGCTTGAGGAAGGTCCGGAAACTGGAAATCAGGGAGAGCATCGCCTCGGTCGCCCCTTGCTCGAAGTAGATCATGAGCATCATCTTCCGGGTGTCCAGCGAGTAGAACACGTCCGTGAACTCCACCCGCAAGAGGCAGCGGAGGGCTTGATCGTATTCGCGGCGGTGATAATGCAGGTCGGCGAGGTTGTAGGCGTAGGCATTTTCCCGCAGGTCCTCGGGCAGCATGGGCTTGTAGCGGTTGATGAAGCCCTCGACCCAGTCGTATTCCGCCAACCGCAGCCCCACGCTCGCGATGTTTTTGTACTTCCAGGCACTCAGGACCCCGTCCTCCATGATATTGCCGCTGTCCAATGCCGCCCGGTACAGCCGCAGGAGCTGCCCGAGGTAACTCGCCTCCCCTGCCCTCACCTGACGGATCGAGTAATTCTGCGCGTAGGAGAACAGTTCCCGCCAATATTCGCCTCCCAAGGCGGCTGCATTGTCCACCAACAGCCGCGACAATCCCTGAAAGCTCTCCTCCCCTGCCTCGCCCGTGAGCAGTCGCAGCACCATGTAATAGGCCGCCATGGCGGGAACCTTCTCATGGTCGTAATTGCTCAGGTGAGCCAGCAGGTCGCTCGTGAGGCCCGTGTCGTAATGCCCGGAGAGGATGAATTGTCGGTTGATGAGCTCGCAGGTGAGGCGCAGGCGTGAGATGAGGTAGAAGTCGTCGAGGTCGTCCACCATCTCTTGCAGGTTGGCATCGTAGGTCCTCGCCTGCCGGTTCAGCATCTCCCGCACCTCGGTCCCGGCCGCCTGATACCGCCACCAGAAATGCTGTTCATCGCGCACCGGGGTCATTTCCAACCGCTGATGAATGCGCTTGAGCTGCAACCGGAAGTGCTTTTCCAAGGGTCGCTTTTCCATCGCTTCCAGGATATGCAAGTCGCGGAGCTGCTCCTTTTGGTGGTATTGCTCCATGCCGAGGAAGGTCTCCGCCAGCCGCAACAGGGCGTTCATCTCGGTCGCGATCTCCTGCTCACTGCCCGGGCGACCCGGATGCGCACGCTCCCAAACCGCAAATCGGTCACATCCCTCAGGCGAAAATTCCGGCGCAGACTCCCTGATGGCGCGGAACATGGCGATCAAGTTGCCGCTCTTATTGAAATAGGGGGAACTCAAAAAGTCCTCAAATCGCCGCATTTCCGCGGGCCTGAAGGTTCGCAGCAAGGTGACCAACTTACTTTGGTGCATTCTAGGCGACAGTTTTTGAGCTCATGACCAAAGGTAAGGAAAAAGGGTGTTTCAAAAATTAAGATTCAATTTTTAACTATTTACATTGACGGCAATTCAACAATAAAGCACACAATACAACAAAAACCACAGCTTATCAGCCAATTTTTTCCAAACACATTAATTTATTACATCTTATCATCTCAAATCAAATCCCCAATTAATCCCCAAAAATGTATTTCGCCATGGAAATTCAACCCTCTATGTTTGACCTTGAAACCAAAGGCGTGATGTAAAATGCCAGTTATGAGGAAGATACCAATACTGTTTTGCCTTGCGATGATGTGGACAGTGCAGGCAGCTGCCCAGACGATCACCGTTTGGCCTGGCGATGCGAACGCAACCCAACGTTGCAACCATGTGGACCTGCTGTACATCGGGCAGAACTTCGGCATGGTGGGTCCGGCGCGCAACACAGTCAGCACGCAATGGAGTGGCTTCCAGGTTCAGCCTTGGTTCATCGGCCCGGCATTCATCAATGCAGCCAACTCCGACTGCGACGGAAACGGGGTTGTCGATCGGGACGACGCCTTGGCCATCGACCAAAACTTCGGCCTGATCCATGGTGGCGGCTTTACCCTCGACGACAGTGTGACCGGGGCGCCCGGATCACCTCCCTTGCAGGTCGTACTGTCGGTGGATTCGATCTTTGTCTCTGGTCAGACCACCATCGCCTTGGACCTGAACCTGGGCTCCGCCAACAATCCCGTGGACAGCATCTATGGGTTTGCGGTGACGCTGGCTTATGACCCACTGATAGTGGACCAGGTCGTCCTCACGGGCTGGACGGGCGGATTCATCGCGGATTCCTCCGGGGCCTACATCGTCATTGGCAAGGTGGATTCAGTGGCGGGGCGCATTTTCCTCTCGATCACCCGCACCGACCACAGCAACCGCTCTGGTTATGGCACCATCGGCACCATTGGCATCGTGATGGACGACAACATCCGCATCGCCGCCGAGTACGACCTGTTCCTGCAGCCCATCTATGCCTTAGGACTGACGCAGAGCGGGGCGATGTCGGACATGCGGCCGTTCGGGGACGTGGTCCACATCTCCACAGGTGCCATCGATCCTGACCTGCGGGCGATCAAGGTCTATCCCAACCCGATGCAGCACCAAGCCACCATCTCAAGCCCACAGACCATGATCGAACGCCTGGCACTCAGGGACATGAGCGGGCGGCTGATCTCCGCGACCAACAACATCAACAGCTTTGAAAAATCAATTGAAATAGGCCGGGTTCCGGCAGGCTGCTACATGCTAGAAGTGTACACGGCAAGTGGCCTCCTCCGCAAGAAACTGGTCGTACAATCCTATTAAGACTTGATCAATAAGAAATCTGAAATGACTATGAAAAGGCTTCGTTTTCTACTCCTTTTGCTCCCACTCTGTTTTGCATGGGCCCATGCCCAGACCTACAGCGTGACGGTGTCCGGCACTGTCACAGACATCAACGGCGGCGCTCCGATCCCCAACTATCCGGTGGACGTCGTGGTGGACTCCAACTTCTTCGGGTTCAACTACTACAATACTGTCCTCACCGATGCCAACGGTGACTACCAGGACGTGATCGCCGTCCCCCTCGGCATGAATGCAGGCACTGGTTTCACTGGCGTCCGTGACTGCACCCCGGCTGGCTACTTCTCCAACAACTTCACCTTCAGCAGCAATGCCAACAACATCCCGAATCTGGACTTCCAGATTTGCACTGGAGGCGGTGGCGGCAACTGCAACGCCATGTTCAGCTCCAACTGGATCCAAGGCACGACCCTGGTGCAGTTCACTGACATGTCCTCCACCTCCACTGGTAACATCAACTCCTACTCGTGGAACTTCGGTGATGGTGGCGGCTCCACTCAGCAAAACCCCAGCCACGCCTACAACGCCATGGGCACCTACGTGGTCTGCCTGACCATCAGCACGACCCTGGGCTGCACCAGCACCTACTGTGACTCCGTGCAAGTCGGCGGTGGCGGCGGTGGCATCAACTGCAACGCAGCGCTGAGCACCACCCTGAACCCCAACGGCAGCTACAGCTTCACCGCCAGCGGCACCGGCACCGGCGTGCCCTTCTCCTACAACTTTGACTTCGGCGATGGCAACTCTTCCTCTGGCAGCTCCGCCACCGCCTCCCATACCTATGCCGCCAATGGCACCTACATCGTCTGCGTGGACGTGATGTTCTCCGACTCCTGCAGCGCCCGTGCTTGCGACACCATCGTGGTAGGCGGCATGCTGCAATGCCAAGCCGGCTTCTACTGGTACCCCGACACCACCGGCCAATACAGCATCATCGTGGTGAACACCTCCACCGGCAACAACCTGACCTACCAGTGGACCTTCGGCGATGGCTCCGGCAGCCAACAAGCCTATCCGCAGCACACCTACAACGGCCCTGGCACCTACGTGGTCTGCGTGACCATCGCCTCCAACAACCCGCAGTGCACCAGTACCTACTGCGACAGCCTGGTGGTGGTAAACAAGGTCGCAACCCCCTTCACCATCAACGTGATCGCCAGCGGTGCCACCGCCAACGAGCCTGTGCAGCCGCTCAATGCCGCTGTGAGCCTCTACCCCAACCCGGCGCATGACCATCTGCAAATCGATGTCACGCTGGAAGATGCCGCTCCTGTGAGCCTGCAACTGATGGACCTGAGTGGCCGCGCCGTTCAGACTGAGAACCCCGGCTACCTCGGCTCCGGCAAGCATGGCATCCGCATCGACACCCGCGACCTGCCCGCAGGCTTGTACCTCGCACGTGTCCAAGCAGGTGGCAGCATCAGCACCCACAAAGTGCTCATCGCACACTGATATACCATCCTATTTATTCCTATATCAGCTCGCAAGCCCCGCCCCGCCAGGCGGGGCTTGTATTTTTTTCGATGAGATTCCTCAATGAACTTTTGAAGGATGCCGCCCGTTTCCGACCTTAGACGACTGGCTATGTGCCACTTACTCATCAATGAAAAAACTGCTTTACACCATCTCGCTTGCGCTCTTGTTCTCTTTTGGTTGGCTTCACGCCCAATCCATCATGGTTTCGGGCACTGTCACAGACTCTCTGAATGGCAGCCCGATCCCCAACTACATCGTGCAGCTGGACGTCTATGACACGACCAACATGCTCACGACCTCTGGCACCATGCTCACAGACTCCATGGGGCAGTACAATTTTGCTGTCACGACCGTGAATGGCCCATTCGTGGGCTGGTTTGACGTGTATGTCTATGATTGCAATGGGGCGCTGAACTCCCTCCATTTTGGATACCTTGGAGGCAATGCCTTTCACAATGGCGTTGATTTCCAGATTTGCGCCGCTCCAGCCTCTTGCAACGCAGCCTTCACCGCCTCGACCATCCCCGGCAACCCTGCCGTTTCCTTCTCCAACCTCTCCACCACCAATTCTGGATCGGTCGTGAGCTGGAACTGGGACTTTGGCGACCAGAACACCGGAACCGGGCCCAACCCCAGCCATACCTACGCCTCCACGGGCACCTACCAAGTCTGCCTCACCATCGCGACCTCCAATGGCTGCACCTCCACCTTCTGCGACTCCGTGACAGCAGGAGCAGCACAATCCAACTGCACCGCAAGCCTCACTTACACGCAGTTGCCTTCAGGGGCCTTCGGATTCGTGGTCACCGCCTCTGGCACGGGAGTGCCAGTCCAGTATTTCTATGACTTCGCCGACGGCAACGTGCTGACTTCCCCCTACGACACAGTGACGCACAGCTACCCCAACGGAGGCACCATGCAACCCTGCGTCACCGTGCTCTTCTCCGACTCTTGCGTGGCAACGGCCTGCACCACAGTGTTTGCGGGAATATTCTGCCAAGCCCTCTTCTACGCCGTCCCCGACACCACCGGACAGTATTCCTTGCTCCTGGTGAACAATTCCTTTGGCACCAACCTGGTCTATAGCTGGAGTTTTGGCGATGGGGGCACATCCACCCTCGCCTATCCGCAGCATACCTATGCGGGGGTTGGCACTTACGCGATTTGCCTCGACATCACGGACACCGTCTCCTCCTGCTTCTCCAATTTCTGCGACTCCATCACGGTGACCCAGAAGCAATTGGCCGCCTTCACGATCCAAGTCGTGCCTCCGGGAGGATTGACAGGCGCCACCACTCCATCGCCGGATCCGATCTCCGATCTGAGCATCTATCCCAACCCCGTCGGGGAAACTCTGAACCTCAAGCTGACCCTTGAGCAACGCAGCATGGTCAATGTCCGACTCATGGACCTCAATGGTCGCATAGTGAAGTCGGTTGACGGCGGAATCAAGGCGGCCGGGATGCAGGACCTGAAAATGGACGTCCGCGAAATCCCAGCTGGATTGTACCTGCTGCAGGTGGATGCCAATGGGACGACGACCCGACGAGTCGCTGTCGTTCACTGAGGCTTGGTTTTCGAAAATCGGGCCTACCGCCCAAAACGAAAGAGGGACGCAGCAACACCGCGTCCCTCTTTCTGTTTTCACTCAACTGCTCAGCGCAGGTCCTTGATGATCGCGCAGGCTTCGTTGAGGTAGATGTCTTTTTGGAGGCCCTCGACCCACTCCTTGTTCATCTTGATCCGGACAGTATCCGTGTTGATGGTGGCGAGGTCGCTGGGCAGGTTCACGACATTGGTGCCTTTGATGGGCTTGAAGGCGTTTTTGTAGGCCTCAGCCTCTTCCTTCAGGCGCTTCTCCTCGGCGCGGTAGGCGTCGATGTTCAGGGAGCGGGTCTTCTGGTCGCGCTGTGCCTTCATGCGCTGGGCATTTTCCTCTGCGACCTTGAAGAGGGGATCCTTGCCGGTACGCTCGCGGGAGTTCTTGCGAATCTTGGCGTAGTCGTCGCTGTCCAGCTTCCAGAGGGAATACTCGCAAGGAGCGATCTCGTCCCAGGGCATGACGTAGTCTTGCTCCTTCTCGCCGCGGTCCACGTAGGTGTAGGCATCCGGCAGGATCACATCAGGGGTCACACCCTTGAGCTGGGTTGCGCCGCCATTGATCCGGTAGAATTTCTGGGTGGTGAGCTTGATGGAGCCGAGGGGCTTGAGCTCGTTTTCGCCGCGCAGGCTATTGTCCAGATCGAAGAAGCGCTGGACGGTTCCCTTGCCAAAGGTCGGGGTGCCCACGATGATGCCGCGCTTGTAGTCTTGGATGGCGGCAGCCATGATCTCGGAAGCGGAGGCGCTGCTGCTGTTCACGAGGATCACGAGCGGGCCGTCGTACAGGGTCTTGGGATCGCGGTCCTCGAGGACTTGGGGCTCGCCGTAGCGGCTGCGCACCTGCACGATCGGGCCATTGTCAATGAAGAGGCCGGACATTTCCACCACGTCCATCAAGGAACCGCCACCATTGTTGCGGAGGTCGATGATGAGGCCATCCATGCCTTGGGTCTTCAGTTTCTCGACCTCGTCGCGGACGTCTTTGGCGCAGGTGCGGCCATTTTTGTCCTGGAAGTCGGCGTAGAACTTGGGCAGCTTGATATAGCCGACACCTTTATTGGTGTAGGAATTCTTGATGATGGCGGAGCGGGCGTAGGTCTCCTCCAGTATCACCACGTCGCGGATGATGGAGATGATCTTGGTGCTGCCGTCGGGCTTCTTGACGGTGAGGCGAACCTCGGTGCCTTTGGGGCCACGGATGAACTTGACGGCATCGTCCACGCGCATGTCCACGAGGTCCACAGGCTCATCCTTGCCTTGGGCGACCTTCAGGATGATGTCGTCCTCTGCGAGTTCGCCTTGGCGGTAGCAAGCGCTTCCGGGGACGATGGCAGCGACTTGGATATAGCCGTCCTTTTCTTGGAGGGTCGCGCCGATGCCTTCGAGCTTGCCGGACATCTGAATGTCGAAATTCTCCTTGTCAGCCGGCGGGAAGTAGCCAGTATGGGGATCATAGACATTGGTGATGGTGTTCAGGAAGAGGCTGTGACGATCGTCCAGGTCCATCTTGTCCATGCGCTTGGCCCAATCGTCGTAGGTCTTCATGACCTTGGCGCGGGCATCTTGCTCGAGTTCGTCGAAGCTCTTCTGAGGAGCGCCGGCGGGATTGCTTTCGGTTTTCTCTTGGAGGTCGAGCTCGGTCACGATACGGCTTAGCACGTTCCACTTGAGGAGTTTGCGCCAGCGGTCCTTGAGTTCCTTTTCGTCCTTGGCCCAAGCCATTTCATCGGCATCGAGTTCCACGGTTTCCTCCACCTTGAAGTCAAATGGTTGCGTCAGGATCTCCTTGTAGAAGCCCTTGACCATTTCCATCCGCTGATTGTAGATCGCATCGACCTGATTGAAGAAGTCGTAGTGCCCTTCGTTGATCTGATTGTCGATCTGCTCCTTGGAGGAGACGAACGAGTTGATGTCCGCCTGGGTGAAGTATCGCTTGCTGTAGTCCAAGCGGTCCAAGTACAGTTGGAAGACTTTTTTCGAGAACTCGTCGTCGATGTTGTAGGGATTGTAATGGCTGGAATTGATCCCCTGAACGATCAACTTCATGATCACCTCATCCTTGACCTGATCACGGTCGTAGGACCTGTAGGCGACCAAGCCCAACATGCTCAGTGCGATGGAAAGGACAGCAAACTTCGTGTAACGCATACCAATGAATCATCCCCATTGGGGGAACTGCTAGATTGAACGTAAAAATTAGTCGATTGTTACTGCAAATGCTAACCAAAACAGGGTGATTGTGGAAAATCCGCAAGATTTCCACCTCCCCGACCTGGCCGCCTTACTTTTCGATCTTGGTGTAGGACGCGACGATTCCCCGAATCAATGCGGAGCTGAAGCCCTGGTGTTCCATCTCGTTGAGGCCGACGATGGTGCATCCCTTGGGGGTCGTGACCTTGTCGATTTCCTCCTCCGGATGCCGTCCTCCTTGGAGCAGGAGCTCAGCGGCACCCTTCACAGTTTGATTGGCAATGAGGCTCGCAGTCTGACTGTCGAATCCGATTTGAATCCCGCCTTGCACCATGGCACGGATGAAGCGCATTACGTAGGCAATCCCGCAAGCACCCAGCACGGTTGCGGCCTCCATGAGGCTTTCCTCGATCTGCACCGTGCGGCCCAGTTGCTCGAAGAGGGCGGTGACCAAGTCGAATCCCTCGCTTTTGCCACGCGGATGGCTGATGCAAGTGATGCTTTGGGCGATGCCCGTGGCGGTGTTGGGCATGGCACGGAAGACCTTGGCACGACCGCCAGACCATTCCGAGAGCTGCTTCAACTCGATGCTGCTCATCACCGAGACGACGATCTTGCTGCCATCCAATGCAGGGGCGATTTCGTTCAGGATCTCCTGCGCCTTGAAGGGCTTGAGGCCAGGATCACGATGTCCGCCCCGCGCACGGCGGACGCTGTGTCCTCGGTGACTTGGATGCCAGCTGCCGCCAGATCGTCCAACAGGTGCAACTGACGGCGGGTGCAGGTGATATGCGCCGCCGGGATTTCCCCGCCCATTGCCCAGCCGAGCGCCATGGATTGACCGAGGTTGCCTGCGCCGATCACGGCGACACGGACGGATGAAAGGTTGAGGGAGGTGGACATATCTGGCTTTTGAGTCAAAATGGCTGCGAATATAGCCTAGACTACAACGAATGCCAACACGAGTCCGAGGGTCATTTTCTTTCGAATATGATTTACATCAGCATTGATTTTCATTTCGATCCACTCAGAACGCACCTTTTTCGCGAGTTGGCACCCCCCTGCATTCCGTCAATCTCCCCCGGAGTCTTACACGGGCATTGACTTTGCTGGACCGAATCCTCATCTTCGACCATCTGCACCCATTGGTGGAATATGGGCTGCAGGGAGTGTACTTTTTAGATACTATACAAAACCTGTTACCCGTATGAAAGCGCCATTATTGGGGCTGGCTTTGGCTTGCCTCTTCCTCTCGCTCGTATGTCCAAATCTCCATGCCCAATCCGTTTGCGGGTCGCATCCCACGCCTGAACAACGTAAATTCCTTGCAGACACCAGATCGGATCGACAAAATTATGACCGCTCAGAGATGAGAGGAACTGTGCGCTGGGTGCCAGTGAGTTTTCATATCCTCACCCGCACCAACGGGACTGGCGGGGTGGATCCCATCGTCTTCCCCAGCCTCATTAACCGGCTCAACAAGGCATTTGCTCCGGCAAACATGCAGTTTTTCCAATGCCAGAGCCACGACGTGATTTCAAATGACCTCCTCTACGACCTGACGATCGGAGGAATGCCACCCGGCGTCTTGAGCGAAGACGAGCGCCTGAGCCTGACCCATGATGTTCCCAACACCATGAACGTTTACTTCGCCAATGCCGTGTATTGCGACGTGGGATCAGTCGGCGGATATGCCTTTTACCCCGGAGGTCCGGAGCAAATCTTCCTGCGCAATCTGAACGCCACCACGCCCGGACTCATCGAACACGAAGCGGGACACTTCTTCTCCCTCTACCATACGCATCAGTTTTATGATGAGCCCCTCCTCGCCGAGTGCGCCAACGGCAGCAATGGCGCGACCGCAGGCGACGAAATCCTCGACACCCCGGCCGACCCGCGCCTCGACATCGCAGGCATGATGTCCGGTTGCGCCTACGTGGGCACAGGAACCGATCCCTGCGGTTCCCCCTACAATCCCAATCCCTTGAACTACATGAGCTATGCGCCATTGTCCTGCATCACGGACTTCACCACCGGCCAATACAACCGCCTGGCCTACTCCGCGCAATATGACCGCCCCAACCTTGCCTGCCCCAATCCCAACTTCATCCCCTGTGGCACAGTGGTTTCCACTTACCCTTATGCCCAAGATTTCGAAGCAGGCAACCTGGGTGAATGGCGCAATGTAACCACCGACAATTTCGATTGGAGTGTGGTTTCCGCTGGCCCTCATGCGCCCACAACCGGACCGAGCAGCGCCGCAAATGGCTCCAAATTTGTCTATATCGAGGCCCAAGGCAACACCCCCAACCGCATGGCGGTCTTGGATGGCCCCTGCTTCGACCTGTCTATGATCACCAATCCCACCGTGCAGTTCCGCTACCACATGGTCGGCGCCAACACCGGATCACTCCGCCTCGAAGGCAGCACCAACAGCGGAGGCACTTGGATTTCATTGTTTTACAAATTCGGGGAGCAACCCTCCGGCTGGCAGACAGCCACCGTGAGCCTCAGCCCCTACACTTCGCAGACGACCTTCAAGATGCGCCTCGTCGCCACCACCACGCTGGCGGCCTTGGGTGATATTGCGATCGACAATTTCAAGGTGTACGCCCAGCCCTGCGCAGCCAACGTGGCGCTGCAAGTCACGGACATCGGCTGCCTGAATTCCACGACGGGGCAAATCGCCGTGACCAATGCCCCTGCGGGAGCGACCTACGCCTGGGCGCGTGGCACGGAACCGACCACAGTTATCAGCACGAGCGCTTCCATGACCGGTCTTGAACCTGGCCCCTACCAAGTCACGGTGACGAGCATTGGCTGCACGGATGTCCTCGGCACCGACGTCGAAACCTCCAATTTCCGCCTCCGGCTTTCCGCCACCCATCCCGACATCATGAACCCATTGGGCGCATTGACGGCCACCTACTTGGGCGGGCAAGCGCCTTACAGCCTGATCGAATGGAGCGGCCCCGTGAGTGGCTCGATCACCAATGTCCCGCTTGGCACCTACCAAATCCCCAATCTCCCCGCTGGCAGTTACGAGGTGCGCATCGTGGACGCGACGGGATGCAGCGTGGGTGCCTGGGCCAAGATCAATTCCTTCACCCCGGCATTCTGCCAATGCTCTTCATCCGTCACCGTCGGAACCGTTCAGGGATTCGAAAACGGCATGGGGGGCTGGCAATACTGCAATGATCCGGTGTACTATGACTGGGCCATCGGCTCGGGCGACATGGCGCCTGTGGGCACCACGGGTCCCACCACCACCACCGCGCCCAATGCACCCCTCGGGGCCTACGAAGGCTCGAATTACGCCTACTCGGTCTCCAGCAACTACAACCAAGCCGGAGGCCACATGGGGGCCATGTTCCTCAGCCCTTGCCTGAACTTCACCGGACAAAGCTACCCCGCGCTTCGCTTCCGGTACCATCAGTACAGCAGCAGCGGGGTGGTCACCCCGGTCACCCTTTACCTCTGGGATGCGCAAGCCAGCGACCAAGCCCTGCCCCTCTGGACCAGCCCGAGCACCTCATCCAACCAGTGGATCGAAGTCAAGGTGGACCTGAGCATTGCTGCCAACACCTCCGGCAAGTACCAATTGCTCTTCAGCCAAGCCCCCAGCGGCGCCACCACCAATGACTTTGCGCTGGACCAGGTGAATTCTGGGATGCCTCTGCACCGTGGCCTGACCGCCACCCTCAATGTGACGCCTTCCTCCTGCGGCAGCACTAGACAGCATCGATCACCGCCTCCTGCGGCAGCGCCTACGCTACCTCTGGAGCAATGGCGCGACCACGTCTAGCATTTCCGGCCTGGCGCCCAACTATGGCATCATGGTGACCGTCACCTGCGCCACGGCGAGCTGCAACCGCATCCTTTTGCCACCATCCCTACCGGGGACATGATCCCCTCGGTCTCCCCACCAATCCTACCATGGCGGGGCTGAACATGTCGCCTCGGCCTCGAAGTCGGCGGCGGACAAGGGCCCTACACCTACAGCTGGACCGGTCCTTCGGGCTTCACAGCCACCACGCAGGACATCAGCAACCTGAGCCCCGGCACTTTCAATGTCACCATCACCGACTCCAAAGGCTGCACCAAAACCGCCCAAGGCGTGATCCTGAAGGCACTTGCCCCAACATCGTCGGCACCTTCCCCCTTGACGAGAGCTTCGAGGTCGATTTTGGAAACTGGGTGAACCCGGTGGGTGAGGCAGCCACGCATTTCAACTGGACCCGCCAATCCAGGCCCCACCCCCGCTTCGCCGCGAGTTCCGGACCTGCAGCGGCCTTCCATGGGACATATTATGTCTATATGAACTCCCAAGGCGCAACTGCAGGCTCGCAAGCCTGTCAGCTATTGCATTGACCTGAGGAGGAGCACCGCGCGAGCTTCACCTTCGACACCATGCTTGGCACAGCAATCCCGGCAATTCCGACATGGGCGACCTGTACCTCGACATCACCACGAATCAGGGCAGCACCTGGACCACGCTCGCCACCATCGTGACCGTTCGCACCTGATGAATCCAATGGTACACCTACCCCTCGGTGAGCCTGAATGCCTATGCTGGCAAGGTCGTGCAACTCCGCTTCCGGGGTGTGATGGGCGTGGTCAATCGCAGCGACATCGCCTTGGACCATCCCCGCCTCACGGGAACAGCACAAGGATGCACCGGAGCAACCCAGACGCAGGAAGAGCAAATGTCGCTCTGCTGCGAATCCCAGCCAGGGGCAGCTACACCATTGACCTCTCCGCCACCGCTGCGGCTGGATCAGCAACTATCGCTGTGATGGATCCCTATCAGGCCAAGTGTTGCGCCTCGAAGCCAAGGAATTGGAGGAGGGCAAAAACAACATCGCGATGGATCTATCTGATCTCTCCGCGGGCTTGTACCTGCTGCAGGTCACCACTGCGGAAACCAAGGTGGTTCGCCGATTTGTGGTCGCACACTGATGCCGTTGATGACCTGAATGCAGCGCGATTACATCCCGGGAATCGGATGTCCGCTGCATTTGCTGGGCGCGGAGATGCCCAGACGCCTGCAGACCGTCGCCGCAATGTCCGGAATCACCACGGGGACGTCTGAGACCTGAACCGGGACACCGCCACCCCAAAACAACAAGGGCACGTGCGTATCGTAGTCGAAATGGCTGCCATGCGACGTGCCCTTGCGATGCCTGAAGGTCTCCTTCGGGTCATAGGGCGGCTGCTGAAAACCAAATTGGTACATGAACAGGACGTCCCCGCTGCGGCTCGGGTAGTAGCCATTTTTCAGGAAGGTCGCTGCGGGGGAGTCCCCACTCAAGGCGAGGATTTCCTTCCCCGGAAATGCGCCAATGATGCCTGGGAATTTGCCCGTGACATCCGCAACCTTCTCGCACAGGGAGTCCCAATCCATTCCACGACGCTGAGCGAGCAGCTTGTTCAGGTAAATGTGATGCCCCGCGACACCAAAGAGCAATGAATCCTTTCCTGCCTGATCCCCCAGTGCCAAACGAAGTTGTTCACGCAGTCCCGGGGTGTTCAGCCAACCGCCCTTGTCCCCATGATCCACGGCATACTGAGGATTGGGCGCGCCTCCATGGTCCGCCGTCAGGAATACCAGAACCCTGTCCTTCCCGACGCGTTTGTCCAGGAAATCCAAGAAACTCGCAAGATCCCGGTCCAATCGCAGATAGGTATCCTCCACCTCCCTGCTCTGCGGCCCGAATTGATGCGCGACCATGTCGGTGGATGAGAAGCTCAGGCTCAGGAAGTCCGTCACTTCATCATTTCCCAAGCCATGCCGATCAACCGCCAGCATGGCAAAATCCTTCAGGAAATTGTTTCCCCAGGCCGTGGTCGCAAATTCTCCGCAGCAGATCAATGAGTCCATCGGCACGTGGTGCGGGAACTGCACGGAGCCGCCCAGTTCGTAAGCACCTTCGAAGGCTGCATCGCTCGGACCATCCTCGGCAAGGTATTTTTCCGGCGCCAATAGCAGTTCCCAACCCTTGGGGTCGGACATCATTTGGATCGGGAATCGCCTCGCATTCAATGTATCGGCCCATTTCGGCAGACCTGACTTCATCGACGGATAGTAGCTGCTCGACACCATGGATCCCGTCACGGCATCGAAGAAATAAGCCGCATCCGCCGATTTGCCCACGGGAAGGATCGCAGACCTGTCCTTGAGGGACACGCCCACACATTTCGCCTTTCCGTTGGTTGCCGCCTTGAGTTGGTCAGCGATCGTGGTGGCGTCCAGCCATCTGGGTGACACACCCTTGCCCTTGGTCCGCAGCGGATGCATCCCGACATAAGGATACAGCGTGTCGAAAACGGAACTATGCCCCTTCGCCTTCCCAGTCCCAATCGTCTCAGGATCATACCAGTTGTTCATGATGATCCCGTGGCGGGATGGCGTGGTCCCGGTGAACACGGAGGCATGCCCCGGCGCCGTCTCGGTCGGGACGTAGTTGTAATTGCAGGATGTGAATGAGCTCCCTTCTTGGACGAGCCGCTTGAAGCCGCCCTCGCCGAAATTGGGCCAAAACCGCTTGAGGTAATCGAAGCGCATCTGGTCCACGATGATGCCGACGACGAGCTTGGGCTTCTTGGATTTGGGCGATCCGCCATTGGCAGAGGTCCCCGCGCAGGCTGCCAGCACCGCCACCATCAAGGCAAGCGCCCCTCCGATACCAGCATTCACGATCCATTTTCTCTTCATGCCGTGAAATTACTGACAATTTTCGGTCTGGTCTGATGTGGGCAGGAGAAGAAATCGTGAACGAGAGCGAGGCTGCCTTCCCCGACAAATTCCCCGCATTCCCCGAACCGTATCCCCTTCCCTCCCGATTTCCAGCTAACTTTCATTCTGATTTCCCTTGCGCATGAAAGCACGCTGGAGCTTGTACCTGTTGCACTTCCTCGGCTGGGCGGTGTTTGTCACATTGCCGGCCATGGTATTGCCTCGCCCGAGGGTCATTCCAGACGACGTTGCCACCGACACCCTGCTCCTGTTCCTTTCTGTGAGCGCATTGCCATTGGTGGGATTGTTTTATGGACACCTGCATTGGGCGCTGCCGAAGCTCTATCTGCGACGGAATTGGGTGGGGTATTTTGCGTTTTTGATCGGCGGGACCTTGGCGGTGATGGCCTTGGCGGTCTTGCTGCTCTGGGCCATGCCTTGGGTCATGGACACCATGGGTGTACAAACCAAACTGCTCTCCCGCGGGACGGCTTACAGGTCCATCGTGGTGCTGCTGATCTCCTTCGCCTTGTTTGCCTACCAACGATGGCGATTGGCGGAGACGGCCAAGGTGCAGGCGGAGTTGGCGTTTTTGAAGGCGCAGGTGAACCCGCATTTCCTTTTCAACACGCTGAACAGCATCTATTACCTCACCTTGCAACAAAGCGATCGCGCACCGGCGGCGGTGGAGCGGCTGAGTGGCATCATGCGCTACGTGATCGATGAAGGCGGGCAGGATTGGGTGCCGCTGGAGCGGGAAGTGGCCTACCTGACCGATTACATCTCCCTGCAGCGGCTACGCTTCGCGGACAATGTCAAGATCGACCTGCAAGTCCGTGGCGACCTGCTTGGACGGCGGATTGCCCCCCTCCTATTCGTTTCGTTCGTGGAAAATGCCTTCAAGCACGGCATCAGCATGGAGCAAGATTCGCCTATCCATATTGTGTTGGATGTGGACAATGAGCAAACCCGATTCTCAGTCAAGAACCGGAAACTGGGACAGTCCACCAATGGCTATGGAGGCGGAATCGGCTTGGAAAACACCCGCAAGCGCCTCGAAATCCTCTATCCCGACAGGCATCGCCTCCAGGTGAACGAGACAGCCGCCGAGTACGAGATCACCCTGACCCTCAGCCATCCATGATCTCCTGCATCGCACTGGACGACGAGCCGCTGGCCTTGGAACTGATACGGGCTTATGCTGCGCAGGTGCCTTGGCTGGACCTGCGGAAAACCTTCACCCGAGCGAGCGAGGCGCGGCAATGGTTGGTGGATTTTCCGGTGGATTTGATCTTCCTGGACATCCAAATGCCGGACATCAACGGCGTCGATTTCTACAAATCCGCCGGGCAGGAAACCCCAGTCATTTTCACCACCGCCTACAGCCAATACGCTGTCACTGGATTTGACCTCAAGGCGGTGGACTACCTCCTCAAGCCCTTCACCCTGAGCCGATTCGTTCAAGCGGCAGAACAAGCGAGGGTGTACATTCAGGCACGCCGTGACGATGCTCCTGCCGAGCAAAAAGTCTTGCAAGTCCGGGCGGAATACAGCCTCGTTTCCATCCCATTGGCCGAGATCCTCTACCTCGAAACCATGGACGATTACATCCGCATCCACATCGAGGGCCGCAAGCCTGTGATGACCTTGATGCGGATGCGACAGATGGAGGATCGCCTACCTGCCAATGAATTCGTGCGCATCCACCGGAGCTATATTGTGCCATTGGTGAGGATCGAGCGGGTCCGGAACAAGGTCGTGAGCATCGCCGGATTGGAGATCCCCATTGGCGGCACCTACGAGACCGAGTTCTGGGAACGCTTCAAGGGCTGATTTTTGCCGAGACAATTCCCGCATTCCCCGATATCCCTCAACTCATGGGCCGATTCCTGCGAATTTCGAGGCATGAATCGTTTTCTCCTCCTTTTGTCCTGCCTGTTATTGGCCACATTGGTGCAGGCACAATCCAAATACACCGTCAGCGGCACCGTCCGGGACCAAGGCTCCGGCGAGCTGATGATCGGCGTGGTTGTCAAGGTCTTGCCTGCGGGTGGCGGCAGCCCCGTCGGTGGTGCCAACAGCAACGATTACGGCTTCTACTCCATCACCTTGCCGGAGGGCGACTACCTGCTGCGGGTGGATTACCTGGGGTATGATTCATTGCAAATCCCCCTGAGCCTGCATGCGGCGCAGCGGCAGGACCTGGCATTGCAGGAGCGGTCGGTGCAGGTGCAGGACGTCGTGATCACCGGGCAAAAGGGCAATGAAAACGTCACGGACGCGCAAATGGGCGTGGTCAAACTGGACATGAAGACGGTGGCAAAAGTGCCCGTGATCTTCGGAGAACGCGATGTCCTCAAGACCTTGCAACTCATGCCCGGCGTCAAAAGCACGGGTGAGGGCAGCGGCGGGCTCTATGTCCGTGGTGGCGAAAGCAGCCAAAACCTCATCCTCCTCGACGAGGCGCCGGTTTACAATGCCTACCACCTCCTCGGCTTCTTCTCCACCTTCAATGCGGACGCGATCAAGGACGTTTCCCTCTACAAGGGCACAGCGCCTGCACAATACGGCGGCCGGCTCAGCTCCGTCATCGATGTGAAGATGAACGATGGCAACAACCAGAAATACCATGTCAGTGGAGGCATTGGCTTGATTGCTTCCCACCTGAACGTCGAGGGGCCGATCGTGAAGGACAAAGGCTCCTTCCTCCTCACAGGGCGGCGTACTTATGCGGACGTCTTCCTCAACTTTTCCGACCAATTCAAAGGCAACAAGCTTTATTTCTACGACCTGAATGGCAAGGCGAGCTACAACCTGAACGACAAGAACCGCCTGTACCTGAGCGGGTATTTCGGCAGGGACAAGCTGGGGCTGGGAGCATTTGGCATCGATTGGGGCAACATGACCGGGACCTTGCGTTGGAACCACCTCATCAGCAGCAAGTGGTTCAGCAATACTTCATTGATATTCAGTGATTACAGCTACAAGGTCGGCATCAATACCAGCTCCACAGAGTTTTCCCTCACCTCCCGAATCCGCGACTACAACGTCAAGCAGGAGTTCCAATACTTCGCCAGCCCCAAGCATACCCTCCGCATGGGTTTCAATGCCATCCATCACACCGTCACACCCGGTCAGGTGAGCCTCAGCGACACGGCGACCTTCCAGCCTCCCAAGGTCCAGGACCGCCAAGGGATTGAGAGTGCGGCATTTTTCGCTGGGGAATGGGAGGTCAGCACGCGACTGCACGTCGATTACGGCATCCGTGGCTCCATGTTCAACCTGCTCGGGGGCGGCAACTTTTATGGCTTCGATGAAGATGGGAATGTGCAGGACACCACCCATTACGACGACTGGTCAGTGGTCAAATCCTTCCTCAATCCAGAGCCGCGCCTGTCCATGAGCTACACCCTCGGCGCCTCCAACTCCCTCAAGGCTGCCTATACCCGCAACGCGCAATACCTCCACATGGTCACCAACGCCACCTCCACCACACCCACGGATGTTTGGCTGCTCAGCACGAACAATGTCAAGCCCGAGCTCTCCGACCAAGTCTCCCTCGGCTATTTCCACAACTTCAAGGAAGGCATGTACGAGACGAGCGCCGAGGTCTATTACAAGCAGCTCTACAACCAACTCGACCTCCGCAATGGCGCCGACATCCAAGCCAATGAATTCATCGAAGGTGAGCTCGTTTCCGGCAAAGGCAGGGCCTACGGCCTCGAACTCTACGCCAAAAAGACCCGCGGCGACCTCACGGGATGGGTCAGCTACACCCTGAGCCGCACCGAGCGCAACATCGCCACCATCAACGATGGCAATTGGTACCCCGCCAAGCAAGACGCGCTCCACGACCTCAGCGTCGTCGCCATGTACGACATCAGCAAGCGCGTCACCCTCGCAGGCACATTCGTCTTCCGCACCGGAAATGCCGTCACCTTCCCCACCGGGAAATACATCATCGATGGTCAGGTCACCTACCTCTACACCGAGCGCAACGGCTACCGCATGCCCGACTACCACCGCATGGACCTGAGCCTCACCGTTCAAGGCAAGCCCCGGCCCAAGTACGAGAACTCCTGGAACTTCGCCTGTTACAATGTCTATGGCCGCCAAAATGCCTACTCCATCGACTTCCAGGACGACCCCGACGACCCCACCAAGACCCAAGCCGTCAAAACCGCCCTCTTCCGCTGGGTCCCCTCCATCACCTACAACTTCAAATTCTGAACAGTCAATATCCCGGTCCTCCAAACCCATTCCCCATCTTCCAATCCATCCAAATATGAAACCCCAGCACAACACCTCACCCAAACCCTCCAACCCAAGGAATCTCTCGTCCGTCATCCTTCATCTTTCATCCTTCATCCTTCATCTTCCATCCATCATCCTTCATCTTTCATCCTTCATCTTTCATCCTTCATCCCTGCACCAGAGGCTTGCACCGAGGAAACCAGAAGTGCTCTCGAAGGGCTCGAAGGCCCTCCTCCTCCCAGCTCTTCTGCTGGCCTTCCTCCCCAGCTGCACCAGCATCATCGAAGTCGATATCGATGCCGCTGAGCCCAAGCTCGTGATCGAAGCCGAAGTCAAGGACGGTCCCGGCCCCCAGAAGTCTTCCTGACCACTGAGCGCTGGCATCGACCAGCCTCTGTTTTCCCCGCCGCAACAGGCGCCACGGTGGTCATCACCGACGATTCCGGCCAGGCCGATACCCTCACCGAGGCCGCAACAGGCTATTTCCTGACCAGCCACCTCCAGGGGATTCCCGGACACACATACCACCTTGCCGTGGAACATGCCGGCATCTCCTACACCGCAACCCAGCACCATGCCCCAGCCAGTCGCCATTGACAGCATGTACAACATCTCCGCATCGGCACTGGGCAGTTCGCGCTATCCGGTTTTCATTGTCATCGCTGTTGCCGTTCACGTCGGTCACAGTCAACACCACGGTATTGGGTCCGGCGACGTTGGCGCAGGTGAAGTTGCTGTTGTTGAGGGTCAAGGAGGCTATCCTGCAGGCATCGGAGCTGCCGTTGTTCACTTGGCTGACAGTGAGGCTGCCAAGGCCCGCAGAGTTCAATTGGACGGTGACGTTCTGGCAAAGTGCGGTCGGAGGAATCACGTCTTGCACCAGAACCGTGGAGGCACATGTGCTGGTATTACCGTGAATATCCGTCACCGTGAGCACCACTGTGTTCGGGCCAAGGTTGGCGCAGGTGAAGGAGCTGTTGTTCAAGCTCACGCTTGCAACGCCGCAGTTGTCGCTGCTGCCATTGTTCACGGCTGTCGTTGTGGTCGAGCCATTGCCTTGGGCATTCAGGGAGACGGTGACGTTGTTGCACAATGCGTTCGGCGCTTGGTTGTCCACCACCACGACGTTGAAGGTGCAGGAAGAGGTTCCTACGGCATTGGTCACGGTGACCGTCACGGCGGTTGTACCGACGGGGAAGGTGCTGCCGGATGCCTGGCTATAGGTCACTGTCGGGGTAGGAATACCCGTGAAGGTTGCCGCGTAGGTGGCGGTTCCGGTGCAAAGGCCGGGGGTATTGTTCACGGTGACAGTGGCCGGGCAGGTCACGGTCGGAGCCACGCCTTGGACGGTCACGGTGAAGGAGCAAGTGGTGGTAGCACCATTGGCTGCGGTCACAGTGAAGGTGTTCGTGGTCGTGCCAATCGGGAAGGTTGCGCCAGAGGCGAGACCTGCGGTTTGGGCGGTGGTTGCACCAGCGCAGTTGTCAGAGCCGATCGGAGCTGTGTAGGTCACAGTCGCGCCTGCAGGGCTGGATGCCGTGGCCAAGATATTGCTCGGGCAGACAATCACCGGGGGTTGGTTGTCCACGACCGTCACAGTGAAGGAGCAGGTGGCAGTGTTGCCAGCTGCATCGGTCACCCGGAAGGTATTCGTGGTTACGCCGACAGCATAGCTTGCACCGCTAGCAAAGCCAGCGATTTGGGTCGTTGTGGCGCCAGCGCAGTTGTCCGTGCCGACCGGAGCGGGTAGGTCACGTTGGCTCACGGCTGTCGTTGTCGTCGAGCCATTGCCTTGGGCATTCAGGGAGACGGTGACGTTGTTGCACAATGCGTTCGGCGCTTGGTTGTCCACCACCACGACGTTGAAGGTGCAGGAGGACGTTCCCACAGCATTCGTCACGGTGACCGTCACGGCGGTTGTACCGACGGGGAAGGTGCTGCCGGATGCCTGGCTATAGGTCACTGTCGGGGTAGGAATACCCGTGAAGGTTGCCGCGTAGGTGGCGGTTCCGGTGCAAAGGCCGGGGGTATTGTTCACGGTGACAGTGGCCGGGCAGGTCACGGTCGGAGCCACGCCTTGGACGGTCACGGTGAAGGAGCAAGTGGTGGTAGCACCATTGGCTGCGGTCACAGTGAAGGTGTTCGTGGTCGTGCCAATCGGGAAGGTTGCGCCAGAGGCGAGACCTGCGGTTTGGGCGGTGGTTGCACCAGCGCAGTTGTCAGAGCCGATCGGAGCTGTGTAGGTCACAGTCGCGCCTGCAGGGCTGGAGGCCGTGGCCAAGATATTGCTCGGGCAGACAATCACCGGGGGTTGGTTGTCCACGACCGTCACAGTGAAGGAGCAGGTGGCAGTGTTGCCAGCTGCATCGGTCACCCGGAAGGTATTCGTGGTTACGCCGACAGCATAGCTTGCACCGCTAGCAAAGCCAGCGATTTGGGTCGTTGTGGCGCCAGCGCAGTTGTCCGTGCCGACCGGAGCGGTGTAGGTCACGTTGGCTGCACAAGCTCCAGTCGCTGCGTTCACGCTGATGTTGGCCGGGCAGGTGATGACTGGGGCTTGGTTGTCAATCACCGTCACGGTGAAGGAGCAGATCGCGGTGTTGCCGCTTGCATCAGTCACACGGAAGGTGTTCGTGGTCACACCAACGGGGTAGCTCGCTCCGCTTGCGGAACCAGCAATCTGAGTGGTGGTGGAACCTGCACAGTTGTCGGTGCCAACCGGTGCGGTGTAGTTCACCGTTGCTGCACAAGTTCCGGTCGCTGCATTCACGCTGATGTTCGCGGGGCAGGTGATCGCAGGTGGCGTATTGTCAACGCGGGTCACGTTGAGGTTGCAGGAGGCTGTGTTGCCGTTGATATCGGTGGCAGTGATGGTCACCACTGTGGTTCCAAGACCTGTGACGGTGGTTCCGGAAGCTGGGGATTGCACCAAAGTGACCGCGCCGCAGTTGTCGGAGGACGTGGTGAGAGTGCGGTAATCGGCCAGGGTTGCCGTGCAGGCGCCACCAAGCACCAGGCTCTGGGCAGATGGGCAGGACACCACAGGGGCGATATTGTCCCGGGTGATGGTGACATCGTCCTGGGAATCCACGCAAGCACCGTTGGGCAATGTCCAGCGGAACACGTTGGGGCCCACGCTCAGGCCATTGACCTGGGTGGTGGGGCTGTTGGCGTTGACAAACGTGCCTGTGCCGGAAACCACCGTCCAGGTGCCGATGCCCGTTGCCGGGGTATTGGCTGCAAGCGTGGCGGAGGTGCCGCATTGGAATTGGTCAACTCCTGCATTGGAGGCGGTGAACTGGTCCACAGTGACAGCCACAGAGTTGGAAGTGGCCGCTCCGCATCCGACGCCCGTCGCGCTGACCACGACATTGTAGTAGCGAATGGCGGTGAGGGCTGTGGTGGTATAGGTGGCAGCCGTCGCGCCCACAATCGGTGTGAAGGTGACGTTATCTGTGGAGATTTGCCATTGGTAGCTGATTGAGCCTGTGCCGCCGCTCACGCTGCTGGTCAGGTTGGCTGTGCTGCCGCTGCAAATGGTGGTGCCGCCGCCAACGGTTGCCGTCAGGTCCGGCACAACCGTCACCAACTGGGAGGGCGAATTCGCGGAACCGCAGCCGGCGCCCGTTGCGCTGACCACCACTCGGTAGTAGGTGCTGCTGGACAGGGTCGGGGTAGTGTAAGAGGGCGACGTTGCTCCAGGGATGTTTGTGAAGGTCACATTGTCCGAGGAGGACTGCCATTGGTAGGTGATGGCGCCCGTGCCGCCAGTCACAGAGCTGCTCAGTGTGGCATTACCGCCATTGCAGATGGTGGTGGCGCCTGCGGACGTGGCGACAAGGTTGCCAAACACAGTCACCGCGAAGCTACCTGATGTGGCCGGGTCACAGCTGGAACCTGTGCAGCTGTAGGTGGCGCGGTAATAGGTGGTGGCGGTCAGGGCTGGCGTGACATACGTGGTGGAGTTGGCCCCGGGGATATTCGTGAAGGTCACGTTGTCGGTGGAGGACTGCCACTGGACCGTACAGGTACCGATGCCGCCGCTGACTGTGCTGGTGAGCGTGGCGGTGGCTCCTGAACAAATGTTGGCAGCACCTGTCGCGGAAATGGTCGGATCCGGGGCCACGGTGATGGTCGCGGATGCACACGCCGTGGTATTGCAGGTGCCTGTGATGCGGACGAAATAGGTGGTCGTGGTGGTCGGAAGCACCGTCAATGTGCTTCCCGAGCCCAAGAAGGTGCCGCCGCAACTTCCCGCATACCACTGGTAGCTGGCCCCGGTTCCCAATGAGCCGCCCACGGCGGTCAGTTGGGTGCTGCCGCCCACGCACATCGTGGACACCGTGGCGCTGACTGAGGTCGGGGCCACAGAGGCAGTCTGGAATGTGATCACGACATCATCCGTGGAGGCTGCGCAGGGGGCATTGGTGATGGACCACCGCAGGGTGTAGGACGAGCCAGCCGTTCCTGTGAAAGTCGAGGTAGGGCTGGCCGTGTTGGAGAATGATCCACCTACACCCGCGACCACCGTCCAAAGGCCCGTGCCGATGGAGGGAGTATTGGCCGCCAAGGTGACTGTCGTTGCACAGACCGTCTGGTCGGGGCCAGCGTTGGAGGCGGTGGGCAATGGGAGCACTGTCACGGCGCGGGATGCAGTCGCGGTGCAACCGACCCCACTCGTCACCGTGACCGTGTAGTTGGTGGTGGCACCGGGAGCCACGGTGATGGAAGCTGTGGTCGCACCCGTACTCCAGGCATAAGTTCCGCCACCGCTCGCGGTCAATGTTGTGGATTGACCTGTGCAGATGGTGTTGGTTCCTGTGATGGCTGCTGTCGGAAGTGCATTTACGGTCACTGTAGCCGATGCGGTGTTGACGCAACCTGCCGCACTTGTCACTGTGACGGTGTACAGGGTGGACGATGCTGGGTTCACAGTGATGGCTGCCGACGTGGCGCCAGTACTCCATATATATGTGCCACCACCGCTTGCAGTCAGCGTCGTGGATTGGCCGGAACAGATGGAGAGGGTACCGGAGACCGATGCAGCAGGCAGCGGGTTCACTGTGACTGTCCGAGAAGCTGTCGCGGTACATCCGGCTGCACTCGTCACTGTCACTGTATAAGTAGTGGTCGCAGCAGGGCTCACGCTGATGCTGGCCGAGGTCGCGCCTGTGCTCCACAGGTAGGTGCCGCCACCGCTTGCGGTCAAGGTGGTGCTTTGACCGCTACAGATGGTATTGGTGCCAGCGACCGCTGCCGTCGGCAACGCATTCACGACCACGGTCGCGCTCGTGCTGTTCACGCAGCCCGCAGCGCTTGTGACGGTTACTGAATAGGTGGTATTCGAAGTGGGAGCTACGGTGATGGAGGCTGAGGTCGCACCTGTATTCCATAGGTAGGTGCCACCACCGCTCGCTGTCAATGTCGTGGACTGACCTGTACAGATCGAGGTCGTTCCAGAAATCGAGGGCGATGGCAACGGATTCACTGTGACCGTCACCGAGGCGCAAGCTGTGGTATTGCATGTTCCGGATGCCCGGACGAAATAGGTCGTCGTCGAGGTGGGCGATACCGTCAAGGTGGGTCCGCTACCAATCACCGCGCTGGCGCAAGAGCCAGCAAACCATTGATAGCTCGCACCCGTTCCGAGGCTCCCCCCTACTTGGGTGAGCGTGGTGGAACCACCAGGACAGAGCGACGTCACCCCCGAGATGGAGGTTGGCTGCGTCGAAAGCGTATTTACCGTGACAGTCACAGGCACCCTGGCGCTTTCACAGCCAGTGGTGGTATTGTACTGCGATACATAGACTGTGGTCGTTGCCGAGTACGAGGCGGTATAGGAGTTGCCGGAAGCCAGCAATGTTCCACCTGAGGCTGCATTGTACCATCGGAAGGAAAAGCCCAACCCGGCAGGGGTACCTGACAAAGTTGCTGAGCCTGCCCCACAGATGGTGGTGCCTGCAACGGATGGAGTTGCGGGGACTGCGTTCACGGTGATGGTCGTGCTGGAGCTGGCACTGCAAGGGGCCACACCAACAGTGTAGCTGATGGTATGGGTGCCGACACCAGCTGTGGATGGGGTGAAAATTCCCGTGGAAGATGTGCCGGGCCCACTCCAGGTGCCTCCCGCGTCAGCAGCGACGAGTTGGAAAGCAGGCGTATTTGCGCAGACTGGACCTGCAGGTGTGATGGCCGGGTTTGGCGCGCCTGCTTGAGCACCATTCGGCGCCAAAGTCAGCGTGAAGGAGGTGGGGCTACCCGCCTGCAGACCGCTCCAGTTCTCCACCACTACCATGATGTTCTGACCAGCGACCACGTTGGGAGCTGGCACAGAGGATGAACAGGTGTAGAAGGAGCCGAATTGGTTACAGCCACCCGCAGCTGCGGCGTAGTTGCAACCAATCTGGTTGGCAGTGTTCTGAATCGCTGTACACGGCGCTACACCTGTGGGCACGTTGAACACCGCCACGTCCAGGTAACCGAAGTTGGTATTGCCCTGGATGAGCATGTTCAGCGGGCCGGACGTGGAGATGTTCAGCATGATGTAGGCCACATTGGGGCCGGACCAGTTCAGACAGGTACTCACTGCCGGACCCTTGGTCACAAAAGAGAATGGTCCAGCCGTGCCGGAAACACAGATGGAGGTGTTGACGTTGCACTGCGAACGTGCATCCTGCGGCATCACCAACAGCAGCAGGGCTGTGAGGACACCGATCCACTTGAGGGTTTTGTGCGTCGATTGATTCATGATTTCCTTAGTTGTTGGGTTGGATCACGTTGCAGCCTAGAAGATTGAAAAATGACTGGACATCCGCATCGGCGGCGCCTTTCAGTATCGTTGCCTGAACCTTCTGACCTTGGAATTCCAATGAGGTCAGCTGGGGGTACATGTTTTTCGTTCTGGAGATGAACATCGACTCTCGGCCAGGGGCGATCGAAATCTGCGAAGTGAACGCGCAGAAATAACCTCCGGCGAACTCCGTCACTGCCCCAAGCTTGCTTTCCGGAGCCTGCACCGAGATGTCTTTGCCAGCCTGCGTCCTTAGAATCCAAGGCACGCCTGCTGCGGATCCGGCCTTGACCACCGTCAGCACCTCGCCAGCAATCTGGCTCCAAGCTGCGCCATCGTAGTACCAGTAACCGGACTTGGAATCAACTTGATAGACCAGGAGCCCCTTCGACTTTTCGGTCAAGCTCATGCGGTTCGCCTCCACCATCCTGGGAATGATCAGCATCGTTCCTGGCTTCAATCCTGAAACGCCATCGATTCCAAAGGGGAGATCATCCCCAGCTGCCTTCAAGGCGACGGCACTGGAAGCAAAGACCATGAACAGGATCAAAAATTGTAGGCCGCTGACAAATTTGCCGATGAGCAAATGTCCCTTGGCCCACTGAAGCAGGGGATTGGAAATAGTTGATTGTGAAACCATAAGATCAGGGTTTGAAAAACATCTCCTCTTAAACCTTACATCCAGAAGCACGCCTCCAGACGCAGAACAGGCGAAAACAAGGACGATCTACAGGTAGTCTAAGATCATTCTAATAAGCCGAATTATACAGAATTTGACCAGCACTACTCCAAAAGCACTGTTTTTCGCCGCCGAAAACAAGTAAGAATTTCCCACTTTTCCAAGATAAACTTTACATGAACACCAGCCCTAATTCCCGTATGTCAATTCCAATGTCCCCGATCAACTAACCTCTCAAGAACTATCCACCAACAAGGATCATCTATCAACATTCGCCGCAGACCTTTCCCTCTTCCCTCCTTTCTCCTAATTTTGCCGCCGTTTGTTGGACTGAAATCACAGCTTTTTTGATATGAAGGTGAACCTCGCTTCCACGGACCGATTCGAATCCCGGCACATCGGCCCCAATTCCGCCGAAGTCGCTGAGATGCTCCAAGCCATCGGTGCTGCATCCCTCGACGCCCTCATCGACGAGACCGTCCCTGCGGATATCCGGCTGAAAAAGCCCCTCAACACCCCTGCGGCGCTGAGTGAGCATGCCTACCTGCGCCTGCTGCGCGAAATCGCCAGCAAAAACCAGGTCTTCACCAACTTCATCGGTCTGGGTTACTATGGCACGGTCGTGCCCGCCGTCATCCAGCGCAACATCCTCGAAAACCCGGGATGGTACACGCAGTACACCCCTTACCAGGCTGAGATTGCCCAAGGCCGCTTGGAGGCCCTGCTCAATTACCAGACCATGGTCAGCGACCTCACAGGCATGGCCCTCGCCAATGCCAGCCTCCTCGACGAGGGCACGGCTGCCGCTGAAGCCATGATCATGCTCTACCACGAGAAAAACAAGCGTCCCAAGGGTGCCCCCGCAAGCCGCTTCCTCGTCGCCAGGCAGGTGTTCCCCCAGACCATTGATGTCCTCATCACCCGTGCCGAACCCCTTGGTATAAAGGTGGAGGTTGGCGACCCCAGCAACTGGACATTTGACGAGACCACATTTGCCTGCATGTTCCAGTACCCCGACGCCAATGGCAATGTCGAGGACTACTCCGCCATCGTCAAGGCCGCCCATGCAGCGAACTCCTACGCGATTTTCGCCTCTGACCTGCTCGCACTGACCCTCCTCCGCTCGCCCGGCTCCCTCGGTGCCGACGTGGTCGTGGGCAACAGCCAGCGCTTCGGCGTACCCATGGGCTTCGGCGGCCCCCACGCAGGATTCTTCGCCACCACCGACAGTTTCAAGCGCCAGATTCCCGGCCGTATCATCGGTGTGAGCGTGGACTCCCAAGGCAACAGCGCCCTGCGCATGGCCCTGCAGACCCGCGAGCAGCACATCAAGCGCGAAAAAGCCACCTCCAACATCTGCACCGCCCAGGCACTCCTCGCCATCATGGCGGGCATGTACGGCACCTACCATGGCCCCGAGGGCCTCAAAAACATCGCCACCCGCGTCCACGCCCTCGCCCGTGTGGCCGCCAAGGTGCTCGGCGACCTCGGCTACCAGCAGCAAAACCCGCTCTTCTTCGACACCCTGCACCTGAGCCTCGGTTCGGTCAAGGTGGAAGACCTGCGTGCCGCTGCCGAATCCCGCCGCATCAACCTCAACTACCTCGAAAACAACCAGGTCTCCGTCTCCTTTGACGAGTCCCACAGCCCCGAGGACGTGCAAAACCTCCTTGGCGCATTTGCCCAGGCCACAGGACGCACCTACGCCGAGCAAGACTTGCAGGCACTCTCCGATGGCATGACCCTGATCTATCCGGAGCACCTCGAGCGTGAAAGCGAATACCTCAGCCACCCGGTTTTCAACCGCTACCACAGCGAAAGCGAGCTCATGCGCTACATCAAGCGCCTTGAGAACCGCGACCTCAGCCTCACCACCAGCATGATCCCCCTCGGGAGCTGCACCATGAAGCTGAATGCCGCCGCTGAATTGCTCCCCCTCACATGGCCGCAATGGGCTGGCATGCACCCCTTCGCCCCCATCGCGCAGGCTGCCGGATTCGCGCAGGTCATCACCGAGCTAGAAGACTATCTCGCTGAGGTCACCGGATTCGCCGCCACCTCCCTCCAACCCAACTCCGGCGCACAAGGCGAGTACGCGGGCCTCATGGTCATGCGCGCCTACCACATGGACCACGGCGACCACCACCGCACCGTGGTGCTGATCCCCTCCTCCGCCCACGGCACCAACCCCGCTAGCGCGGTCATGGCTGCCATGGAAGTGGTGGTCACCCCCTGCGACGAGCACGGCAACATCCAGGTCGAGGAGCTGCGCAAGAAAGCCATTGAATACAAAGATGTCCTCGCAGGCCTGATGGTCACCTACCCCTCCACCCACGGGGTGTTCGAGGAGAGCATCATCGAAATCTGCCAGATCATCCACGACAATGGCGGCCTTGTTTACATGGACGGCGCCAACATGAACGCCCAGGTCGGCCTCACGAACCCCGCCAGCATCGGCGCAGACGTCTGCCACCTGAACCTGCACAAGACCTTTGCCATCCCCCACGGCGGCGGCGGTCCTGGCATGGGCCCCATCTGTGTGGTCGAGCGCCTCGCTCCCTACCTCCCCGGCCACCCATTCCAAAAGACGGGCGGTGATAAGGCCATCCATGCAGTCTCTGCAGCTCCTTGGGGCTCCGCCCTCATCCTGCTCATCAGCTACGGCTACATCCGCATGCTTGGCCCGGACGGCATGACCTCCTCCACCAAGCACGCCATCCTCAACGCCAACTACCTCAAGTCCTGCTTGGAGAAGGAATTCCCGATCCTCTACGTGGGCAAGAGCGGCCGTGTGGCGCACGAGTTCATCATGGACTTCCGCCAGTGGAAGCAAGCCACCCATGTCGAGGCAGGCGACGTCGCCAAGCGCCTCATGGACTACGGCTACCATGCCCCGACCGTGTCCTTCCCGGTCCCCGGCACCCTCATGATCGAGCCTACCGAGAGCGAAAGCAAGCACGAGCTCGACAAGTTCATCGCTGCCATGCTCGGCATCCGTGAGGAGATCCGCGAACTCGAAAATGGCACCGCCAGCCTTGAGGACAACGTGCTGCTGAACTCCCCGCACACCGTGCACATGATCACCGCCGGCGAATGGACGCACCCCTACTCCCGTGAGAAGGCTGCATTCCCCTACGCCTATGTGACACAGAACAAGTTCTGGCCCAGCGTGGCCCGCATCGACAATAGCTACGGCGACCGCAACCTGGTCTGCACCTGCCCGCCTGTTGCCGACTACGCCAACTGAGGTCATGCCTCGCGCCCACTCGAAGGCCATTCCGTGGCCCAAGCTCGCCCCGGCGATCTGGATCACGGCCCTTTGGGTGGGCGCTTTCTTTTGCCCCAACCCCTCGTTTTCCCAATCCAAGTTCCAGCAATTCCGGAACCTCCCCGGCCCAGTGAAATCCTGGGTCATCGGGCATATCTGGACTGCGTCCAAAGCCCAGCGGCTCACCAACATCGCCTTGCAAGCCTTGCCTGCGGCCTCCCAAGACCCAAGGCTGGACCATGACCCGATTGGTGGCAGGCTCGACGCATTCCGCCATGGGTATTGGATGGCATTGCTCGGGCAGGAGTTCCGGGCGGGCAAGGCGCGGAGCCTCGGCAGGGCCTACGAACGCAGCAACTACCTGCAGTGGAAGCGCGGCCAACTCGAAGACGGCGGCGTCCAGGACAGTTGCAGCAGCAAGATGGACCTGCTCAACAACGAGGTCGGCATCCGGATCGGGAGGGTGAATCGGGAGATTGGAAACGCCGAACTCGCTGGAATGGTCATGGACAGCGTGGCTGCAGGCGCGTTTTGGGTCATCTCCAAGGACAGCGACGGACGCTCCCTCGATGCGCAGGGCAACGAGCTTCCAGATTCCGAATGGAAAGGCAAATGGGTGAACCGACGCATCCTCCTGCGTTCGAACGCTTTGCGTCCCTAAGATTGGTTGGTTGTTGGATTTGGAGGTGGCTGCCGTTTGTTAAGTAGTTGCGCCGGATCATTTTCGGACAGGTGCCGTATCTGGCTCGTTTCCCCTTCGTAGCTGTTCCGTATTGAATCCGAGGTGGGTCCCAAGTGAGTCCCAAGATGGTACACCGCAGCTACACCCGTGCTACACCCATCCTACACCCAATTTACACCCAGAGGCCATTTTTCGAATAAATCCATGGTGCCAAGAAGCTCCGCGAATGTCAGGCACTTTACTTTCCAACACAGGAATTGGTAACGATCCAAGCCTTAACTTAGCAGCGCTTTATGCATACGGGAGAATACTACAATCAGCAGGAGGAGCAATCGGAGCTCTTGGCCAGGCGTCGGAAGATTCGTCGTTGGGACCTTGGCACCAATTGGGTGGCGGTCATGCTCATTTCCTTCATCGGATTTTGGATCCTGCTCACCGACATCGAGACCTACCAATCCGAGAAGATCTTCTTCCGGATGATCAACGATGGCATCAAGGTAGAGGAGATCGATGATCCCTACATGAAACGTGGCATGGAGCGCAACCAGCAATACCTGGGCACATCCGCCAGCTCATTTTTCATTGCCAAATGGAAATGGCGGGTGGCGATCTATCTCGTCGCCATCCTGCTCCCGCTCGCAGTTGCGACCAACCGCGCCCTGCGCTACGACCGCTTCCGCGCCAATTGGCTCTACTTCGTATTGGTGGGGGTCTCGATCGCGTATGCGGTCTATTTCTACGGCCGATTCAGCCACTTCTGGTAGCCTCCTGATCCCGAGCCTCAGCTCCTGACCTGCAATTGTTGGGCATGGTAGGCGCGAAGCATGTCCTCCAAATCGGCCTCCACAGCCTCGTCACGGAATCCGCCACCGCGCTGCACCTTCTGTCGAATCCGCGCAAGCGTGAGCGTCTGCCCGAACACATCCATCCCGAAGAAGGCCAAGATGTCCCGCAAATGATTCAGACCCACCTCGTTGCCGCGTTCGCCCGCCGCGATCCCCACCATCGCTGCTGACTTGCCCCGGAAGCTGTCAGGGTAGTCGCAGGCGTCGATGAAGAGCTTCAGCACACCGGGGATGCTGCCATTGTACTCCGGCACCACGAAGAGGAAATGGGTGCTGCTGTCCACCAATTCCTGGATCCAGGCAAACTCTCCCGTCCGGGGATTGTCCAAGTAGCTGAAGGCCAGCGATTGCGGCACCTGTTCCAATGAAAGCAACTCCGCCGCACAGCCCATCGCCGCGAGCATCTCCTGACACCGTCGCGCCACGAGCAGACTCAGATTGTCTCGCCGATTGGTCCCGGATACGATGGTCAACTTCATGTCCTCAATACCGATTCACTCCTAGATTGTTTCGCTCGCGCAGAAATTCGCAACCCTTGCACCGTCCCGCACCAGGCGCCCCATGTCCCAAATTTAACCTGCCAACAATCCATTTTTGCCTAAGTTTGGGCTCCCCGAAATATCAGTCAGCTCGGGGCATGCAGTCAATTTGTTCATTAATCCAAGGAAAGACGATGAATTTCAGGTACTACGGTCACTCCTGTTTCTCGCTTGAGGTCGCTGGCAAGACCCTGCTGTTTGACCCCTTCATCACTGGCAATCCCAAAGCCAGCGAAATCAAGCTCAATGAAATCAAAGCGGACTACATCCTCCTTTCCCACGCACATGGCGACCACGTTGCGGACGCTGTGGCCCTCGCCGAGCAAACGGGCGCAACCTGCGTCTCCAACTACGAAATCATCACTTGGCTCCAAGGCAAGGGCATCAAGAATTGCCATCCAATGAACCTCGGCGGGCAGTGGAAATTTGACTTCGGCACGGTGAAAATGACCAATGCCGTCCACACCAGCAGCTTCCCCGATGGCAGCTACGGCGGCAACCCAGGCGGCTTCATCGTGGACACCGTAGAGGGGACATTTTACTACGCAGGCGACACAGCCCTGATGCCGGACATGAAACTCTTCGGCAAGCACCATGAGCTGGATTTTGCCATCCTCCCCATCGGCGACAACTTCACCATGGGTTACGAGGACGCAGCCCGCGCCGCCAAGATGCTCAAGGTGGACAAGGTCATCGGCGTACACTTCGACACCTTCCCCTACATCGTGATCGACCATGCCCTCGCCCGCGAAGCCTTCAAAAGCAAGGGTGCGAAACTCATCCTGCCCACGATCGGTGGCAGCTTTGAGATCTGATCATTGAGGAGATAGCATGTAGCAGATAGCAGTTGCGGTGCGCGGATGCGACCAGAAATGCTATCTGCTACATGTTCAATGCTACCTGAACGAGCCTGCCCAACAAACCCAAGCGCAAGAATTTTGCCCTATTTCACCATTGACCTTCCTCGATGGATGGATTACCTTTGCCGGGTCTAATTGTCCAGTTTCCAACGCGATATCTTCATGGAAAAGATTTCACCCACCCCCATCGCGCAAACAAAACAAGTCGAGCAGCCCACCCAAGAGGCTGCCGGAAAATCGCTCGCTGCTCCGGGATTCCAGCTGACCGCTGGCGACATCAGTGCCCCGATCCAGAAAAAGGATGCCTTGGCGCCTGCCCAGATGCAATGCGTGGCCTCCGCCACCCCCGTTGATCCCAAGTGGCAGGAGTTTGCAGACAAGTTCAACGTGAAGTTCCAATCTGTCCTCCACGTCTTCCCGAACATCGCCGACCCCTGCGCCGCCGCGCCAGAAACCACCCCCGAGCAGACCATGACTCCTGCAACCCTGCCGGGCCAAGAGGTGGAATACAAGGCGGGCGAGACCTGCGAAGTCCAGACCAGCACCAGCGTCAGCGGAGAATCGTCCCAGACCCCGGCGACACCGCAGGCCGCCACCCCCAATTATTACAAACCCTCCCCACGAACTACAAGGGCTCCGACAAGGCCAATGCCTCCCAGAGTCCTTCCCTCACCGCGAGCGGAGGCAAGAAATACGCTGGAGTCGGCGACAAAAGCGGCCTCGACCTCACCGCCTACACCTGCTCCAAGCTCTTCACGACCGGGCAGCGCGACAAAATCCTCAGCTTCATCGCCACCGGCCAGATCCCTGAGCGCCTCTTCAATGGAGACGATGTCGGCAGCTCGACCGCGCAGCAGCGCATCCTCATGTCCGCCCTCATCCTGGCGCAAGGGCACTTCAAGCCCGGCTCCTTCGAGCAAAGGTCCATGCCCGCATGTGCTGGCACTGGGTCCACCTCACCAATGATTACGCTGGCACCTCCGTGGGCTCGCTGAACTCCGGCGCCATGGGCTCCTCCGACTTCATGGGCAACGCCAGCTTCAACACCGGGAAGGCCAGCACCTATTTCGACAACCCCACCGTCTTGGCGGACGCTCTCCCCACGACTGAAACTGACGGCCTCGGCCCCATCCATGAAGGCACAGGCCACAAGGATGGCCAAAAGGAGCAACTCGACGCCATCGAGAAGCGCAAAAAGGAGATCGAAGCCTACGAAGCGCTGCCTGAGGACCAGAAAAAGAAGAAGAAGGCTCCCAAGGAGATGAAGAAGAGCTTTGGCCGGAAGAAAGGCATGAGCTGGTCCGAACTCTCCCAGATCGAGCCCGGCGACTGGCTCTACATCTACAACGCCAACGGCAGCGACTCCGGCAACCACAGCGTCGTGTTTTCGCACTGGGCATCCGACGTCATGACCGAGGACGGCATCCAATACCGCGTCGCAGTCATGTTCAGCCAAGGTCAGCCCGAGTGGGGAGGACGCGAGCACACCGCCAACATTGGGGCGGAGTTCTACCACCGGGAGTCCATCAAGGCCGACAAGGACAAAGGCATCGCCGGACAAAAGGGTTTCCTCATCGACCAAGTCACCTGGGCAACCCGGTTCAGCGAAAACTCCAAGCCCATCACCACGGCGGAGGAGCTCATCCCGGACAGCAAGAAGGATCCCGCCCAACTCGACGCCAACAACAAGTACATCGAGTCCGTCGAATCCAAGAAAGGATTCATCGTGGACCGGAGCAAGCTGCAACAAGCCCTCCAAGTCAAGGGCCAAGCCCTGCTCGACAAGATCGGAACGCAGCTGCCCAAGGGCCAAGTCGATGTCTTCAAAGGCATCCTCGCTGGCACCAACATCGAAAAGAGCGTCAAGGCCATCCAGAAACTCTCCGCATTGTCCACCAACCTCGACCTGACCAGGCTCGACGCGACCAAGAAAAACGCCGAGCACGAGGAATGGGAAAAAGGCGTCAAGGAAAAGACCGATGGCGTCACGAAGCTGGAATCCGACAAGAAATCTTTGGAGGACGAGAAGGGCAAGCTCACCGAGGAGCAGAAAGTGACAGGAATTCCTGCATTGAAGGCCCAGGTCAAGTCCATCGAGGGCGCCATCAAGAAGCTGAAGAAAGGTGATCCCAAGATTGCCGAACTGCAGGCCGAGGTGGACAAGCTCAAGGGCAACATCACCACGCTGGAAGGCGACCCGGAAGCCTCCAAGAAGGCCGACGCACGCGCCAAGGAGATCAAGACCCGCCTCGGAGAGATCGCCAAGGCCGTCTCCACCAACAAGTACAATACCACCAAGCTGGCTGGAGAGCTCGAAAAACTGAAGAAAAACGAGCCCTTCATCACAGCCCACCCCGGCAACTGGAGCGGCAAGGACGTGAGCGAGAAAACCGACGGGAAGCTGGAAAACATCATTTCCCGCACCGATCTCGAAGGTATGCTCACCGACAAGCCCTACGTGAAGCCGGAGAAGGCCAAGGCCAAGAAAAAATAATTGAGATTTTTTCGGAGGTCCGTGTGGAAAGTGGGGCCGAGGTGCATCTACCCTATGAACCCACTCGACTGACGCACTTCAGAGAGCGTCAGATCTTTTCACCACCCAAGGGAGAATCAGGACTCCCACACTCCGGATCAAAAATTACCCGAGCCCGGCCCCAGAAAGGCCGGGCTTGGATTTTTTGAATTCTCGCTAGATTTGAATCATGAAACCCGCCTTCCGCCTCCTTGCCCTCCTCTCCATGGCCACGCTGCTCACCCTGTCCGTCGTGGGCTGTGGCGACGCCGCAAAAAAGAAAGAAATCCCGCCGGAGGAGATGATCGCCAAGAGCTGGAAACTCCAGAAGCTCAGCCTTCCGGGCGAGCAAGTTGATCCGGCCATCATGGGCACCTCGTCCTTCACCTTCTACAAAAACGGACGCTACGAGATCCTCATGGGCGAATTGGAACGGGGAAAATGGTGGCTCAGCCCCGACAAAAAGATCCTCTTCACCAAGGCGGACATCCGCCCCGAGGCCGGGGAGATGGACATCGTCAAGCTCGAACCGGATTACCTGATCCTCACGAACAACCTCCCGGAAAATCCCGTGACCTTTGAGATGGTGCCGGTGCAGTGAGCCCGTTCAGTGCAGGATTTTGATCTCGGTCCCTGTCCGGATCAGCCCATAGAGTTCATCTACATCCCTGCATTTCAGCGAGATGCAGCCCAATGTCCAGTTCTTCTTGCCCACAATGAGGTCGTCCCTCCCCGAAGGGGTGCCGTGGATGCCGATCTCCCCTCCTATCCCTGCATCTGCCGGAATCTCCTTGGCGGCTTTGCGTCGGGCAAATCGCGCTTCTGACTCAGCTGTGGGATAATCCACCCAAATGAATTTGCTCCATGAGGCGTGGGGATACTTGGTCCTCACGTGAAATGTCCCCTCAGGCGTGCGGCCGTCGCCTTCCATGCGTTTGTCCGGTCCGGGATCAAATCCCAGCACCACCGGATAGGTGCGCAACAGCTTGTCCTTTTCGTACAGCAGCAGCTTGTACTGCGACTTTTGGATCACGATGCGGGTTTTCATCGTGTCCACAGTAGCGGCTGTAAGCGGGGACAATTCTTCAGTGGGCGCAGCGGCAGGTTGACATGAAAACAGGCCCAGGGCAATCAAGCCCAACAGGATGAATGGATGAAATGCGGAAGCCAGCAATTGGGAAAACATTGAAAGCTGATTGGATTTGACCATGATCAGGATGCGTTTTCTCCACCGGATGCGGCTTTCCGGCAGCTGGATGAAGCGGGTTACGAAGAAATGGGAGCTCAGGTTCTGATCTTCGCACCCGATTTTTCGCCACAAGGCACAAAGGCACGAAGCTATGCGCACCCAGCTCCGTGCCTTTGTGCCTTTGTGGCCAATAAGAACCCAATATTGGCTTACACCACCACAGAGGAGTCATCACCATCCGGCCCTGGCCCAGGCACTTCGACTGCTTTGGATTCGCCACTGTGCGTCAGCAACCCTGAATGCGGCAGGATCTTGCCCTGTGCCCGGAAAATGAAGTAGAGGATGAAGAAGACGAAGAGCATTTCCCGCTGAAAACCCGCCTCAAGCTGATCCGCAGCGGCATCGCGGCCCACATTGTACAGCGCAAAGTAGCGGATCATCGCCCCCGTGGCCCCATACAGCACCGCCAACCAAAAGGCCCTCCGTGCCCGGTGCAGCTTGTCGAAGTCATTCTTGTTCGTGAACAATGCCCGCAACAGGACGAAAGTCAACAGCAAACCCACCAAGGCGTACGGCCAATGCAGCGGCAATTGCCAGAGGTAGCGGATGCTCGCGACATCCACCCCGTCACCCATGTCACGGTCGATCACCACCCAGGTTCCATAGACCGAGGCGTGGACTTTTGCAGCGAAATTGGAGGCGTAGGCAATCGGGGCCACGAGCAGGGCGGCACTCAATCCGGCCGCCAAAAGGAGGAAGACATTGGCCCGGCGAAACAGCCTTCCTTTGCTCATCAGCGGATGCGGTCCATGCCACGGACCATCTTCTCATCCTTTTGGATGCGCTTGATGGCCCACCATGTGAGCAGCAGGGCGATCAACGGCGCCGCCAATCCCCACTGTGGCAGGGAGCGGTACAGTTCTCCGGAAGCAGTCGCGTCGCCGCCCATGTCTTGCAACCAAGTGCGGATGGGCACGAGCATCACGAACATCGCCATGAGCAGCACAATCCCCCCATAAGCCATTTTGATCTGCAATTGGCGGTTGTTGTACATGAAAATGGTCACGAGCAGCAATCCAGCGATCACCAGCACCAAGCCAAATTGAATGGTGAGAAAGGTATTGCTCGTGAGTCCCAGGGTCTCCTCGGTGAAGGGATTGTCGATGCTCATTTGCGAGCTTTCCACCCGCACAGACAGCGGAGAGGCCGTGATGGTCTTGGATCCACCGTCCCCGTCATCCGGATTCATCACCAACCAGGTCGGGAAAAACAGGAACGCGACGCACAAAGCCGCCGCCAGGAACAACAAGATCGTTTGGATACGCTGAATCATACTTCTTCTTTCAGACAGCGAATTTAATTGATAGTTGAGAGTTCTGGCATGCAAAACGAAAGGGAAGCGTGAATTATCAACTGTCAACTATCAATTGTCAATTCCTAAGTAGTTTTGCCGCCATGAAGACCGCGTACATCGTCGATGCCGTGCGTACCCCCATTGGGAGGTATGCAGGCAGCCTGAGTTCCGTCCGTCCGGATGACATGCTCGCCATCGTGATCAAGGCCCTGATCCAGCGGAATCCCAGCTTGGACTTGGCTGCGATTGAGGAGGTGATCGCAGGTGCAGCCAACCAAGCCGGGGAAGACAACCGGAACGTGGCGCGGATGGCAGGATTGCTTGCGGGGTTGCCCGTTTCGGTGGCCGGCGTGACAGTGAACCGCCTCTGCGCGAGCGGATTGCAGGCATTGATCGACGCGTCACGGGGCATCCGTGCTGGCGATGGCAGCGTCTTCATCGCAGGTGGCGAGGAGAGCATGACGCGGGCGCCTTTCGTACAGGGCAAAAGCGACAATGCTTATGGCCGACTGCCCGATTTCTATGACACGACCTTCGGATGGCGCTTCACCAATCCGGCATTGAGCAAGCTCTACCATCCCTACGCCATGGGCGAAACCGCCGAAAACCTCGCCGAACGCTACCAAATCAGCCGGGAGGAGCAGGATGAGTTTGCCTTCCTGACCCAGATGAAGTGGAAGGCAGCCCAAGATGCAGGCAAGTTCGCAGACGAGATTGTGCCCGTGATGCTCCCGCAGCGCAAGGGCGACCCGGTTCCATTCGCCGTGGACGAGCATCCCCGCCCGGAAACGACCATGGACGGCCTTGCCAAGCTGCGTCCGGCATTCAAGGAAGGTGGCAGCGTCACCGCAGGCAACAGCTCCGGCATCAACGACGGCTCTTCCGCCCTGCTGCTCTGCGACGAGGACAGCCTCAAGCGCTTCAACCTCACCCCCATCGCCCGTGTTGTGAGCAGCGCAGTCGCAGGTGTCGATCCAGCCATCATGGGCATCGGTCCGGTGCCAGCCACACAGAAGGCCCTGCAACGCGCAGGCCTGAAAGTCAGCGACCTCGGTCTCGTGGAACTCAATGAGGCATTTGCAGCCCAGAGCATCCCCTGCATCCGCGACCTCGGCCTCGACCCGCAAATCGTGAACGTGAACGGCGGCGCGATCGCACTCGGACACCCGCTCGGTTGTTCCGGCGCGCGCATCATGACCACCCTTGTGCACGAGATGAAGCGTCGCCCCAATGTCCGCTACGGCCTCGCGAGCATGTGCATCGGCGTGGGTCAGGGCGCGTCCATGATCGTTGAGAGGTGCTGAGATGCCGCGCTACGTCGTCGATGTCCGCTACAACGGCACCAACTATGCCGGTTGGCAAATCCAAGACAATATCGTCACCGTCCAAAGTGAGGTGGATGCCGCATTGACCAAGGTCCTGCGCGCCCCGATCTTCACCTACGGCGCGGGCCGCACCGATTCCGGCGTCCATGCGATGCAACTGCCGGCGCATTTTGACTTTGAGGGCGAGATTCCACGGCACTTCATGCTGGGTGTCAATGCCATCCTGCCCCGCGACATCAGCATCACCAAGATTTACCGCGCCGTCGAGGACAGTTTCCATACGCGTTTCCACGCCACGGAGCGGGCATACAGGTACCACCTCATCTTTTTCAAGGACCCGATTCGCTTTGGATTCGTCCGCTGGGTCAAGGAAAAGGTCGATATCCAGAAAATGCAGGAGGCCGCCGCCGTCTTCATGGAGTACGACAGCTTCGAGAGCTTCTGCAAAAGCAACAGCAACAACAAGACCTACTTCTGCAAGATCAAGGAAAGCCGCTTCGAATGGGAGGGTGAAATCTTGGTCTATCACATCCGTGCCGACAGGTTCCTGAGGGGCATGGTCCGGGCGATCATGGGGACGCTGCTCCTGGTGGGACGCGGATTGCTGACAGTGGACGACGTCCGCCGCATCATCGAAGCCAAGGACCGCAAGCACAAAGGGCCGACCGAGTTGGCGGCAGGGCTGTATTTGAGCGAGGTGGTATTTCCGGAGGGGACCTTGGTGGATATCACGAATGAGGCGATGACGGATTGAGGGGAATGGCTTAATTTTCAGTGATGCGCTAATTCAAACGCTCTGCGAGGTACCCCCCAATGTTCCGCGCCTCAGCATCAAACCCAATGCCCAGGAGGATCATGGTTTTTCCTTCGGCTTTGTACCGCTGGGCATAGCCCATTTTCTTGATCTGAGCGATTGCCTCCTCTGCGCTGCCCAGTTTGAACTCAATGACGTAGATGAACTTTTCGGTTGTGAGCACGGCATCGATGCGGCCCCTGTTGGTCCAGATTTCGGATTGGATATGGAAGCCCAACAGTTTCAGGCACATGTAGAAAATGCTGTGGTAATAATTCTCCTGCCGCTCGATTTTGCTTCCTCTGGGATGCAGCGGAGCAACCACATTTGCGAACAGGATACCCATGAGTTCCATCGTGCCATCGATATCGCCGTCCAGCAGCCTTTCTGTCATTTGATTCAAGAGGCTGTTCGCAGTTTCCTTGGGCACCTCCCCAAATTCTGACAATAGATGGACATTGAACGAATTCTCCACCTCACGGTTGGGGAAGTCCAGCGTTACCACATTCGTTGCCAAATCCAGTTCCTTCATGGTCAGGTAACCAGATTGGAACAGCAGAGAGTTGACCTCGATGTTTTGGATGTCAAACTTGTCGAACAGGTTGATGTCCAGCTTCCGGCTGCTCAGGTCGTGGATGGGATACTCACGCGCCTTGAGCAGTTTCATGAGGAAGGATGGAGTCCCAGTCGAGAACCAGAAGTCCGCGAATCGCCTCTGCGAGAGGAACTTGAGGATGGAAAACGGATTGTAAACGAAGTGCTCCCCGTCCCAACTGTAGCCATTGTACCACTCCTTGATCGCCTGGTAGATGTCGGGATAGATGCCTTCGTACCGCTTCTCAATCGGCTCAATGTACGCGGCGAAGTAGGTTTTCAGCTCCTCTTCGGTGTAACCCAGCATCTGCGAATAGGCGGGATCGAGGGTGATGTCATTCAGGTTGTTCAGGTCGCTGAAGATCGAAACCTGTGTGAACTTGGAAACCCCGGTGACAAAGAAGAACCGGATGAAACCATCGCTGCCCTTGACCACAGAGTACAGGTCTCGGATGACCTGCCGATTGGCCTCCGCGCGGGGCAAGTCATCGATATGGTCAATGATGGGCTTGTCGTATTCATCGATCAACACACTCACCCGTGTGCCGGCACCGAGCTGCTCGATCAGAGTCCTGAATTTCAATGCATTGGTTCCAGAACCCAACAGTATGGAATATGAGGCTGCAATGGCATCGAGTTCGATCCCAATGGCCGTTTCTAAATTTTCTGAGAGCTTGACGATCTTGCTGAAATCCAAGTGGATCACTGGTCCTGGTTGCCAATCGATTTTGTCTTCGATCCAGAGGCCTGCAAACGGTGCTCGATTTCCGCTAAGTATCTCCCCGAGCGCACTGAGCAGTAGCGACTTTCCAAACCTGCGTGGACGAGAAAGGAAGTAATAGGTCCCGTTGTTGATCAATCGGTGGTAAAACTCTGTCTTGTCCACATACAGATAGCCATCCTCAATCAACTTTGAGAAGTCCTGAACCCCAATTGGAAGAGCCTTTTCCGCCATCACAGAGTAAAGATAGGCGGATTGGAAGGAATGGCAATGGGAGGAAGCGCTCCTGCCTCAGCAACGAAGCCGGGATTGGTCTCCCCATTCATCCCCTTTCCGCCGCCACCGCCAGCCGCTGTCGAATTACCAGCCCAGCGACCACGGCAGGCAGTATCCCGACCACCATCATGATCACCGAAAACAGCAAGCTTGATGGAATGAGCGCCCTCAGCTGCCTTGCGATTTCCCAGTCGCGCCCAGTTGTATCGTGGACGACCTCCAGGAAACAAAAGCAGAGCGATGCTCCCAATGATGGCAAAATCAGGGCACGCAAGGATATCCATGCAAAATTCCGCTTGCCAACTCCGATCTCCCTACCTGCCCATCTCCCCGTCAGCCAAGACAGCCCAACCAATACCACCATGATGATCGAAAAATGCAAGAGTCCATTGTTGGGTCGCATCACGTATTCCAAGAATTCTCGCACCGTTTGCTGTTCCTCGCTTTTGACATATCCGAATTGAATCCAATGCATTAGCAGGAACCCCGCGAACAAGATCAGAGCCTGGATGGTCGCAACAATGAGGAATGCCACGGCACCTGTCCGTTGCGAGACGGCCAGAAACCGCTTCGCTGATTCGGTATCCAGGGTCGGTAGCTTTTGCATGGATTTCGGCAGATCAGCAGCTTTCAGGCATCAACTCCAAGCGCATCATGATGTCCGTCTGCGCATCCTCCCCGAGTTGGAAAATGTGTCGATCAAACTCCACGAAGCCATTTTTCTTGTAGAACTGAATGGCCCTCGGATTTTCCTCCCATACACCTAGCCAAACGTAGTCCGCACCTGCATCTCGCGCCACTTGGATGGCCTTTTCGTAGAGCAATTGGCCGACTTGCTTTCCGTGAAATGCCTTCAGGACATAGATGCGCTCGATCTCCACCGCCCTTTCGTCTTGCAGCTCGGTTTGGTTTTGACCATGGTTCAGCTTGAGGTAGCCGATCACCTCGCCATCGAGAGCCGCAAAGTGAAATTCCGAACCTGATGCTTCAAATTCCGCCCTGAGCCGCTCCTGGGAGAGGTTTTCCTCAAGGTATTTGCGCATGTTTTCCTCGGTATTGCCGGATGCAAAGGTCTCCCGAAAAGTCTCCCGCGAAATGGTTTGCAATGTCGCCAAGTCTGCGACAGTCATCGGAATGATATGCACGGGATTCATGCACCCAAATATCGACGAAGTTTCACGAAGGAAATAGAATCAACGAGGAAAATGCAGACCGGGACACAGCCTGAACCATTGCTGCTCAGTGCCGGTCCTGCGCCCGACAAGTTCCAGATGAAACTGATCGTTGGGAACAGCGACGGTCAATCGCATCCCCTCACGATCAAATGGAATTCAAAAGCAAGGTCCACCTGGGAGTGAACCTGCCTTCAAATTTAGATTGCATTGCAGCTTCCTGCCGGAAGCGATCACTTCTTCATGTTCTGCTTCGGATCAGATGCCGCTGCAGCCTTGCCCCCGGTCTTCAGCCACTGATCGAATCCCGTCCCGAGGTCATAGACTGCCAAAGTTCCACTCATGTAGAACGTGAGCGAATCCGCGTCCCAGGAGCCTGTCCAGAATGAGCAGGGCCACGGTTGCAGGGGGCGGCTCGGGTCGTGGTATTTCCATACCTGCTTCGCATCAAAGCTGCCATTCAGCCACTGGGGTTTCTTTGGATCAATCGCCCAGGAAGCAGGGCCGTTCAGGGCATAGTTCCAAGTCGCGGCATTCCGCAGCTGCCCTGTCCGTCGGTCGCGCGGATCGTCGATTCGGAGTTGTTGCATCCGCTTCTGGATGGCCGCGTAGCCGTCGGGTGTGAACCGGGAGCTTGCGGCGATTTCTTCCAATCGGCGCAGGCGTTCGGCCCGGTAAACGGAGGCATTTTGCGAGGGACCCAGCAATGGGAGACAGGCAGGATACCCCGGCACGAACTGCGAGGTATAGGGCTGCAGGATATGCTGCGGAATCTCCATCAGGTCGGTGTTCAGCGGTTTGCCGGGATACCAATCGACCGTCCGGTAGAGTTCGATCCCATTGCCCGCGATCCGCAACCGGAAGGGATAAATCACCCCAAACGTCTGCTGTGTGACGATGTAGTTGCGTTCCTCAAACCGGGGGCCGCCGTCCAGGAATACTGGAGCGTCGTACAGCGGATGCCCCTTGACGATGGGCTGCGTCCCGCAGAATCCGCTCGTAACCTTCACTCCGACCTTGCGATCATCCACGCCGATGCGCGAGACCACTCCCGGTCCGGGCTGCGTGTAGATGGTCCAGTCGAGGTCCGGCTCCCCCGGCAAGGCAAATGTATAGCCACTCACACCCCGGCGCTCATCCGTGGGATCTGGGTCAGTGGCGAGGCGGCATTGGGCGTATCCTTCGAAATTCAATGTGATGACAGACATGGCTCAGTGGTTTTTGAGTTCAAAATTGGTGGAATGGGACATGGTCAGACCTTCATGTAGCTCTGGAAATTCATGGCGATGCGCTTGAGGTTCTGCGCGATGAATGGCAATGCCACGTCGGGATTGTAGCCAGCCTTGCTCAGGGTCTTCTTGATATCGTCCGGGACTGGATTCAAGGCCTCCGAGAAGTTCGCGGCATTTTCGGACAGTCGCTGATGGATGGTGATCCAGGCGGCAGGCTTGTGCGGCAGGAAGCCGATCGTGCGGAAAAACTCAAATCCGGCCCCTGCGGTGAATCCGCCTGCATTGTCCTTGAAGGCAGGCAACAGGCTCATCAGTTCCGACAATGGGCGGATTACCATGGTCATCATCGGGAAAAAGACCGTTTGCACGAGGCCGTTGATCTCGTTGGGGCTGTCCGCGCCTGTGTAGAGGCGGATGAGCATCTGCATCAGCGACTCGTAGGCGGTATTGGTGATGCCCATGAGGTCGCGGGTCCAGGGATGGGTGATGATGGCGACCGACATTTCCGGCTGCGGCGGGTTGATGCCGTAGAATTCCGTCCGGGTGATGGTGTCCTGATGCAACTCCCAGGCAGGGTTCTTGACGCATTTCCGCGCCGCATCAAAGTAGGGTTCAGGATTGGCCACCTTGGCCTCCCCGCCCATGTAATCGATGAAAATGCTGCGGAAGAGCATGTAATGGCAGCCAGGATCGAGTTGGTCGATGGTCACCGGCTGATTCGAAAGCGTCCCCTCCCCTTGCTCGATGATCTCGTCCACGGCGTTCATGGCGCTCAACCGGTCATAGACCTTGAAGATGAACATGTCGTAGGTGGGCTTGGTCATGCTGCCATCCCCGAACAGGGTGTCATTGTTCACCTGCGATGCGGGCGGCACAACGAAAAGCTGATCATCTGGCAAAAATTCGAATGCCAGCCTGATTTGCTTGTAGAGGTCGCCGATGGAGGTGAACCGTACTTCGATGGGTTGTGGGGCGCCCAATTTTCTCTTAGGGGGCTTCAGCTCCGCCAAGAGAGGATCCATCAACGAATCCACCAGTTTCTCAGGCTTCTCGTATGCCATGAACCGCAGCAGCGACATGCGGTCGAAGCGCTCGAGTTCGATCGGCAAATCGACGGGCCAGTATTGATTGGGAGCGGGGAAATTGGGGCGGTCGAAGTACTGATTGCCGCCGATGGCGGTGAGCATGTTGCACACGAAACCGAGGTGCTCCATCTCCTGCCTCGCGACAAGCAGGATGCGCGCCTCCCAGTCCCTGACTTTGTTGCGCAACACCTCCGGATCCTTGGCGGGGGCGAATTCCTTCGTGAAGGATTTCATCGAAAATGCCGCGTACAGGTACATCAACATGAGGCCATGCTCCAGTTGCGAAGCGACCGTGAGGGCTTGGATCAAATCCGCCCGGTTGCTGAGTCTCAACTCAGCAGCCCCCTGGGCCAAGTTATTAGCCATATTACATAGATTGGTTTTAGTAAGGCCAATGTAGGGATTTTGTCAATCAATGGCAATGGCTTGCGTCCTTGGGGGGCGTGTATCGTTGCGAGCGCACAACGCGCACGCAACGATACACGCGGACGGAGTTGTGCTCGGGAAAACATTCCGAGCCCTTTCATGTTCCTACATGTATTGACTAAATTTGCAGGGCAAAACCCCGAGGCGTGGCAGAAGCAAAAGCACCCGATGCAGTAAAAGGTTCGGCCTTTGATTGGCCGCTGATCAAGCGGTTGATTGGCTATACCAAGCCCTACCGGGGCAAATTCATTCTTGTTTTGGTGCTGACTTTGGTGAGCGCGGCATTGTCCCCCCTCATTCCCTACGTCTTCCAATACATCCTGGACAAGCCTACACTGCGTGGGGATGTGACCGGAGTGCGGAATTGGGTGCTGATTTCGCTCGGATTGCTTGTGACGCGGGCGCTCATCATGTACGTCCTCACCTACCTCACGGGTTGGCTCGGGCAAAGCGTGATCCGCGACATCCGCGTGAAGGTCTTCAACCATATCACCGGGATGCGGCTCAAGTTTTTCGACAAAAACGCCGTCGGCATGCTGCAAACGCGGACCATCAGCGACGTCGAGACCCTCAACGATATCTTTAGCGAAGGATTGGCCCATATCCTGGAGGAACTACTGACCTTGGTTTTCATCCTGATCGTGATGTTGGCGACGAGTTGGAAGCTGACCTTGGTCGTGCTCACGAGCGTACCCATCCTGTTGGTGGCCACCTACATCTTCAAAAACGCGGTCAAATCGGCATTTCAGGGCGTTCGCAAATATGTGAGCCTCATGAATGCCTACCTCCAGGAGCATATCACGGGGATGCTGGTGATCCAGATTTTCAACCGCGAAAAGGTTGAATACGAACGCTTTGAGGAGCTAAACAGGGAGCATGAACAGGCGAATCAGCGTTCAGTGACGGCTTACAGCATCTTTTTCCCCGTGGTAGAAATCGTGACGGCATTGGCACAGGCGCTGCTGGTCTGGTACGGCGTCGGCAATGTCCTGGATCAATACCTGACCTTCGGGGTGATGGTGGCCTTCCTCATGTACATCAACATGTTTTTCAGGCCCATCCGTATGCTCGCCGACCAATTCAATACCCTTCAATTGGGCATGGTGAGTGCGGAGCGGATTTTCAAAATCCTGGACCAAGAGGAACGCATCCCCGACGAAGGCACCCTGCCCGCCCCGCCGAAAGGCAGCGAGATCGAAATTGACTTCGACAAGGTCTGGTTCGCCTACAATGAGCAGGATTGGGTGCTCCGCGACGTGAGCTTCAAGGTGTTGACGGGGCAAAAGGTCGCCTTCGTGGGCGCAACAGGCGCGGGCAAATCCACTATCATCAACCTGCTGGGCCGCTTCTACGAAATCAACCGTGGCCGCATCGCCATCAATGGCAAGTCCGTGGACGAGTACCGCCTCGACGAGCTCCGCCAATTGGTGGGCTTGGTCCTGCAGGATGTCTTCCTGTTCAGTGGGACGGTCTATGAAAACATCACTCTGAACCATCCCGACATCAGCTTGGAGCAGGCGAAACGCGCCGCCGAGGTGGTCGGAGCCGACAAATTCATCGAGCGCCTCCCGGGCGGGTATATGTACAACGTGCAGGAGCGCGGTGCGACCCTGAGCGCAGGTCAGCGGCAGTTGATCGCATTTGCCCGGGTGATTGCCTACGATCCCAGCATCCTGATCCTGGACGAGGCGACTTCCAGCATCGACACGGAATCCGAGGAGATCATCCAAGCAGCGATCGACAAGGTCCTTGCCGGCCGGACATCCATCATCGTCGCCCACCGCCTGTCCACCATCCAAAAGGCCGATCAGATCATCGTGATGGAAACGGGCCAAAACATCGACCGCGGCAATCACCACAGCCTGCTATAACTGGGGGGGGTTTACAAGCGACTCTACACCCTGCAATTCGCGGAAGCGGTTCACGCCTAGGGAAGCGAAGCCGCGGCGTCCCACCGCAGACTGATCGAAATCGCCACCTCCCGGCGGCGCGGATGAGCTACATTCGACATATTTGGTGAAGGCAACGATATACTGTCACGCTTACGGCATGGGCGGGACACGCCCTGCCCATGCCGTGAGCGTATGGCTATCAGCATTTTGAGTATCAAACTTAGCCTCTTGGAGCTTTCTTCGCCGCCGGGAGGCGGCGGATTCGATCGGCGTTCGGCCAGAGGCCGACGCCTCCAAAGTCCCCTACTTCATGCTACGTCGCGTCGTGACCGTTCCATCGACTTGGATGGTGCGCATAATCGCTTTGATCCACACAGGATCCCCGCGCTGCGACGTCGCCAATGCCGGGCCCGAATCTTCGCTCACGAAGAACAATCGGTTTCCAGTACGACCGCGCTGAGGCACGAACGACCGCAAATACCAAAGGTCATAAGGTCCTACCTGCATGGTGTAAACCTTGTCCTTGCTCTCTTTGTAGTCATCCGGGGTATCGCCCACGGCATAGCCGGAAGCGGTCGTCTCGACATAGTAGTAGCGGAATCCCCCAGTTTGGTACCAGGTCCCGTGGCAATCCTCGCATGCAACGGCGATCGCCATGTGACGCGGCGGATTGATGAGCACAGTCCTGAACCCCAGCAACCTGAGCAAGGCGGAAAGCAAAATCGAGGTATCCTCGCAGTCCCCGCCATGCTCGGCCAAAGTCTCGACTGGAAACTTGGGGTACTCGCCTTGCTCGGGCTGATAATCAAGCTGCTGCACGAAAGAAACGACGAATGCCAGCGTCTGATCACGGTTGAACCCCTCCGCCTCGGCAGTGCAATTCAGCGCATTGGCGAGGTCGGGCAGCACGCTGTATTCGGGATGCTCGTAGGCATAGATCGCGTAGTTGTGGAAGGTGCGTTGCTTCTCTTGATAGAAGTGATAGACATCCCAGGGAATGGCGAGCGACATGTCGTACCGCTTGGCCCCGTATTCCCACAAGAACCTGCGGCTGAATGCGTCTTGATGTTGCTTGGCAGAGGCCATCACGGACCCGCACAAGCCGATCCACATGGTCATGAAACCAAGGGCAAGGAGCAAGTATTTTCGGCGCATGTTCATTTTTCTATTCATTGATGCACGGATGCACAGTCCCCTGAAAGGAGCCGAAGCTCCCCGAAATTTCCCCTATGAACAGCAGGTGTAGTTCAGAATGATATACGGCAGCAGGGCAAAAAGTATTGTTACGAAATGTGAAATAATGGTGCCTTGAAAGAAAAACATCAAGTCTGTCAGTGGAAGGGAGCGGCACCAACCGCGAGGCAAAAACGGCCCCACAGGGGTTTTGCAGAGAGGTTTTTTGCCCTATATTTGACCCCATGTCCCAATACCTGGTCATAATTCCGACCTACAACGAGAAGGACAATGTGGAACTGATGGTGCGGAAGGTGTTTGACCTGCCGCGCCCCTTTCATCTCCTGATTGTCGATGACGGCTCGCCCGATGGCACCGCTCAGATCGTCAAGGAGTTGCAAAAGGAGTACTCCGGCAGGCTGCACATCGAGGAGCGTGCTGGAAAGCAGGGATTGGGAACCGCCTACGTGCATGGATTCAAATGGGGGATGGCCCGTGGCTACGAGTTCCTCTTCGAGATGGACTGCGATTTCAGCCACAACCCCGATGACCTGCCGCGTCTCTTGGACGCCTGCGAAAGGGACGGATTTGACCTTTCCATCGGGTCGCGGTATGTGAAAGGTGGAGGGGTGGAGAATTGGCCGCGTGGGCGGGTGCTCATGAGCAAGTACGCGAGCCTCTATGTTCGGATCGTGACTTGGATGCCCGTTCATGACACCACCGCAGGCTTCAAATGCTACCGCAAGCGGGTTTTGGAGAAAATCCTGCAAGAGCCGCCGAGGTTCGTCGGGTACGCTTTCCAGATCGAGATGAAATTCCGGACCTGGAAATACGGCTTCAAGATCAAGGAGGTGCCCATCATCTTCACGGACCGCAAGCGTGGCGAAAGCAAAATGAGCGGCAAGATTTTCAATGAGGCATTTTTCGGGGTGCTCAAGATCAAGTGGAGCTCACTCTTCAAGAAATGGAAATAATTCCGCGCTGAGCGGCTATTTCCCGAGGACAAACACGTCCATCCCCTTTTCGAAATGTTGGCTTTGTTGGAGCTTGAAACGCTGCTTGAGGCCGTCCAAGATGCCATTTTCTGGATAGACGAACTTCGCATCCGCATCCACAAAGACCACCTGCGCGGCCGAGTCCAGGACCTGTGGAGGCAGGGCATTGAAGCCATTCACCGCATAGATCCCCCTAGATTTCTTGTTAGCATCCCAATGCGCAGGATCCTGAAACGCCTCCAAGTCCGCATGGTAGAGATAAGTCTTGTCGAAATAATCCGGCGCAATGACGAGAATGGAGTTGGCCGAGCGCGCCTGTTCGGCGTAGCTGACCATGGGGCCGACGGCGCGGTCATTGCTCGGATTCAGGGTAAATCCCGGCAACATCGCCAAGGCAATCGCTGCGAAAGCCCCGATTTGCAATCGCCGGTCCTGAAATAGCAGCGCGATCCATCCCGCAATCACCAAAAAGAAGGGCACCGAAACCCAGACCAGGTACCTCGGGATGAACGCGGGCGTGAAAAACAGCGATTGCAGGTAGATGCCGAAGTAAATGGTGCTGAAGACAATCGCCAAGACCACCCAGATGAACCCTTGGGGAGATTTCCAGGGCGAATCGGGCGTTTGCTTTCGTCGGAAAATGGCCCAAGCGAGTCCCAATGCCGAGATTCCGATGAAGGCCAACGTCGCCCATGCCCCGTTCCAGTAGATGTTCACATGCCCGTAAATCTGCGTCCAATGCGGCTTCGGCACCCAAGTCGGCTTGGCGGCCACGGATTGCAGGCGCAACAGGAAGGCGATCAGGTTTGGCGCGTAGGCCAGCCCGACTCCGAGGTACATCAGGACCATTCTAGGAATCAGGAGCCTGCGCTGGGAAGAGACCAGGATCACCAGCCCCTCCGCAATCAGCATCCACATACCCAAGAAGTGGCTGTAGGCCAGCAGTACATTCCAAATACCCAGAAATACATATCCTTGGACCCTTTTCGGCTCCTCCAACACCCGCAACAGGCTCCCGATCGACAATACCGTCAGCAGCCCCAGCAATGAATAGGTCCGCGCCTCGTGCGAGTGGTAAATCTGCTCCGTGGACAGCGTGAAAATCAGGCTCGCTCCCACCCCGGAAACCCAACCAAACCGCCGGTTGGTGACCAAAAACATGATCGCCGCGGTCAAGCTACTGAAGATCAAGGACGGAAACCGCACACTGACCGGACCAATTCCGAAGAGCTTGATCCAGAAATGCTCAATCAGGAAATGCAGGGGAGGATTGTTCTCATTCTTAGCGAGTTCCCAGATGTCGGAAACGGATTGTTGCGACCAAAACAGCGTGAACGGCTCATCCAGGGCGATGTATTGGCTGCCCAAGTGCAAGACCTTCAGGCATACATTCAGCGACAGGACGCCGAGGGCAACCCATAGCGACTGGACAGACGGATTCTGTGAGGCAAGCCCTTTCACATCAATAAAATTAGCGGTTCTTGCCCCTGATTCGTCAGGCTTCTGGATAAAAACGCAGGTCGAGGTCCCCTTGACGGCGCAAACGGGGCGCGAGTTTGTAGCGGCTGTCACCTGTAGCACGCTGCAATGCCTCGATCACAGCCACCACATTGTGGACACCGATCGCATCACACCATTCAAATGGACCCTTGGGATAGTTCGTGCCGAGTTTCATGCCCAGGTCCACGTCCTGTACAGTCGCTGTGCCTTCACCGAGGACAAATGCCGCCTCGTTGATGATCATGCACACGACCCGTGGCGTCACCATGCCCACTTGGTCCTGCACCAATTCATAATCCAATCCCAAGGTCTTCATCGTTGCCTCCAAAACCATGAGGTCAGCGGGCTCAGCCATGCAAAGCTCAAGTTTGGGCCGATCAATGAAGGTCGGAAGGGCATTCATGCCGTAGAATTTGCATTCGGTATCGATGGCGCCGCCCAGCATTTCCGACAGGGAGCGCTTCACCGTGCAGCCGATCACGATCTGATTCTCATTGTAGAGATAGTTCAGGATGGCATCGGTATCGTCATCAAAATTCAGGTCAAAGACAATGTCATAGCCCTCGGTGTCCACATCGTACAGGCCCGAGCCGCCCTCTCCATCCTCCTCGTCATCATCATCATCGAAAATTCCGAAGCCACCGCCCTCGCCGAAGATCAGGTCATCGTCCTCATCCTCCTCGTCTTCTTCCATTTCCTCATCGTCTTGGCTCTTCTTGCGCAGGTGTTCCGGGATGCCGAGCATGATCTCCTTTTCGCCATCCTCGCCCTCGTCCTCCCCTTCTTCCTCGTCTTCAAAGGCATCCATGTTGTTCCAATCGAGGTCCCAGTTGTCGAATCCCGGAAACTCATGGTAAGTGACCTCAGCATGTTGCAAATTGAGTTTTTTGAACTCCTGCACCCTGTCAGAATCACCGATCACCAATACCTTTTTCATACCATCTCGAATTTGGCTGCAAAGTTAAGGAATGCCGGGAAACGAAGCCATGCCGAGGAGAAAAGACCCGCCGATCATTATGTTCTGCCCATCGAAGGCTTGGGTTCCCTACCTTTGCGCCAACAACACCCTACGGGTATGAAAAAAGAAATCATCTACACTCCCCAAGCTCCGGCACCGATTGGTCCTTACAGCCAAGCAGTTGCAGTGGGACATGTCCTTTACATCTCTGGTCAGATCGCCATCAACCCCGCCAACAACGAGGTGGAAAATGGCCCATTGGACCAACAGACTGAGCGGGTCATGTCGAACCTGGCGGCGATCCTTCACGCTGGGGGAACCTCCTTCGCCCAGGTGATCAAAACCACCATCTTTTTGGCGCCAGGGGAGGACTTCGCCACAGTAAATGCCATCTACGGCAAACACTTCGACGGCGACTTCCCTGCTCGTGAAACCGTCTGGGTGAATGCGCTCCCAAAAGGCGTGAAAGTGGAAATTTCCATGGTGGCATTGATCCCGACCGCCCTCTGAGCATGGACATCTCGTACATCCTGAACGAGCTGGGCGAGGAGCGCGACCGGCACTACGGCTCCGTTTCTGTCCCGATTTACCAAAGCAGCAATTTCGCCTTTCCGGACATCGCGACCATGCGTGCCTCCCTGGAGGACGAGATGGACGTGCCCTTCTATACCCGTGGGCACAATCCCACCGTGGCAACGTTGCGGCAGAAATTGGCGGCATTGGAGGGGGCAGAGGAATGCCTGGTCTTCGCGAGCGGCAGCGCGGCCATCGCGGCGGCGGTCATGAATGGCCTGCAGATGGGCGACCACGTCGTCTGCGTGCAGAAGCCCTATTCGTGGACCGGAAAGCTGCTGTCCAAGCTGCTCAAGCGCTTCGGGGTCGAGACAAGCTACATCGACGGCACCTCCATTGCCGAGTGGGAAGCCGCTTGCAAGCCCAATACCAAGCTCTTCATGCTGGAGAGCCCGAACTCGATGACCTTCGAGTTGCAGGACATCGCTGCCGTGGCGGCCTTGGCCAAGTCCAGGGGCATCCGCACCGTCCTCGACAACAGCTATGCGACCCCGCTCAATCAGCAGCCGATCAAGCTGGGCGTGGACATCGTTTGCCACAGCGCAAGCAAGTACCTGAGCGGGCACAGCGACATGGTGGCAGGCGTGCTCTGCACGAGCCGCGCCATCGCAGAGGACATCTTCCAAGGCGAATTCATGACGCTGGGAGGCATCATCTCCCCCCATGATGCATGGCTGATGATCCGCGGGCTGCGCACCCTCCAAATCAGGATGGACCGCGTCGCCGCTACCGCCGCCAAGGTTGTCGCTTTCCTGGAGCAGCATCCCAAAATCGAGCGGGTGATCTACCCCTACACCCCTACCCACCCGCAATACGAACTCGCCCGCAAGCAGATGCGCCAAGGCACCGGCCAATTCAGCATCCTGCTGAAAGCCGCCGACCTCGCCGCCGCCGAACGCTTCAGCGACAGCCTCAAGCGCTTCCTGCTCGCCTGCAGTTGGGGTGGCCACGAAAGCCTTCAATTCCCGATTTGCACCCTGTACACCTCGATGAATTACAGCGAGTCCCCCCTCCCCTTCAACTTCGTGCGGCTGTACGTAGGCTTGGAGGAGCCGGAGGTCTTGATCGCGGACCTGGCGCAAGCGCTGGAATCGGTCTGAAGCAGGATTCTCTGAATTCGCAGAATTCACAGAATCTGCCCTGATAGGCAACGGTTCCCCAAAACAGCTGATTCACAGAATCCAGGCGCTTGAAGTTGGAGCGCCTAGATTCTGTGAATTCTAAAAATTCTGTGAATTCTGCTCAGCCGTGGCACTTCTTGTACTTCTTCCCGCTGCCGCAGGGGCAGAGGTCGTTGCGGCCGGGTTGGGCTTCTTTTTTGACGGGTTGTGAGGCGGGGTTGAAGCTGGCTAGGCCCTTGGATTTGGACTTGCTTTGGAGGAAAGCTCCACCGCTGAGCAGCTCCGCGCCGTCGTCCTCGTCCGGGTCGGCGTAGATTTCCCAGGTGTCGGTGTAGTGCTGATAAAGGTCGAGGATGCCCTTGACCGGGGATTTTGCCCAGTTGTTGACCGGTTCGTACATGTCGCCCTGGACCTCGCCAAAGGTGCCACAGATGCTCGTGTCCACGAGGTCGTCCTTGTAGAGCAACTCGATGGCGTCCAGCAAGTCCGGGGCGCGCAACTCCGCCACGGAGGAGATCGCTTCGCCCAATACAGCGGCATCATCTGGATCCTGGGAGTTTTCTTGATAGTAGGCAAACAGGCTCCCGAACCAGGCAAAGACCTCCTTGCGGCGACCGGAATAATGCCATGCGACCTGCGCGACTGCATCGATCGCCGCACCGCGGGCAGACCACAAGGCATCGTGGTTGCGGACCAACTTTTGCAGGCGTTCCAGATTGTCCTTGCCGAGCCGGAATAGCGCCATCCACAGGTCCTCGCTGAGATGATCCCCCATCCAATAGTCCACCATCTCGTGCGGCTTTCCGAGGAAGCGACATACCTTGCCCAGACTGTCCAGTGCCCCTACCTCTGCCAACAAGAAAATGGCATGTGCCGGGAACGAGATGAGGCTCATGGGCAGCGGCTCCGCATTCTCCCCCTCCTCCAAGGCAACGTAAGCCGGGTACCGCTGCTCAGCGTCCAAGAGCATGAGCTCGAGGTCCGGGATCAATGTCTCCCTCGGAAGGGCCAAAATCTTCTTCACGACGGAGGTCGGGACATCGAATCCCCATCCGTAGAGTGGCAAGATTTCTGGGTGGTGAAATGCGGGAATTCCGGGGATGTTGGACCACGCTTGGTTTCCCTTGGGTTCAGTGTGCTCCTCATTCCACTCTGAGAGCAAATCATTCATTGACATGCGCTTGAGAATAAAATGGCATCGAAATGTAGTCGGAACTTGAGATTACCTTAGAACCAATATGGGAAGAAATTCTCGGAATCGAAAATGAATTCCAGATGCGTGACACCGCCCCGACAATCGTCCAAAATGGCTAGATTCGGAACATGGATTTTCTAACCCGATACCAATCCGCCGCATGACCCACCTTCGCTGTCGTATTCGATTGAGATTCGCCGGATTGCTCCTCCTGGTCGGAATGGGCTTGAATGCTTGTGAACAAAAGGCCTGTGAGGTGCGCGAGGCGCCCAATTCCGATGTCTGTGTGGAGATGCTCATGGCAGTCCACAGTTCCTACGAGGAAATGGAGCGTTTGCCACAGACTCCCATGGATTTTGAGGCGATCAAAGGCATTGCATTCAGCCCCCAATGCCTCGGAGATGCGTTGGGATACAGGAAGTATGTCTTGCACTACTACCAACATCATGAAGACCGCGACGAGGAGATCGTTCCAGTGAAGTTTCCGCTGTATTGGAAGCTGGATTCAACCGCGATACAGACGGAAGGCACCTACCGCGTGGATTTTAAGAGCGAAAAGGAGGTTGAAATCTCCTTTCACTGTGACAAATGCGATCGCATCGACATTAACGGCAAGCTCTTGGCTTCCCGAATCGAAAAGATGGACGTGGATTTCACATCGAAGACGGAACAGGTCCACAAAACCCCGGATTGGAGCTTCAATTTGCAGCCCCGCCGCGCAGACCTGAGCAAGGAAGTGGGCAAAACCTTCCTCATTCGCATTGAATCCCGGGAAAGCTACCTCAAGAAGGCTCCGGAGCGTCTCAACCTGATACAATCCGGCCCCAACAGCTTCAAAATCCAGTACCGCGATGGTTTGGATTACCGCGCGACCGACTTTGCAAGCGGCCTCGGGAAGTCACTTGCCCTGATCGATCAAGCGAGGCTGGACAGCATGAACACACTGAAATTGAAGGCCGTGCAGGACGAGCTGGCAAAGCTGGGCAATGCCAATCCGTCGAAGCTGGACAGCCTCAAGCGCGAGGAAAACAGGCTAAAAATCGAATTGGACGCAATCCTGCCCCGGATACTTGTGATCACCAGGGGCGCGGGCTGAGGGAAATGATCCCTTAGGCGTACTTCTGCATGGTCTCCCGGATTTTGGCCTTGGTGGGCACACCGGTGAGGGCTTCGACCTTTTGGCCGCCCTTGAAGATTTGCAGCGTAGGCAATGCGGAGACCCCGTACTTGGTTCCGGTCGTGTTTTTCTGGACGTCCATCTTGCCGAAAACGGCCACGCCGTCCATCTCCTTGGCGAGTTCCTCCACGATGGGGCTGATCATCTTGCAGGGGCCGCACCATGTCGCCCAGTAGTCCACCAAAACAGGTTTGTCACTCTTCAAAACGAGTTCCTCGAAATTGGAATCCGTGAGTTCCAGGGTCTTAGTTGTAACGCTCATATTCTATGATGCAGGTATTCTTGTGGTCTAAAACTATGTAAATATCACCTTAACTGGTATTCGATGTCGAATGTTTCCAGTGTGTTGATCAGATCAAGGCCGGGCTGCACGAGCATGGTCCGGCTCGTCAGGGGCACTGAGTAGCGGCTTTCCCGGTCCACAATGTTGATATCCAAGGCGCATTTGCCCCTGTGGCTGGAAAAGAGGAACTCGAGTTCGGCGATCAAGTTGTCATTGATCACATCCAGCGGAATGTCGAGGCAAAGACGTTTCGACAATTTCTCCACCGTGTCCGCGAGGAACTTGATGTCGATGATCTTCAGCTCAAACTCGTTTTGGTCGCGGAATCCGGGCACGTACTTGGCAGTGATGAAGAGCATGTTGTTCACCTCCACGTAGTTCCGAAACTTCGCGAAGTCCTCCCCGAACAATGCCAATTCCGCAGCGCCTGAGAAATCCTCCAAGCCGAAGGTCGCGAACTTGTTGCCCTTGCGGGTCATGCCTTCGCGCTTCTTGGTGACGATGCCCGCGATCTTGAGTTCCTTGTTCTTGAACCGCTCGATGTCAGCCAAACCTGCCGAGGTGAAGCTCTTGATTTCCAGCTTGTACTCGTCCAATGGGTGCCCAGAAAGGAAAAAGCCGATGACCTCCTTTTCGAAATTGAGCTTTTCCATGAGGGTCCAGTCCTCGGCCATGGGAACCTTGGGTTCCTGGATGCCGCCAACGCCGCCGTTGCTCGCGCCAAAGAGGCTGACCTGCGCGCTGTTCTTCTCGAGTTGGATCT
>JAXLVK010000110.1:0-18509 GCA_046329055.1 Bacteroidia bacterium
TCCTGCTCACCCTTGACGGCAGCAATGGCGTGGCCGACCTGAGCTGGAACGCTTATGGCAATTGGGCTGGGGGTGTGTCGCAGTACATCGTGGAGGGGCAATCCATCAATGGCGGCGCTTGGATGACGTTGGCGACATTGCCCGCTGGGACCCTGAACTACCTCGACAACCAAGGCTTGCCGGGGGAACCGGGGGTCTGCTACCGCGTCCGGGCCTACGAATCGGGTGGGAATGTGGCCACGAGCCAAAGCAACGAGGTCTGCATCACATTGGACGTCTGGGTTCCCAATACCCTGACACCCAACGGAGACGGCTTCAACGAGGTGCTGATCGTGCAGGCATTGGCGGGGTATCCGGGTTCAGGCATCGCGGTTTACAACCGCTGGGGCAACCTGGTGTATGAAAACGACGACTATCAAAACGACTGGGCAGGCACCAATGGCAAAACCGGGGAATCCCTGCCGGATGGGACCTATTTTTGGGTGCTGCACGTGAGTGATGGCCGGACATTGAAGGGATATGTGACCATTTTGAGGTAGGCATGCAGAGGTTGCGCAACATATCGCCCCATAGGAAATGCTGGCCCACCCAATGCCGGAATGGGAGGAGTGTGCTGGCGCTGCTGGCCCTGCTGCTGGCATTCTTGGTGGGACCGCAGGCCGTGCATGCGCAGCAAGACCCTCACCATACGCAGTACATGTTCAACGGCCTGTCCATCAATCCCGCCTACGCCGGGTCGCGGGGGACGCTGAGCGGCATGCTGTTCTACCGGAACCAATGGACCGGCTTCGCTGGGGCACCCGTGACGCAGTCCTTCACCTTCCACATGCCGGGGGCGAGGAAGCGCGCAGGGTTCGGGATGAATGTCATGAATGACCAAATCGGCTATATGCGGCAGCAGTGGCTGACCCTGAGCTATGCCTACATCATCCCGGTCGGCGAAAATGCCAAGCTGGCCTTGGGGCTGCGGGGGGGCATGATGAACTTCCGGATCAACTGGGCAGAGGTCACCGCGACCGACATGGGGGATCCGTTGGTAGCCGCGAATGCGCGGTCGCTGCTCCTCCCCAACGTGGGGACGGGCCTGTATTTCAGCACACCCCGCCTGTATGCCGGATTGTCCATGCCACATATCCTGAACACGCCCCTACGGCGGCAGGAGCCTGCTTACGATCAGGTCGCCCGGCTGTACCGGCACGTCTATCTCACCGCAGGCTACGTCCTGGGGCTGAACAGCTCAGTCAAATGGAAACCTTCCATGCTGGTCAAGTACAGCCCTGGCGCACCCGTGGAAGTCGATTTGAACCTGATGGCGTATATTGCCGACCGATTTTGGGTGGGGGCAGGCTGGCGGAGCGGGGATGCCATCGCGATGATGATGGACTTGCAGATTGCCAAGCACTTCCGCCTCGGTTATGCCTACGATTTCTCTACCACGGAATTGCAGAAGTTCCACAATGGGACGCATGAGTTCCTTCTGGGATTCGAGCTGTTCCCGAAGAAGGCCCTGATGAAGAGCCCGCGCTATTTTTAGAGATGAAAAACCGTGCCCAACTGAACCGAATCCTGCACCGCGCCCTGTGGCTCGCGATCGGATGGGCGATGGGCCTCGGGGTGGTGAATGCACAGCGCTCCGGCATCCTGAAGCGGGGTGACGAGGCCTACGAGACGATGGCCTATCTGGAGGCGATTAAACTCTACGAAAAGGCATTGAAAAAGGGCTTTGACAAGACGGCCCTGCTACGACTCGCGGACAGCTACCGCCTCACGAACAATCCCCGGAAGGCCGCCGAGGTTTACAGCAAGGTGGTGAGCCTGAATCAAATCCCTCCGCTGAACTATTTCTACTTCGCGCAGTCCTTGATGAACCTGGGGATGTACCCCGAGGCAGCAAAGTGGTTCGACAAATACGCCAAGACTGTGCCCACTGATCCACGCGGGGCGAGTTTCGCGGCCTCTTGCCGGGCCATCGAGGGATACTTCGCGGACACCGCCGAGGTGCGCATTCGGCCCTTCCCACACAATACAAGCGTGGACGAGTTCAGCCCGATTTGGTTCAAGGATGGCATCCTGTTCAGTAGCTCCCGTGCGGAGGGGGCCGTGGTGGAATCCCGCTACGAATGGAATGGTCAGCCCTTTCTGGACCTGTACTATTCGAAGATGGAGGGCGAAGGCAGCAAGTTCAGCCGTCCCACATCGGTCAAGGGCAAGCTGAACACCCGGTTCCACGAGGCCGTCTGCGCTTGGGATTCGGTCCATCAGCTGGCCTACTTCACCCGGAACAACTACTTCGAAGGGAAGAAGGTCGCGGACGAAAAGGGCATCCTGAACCTGAAGCTGTTCTATGCCGACGTGCCCGCCTCCGGCCCGTGGACCAATGTCCGCTCCATGCCCTTCAACAGTGATCAATACTCGGTGGGGCATCCTGCGGTGATGAAGGGGGGCAAGACGCTGCTGTTCATCAGCGACATGCCCGGTGGATTGGGTGGCACCGACCTGTACCGGGTGGACTTTGATGGGGACAATGGCTGGAGCCCGCCCGTGAACCTCGGTCCCAAGATCAACAGTCCGGGGAACGAGATGTTCCCCTATATCACCCCGGACGGCTTGCTGTATTTCAGCTCCGATGGCTTGGGTGGACTGGGCGGATTGGATGTGTTTGTCTGCGACCTGCGGGCCCAGGAGTGCAAGCCACAAAACCTCGGCGCGCCCATCAACGGCAGTTCGGACGATTTCGGCTTCCTGATCGCCTACGATGGCACCTGGGGCATGTTTTCCTCCAACCGCGGGGGAGGCAAGGGCTCGGACGACATTTACATTTTCGACTACCAGAAACCGCTCTGGAATGCCGTGGTGCTGGATGCCGTCACGAAGATGCCCATTCCCAATGCCAAGCTGACATTGGCATTGCCGCGCATCGACAAGCAGCTCACCACTACCTCCGATGCCAATGGGGTCGCCAACCTGCTGGTGCAGCGCAATGTCACCTACCAAGCCATGGTGGAAGCCAGCCAATACCGCGTGGAGCGCTTGGAAGTGAGCACCTACGGGGCCAAGGCCGGGGACATCCTGCGGGATACCGTCCTGCTCACGCGGCCCTCGGTGATCGTAGTAACCAAGGTCTTGGACGTGACGAGCGGCTATCCCATCGTGAATGCGACCGTGCGGCTCGTGGATTCCGATCTCACTTTGCGGACCGATTCGGCGGGGGAGGTGACCTTTTACTACGATCCCTATCCGGAGTATCAGCAGCGTCCAGTCGATTGTCCCCCAGCGCCAGAGGGCGAATACTGCTTCCGCTTCATGGACGAGGCCGTGATGGACACCGATACCCTGAAACTGACCTATGAATGGTCATTTGGGGACGGCACCAAGGTGCGAGAGGAAGAGCCGAGGCATTGTTATAGCAAGCCGGGGACCTATCATGTGGAGCTGAACCTGCTGGATGCGAGCGGGCAAGTGTTCATGAATCAGACGAGCTATGAGCTGGAAGTGCGTCCGCCTGCGGGATTGTCCATCAATGGGCCGGATACCGTGGATGTGGGATCGGTCGTGAGCTTTGTGCCGGGAGAAAATCCCATCGAAGGCTGCACAGTCACGAGCTATCAATGGGAGCTGAGTGATGGCAGGAATTTCACGGGGCCCACTCTTTCCACCCAATTTGGCAAGCCGGGGACCTACAAGTTGAAACTGAGTGTGGGCGGCAACGAACTGGGCTCACCCAAGGCATGCGGCGGATGCGTCTCCAAGGAGGTGGTCTGCGTGAATCCGCGACTTCTCAAAAAGCAGCAGGATTCGCTCGCAGTGGCCTGGTCCGAAAAGCCGACGCCGATTCCCGCCAAGATCGATTGCAAGCGGCAGGAGCCTGAGGATTACTGCTATTCCTTCACGGATGAGGGTGGGTTGAGCACAGATTCGCTTCCATTCATTTACCTGTGGGACCTCGGGGATGGCACCCGGATGACTGGGGTGCAGGTAAATCATTGTTATGCAGCGCCGGGGCTGTACCCAGTGCGGCTGGAGGTGCTCGATCCCTTGAGCAAGCAGCTGGTGTCGGTGTTGAGTGAATACGCGCTGGAGGTGAGGGACTTGCGGCAGGTGTATATCGCAAGCTACGATACCGTTTCCATGGGCAAGGAGTTTGAGTTGGATGCCCGCAAGAGCGATGCGCCGGGGTGTGCGGTGAAGTCCGTCTATTGGCAGATGGGGGATGGCGCTACGCTGACGGGAGCGGTGGTGCGACATGCCTATACCCGGCGGGGGACCTTCCGGGTGGAGATGGTGCTGCAGGGCACCGATTCTGCCACGGGGGAGCCTTGCATGCGCTGCACATATAAAGAGGTGCATGTGGTGCCGGACTACCATGGCAATGAGCAGCGGGACTCGCTCCGGGAGGCGAGCACGGTTGCGGACATCGGGCGGTTGATGCCGGACGGGACGATCCTGCTGGAAATCGTAAAGGAAGGATTTGGCCCGAGGCGGTTGAGCATTCATCCCGGCACCGAGCCTGGCACTGTGCGGGACAGCGTTTATCTGGTGCGGCCGAGCTCCGAGGCAAGCGTGACGGTGGAGGTGAACGATCACAATTCCCGAATGAAACTGAAAGATGCGGAGATCAGCCTGCGCGATCCGCAGACGGGGCTGGAGCTGGGCAAGTTCCGGATGGAGGAGGGGGTGATGACATTGCCGCTGGAGCCGAACCGCAGCTATACCCTGATCGCGAGCAAGGAGGGCTATTTGTCAGACAAGATTGATCTGGGCCCCATTAAAAAAGGCAAGGACCCGCTACGCGTGAGCCTGGAACTGCATGCCGCCGTGGTGGGCAGTTCGTGGATCCTGCACAACATTTACTATGACTTCGACAAGTATTTCATCCGGCACGATGCCGCCATCGAACTGGAGAAGCTGAAGGGCTTCCTGGAGGCCAATCCGGGCCTGACGGTGGAGCTCAGCTCCCATACCGATGTGCGGGGTTCGGATGAATACAATCTGGTATTGGCGCAGAACCGGGCAGAATCGGCGGTGCGCTATCTGGTGGAGCGGGGTATCGCGTCCAACCGCATCGTGGCGCATGGCTATGGCGAGCAACGGCTTCACAACCGCTGCGACGACGGGGTGCCTTGCAGCGAGGAGTTGCACCAAGAAAACCGCCGGACGGAAATCACAATCCTGGGGCTGACGAATCCGCTGTACTCGCAGGCGCGGCGGGTGGAGGACATCTGGGGGGCGGAGACCATGTTCACACCTTCGACACCGGATTTCTCGGGGCCCTTCACGATCCTGGTTGGCACCTATACCCGGGAGAAGGCTTCCACGCATTTCGATCCGCTCAAGGGCAGGTTCAGCGTGAATGGCAAGAACGTGGATGGATTCTGGGAATACACCACGGGGGATTATCCGAACTTCGAGCGGGCGGCGAGCGACCTGCCGGAGGTGGTGTCGCGGGGCTATCCACATGCGAGCATATTGGCGCGGCCTTCCTATACTCTGCCTGCGGTGGCGTCGGCCGAGCCCAAGCCGGAGAAAGCGGTTGCCGCAGCTCCCGCCGCAGCGCCGGAGGCGCATTCCACGGACGTCTTCTATTCGGTGCAGATCGCGGTGGTGGGGCGTACGGTGCAGGATGTGTTCTTGGAGGATTTGGGTGAGTATCAGGAGGGGCTCTTCGAAAAACAAATTTCTGGCCGCAGGGTGTTCTTCGTGGGGCAGTACCGGACGGAGTTGGAGGCTTTGAAGCACTTGGCAAGGATTCGCAAGAAGGGACATAGCGACGCATTCTTGGTTCACTTTGACCGGGGCAAAAAAGTCAATTTGGACAAAATAGGCTCGAAATGAAGGCAGTGCGTAGATTTTTGCCGGGCTATGCTTGCTTTTTAATATTAATCCCCGCAACTTTATGGGCTGAGTAGGATACCGTACAGTTGGGTATGAGAAGTATCGTGAAGACATTTGCTTTGTTCATATTGCTGGGCCTTCCCTCCCTCATGGTGGGGCAAAATACCTTTGTCAATAAAGCAATCGTCTCTGGTCCGATCCAACAAACCGCTCCTCTCACTGGCGCCCTGATCGATGAGATCTTGACCCTCGCTGCTCCGCAGTTCGGGTACGAGGTCGATGACTTCATCCGCATGTACCACAACTGCGGTTGTATCACGGTGTCCCAAGTCGGTCCTAGCACCTATCTTGTTACGTATGGCGGCATCGGCATCTTGATCGTGATCGATGGCAGCCGGATTGACAATAGCGGGGGCGGGACGTACGACGGGGGGAATACGCATAGCCGAAAACGGTAGGACTGGGTTGCGTGTATGATGGAAGAGTCACCTTGGGGTGGCTTTTTTGTTTTTTGGGTGTGCGTGTGCATGGCATTCGATGGGGATGGGTGGTTTTGGTGTTTGGCTGGTGGGGGATGTTGAAGTGGGCTTCTGGGGCTTCTTCTTTCGTATTCGCCGGAGGCATCCCGATGCTCGGGACGATCGGCGTGGCGACGCCGCCGCTGATGCTCATGCCGCCGCCTCGATGCTCAGTGCCGCCGCCTCTAATCGGGCTGCTTCGGGCGACTGGCATGCGTGGCGGCGATGATGCTCGAGAGATGCTACTACGATTGTTTTGCATTCGCCGGTGCTAACCGATCGGCGTCAGCGCCGCCGCCTCCAATGTAGCGGTGCTTCGGGATGGCCTGTCTTTACGGCGTGGCATGTGCCGTGCCGCCTTATGGGATTTCTGGGGTTAGGCGGTTTTGGTGTCTAGCCAGCGGAGGATGTCGAAGTAGGCTAGGAAGTTGGCTTCTAGGGGGTTCTTGAAGATCTCTGCGAGTTCGGTGCGGAGTTGCTTCATGGCTTGGATGAGCTGGGCGTTTTTGTCGGTGAAGCTGTGGTTTTCTAGGAAGCGGAGGATGGTCCGCTCGAATGCGTGCAGGGAGTCGCGGCGTTGCAGGAACTTGCGGGTTGCCTTGCACTGTGATTCGCAGAGGTCGGATTCGCCGGTCTCGAAATAGATGAAGATGAGCATGAGGCGCGCCAAGCCGACGGTGTCCTCACGCTGTCCGCGCTGGGGATGATCGAGGATGTGGTTGATCCAGGACTTGGCTTCCTTGTATTGCTGCTGCTCGAAGTGGACCCTGGCGACCCATACGAGCAACATGGAGAGTGAGGTCCATGGGATCATCTCGCTGTGGCTGAGCAGGCCCTGCTGGATGGCGGGCATCTTGGCGTTGGCGAGGGTGTAGTTGCGGGTATGGAGGGCGTAGCCCAAGAGGAGCCTGCTGTGCTTCTCGAAGATTTCGGAGTCGTGGAGCCCCTTGGAGCCGTAGAGGGCCTCGATTTCCGTGAGGATTTCCTCGACCTCAGCATAGGCGCCAAAGTGCAGCTTCATACCGCCGAGGCGCCAAAGGTCGTTCAGGTAGGAATCCGGATGGTCGTTGCGCAGCCACTTGACGTTCCTGTACAGGAGGACGAGCTCGTTCAGGGTGTCCATGGACTGGGCATACTGTCCGCGGAAGGTCTGGACGAGGGATTCGCAGAGCATCTGGAGGCGCTTGGCGCGGGAGGTGCTGATGGCGTCCCGGTCCTTCATCAATGGATGCGCTGCAAGCCTGTCGATGCGGGCGAGGTCCATGTCGTGGCGGGCGTTCAGCTTGTGCTTGATGATGGGCCTGTGGCGGAAGTAGAGGTCCTCGAGTTCGCCGAGGATGTTCATGGACTGCCGGGCGAGGGTGCGGTTCTGGTTGATGTCCTCAATGGTCTGGACGGTGACCTCGACGTCGGAGCTGTGGTGCAGGATCAGCTCCAATTGCATGGAGGAGAGCTGCAGGTAGTCGTGCCAACGCTCCTCATGGAGGGTGCGCTCGATGGCCTTGGTGACCATCCTCTCGGCCAAGTCGTAGATGCGGCGCTGGATGAGGATCTCGATGTCCTGGACGATGGTGTTGCCCGCATTGGGGCCGGAGTCGTCATTGTCACGGAGGACGGCGAGGATGTGCTTGGTGAGGTAGTTCTTGGCGTAGGAGAAATTGACTTGGTGCCCGGCGTCGGCGAGCTTTTTCTTGGCCTTGGCCTCGTCGTAGGTTTTTTGCTTGGCGATGAGGTCGAAGAGGGCTAGGTAGCCTGATTGGCCTTTTTCGCCTTGGCGCACGGCTGCCTTCTCCCCCGGGCTGAGGGACTGGATCAGCAAAAATAGTGCGTCTGGCTTGGCCATTTTTCGCCGTTGAGCTAAGTGCTTAAACCATTGACAAACAATATCTTGAAACCATTATCTTGCTCCGCGTCACCCAAAACCCGGGGGTTTTTGGGTTTGTCCTACGTCCATCAATCCTGCGATCTTCAAACCATGCAACGTTCCAGAGTGCAACGCAGTCTCGGAAACGAACGTGGGAGTGCCTGGTCATCCCGATTGAGCGAATCAATGGAATAGTGGTACAGCCCATCCACTGGGCAAGTTAAGCAATCCAAAGCTTCGATCAAACACCGTACATTGAGATAATTGATTCCGGAAAAATGGCTTTCAAAGCTGCCGGAATCTTGAGGCATAGCCGGATCATTCCTTGCCCCTGAATTGCTTGGCACCCACTCCAAGGTGCATTTTTATCAGTTTGCGATCCGATTACCTACACCAAAATTGATCTTGATTCCATTGTCAGGTCAGGTGGATGCTCCGGCTACGATACTTTTTGTTCCAATCCTATATCTGCTGATTGATTCTTCGCCCACCACTCTACCGATGGTGGGCGATTTTTTTGGCTTCCGGCGGGCTTCGTGCGGTTTTGGGCTTACCTTTGCGGCAAATTTTTGCGACCGATGAAAATCTCATACAACTGGCTGAAACAATACATCGACCACGATTGGAGCCCCTCGGAGCTGGGGCACCGGCTCACCATGGCCGGCCTGGAGGTGGAGGGGATCGAGCGGTACGACCTGCACCCAGGTGGGATGGAGGGGATCGTGACGGGTCAGGTGCTGACCTGCGCCAAACATCCCGGTGCGGACAAACTGAGCCTGACGACGGTGGATGTGGGTGGGGAAGCTCCGCTGTCCATCGTGTGTGGCGCACCCAATGTGGCTGCCGGGCAAAAGGTGATCGTGGCCACGGTCGGCGCAAAGCTCTACCCCAGTGAGGGGGAGCCATTTGAAATCAAGAAGGCCAAAATCCGTGGCGAGGAAAGCTGCGGGATGATCTGCGCGGAGGACGAGATCGGCCTCGGACATAGCCATGCAGGCATCATGGTGCTGCCGGAGGAGACCCCGGTGGGCCTGCCTGCGGCGGAATATTTCAAGTTGGCGAGCGATTATACCTTGGAGATCGGCCTGACGCCGAACCGGGTGGATGCGAGCAGTCATTTCGGGGTGGCGCGCGATGTGGCGGCGCTGCTGCGCAAGAAGGCGGTGATGCCGCAGGTGGAACAGCTGGGCGGGGACCTAGTCGCGAATCCGATCTCTGTGAGCCTGCCCGAGCAGGATCGCTGCCCGCGCTATGTGGGCATCTATATCGAGGGTGTGCAGGTGGGGGAAAGCCCGGACTGGTTGAAACACCGCCTGAAGGCGATCGGCTCCCGGCCCATCAACAATGTCGTGGACATCACGAACTTCGTCCTGCATGAGCTGGGGCAACCCCTTCATGCATTCGACGCGGACAAGATTGGTGGGAAGCAAATCATCGTGAAGACCTTGGGGCAGGACACTGAGTTCAAGACCCTGGACAGCCAAAGCCGGAAGATTGTCGCTGGGCAAGACCTGATGATCTGCGACGGGAATGGCCCTGTGGCGATCGCCGGGATCATGGGCGGGGAAAACTCCGAGGTGGGGCCGGATACAAAGAACATCTTCCTCGAAAGCGCCTATTTCAGCGCTGCGGGCATCCGACGCTCGGGTGCTCGGCTTGGGATGAAGACCGATGCGAGCTTCCGTTTTGAACGGGGCATCGATCCGAATATCACGCAACAAGCTGCATTGCGCGCCGCGCAAATGATCCTAGAACTCGCTGGGGGCAAGATGAGCCGACCGGACGATGTGGGCACTCAGAGCTTTGCGCCCAGGGAGATCGCATTTGACCTGGACCGGGCGAACCGCATCATGGGCACGACATTCAGCGCCGATGAAGTGGTGGAGATTCTGGGCACGCTAGAAATCGGGGCTGTCCGCAACAGTGGTGACTCCGTGCTGCAACTCTCTGTGCCACAGTACCGGGTGGATGTGACCCGTCCGCAGGACGTGATGGAGGAGATCCTCCGCATCTACGGTTTCAACAATGTGCCGCTGCCGGCGCATAGCAAGCTGTCCCTGAACCTGAAGCAGGAACTGGACACGGTGGCCTTGCGTCAGCGGTACTTCGATTATCTAGCGGCGAATGGCTGGAACGAGATGGTGACCAATCCGCTGGTTTCCACGAAATACCGGAAGGAAACGACCGCGAACCTGGTGAACAACCTGAGCGAGACTCCGGCGCTGATGCGCGACAGCATGGTCTATACTGGGCCGGATGTGATTGAATACAACCACAACCGCAAGGCGGTGGACTTGGGGTTGTTCGAGTTCGGGAAGACCTATGGGTTCAACCCCGAGATCGGGAAATACAATGAGGAGGAATGGGTGGCCTTTACCTGACGGGGCATACGGCACCTGCGCATTGGGGTGGCAAGCAGCAGCGGGCTGGCTTCTACACGCTGGCGCGGGAGATCGAGCGGTTGCAGGCATGGTTTGGCATCGGCGGGGAGGTGCGGGAGCTGGAGGGCGATGCGACGCTGGACTATGGGCTGGCGCTGGTGAAGGGGGAGAAGGTGATCGCCCGGTACGGTGCGCTGAAGGCCGAAATTTTGATGGACGGGACATCAAGGGGATGTGTTTTACGCGCAGGTGGATTGGGATCAGGTGGTGCGGCTGTACCGCCGCCACAAGGTGGCATTTGAGGCGCTGCCGAAGTATCCTGCGGTTCACCGGGACATCAGTGCGATTGTCCCCGAGACGCAGCGGTTTGGCACGATCGCCAACGCGATCCGGGCTACGAATCCAAAGCTGATCAAGGCTGTGGGGATCACGGATGTCTATAAGGGCGACCGCATCGGGCAGGGCAAGAAGAGCTATCTCCTCAATCTCACGATCTTGGATGAGAGCAAGACTCTGGAGGATGCGGTGGTGGACAAGCTGATGGCGCGGGTGTTCGAGAAGCTGGAGAAGGATTTTGGGATGGAGATACGGAAGTGATTCCACTTACGAGGCGAAGGGCGTCCCGCCCAATGCCGATCGGCACTAGGCCTCTGGCGGGCGAAAACGGTGATGTCTGAATCAGAATTAGAGAATTTCCGGAATTTCCAGAACTGGGGGCTGATGTGCAGCAGGGGTCACCTCGCCCGGGACGGCCTTCAGGCCTACCAGGCAGCGCCTTCGGCGCCTTTGGGGAGGGACGCCTCTGAGGCGTATGGTGGCCGATGGGTGATGATTTTGGGGATTCTCCGCGCTACGTTATCCTGAACCGCCAAGGGCGGTGAAGGACGAGAAGACAGCCATTTTTTCGAGCCTTTGCTGTGTGGGGCCAAGGCTCGGGGGCTGGATGGGATTTCTGGGGCTGATGTTGAATCAGGATTAGAGAATTTCCGGAATCTTTAGATCGCGTCAGAAATTTCAGAACTGGGGGATTTTTGTGCAGGCGAGGGCTTCACCCCCGCCTGGTGGGATTTTGCCCCTTCAGGCCTACCTAGTCGGCGCCTTCGGCGCCTTTGAGGAGTGGGGACGTGCCTTCTTGATGCGTATGGTGGCCGATGGGGGAATGGGGGCTTTGGGCGGCATTGATTGCGGTTTCGAGGTGCCTCCGCGTTACGAGCGGCTTCAGCGCTCGCAACGCGGAGGCTTGGGGGCGGGGCGCGAGAGGGATCCCGGATTGCTCGGGACGCAGTGGTAGTGGCCCGAATGCGGTGCCTTCGAGCCCTTCGAGAGCCCTCGGCCTCAGGCACAAGACGGAACCCACGAACAGCCCGACCCTCGGCGGTGCGGCCGCGAAGTTTGCCGAGGTGAAGGACGCACCGCCGAGGGGCTCGCCCAAGGCATTGTTCATTATTCATTGTTCATTATTAATTATATTTCATAAATTTGCCCTCTTAGAAAAATCGCGGTTTTTGTGGAGAACCTGCTTGAAAGGCTGGCCGAAATCAAGGAAAAGGCTGATTATCTGAACCAGAAGTCGCTTGCGCTGCTGGAGGAGAATCGGGCATTGAACATGCGTATAGGTCAGCTGGAGGGCAAGATCGCTCAACAACAGGCGCAGCTCCGTGAACTGGGCGAGCAGCACGAGATCGTGAAGCTCGCGAAGGCTGTGGAGACGCGCGACGATGCTGCGATGGAAGAACTAAAGAAGAAAATCAATGAATATATCAGAGAGATCGATCAATGCCTGAAGCTGATAGGCGACTGATCGCCGGAGGGTAGAGAAAGGAAGACTTGTTTTGGAAAAGTACTCAATCAAAGTCAATATACTGAACCGCCCCTACCCCCTCCTGGTGAAACCGGAGGAGGAAGAATCGGTTCGGAATGCAGCGAAGCTGATCAATGACCGTGTGAAGGCTTACAAGGACCGCTTTTCGGTCCAAGATGAGCTGGACCTGGTGATCATGTGCTGCTTGGAGTTGGCGACTGACAACCTGAATCAGGCGAATCGCCTGAAAGGCTCGGTGCGCAATGCGATTGAACAGATCGACCTAGTCGATGAGGCCATGAATGCGGCCATCTTGAACATGGAAGAGGTGAGCACAGCGGTGCAATCCTCCTGACGTCCTCCTCCCGGCGACGCGCACAGCAAGCGTGATCGGCTCTCTTCCAATCCGTTTAGTGAACATATAAAGGAAGATGAGCGAGTTATGAGTCCGATAATCCCCATTATTGCCGCCGTGGCAGCCCTCTTGGTTGGGTTGGCCATCGGCTACATGATCAAGAATAAGAACAACCAAAAGGAGATGGAGGCCGCGAACATCAAGGCTGATCTCCAACTGAAGGAGGCCAAGCTGAAGGCCGAGGGCATCATCAAGGAGGCTGAACTTAAGGCTGACAACCTGTCCAAGGACAAGATGCTCCAATCCAAGGAGAAGATGAATGCGATGCTGGCGAACTTCGAGAAGGAGGAACGCAAGAAGCAGGAGCGGCTGGACCAAGGAGAGCAGCGCGTGAAGCAAAAGGAGGCGCAGCTGAACCAACGGCTGGAGCAACTGAAGAAGGATCAAAGTCGCGTGGACAGCCTGGGGGCGGAAGTGTCCCGGCAGCGCGAGGTGCTCAACGGCCGCCAAGAGGAGCTGGAGCGCCTGATCCACAGCCAAGTCACCGAACTGGAAAAGGTCGCGAACCTGAGCGCCGAGGAGGCCCGCACGAAGCTGATGGAGGCTGTCCGCGATGAGGCCCGCACGATGGCGAGCGCGCAGATGAAGGAGATCATCGAGGAAGCCAAGCTGACGGCGAACAAGGAGGCGAAGAAGATCATCATCCAGACGATCCAACGCACGGCCTCGGAACATGCCATCGAGAACACGGTCTCCGTGTTCCAACTGGAAAATGATGATATCAAGGGCCGGATCATCGGTCGGGAAGGCCGGAACATCCGCGCACTGGAGGCTGCAACTGGGGTGGAGGTGATCGTGGACGATACGCCTGAGGCGATCATCCTCTCTGGATTCGACCCTGTGCGTCGCGAGATCGCCCGCCTGTCGCTGCACAAGCTGGTCCAAGACGGCCGTATCCACCCCGCCCGCATCGAGGAGGTGGTGAAGAAGGTCACGAAGCAGATCACGGAGGAGATCATCGAAACTGGTGAGCGCACTGTGATCGACCTGGGCATCCACGGTCTGCACCCGGAACTGGTGAAGATGGTGGGCCGGATGAAATACCGCTCCAGCTACGGTCAAAACCTGCTCCAACACAGCCGCGAGGTCGCCAACCTGTGCGCGACGATGGCTTCCGAACTGGGCTTGAATGCCAAAGCTGCCAAGCGGGCGGGCCTGCTCCACGACATCGGGAAGGTGCCGGAGGACAACCCCGAACTGCCTCACGCCATCCTGGGCATGGAGCTGGCGAAGAAGTACGGCGAGAAGGACGATATCCTCAACGCGATCGGCGCGCACCACGATGAAATCGAGATGACGTGCAACATCGCTCCGATCATCCAGGCCTGTGACGCGATCAGTGGTAGCCGCCCCGGTGCCCGCCGCGAGATCGTGGAAGGCTATATCCAACGCCTCAAGGACCTCGAAAACCTCGCCCTCGCCTATCCGGGCGTGACCAAGAGCTTCGCCATCCAAGCCGGCCGTGAGCTGCGCGTGATTGTGGAGAGCGAGAAGGTGAGCGATGAGCAAGCGGACTTGCTGGCATTTGACATCTCCGAAAAGATCATGAAGGAGATGCAGTACCCCGGCCAAATCAAGGTCGCCGTGATCCGCGAGAAGCGGGCGATTGCTTACGCGAAGTAATTGACAGTTGATAGTTGACAGTTGATCGTGCCCTTCGAGAGCCTCGGGGTACGATCAACTGTCAACTTTCCACTATATTCGGGGAATGGCCGACTACTCCTGTCCCAATTGTGGTGCGCCGCTGACTTTTCGGTCTTCGGTGTCGGTTTATGTGACCTGCACGTACTGCCGGAGCATGGTGGTGCGGCATGACATGAACCTGAAGACGCTGGGGCAGGTGGCTGAGTTGCTGGATGATATGTCGCCGTTTCAGGTGGGGACTTCCGGGACATTCAAGGGACGGCATTTCTACTTGCTGGGCCGCATCAAGGTGGTCTATGACAAGGGCACCTGGAGCGAATGGTATGCGCTCTTCGACGATGGGCAGGAGGGATGGCTCGCTGAGGCGCAGGGACGGTACATGATGACCTTCCCGATCCCGGATTACAAGCCGCATAAACCCTCCGATGCCGCGCCGCTGAACCCCTACGACTTGAATGGCGAGGAATACCTGATCGAGGACATCCGAGTGGTGGAATACGCGGCTAGCGAGGGCGAATTGCCGTTCCGGTTCGAGCCGCACCGTCAGGCACTCAGCGTGGACCTGCGTGACAGGAAGGGGCGATTTGCCTCGCTGTCATTTCCCCACGACCAAATCGCGACGGCCTACCTGGGCGAATACCAAGAATTCGAGGACTTCAACTTCCAATTTCTGCGCACGCTAGATGGCTGGTGAGCATACCCCCCGGACCCCGCTCGGAGGCGTGAAGGCCTTCAACTGCCGCAGTTGCGGGGGGCAGGTGCAATTGCTGGCGCCGGGGCAGACATTGTCGGCGGCCTGCAGTCATTGTGGGGCGGTGGCGGACCTGACGGACGAGAACTTCCGGATCATCTCCCGGGCTGAGTCGCGGATGAGCCGCAGGCCGCTGCTGGAGATCGGCAGCAAGGGCAATTTCGAGGGGAAGTCCTGGCAGATTGTCGGGTATATGGTGCGGCGGGTGGCTGAGTTTGATTTTGTCTGGGAGGAATACCTGCTTTTCAATCCCTACCACGGCTTCCGGTTCCTGTCGAATGCCTACGGGCATTGGTCCTGGATCAAGATGGTCTCGGACATGCCATTTGAGGAGTATTTCAAATCGTCCATCAGCTACAAGGGCCAAGGCTACAAGCGGCTGAGCGCTGGGTACGCGGACGTGGTCTATGTGCTGGGCGAATTTTACTGGAAGGTGGCGGTCGGCGACCGTGCAGAGACCGCGGACTATGTATCGCCGCCGTATATGCTGTCCCGTGAGGTGGAAGCGGGGGGGCTGATCTGGTCGCAGGGCACCTATACCGAGCCGGTGGAGGTTGCCAAGGCATTCGGGCTGGACAGGAGTCAGTTTCCGTCGAAGCGGGCGGTGGGTGCGAATCAGCCGAATCCCTACAGGGCGAGCTTCCGGCGCATCCGGCTGCTGTGGTTGCTGGCGATGGTCGTGACCCTGCTGGTGGGCTTGGGCACCGCGACAATGTCCCCGAAGGAGCTGGTAGTCAGTCAGCGGTACCCCTTTGGCAAGACGGAATGGGCGGGGCAGGTTCCGGAGGCGACTGGATTTGGCGATCAGAAATACAGGCCGCTGGAGGACACAGTCTCGGAGGCCTTCACCCTGAAGCATGGCATCAACAATGTGGAAATCACCGTCAAGGGCGATGCCAATCTGGACAACCATTGGCTGGAATACAGCGGCGTCCTGAACGATACGGTGACCAATGCGAACTATGCGTTCACGGTTCCGGTGGAGTACTACCACGGCGTCTCGGACGGGGAAAGCTGGAGCGAGGGCTCGCAGGAAAACAGCCTGGTCCTGAACGAAATCCCGGCGGGAACCTATATCCTGCTGAGTTCGGTGGCATCGGATACGCCGGGCGAGGTCTTCATTTCGATCCACCGGTCGGTGCCGATTTACACCAATTGGCTGATGGTGCTGGGGATCTTGTGCGTCATTCCGATTTATCTGTTGATCCGGGGTCAGGCATTTGAAAAGAAACGGGAGGAATAAGGCATGAAGCGCTTCACGACCATCCAAATCGTCTATCTGTTGCTGTCAGTGAGCCTGATCGGTGGGCTGACCTATACCCAATTGCGGGGGATGCGGGTGCTGAATGTATTCGGCATGGGCCTGAAGGCTGACAAGACCGTGAGCCGCCCCCTACACAAGTGAGAAAACATCGAGAGAAAGAATATGGATTTCATCGATTTCAAAGTCCTCGCCAACGCCGCCGTCTTTTCGGTGGTGGGCATCGCGATCTTCATCTTGGCCGCATTTGTCTTCGAATGGGTGACCCCGTTCAAGCTGTGGAAGGAGATCGTGGACAATAAGAATGTGGCTGTGGCGATTGTGGCGGGTTGCGCCTTCCTGGGATTGGCCATCATCGTGGCCTCCGCGCATGGATGATGCGGCTGGCATTCGCGCTTCCCGCTGACGCATGAACAGGCTGCTGCTGCTGTCGGTCTTCGTGATCGCGACCTGCGGGCTCATTTACGAGCTGGTCGCGGGAGCATTGGCGAGTTACTTGCTGGGCGACTCCGTCACGCAATTCTCCACGGTGATCGGGGCCTACCTCTTCTCGATGGGCATCGGCTCCTTCCTGTCCAAATACGTTCACCGCAACCTCATCACGACCTTCATCCGCGTGGAAATCCTGATCGGATTGGTCGGGGGATTCAGCGCGGCCGGCCTGTTTGTCCTCTTCGAAATGGTGACGGCCTTCAAGGTCATCCTCTACGGGCAGGTGGCGATTACGGGTATCCTTGTGGGCTTGGAGATCCCGCTGCTCATGCGCATTCTCAAGGACGAATTTGAGTTCAAGGACCTGGTCAGCAATATCTTCACGTTTGACTACATCGGGGCGTTGCTGGCGTCGATCCTGTTTCCCTTGGTGTTGGTGCCGCATCTGGGATTGGTGCGGACGTCGTTGATGTTTGGGATACTGAACGTGGCGGTGGCGCTGTGGTCAGTGCAGGTATTTCGGGAGAAAATTCGGGCTGTGGGCTTGCTGAGGACGGCTGCTGTGGCGGCTTTGCTGGCTCTGGCTTTGGGATTCGCTTATGGGGAACGCATCCTCTCATTTGCAGAGGGGCAGAGTTATCCGGGCAATGTCGTTTTCGCCAAATCGTCGCCGTATCAACGGATTGTCCTGAGCCGGGGGCGCGATCATTTCCGCCTCTACCTCAACGGCAACCTGCAATTTGACAGCCGGGACGAGTACCGCTACCATGAGGCGCTGGTGCATCCGGGTTTGGCTGCGGTGAAGGGGGCGGAGAATGTCCTGGTCCTCGGCGGTGGTGACGGCATGGCGGTGCGGGAGATATTGAAATATCCGAGCGTGGAGCATGTGACCTTGGTGGACTTGGACGCTGAGGTCACCAAGCTGTTCACCTCGCGGCCCGAGCTGATGGACATGAATGACAGCGCATTGACGCATCCGAAGGTGGAGGTGATCCATGCGGATGCCTTCAGTTGGTTGCGGGAATGCCATCAAAGGTTCGACTTCGTGACGGTGGATTTCCCGGATCCGTCGAACTACTCGGTGGGGAAGCTGTACAGCTTGAGCTTTTATCAGGAGCTGGACCGGGTGATGGGGGAGGGGGCGGTTGCGGTCATTCAGAGCACCTCGCCCTACGTGGCGCCGCTGAGTTATTGGTGTGTGGATGCGACGCTACGGGAGGCTGGGTTTTTGACGGTGCCTTACCATGCGTATGTGCCTTCGTTCGGCGAATGGGGGTATATCATGGCGATGCACCGGCCTTGGGAGATTTCGGAGAAGTACCCGGCAGGTTTGCGGTTCGTGAATGCGGAGACGGTGGCGCAGATGCTGCATTTTCCGCCGGATATGCTGCGGGACCATGTGGAGGTGAACCGGCTGAACAATCAGGCGCTGGTGAATTATTTCGAGGCGGAATGGGGGAAGTATGAGGAGTAGGGTGGGGCTTGTCATGTCGAGCGAAGGTCCTGCTCTTGTCATGTCGAGCACAGATCCTGCTCTTTTCATGTCGAGCACAGGTCCTGCTCTTGTCATGTCGAGCGTATGTCCTCCCCTTGTCATGTCGAGCGTAGCC
>JAXLVK010000111.1:0-18486 GCA_046329055.1 Bacteroidia bacterium
CGCTGACTCGTGGCCTTGCTGAGCGTGGCTGTCCCTGTGCAGCCCGCAAGCAGCAAGGGGAGCAATGCGCATAGCAGCACCACAAATTTTTGCATTGACAACAGATTCATGAGGTTGGTACCTAGCGGCAAAGATGCGAAAATTTCACCTCGCCTTCTGTCTTATACGGCCGCGATCAGCGTTTTTCCCTGCTTAATTTTCGCTTTCTGTTGCATGAATTCTTGTTGCGGAAATGCATTAGATTCGTCCATGCGACCATTCTCCCTCTTCATTGGCCTCCTATCCTTGGGGATGACCTTGCAAGCACAAGTTGCCTCAACCCAGCGCTACTTGGTCCAGTTTGCCGACAAGGATCTGGATTGCGACCCATCCGGCGACTTCGATCAGAAGGCATTGGAACGCAGGATGCGCCATGGTGTGGCCTTTCCCATGTGGGAGGATTTTCCAGTAACTGCCGCATACATCGATGAAATTCAGGAAAATGTGACGCAGTTGCGCCATGTTTTGAGGTGGTGGAATGGCGTGACAATGGAGGCGACCCAAGAGGAAATCGAGCAGGTGTCGAGGCTGCCGTTTGTCTTGGGCATCGAGGCGATGGAACGGATGGAGGTGGTCGTAACCGAGGACGAGGCATTTGCAGGGCTAGACAAGATCATGGGGGAGGACTCGCTCCGCGATCATCTGCTCTTCGGCCATCAACGCACCATGGTAGGCATGTCGGTGGCTGAGGCCCAGCAACTTTCCGGAAAGGGGCTTCGCATCGCGGTCTTTGATGCAGGCTTCTCCGGCGCCGATTCCCATCCCGCATTTTCCCATCTCTACCAACGGTCCCTGGTCAAGGGGACCCGCGATTTTGTGGCCGGAGACGCCGATGTCTATGCACACAGCAACCACGGCACGGCGGTATGGAGCTGCATCGCGGGGATGTACGAAGGCAAACGCCTGGGCGCGGCCGTGGATGCGGAGTTCCTCCTTTGCCGGACCGAACTGAATCTGCGGGAGATCGCTGCAGAGGAGGACCATTGGATGGCGGCGGCGGAGTGGGCGGATCAGCAGGGGGCCGACATCATCAGCAGCTCGCTGGGATACGGTCGCCCGCGCCACGCCTACAATGACATGGACGGGCAACGCACCCTCGTGAGCCGCGCCGCAGCCATGGCCGTGCGCAAGGGCATCCTCGTCGTGAACAGTGCGGGCAATGAAGGCGTGGACAAATTCCATTACATCACCGCGCCGGGCGACATCGGATTCCGTCCTGACCGTGGGCGGCTGTTACCCTATGTTGCCCGTCAAAATGCCTTTCTCCTCCGTTGGCCCAAACTCCCGAGGCATCCTCAAGCCTGACATCGGCAGTTACGTCCTCGCCGCCAACAAGTCCGGGGAATACCGCCCGATCGGCGGCACCTCTTTCGCTTGCCCACTCATGGCCGGACTCGCCGCCTGCATCATGCAAAGTCAGCCCCAAGCCACCAACATGCAGGTGAAGCAGCTCATCCAAGAATCAGAGACGCACCGCCTACTACGACTACAACCTCGGCAACGGCGCCTTCCACCTGGGGAGGGCCCTCCACATTCCCGGCCCCTGGGATTCATTGGGTTACGTCAATACTGACAAGCCCTACCTCCAAGCCGGGAGGCGCAATGACACCCTGTTCATCGCCCTGAACCCCGCCGTCGTCGATCACGACACCCTCAATTTCAAGCAGGGCAAGCCCCTCTATTTCCGCCGCATCCTCACGGATGGCAGGCTCACCGACTACCGCTCAGTCCTCGTCCGGCCCCGCATCTACAGCCTCCGCATTTTCAATCCTCGCAGCCTTCAAGGCAAACTGGAAATCTGGTTTGAAGGAAAGAAGTTCGAGATCAATGAATAATTGATAATTAAGAATGAACAATTGTGGGATGCTCTTGCCTGCTGATGCCAGTTGATTAGACCTTTGCCTTGTGGCATTTCGTTGCTTCTGTGGCTTTGAATGCCTGGTAATTGTCTCTGTGCTGATATTTTTCTGGCTGGTAATCAGTTGGTTGTGGTGCTGTCTATGCAAAATGTTGGTGCCCGACATCCAAGATGCTTCAATTTTCGTACATTTCAGGGAAGTAGTAAATTTTTCTCATACCCATTTGATGTTCCCGACCACGGAACGAAAAAGTCCCCCGCAGCGCAACTGCGGGGGATTCATTTTGGGGCAATTCAGTAGCTTCGAGCCATGGATCCATTGCAAGTATTTGAGGAGCGGCAGGGACGTTTCCGGAAGGCGATCACTGAGGTGAACACGCGGCTGTGGCAGGTCGCCATGACGCGCCTGGCGGTTTTCGTGACTTTGGCGATCGTGGAGGTGTACTCTTGGTCTTGGGGTGGTGGATGGTGGCTGCTGATCCTGTTTCTCGGGATGCTGGCCTTCGGATTGGTGGTGCGGTGGAATGTCCGGCTCCAAGATGCCCTGCGCCTGCAACAACTCCTGCTCCAATTCAATGAGGAGGAAGTGCGCCGCCTTGAATGCAAGCTGCAGGGATTCGACGAGGGGAAGGAATTCATCGATCCGGCGCATCCTTATACCTCCGACCTGGACATCTTCGGGCAACACTCCGCCTACCAATTGGTGAACCGTGCAAGGACGAACTTCGGCAGGCGAACGGTCGCGGCTTGGCTCCGTGGGCAATTCGTCTCCGGCGAGACCATCCCGACACCTGATCAGATTCGGAATCGGCAGGCTGCGGCGAATGAATTGGCGGAGTTGATCGATTGGCGGCAGGAATTCCATGCGCAGGGCGCGGTGAAGGATGCCTCTGGGGAAGATCCAGAGGATTTGCGCAGGTGGCTGGCGGAGAAGAGCCTGCTGGCGCAGTTGCCTTGGCTGGAGAAATTGCCTTGGGTGACGGTTCCGGCATTGGCGGTGCTGATGGTGCTGTCGTTCACGGGGATTGCCTTGGAAAATGCCTACTGGATCGTGATCGGCATTCATTTCCTGGCGAATCAGATGATCACCAAGCGCGTGACCCGCATCCAAGACGCATCGACCAAACGCGGGCGGCTCCTCAAGTCCTGGTCGGTCATGCTCGCGAAAATCGAGATCCTCGATGCCAAGTCTGAAGAAATTCGCGCCTTGCAAGCCCGGTTGCGTACCGAGGGGCGTCCGGCCTCAGCTGAGATCGCGCGGTTGGGCAGCATCGTCGGCAACCTGGAGTTCCGGGACAGCGGGATCGTGCATTTCATCGTGAACACCCTCACGCTCTGGGATGTCTGGACGTTGCGTTCCCTCGACAAATGGAAGCGCGAACAAGGGCCACATGTCATGGATTGGTTCGCGGTGATCGGAGAGATGGAGGCACTGGGCAGCATCGCAGCTGTAAGGTTTGCCTTCCCCAAATGGGCGCAACCTGAGATCGGCGAAGGGGATTTCCTCGTGGCGGGCGAATCGCTGGGCCACCCCATGATCCCAGGAACGGTGCGCATCAGCAACCCCATCGACCTCCAAGGCAATGGCACCGTGTGGCTCATCACGGGCAGCAACATGTCCGGCAAAAGCACCTACCTCCGCACCGTTGGATTGAATGTGGTCTTGGCCCTCATGGGAGCCCCCGCCTGCGCGCAGCGTCTCCGCGTCGCCTGCACGGGCGTCATCACATCCATGCGCACCACCGATTCGCTGGAGGAAAATACCTCTAGCTTCTACGCCGAACTCAAGCGCCTGCAATCCGTCATTCACCAAGTCCGGCAGCAGCCCCGCACCCTCTTCCTGCTCGACGAAGTCCTCAAAGGCACCAACAGCAAGGATCGGCAGGCCGGAGCACGGGCATTGGTGCAGCAACTGCATTCCCTCGGCGGCAGCGGCCTCGTGAGCACCCACGACATCGAACTCGTGGACATGGAAGGCCAAATCCCCTCCATCCACAACTACAGCTTCAATTGCACCGTCACCGACGAGGGCAAGCTCCTCTTCGACTACCGCCTCACCCCCGGCCAATGCCTAAGCATGAACGCCACCGCATTGATGAGAGCGATGGGAATTTCTGTTTAGTTGATAGTTGATAAGGGACAGTTGATAGACTCTGTGTAGGGAGACCACGCTGCGTGGGCAATTCTGTGGAGGCTGAGGCTTTCGAAGCCAGCCAACCTGCATGCCCCACGAGCAATCTCAATTCCCCATGCCCCGTGTCGAATGATTCCCCAATCGCCTCCTATCAAGCACCCTCAAAACCTAGCCCCCAGGCTTTGGCGAATCCAATACGTGCAAGTGCTCCCTCAAGAGTTCCGCGGCTTCCCGTTTGATCGTGTGATAAGGCAGCCACATTGTTTCCCCACAGATTGCCCCCCTGCAAGCTCCCCCAAAAAACGCAACGCGGACCCGGGAAGGCCCAGGTCCGCGAATTGGTCAAGCACAAACTATCCGCTTTCAGTCAACTATTTGGTCACCACGGGTTCAGGCTCAGCCTTCTTTTCCGCGCTGGGATGGGTTTCGAAGTATTTCATGAGGACATCGGGAGCCTTTTCGAGGGCAGCTGCCAGCCCCTTGCTGTGCTGGGTGGAGACAAATTGGATTTCGGAGCCCTTGCTCACCAGGAAGCCCACCGGCTCGATGCCCATTCCCGCGCCAGCACCACCTCCAACGCCATGCCCCTTGCCGGGTTGCTCACCGTCGCCACCGCCCGCCCCGAAGCCGAACCCGACTCGGATCACAGGCACGCAGGTGAATTCGCCGAGGGTAAATGGGGTGCCAATCACGCTTTCCGTCTTGGCCTCGGTACGGATGAAATCCGTCACCTTTTGCAGCATTTCGTCAAAATTCATGCTCATTGTATTCAACATTTAGAGGTTGCATCATTTCCGCAGATAGGCCCATCCTAACCTGCCAAGTGTGTTCCTGATCCGCAGCCGGAGGTGGTTTTCGCCCTGAAAGTTGATCATCACGACCGAATGCGGCCCTTGCAGCATCCACGTCAGCCCCATCAGTTGCGCATTCAAGGCAAAGTTTCCCGTGTCCAGCACCCACCGCAACTCCTCCACCTCAAAGGTTCGCAGCAGCCCCCGCACTTTGCTCAGGCTCATGTTCCACTGCCGCTTCTTCTTCGGCTTTTCCTTTTTCTTTCGCTTTTTGAATGGGATCAGCCTTCGAAATCCGAACATCCTCAGTTCCAGTCCCACACGCTCACCGTCAAAGAACAATGACAGCCGCATCGATCCCCACCAATGCAAGGAGACCGGGGCCAATGCATTGCCTGTCCACCAAGATGCGGATCGGCTTGAAAGCAGCAAGGAGAGGAGCCCAAAATTCCCGCCAACACTGCCACGATGACCAATAGAATCCACATCGACACAAAGCTCCTGACTCACAGGCAACTTTTGACGATGATCCGTGCTGGAAATGAATGTGATTACGGTCAGTTGATAGTTGATAGGGGATAGTTGATAGCGTTATGTCTTCGTAACCTTTTCAAGTTGGGAGGCTGTGGCTCTTGAAGCCAGCCAACCTGCATGCCCGATTGTTCCCATGGCAAAGTCCGTCAACGCCTGATGAAGTACTCGCGAAGCCTACCAGCCCGAAGGCGTCCATAGGGAAGCCTTCTCAAGCCTCGCTGAAGCTGCCTTCAGGTTGAACCAAGCGCAATCCAAAACGCAACAATCAGAGACCCCCAAAAAGCAAGTTGACAGTTGAGCAGCCCAAGGCCCCTCAACTGTCAACTATCCACTATCAACTAGAAATCAGAGCGTCTCCTTCAACCACCGGAAGAACTCCCGGTGCCAGAGAACGCCGTTTTGTGGGCCCATGACCCAGTGTCCTTCCTCGGGGAAGTAGAGGAAGCGGGACTTGAGGCCGCGGAGTTGGGCGTTGTTGTAGGCCTGCATGCCTTCGGTGACGGGGACGCGGAAGTCCTTCTCGCCGTGGATGACGAGGATGGGGGTGTCCCAGTTCTGCACAAACTTGTGCGGGCTGTAATCCGCGTAGCTCTTGGGCTGCGGCTTGGCATAGTAGGAGCCCTTCATGTCCCAGTTGGCGAAGAACATCTCCTCTGTGCTGCCGTACCAGCTTTCCAGGTTGAAGAGGCCGCAGTGCGCGATGAAGGTCTTGAACCGCTTTTGGTGGTTGCCGGCCAGAAAATAGACACTGTAGCCGCCATAGCTCGCGCCCACAGCGCCCATCCGGGCTCCGTCCACGTATGCTTCCTTCTTGATGTCGTCGGTAGCGGCGAGATAGTCGCGGATCGCTTGACCGCCCCAGTCACCACTGATGTCGTCGTTCCACTTCTCCCCGAATCCGGGCAATCCACGGCGGTTCGGCGCGATCACGATGTAGCCATTCGCAGCCATGAGCTGGAAGTTCCAGCGGTAGCTGAAGAATTGGCTGACAGCGCTCTGTGGGCCGCCTTGGCAGTAGAGGAGTGTCGGGTACTTCTTGTTCGGGTCAAAGTTCGGCGGGTAGATCACCCAGGCGAGCATGTCCTTGCCGTCGCTGGTCTTGACAGTGCGCGGCTTCACGTCGCCCCATTGCACGCCCTTGAGCAGGTCTTGGTTGATGGTCGTGAGGCGGGCTTGGGAGCCTGTGTTCGGGTCGATCGTGTAAAGTTCGGTGGGGTAGGACATCGATGTGAGGTCGCCCACGAGCATGCCAGCCGCAGGTTGGACGCTGCCCCAGTTGTGTTGGCCTTCGGTGATTTGGCGGACCTTGCCGGTGGCAACTTCGATGTTGAAGACCTGCACGGTGCCCTTGGTGTCGGAGGTGAAGTAGAGGCTTTTGCCATCGGTGGCCCAGCAGAGGTTTTCCGCGCTGATGTCGCCCCGCTTCAGGAGTTCGCGGCTCGTGCCTTCGGTGGCATTGAAGATCTCGATGCGCTTGCAATCGCTTTCGAAGCCGTCACGCTCCATGCTCAGCCATGCGATGGTCTTGCCGTCCGGCGAATAGACAGGCTCCTGGTCGTAGCCCATGTGGGCATCCGCGATTGTGCTGGTCCTGCCCGAGCTCAGGTCATAGACATAGATATTGCTGTTGGTGCTGACGGCGAACTCCTTGCCTGTGTCCGTTTTCTTGGAGGTGTAGGCGATGTGTTGGCCATCCGGGCTCCAGCCGATTTGCTCGCCGCCACCCATGGGAGGGAGGGGACAATCGTGGCGCTCGCCGGGCATGAGGTCCTTCTCATTGGCGACCTTGCCATTGTCGTAGTCGGCGATGAAGAGGTGGCTGTAGGCATAGTCGTGCCAGGCATTCCAGTGGCGGTACATCAGGTCATCGGTGATGCGCGCCTTGGCGAGGGGCAGGTCGGGATAGACCTCATTCACCGTCTGGTCCAGCTTGATGTCGCGGGTATAGCTGACGTGCTTGCCGTCGGGTGCATACGCGAAATTGCTGATGCCGCCTTCGACAGTCGTCACCTGCGTCGCAGCAGAACCGTCCGTGTTCATTTCCCAGAGCTGCATGTCGCCGGACTTGGCGCTGAGGTAGCCGATCTTTTGGCCGTCGGGGCGCCACAGGGCATTGTACTCGCTTTCCGGGGTCTGCGTGATCTTGACCGCGCTGCCTGCTTTCATGGCATTCTTGCCTTTGTCACCCGGAACCTTGAGGCGCAGGGTATAGAGGTCGCGGTTGCCTTTGTTGGCGGGGAGGTCATAGTAGGTCACGCCAAAGAGGATGGTATTGCCGTCCGGGCTCACTTCGACCTCGGAAATGCGGCCGATCTTCCAAAGCAACTCCGGTGTGAGGAGTTCCTGTGCCTGCGCGGCAAGCGAGAGTGCAATGCCAGCAGAGAATGCGAGAAATCGTTTCATGCGGTTATTCAAATGCATTTAAGCCCACAAGTTAAGAAAAACGAGTAGGCAATGGGGGTAGGATGTTGCAAATCGGGGGAGGGGCCTTCAGGGCTGCGAGCGCTCTGCGCGCTCGCAGCCCTGAAGGGCAATGCCTGCTGGAGGTGGTGCGGCCTTGATCCCTGCGAGCGCTTAGAGCGCTCGCAGGGATCAAGGCCATCAAGCCTTCTTGACAAACTCTGACTTCAGCAGCATGCCGCCGAAGCCTTCGACTTTGCAGTCGATGTTGTGGTCACCTTCTACAAGGCGGATGTTCTTGACCTTGGTGCCCGGCTTGATGGAGTGGGCTGCGCCCTTGACGGGCAGGCTTTTCACGATGACAACTGAGTCGCCATCCTGCAAGATGGTTCCATTGGCATCCTTGACGATGAACCCTGCGGTCGCCTCGTCCACCACGACCTCCTCGGGATTCCATTCGTTGCCGCATTCGGGGCAGTTCAGCAGGTGGTCCACGAAGTAGGTGTACTCACAGTGGCATTTGGGACAGGGTTGTGGATCGGACATGGGGTATCGATTTCAGTGTTTTGATTGACCAAAGTTGCGAACTCAGCAAGGAAAAGTCTCACTTGGTCTTGGAAGGCTCGCAACACGGGCTGCTTCGTGCCGCAGAGTAGCGAGCGATTCAGCAACCGTTGCCGAAAGGTAGGGCTTTTTCCGGGATCAATTTCCCAGCATCTTCTTGGCGGCCTTGGTATGGCTACCGCCAGGGCAGAGTTCCAGGTACCTGTTGGCGATGGATGCGTCCCGCGTTTGGGAGTGGATCGCTTCGCAGGCTTCCCAGATGTTGTCATCGATCATGAAGGCCGTCATCCCGTGGTCGCGGGCCTGGACATAGTAGTCGATCGCCTGATGGTAGTCTCCCAAGAAGTAGTAGGCTGCCCCGACTTGGCTCAGGTAAGTCCCCTTTTGGGCGGGGAAGTCATTCGCCAGTGCCTTGTAGAGGTCGATCGCCTCCTGGAAACGCTTGCCGGTGAGCGCCGAACTCGCCTGCCGCATGCGGGCATTCTCATTGCTTGCTGGGACAGGATTGGCAGCAACATGTGCTTGGTTGATCGCATGTCCCTCTTCGAGGGTGATTTTCTTCTTCTTGCCGAAGAGGCTGTCTAGGAATCCCATATTCTAATGATGTGGAGGTAAAATGGGCGGCAAAGATAGGGAAACCCTGGTGAGTACAAGATTGTGGATCGCACGAGTTCATGATTCCATGCGGTTCGGTCAGTGATGCCGAACTCACGCCCAAGGGGCCGCAGCCGAGTTCACGCCCGCATGCGGCATTGATTGTGCATTATTCATTGTCCATTGTGAATTATTAATTCCCTATCCGATTGGCTCGCTGTCTAATTTCGCGGCCAGATTTTACACTCACCCATGTCCCATCCCACCTTCAGCAAGAGCCTCGCGACGCTCCAATTGTCGCCGATCGTTTCCATCTCCGAGCGGGCGCGCAGCCTGGGGCCTGAGTTCAAGGCTCGCACAGGCGAGGACTTTGTCCTGTTCCAGCGTGGCGAGATCAATTTCCCGACTCCGGAGTACATCAATGTCGCCTGTGGCAAGGCACTCGCTGCTGGACATACCAAGTATCCGAAATCGGGTGGTGAACCCGTCTTCAAGGAGGCGATTGCTCGGAAAATGGCTCGGGTGAATGGCACGGAGGGGCTGAGCGCGGACGATGTCATCGTGACCTACGGTGGTCAGGAGGCATTGGAACTGGTCTTCAAACTCTTCGAAGGTCAACGTGGAGCCGGGTTTGCTCCCTGCTGGAGCTGCGTGCTGGAAAACTTCGTGCCCTATTGTCAGATCGATTTCGAAGAGGTCCCGCTCAATTCAGACTTCTCCGTGAACTACGAGGCGCTGGACAAGGTGCTTTCCAATGTCTCCTTCTTTTACCTGAACACGCCACAAAACCCGACCGGCAAGGTCTTCACCGAGGAGGAAATCCGTGGCATCGCCGACCTCTGCGAAAAGTATGGGGTTTACCTCATCAGCGACGAGGCTTACGAGCGCATCGTGTTCGACGGCCTGACCTACTTCAGCCCGATGGCATTGAACAAGTCATTCATCATCGGCTGCTACACATTGAGCAAGACTTATGCGATGACGGGATGGCGCTTGGGGTATATTGTATGCCGCGAGCCCAAGATTGCGAAGATGCTGCGCCTCGGTGATTACAGCCAAACCGCTGGCGTGGTGACCTTCCTGCAATATGCCGGAGCTGAAGCGCTGGACAATACCGCCGCCGAGGAAGCCTTCCTCAGCCCAATTTTGGTGGAATACGAACGCCGCCGCGACTTCATGTACGAGCAGCTGAATGCCATCGAGGGCCTGCGGGTGAACCGTCCACAAGGCGCATTTTACTTCTTCCCCGATTTCAGCGAATTCATCCCCAAGGACCTGACCGCCCAAGCCGCCAACCTGCACGTGTTCCAGAAATTCATGGATGCAGGCGTGGCCACGGTGTTTGGACTGGCATTTGGCAAGCACTTCGGGACGAGCATCCGGTTCTCCTTCAGTTGCACCGACGTCGCGGATATTACGCGCGGGATTGAGCGGATGAAGCTGGCGCTGGGTAGGGGATAGTTGATAGTTGATATGGGATAGGGGATAATTTCGCGGTGCATCATGCCATAGGGACAGGTCGTCCCGAGACATCGGGGTCCCTACGGCGAATGGCCTTTTTGAGGCTGATCAATCGGTTTTTAGGTTGTTCGTTGGTGCCGAGATCACTGGAATACGAATGCGGACACCTGGTTTGCGAATCGTCTGAATTTCCATTTTGAAATGTTTGGTCTCGACCATTGCTACAAATTTGACATGGACGTCCACCGGGGCTAGCATGTTGTCGCTATGGAGGATGAGGCCAATCTCCCGATCTTTGGTGGGTGGGAAGCCCTTGTAGGCTCCCTTCAAGTCAGCCCCCTTGTCCAGAAAATTGTAGTAATTACCCGAGGCTCTTGCTTGGTATTGTTCCCAATTTAGCAACTCAAGCCCGATGTCGTCGTCGCCCTCTGGAATGAGAAGGTCTGTGACGGCACCCATTGCGAGCGCGCCCAATGGACTCATATAAACTTTCGCTGCACCCTTGACGAGTGTTTTCATGATCTGGACATTCTTGTTCCATGCACTGTTTTCGGGGTCATCGACAGCAACCCAATAGGCCCAGGAAATGAGCTTCTTCTGTGACATGGGCTCAGACTGATCACGGGGAAGCTCCACCTTCAGCTTCGTCTCAGGTCCGGAACCGTTTGTACTGGAATGGACGGTGAGTGTTTTGTCGATGATTCCGACTTCGGCTGTATCGGTTTTATGGATTCGCTTTCGTTGAACCTGGTAAACCAGGGTATCCTTCCGGATCTCGACCCCACGTTGGAGATGTGTTCCATTGGTATCAATTTCTTCACGCCAAGTCACATCTGTAATGAATTGCTCAGGGTTGTTGGAAGCTGAAACGCGATGGATCTCAAGGTGAAGGCGGCATCGTTGCTCCTTGTCTTGGTTCAAGAAGGTGAACCGGTAAACCTGCCTCTTGGATACCGAGATTCGGGTGGCAGCAAGTTTCTTGAAGTCGCTTTTGCTGAAAATGTCTTCAGCTCCAAATGGTGCAATGGAAACCTGAACTGGTAACTTCCCATCCAATTGCTTGCCCCGAATCAGGATTTCGTCACCTTCGTCAAACGCGAAATACTCAAGTCTAGATTCTCCTGGCTCCAAAGTGATGTCTCGATCTGCAACGGGGATAGGCCGCTGAGCCATCGCCATATTGATTGAAATCAAAACGATCAAAAGGATCATCGCCCACTTTTGTGCCATCATGCCCATTGAGAATCAGTTGTTGAAAAAGAAATCGTAGAACCGAATCTATCAATTGTTGGCAATCTGTGCAAATATGTAACGAGCCATGAGCTGTTTCTCATGCCTCGATGCTCAAATGAAATCCTCTAGGTTTGCTCCGATCCGCCCCCTCAATTCCCAATCGCCTTGATCGCCGCATCAAATGTCTTCTTGCCCTCCCCGGTGAGGTAGCGGTTCGTGATGGCGACCAGCGAATCGATGTTGGCGGCGGAGATGTCGTCCATGGCGGCTTGTGCCTGCGGCAGATTCGGGCTGAGGCGGTAGTATTGCATCCCGGCGGCTTGGAAGCCACGCAGTTGCGGGTCGGTGGCGAGTTGTTCGGAGTAGCTCATCACGTTCACGATGGCGCCCCGGTTGGAGACGCCTTGCAGGTTGTACATGTTGGTGGCGAGCCAGGGAGCAGTGCCCCAGTTGCCGGAGTCGGGGACGGTCACGCCAGAATTGTTGTTGATGCCCAATCCTGCATCCGCCGGGTAGAGTCCGGTGCCCAAGGAAATGAGCACGATGTCCTTCAGCTCCTTGGCAATTCCAGTGCGGAGCGCCTCCGAAACTGCCCAAACGCCGGGATCATTGGACATGACGCCGCCATCCACCACCCACCGCTCCGCTGCCGACCTGCCGCCCTTGCCGCCGCCCACATGCGCGACCGGGAAAAATGTCGGTGCCGCCGATGTGCCCCTTGCAGCTTCCCAGAGGGCATAATTGTCTTCGGGATTGCGGGTGGCGTCGAAGGTATTGAAGAGATAGGGGCCGTAATCCCATCCCCGACGCGGATCCTTGACCACACCGCCGGAGCTGTTGATGGTATAGGTCGTCGTGAAAATCTGCCGGACTTGGTTGCCCGGTTGGGATTGGATGTATTTGCGGCCGTCGGCGAGGGTGACCGTCTTGGAAACGAGGCTTTGGAGGTAAGGTTCGACGCCATTGCCCTTGCGGTCGTCCGCATAATAGGCGGCGCAGGTGGCACAAAACATCGATTGCTTGTAGAAGATCTTGCCGCCTTGGGTCTTGTAGATGTCGAGCAGTTCCTGCGCCGTGAAGGGTTTCCCGTCCGGCATGGGATTGGGCGAGGTGAGCCCGATGGTGATGATGCCGCCCGTGGATGTCCCGCCGATCAGGTCGAAGATTTGGTAAGCGCGTTTGCCCGTCTGCGCCTCGATCTGCGTCAAGATCGCCGCCGGGACGATGCCCCTGATCCCGCCGCCGTCGATGGACAGCAGGAAGACTTTGCCACCGGGATGGCTGGAATTTCCGCCAAGACCGTCGGTGCCGCAGGCCCAAGCAGAGGCCGTGAGGAGGAGGAGGACAAGGATTCTCAGGGTTTTGCGCATGAATTTGAGCTTTGGTGAGACAAAGGTAGGCGGCATTTGAGAATTAATAATTGAGAATTAATAATTAACAATTCAATGTCGTTGGGTTAAGAGGCGGCGGCGTCTCGCCGCACGCCGATCGAACGTTTGCCTCTGGCGAAAAGAGTCAATTTAAGCTTCAGATGCGCGCATGCCGGAGGCAAACGTTCGGTAGCCCGGAGCCTGCCCTGCGCTTCGCCGAACGGGGCCGGGAGGCCACGGGCTCAGCTTAACTTAACGACATTGATTAACAATTGATAATTTGCTTGGTGGGGGCTTTTGGGCTGTGGATGGGCCCCCGACTTGTCATTTCGAACGAAGCGCAGCGGAGTGAGAAACGCTGAGCGTTCGTGAAGACCTCTGAAAACGAACAACACTGAACAATTGCGAAGCACTCACGACGGCCTTAGAAACCTACAATGGGAGTAAATCTCTGGGGTTATACTTCACGCGGTCATAATTTTCCTTGAATTGTCATGTCGGAGGAGGCCGTAGGCCGGAATCGAGACATCTAGCGCACAACGGCCGGGGTGCCATTCCTCCCAGCTACGTGCGCTAGATGTCTTCTCCCGACTTCCTCGGGACTCGACATGACAAGCCGAAAAAGGTAGTTTGTGACCGAGCGGAGTATAGATACACCTGCAGGAACTGCATGATGGTTTGCGTTGGGTGCTACAAATGCCTCCGAGATTTACTCCCAAGAGTTCATCTCTGCGGAGGTCGTGATTGTTGCAGTTCTCGCTTCGCTCGAAATGATGGCTGGCGGCTAGGTTTCTTTATTGGCATAATTGAATTGGAAGCAACAATTGATGCCATCGATGCTGCAATTCCTTGCTTCGATCAGTCGCCAGACGATTGACGATTAGACGTGCCAACATCAACTGGGTCGGCAGAAATGCAGTAATTGGCGGTATGTCGAATACGATGAAAAAGCTCCTGTTCCTTTTCCTGATCGCGTTTGCTACGCAGGCTCAGGTTCATGCCCAATCCACTACTGGCAAAACCGAGGCTTTGGAAGCCCTGGGCGGCTCTGGCGGACTGTTGCTCTACGATACCTACCTCGTGATCGGGGAGGCTGCCGACGCTTACAGCCGCGACGCGTACACCGCAGCCGAGGTGGACAAGATCGTCAATGAGCAACTCGGCGGCATTGAAACGGTGCAGAAACAATACGCTGCATTGCTCGCCACCAAGTTCCTGACCGACCCGAGCGACCGTGGCTTCCTGGAGGACCTGAACGAAGCATTTGGCCTGGTCGCCGACGAAGGCTTGGCCCTGCTCCAATACATCGAATCCGGCAGCGAAGACGACGCCCTGGCTTATGACAACCAACGCAAAGCCGCTTGGAAAGAAATCGCTAGGCTGCTGGGGTTTGATGAGTAGGTGCTGTTGCTTACGCTAGATATGTGTGTCCGACTGGCTACTCCAGTACAATCCTCTCTTGAACCTCAATTCATTGTTTGCGACAAGCCCATGTAGGCAATCCCAGGAGAATCATTTTGCCTTACAAAGCTTGTCGCTAAGGCACCCACAGCCCAACAGTCCACGATAAAAGAACTGCGCGGAGGCAATCACTTGCTCCGCGCAGCTCAACGAAATGCATTTATTTTCATTTGAAAAGGAAATCCCAGTCTTCGGGCAGTTCCTTATTCTCCGTCCTTCGGAGGATTAGGGCCGCCTGAGGTAGGAGGGAGGGGGGGCTGAGGCGATTGGTTTTCAGACTCATTGCCATTGCCTTTGGAACCGCTGCGTGCAAAGTGCGCATCCAGTCCCGCGAGTACCTCCCTCATGCCGCCCTTGCCGGATTTGGCTTCGAGTTCCACGCGGTTGTGGATGTAACGGGAATCCACCAGCAATTTGCTACCCACAAAGTGCTTCGCATCCACGAGGCCTTGCATGAATGCACCCACTCGGCGGACCACTTCATGCAGGGTATTGAACTTCTCCATCTCGCTGCTGATCTGCTGCACGCGGTTTGCGCTCAGTTCCAGCTCGTCTTGATTCGCAGTCGCCGCAAGGGTGCAATCCCTCACGTAGGTGAGTCGGCTGTCACCCACGGTCGGGTGTGCCAGTTTGTAGTCTTCGTCCAGAGAGATGCGCCACGGAGAAAGTTGCGCCATCCGGTCCAGACATTGGAAAAACTCTGCTCGATCGGCAGGTGACCAGTTGATAATGATTTGTGGATCAAACATGTTGTTTCGATTAATGGGTTAATGAATATGAAAATAACGCATTCGTTTGGGTGGAAAACCCTTTGTTTGGACAAACAGCAAATCGCAAGAAGTATCGTTTGAGCAGGCCACAGATTGTCCCGTCAGTGGTGCTTGTAGAGGTTGTTACGGAAAGCCGCCGACCAAGGTTCCAGAACATTGGATCTTTTTTTTTAAAAACTTCCAATTTTCCCATACGATCCATCTTTGATCCCCTTTCCTGCATGAATTTGGCCCAATCAGCGGTGCATTCTTCGAAATGCAATCGTGGCCATCCTGATTCCCGGAGGCACATCTCACCAAGTTCCAAGCGCGCATGTTCGTCGATCTCAGCTGCCATGTTGATCCGATCATGAAGGGGGTAGGCCGGAACAAGCTCATGTTCAAAAACTATGATGCCATGTTGATCCGACCATGAAGGGGGTAGTCCGGAACAACCTCACATCTTCAAAATCCGCGATGCTGCTGCCGATCCGACCATGAAGGGGGGTAGGCCGAATCAACCTCACATGTTCAAAAAACCATGCTGCCATGTTGATCCGATCATGAAGGGGGTAGGCCGGAATCAACCTCACATGTTCAAATCCATGATGCCATGTTGATCCGACCATGAAGGGGGTAGGCCGGAACAACCTCACATCTTCAGTTCATGATGCCATGTTGATCCGATCATGAAGGGGGTATTGGAACAACCTCGCATGTTCAAAAACAACATCGCATCATGGAAAACCATGATGGCATGTTCAAAAAACATCATCACATCATGAAAAAACATGAAGGCATGTTCAAAAAACAACATCGCATCATGAAAAACATGAAGGGATGTTCAAAAACATGAAGGCGACTGCCTATTCCGCCTACCGCCGCCGCCCATGCTGCTCCCGGATCGGCTTGGAGGAGGTACCCAGGCCATTGAGCTTGATCTCGTAGATGAGGCCCAGCAGGTGCCCGAGCCGCCCAGTCGGAAACCCCTTCGCATGGAAACCATACCAGGTAATGCTCCGGCAGGTCCGCGATGAGCTACCTCGTACTTGCCAAATGGCATCTCCATGGTGACGAGTTGGATGAGGTCGTTTTCTTGCATTTTGGGGGATAGTTGAGACTGGATCGCGCATCCCATGGATATTCCTACAAAGATACAAAGTCAAAGTCGGCCTTGCACACAGCTTGGTGCCGGGCCTATCCAGATTCCCTCAGATGCCTTGCGGTACGCAACCACGGTTGCATGCTAACACCAATCCAAATGCTTAGATTCTCACACAATGGAAGCCGCCCACACTGCCCCCACCTACTGCTGTCCCGTCTGCGGCGAAATGCGGCAGCAGGAGGAAACCTGTTTGGGTGGACGCGCCTACCGGGCCTACTTCGCCGGGTCCCGTGCCATCCTGCCGCCCCCCGATGATGTCGCTGCCTGGAACATCGTCTGGCGCAACTGGGCCTGCAACACCTGCTTGCAATCGGGGAGGGCCATCCTCGCCAAGGCATCCTTCCAATTTTCGGTCGATGCATTCCCGCCTTCGCAGCCCGTCTATGTGGATGTGGTGCGCAGCTGCAAGACCTGCGGCCTGGACTTCCACTTCACGCCGCGCGAGCAGCAACTCTGGTACGAGGAATGGCGCATCCCATTGGAAGCCGAGCCCAAGTCCTGTCTGGAATGTCGCAAGACGCTACGGAAATCCCGGGAAGTTAGCATGGCCCTTCAGCGGCTGCATCATTCCGCCAAACAGGAGGGGAGCTTGACAGCGATGCGGTCATTGGCGGAGTATTATCGGGTGCATGGGCAAACTCCCCAGCAAGGCGGATTATTGGGCAAAAAGGGCAAGGGCGGTGATGGTGAGCAAGGAAGCGGAGTTGGCGGAGCTGTTGTCGCGGCTGGATGTGAACTGGAGGCGGAGGTGTGTCGTAGCGGCGGCATTGCCTCGCGGAGACTGGGGGGATGGACGGGAAGGCGGGAAGGACCTTGCTCGGCGAGTTCGGGGGTTTGAGCGGCGGGGGTAGGTGCTTCAACCCAGGACAGCTTTAGATAGGATTCAATTCTAGTTCGCTTTTGCCGATCTCTTGCTTTACTTTGTGCCGCTGTTACGGGAGGCGTAACACAGCGTCGAATTGAGCGTGGAAACTGCTGCTACATTCACCCGGATGCGATTTTCGGGACACGAGAGCTTCACCTGCCGCCTGTCTTGGCTGCGGAAGGGGCTGGATTTTGTAACTGAGGGAGGGGACTTCAATGATCCGCTCGCAGTGGTCAACTTGGGGGTGGGTAAGAACATGGTGGCTTCCATTCGGTACTGGTTGCGTGCGTTTGGATTGACGGATGAGACGGATAGCCTGACCGACTTTGGCCAATACCTCGCAGAGCTGGATGGAGGCAAGGATCCATATTTTGAAAAGGAGGGCACGATATGGCTTCTGCTGTACAAGCTGATTTCCACCGGGTACGCATCGATCTACGGGTACTTTGCCAATGAATTTGCTCCGGGCAGGTTCAGGTTCACCGAGGGTGATTTGTTTACTGCTCTTCGACGTAAGATCGATTTTGAGGGGCAGTTTGTCGTGGACGCCTCTATCGAGCGGGACATTTCAGTGATGCTGCGGACCCTGATCCGGCCTTCCAGCCAAGGGGCAGGGAAATCCAAGATTGACATAGAGGAGGTCTTCTCGGGTGTGTTGATTGATCTGGAACTGCTTCGGACCACCTTGGTGGAAACCCGGGAAAAAGACAAAACAGAGAAGCATACCTTGATCCCCCGAGAGGTTCGTCCCTCTCTGCCATGGCAAGTGGTACTCTATGTGATTCTCGATCAGCTTCCGATGGGGGCAACAAGTGTTTCATTTAGAGACATGCTCAATTCGCCCAATTCACCTGGCTTGGTTTTTCTGCTTTCGAGGGAAGGACTTTTTGAGAAGATCGAGGAAATCACCAAGAATTTGCCAGAAGAAACAGTCTTTTCCCAAACCGCTGGGAATGAAGTGCTACAGTTAGATGCCGAAGTGGCCGGCGACCCCTATACCATCCTGAATGGCTACTACAACAACTGAATATCGTCCTTCGATCAATATCCTGCGGGATGCGGATGTCCATTTGGACTATATCTGCACACCCAATGCTCAGGCAGCATTTGAGCGATTGACATCTTTGAAAGGAACCGGGCAAAAGTCGTTCACCCTCATCGGGGCATACGGAACGGGAAAGTCTGCATTTCTCTGGGCCTTCCGCCAACAATTGGCCAACAAGGCTTCCATCTTCAAGGCAGAGAAGTCCAAGCGTGAATTTCAGTTC
>JAXLVK010000112.1:0-18044 GCA_046329055.1 Bacteroidia bacterium
AGGCAACTCGTGATGCTGTACCAGCGCTTGGTTCAGATCACACAAAATGCTCAAGTGCGTGAACAAAACATCCAGCGTGAGACGGAGGGCAGGGACGGCACGGGTGGATTGAACCGTCGTCACCGCCGATGGGAGGAGGAGGGCGCCATGCGCAGTACGCTCACATCGCGGGAACGCGTGATCTGGGACAGGCAGCATCAGCAGGGGCGTCGCCCACAGGGACAAGGTCAGGGAGGAGGCCGTGGCACCCAGCCTGCCACACCGCCAGCACCGTATGGCTTCTCGATCCCTTACGGCCTTCGCAGCTCCGACATGGTGGTCAATGGCCGCATCTTGGACGCATTCACGGAGGCGGAACTGTTGCAGTTTTTCACGAGTTCGGAGCCGCATGGGCGGGTTCAGCGGCTGAGAGATGTCCATGGACTCATTCGCCGCGACCGCGGGCAAGGACAGAGACGGGGCGGAGGCAGGGGACAGGCCCCTCGCAGATAAGCCAAGGACTCAAACATCACGGAAGTTCGTCCTTCGATGGGGCTACCTTGCCTTTGGCTTTGGTTCCACTCTTCCTTTGTGTAACTCGTTCGTCATCGGTCGTGTCGCCTTCCCGTCGGCGTTCGATCGGGCCATCCGACTCATCTGGACCGCCGACGACCTTGTGGCTTGCGGCTAGGATTGCAGCATTCAGCTCAAATCCGATCAGCAAGACGATGGAAATCCAGTAAAACCAGACCATGAGCACCATGATGGCGCTGATGCTGCCATAGACCTTGTTGTAGTTGGCGAATTGGGCGAAGAAGAGGCGGAACCCGGTCACTGCCAGCAAGATGAGGACGCTGCCTGCGATGGCGCCCGGGGAGAAGAAGCGCCCCCGCCGTTTGGTGCTGGGGCCGAGAAAGTACAATAGGCTCACCGCGATCAGCAGCGCGAAATACGTGAGCAGCCAAAACAGTCCCTGGACCATGGCCTTTTCCCAGCCATTTTCCTTCAGGACACCTCGATGGATGAGGTCCTTGACCGTGAATTCCTGCCATACGAGCAATGCAATCGTCCCAAGGAAAATGACCAGCAGCCCCAGCAGCAGCACGAGCGCCACAAAGTTGAAATGGAAGATGTTCCTGCGGCGAAAATGCTCGCTGTCTTTGCTGAATGCGCTCATCATCACCTTGATGCCGCTCATGGTGCTGAAAAGCAGCAAGCCGACGTTGATCGAAATCAGGCCCGCGGATGGCTTGGAGAAGAACTCCCCGACGACGCGGTTCATGAAGCCCATGCTGTCACCCGGCACGATGGCGCCGAGGAATCCTGAGACCTGATCCTGCAAGCCCGGGATGTCAAAGGCAGGAATGAGCGTGAACACAAGGATCAAGCCCGGGAACACTGCGAAGAAAAAGCGGTAGGCCATGGCCATGGCGTTCAAGGTGAACCGCCTGTGGGTCATGCCATTGTAGAAGAAGACGAGGATGTCCGCAAGGCCAGCTTTTCCCAAAAATGCGGGCCTGATGCGGTTCAGTTTGTCCCGGATCACCTCCCAACGGGCGAAGACCCATTCGCGAACCGTCTTCACACGGGATTGAACGGATTCGCGGATATGTTGGAGGCGGGATTTCACCGGTACACCTTCTGCTTGTTCAGCGCAGCCTGGTATTCGCGGGCGTATTGGTTGTGCTGAGACAGGGTCTTGGCGAAATTGTGGTAGCCGCTGAAGTCCGCCTTGGCGCACATGAAGATGTAGCCATGCTGTTCCGGGTTCAGGACGGCATCGATCGCGCTCAATTCGGGATTGTTGATGGGGCCGGGCGGCAATCCGGTGTGCATATAGGTGTTGTAGGGGCTGTCGATGAGCTTGTGCTCGTTCAGCACCCGGCGGATGGTGAAGTCACCTGCTGCATAAATCAAGGTCGGGTCGGCTTGCAAGGGGATGCCATCACGCAGTCGGTTCAGGTAGAGTCCCGCGACCGTAGGGCGTTCCTTGACCATGTAGGTCTCCGATTGCACGATGGAAGCGAGGGTCAGGACCTCATGCACACTCAAGCCCACCTTTTCGGCCTTGTCCTTGCGCTCCTGCGTCCAGAATTCGTTGAAATTGGTCTGGAGCTTCTTGAACAAGTCCTCCATGCTCAGCGTCCAATAGACATAGTAGGTATTGGGCAGCAGGAGGTTGCGGATGGTCTTGGGTTCCACGCCGTAGCCCTTGAGGAACTGCGGGTCTTGCATCTTGGTGAAGATCTCCGCGCTGTCCAGGTCCACCTGCTTGGCGATCTCTCCCGCAACCTCGGCCACGGTCCTGTGGGAACCAATGCGCATTTTCATCTGATCCTGGTCTCCCGCACGGAGCTTTTCCACGAGTTTCCAGTTGTTTAGGCCCCTTGGGATTTCGTAGCGGCCCGGCTTCACGAGGCGGTCGTACTTGCGGATGGAGGCAACGCGCTTGAAGCTGCCCACATCCTTCAGCATTTGTGTCCGCTCGATCTCCGAGACCACGAATTCAAAATCGCTCCCCCTCGGGATGTACAATGCGAATCCTTCCTTGAGATTGGGGTTCACATTGGGGAGAAATGCCTGCCAATACACGATTCCGGACCCGGCCAAGCCCACGACCAGGATGACAATGGCCGACCATTTAAGGAATTTCCGCATGCAGGGCGGGACTCAGACGTTGAAGTTGGGGTCGATTTTCGCCTGCCAGGAGAGCATGCCGCCTGCGAGGTTGCGCACACCCGTGAATCCTTGGGAACGAAGGTAGTTGACGATGTTGCCGCTGCGGCCGCCACTGCGGCAGCAGATGACGAGCTCTTGGTCTTTGTGGCTCACAAGCTCGCCGATGCGGGTAGGCACCGTGCCCATCGGGATGTTCTCCTCGGTAATATGGTCCATGTCCCATTCATGGGGTTCGCGGACATCCACCACGCGGGGGGCAGTGCCCTCATCCATTCTTTCCTTCAGTTCGTTGACAGAAATATCGCTCATATCAAAGATGATTTTGCTGCAAAAATAGCACTATTTCAGATAGCAGTGAGCAGATAGCAATGAGCAGTTCTGCGCCCCTGAACAGTATGGCAACTGCTATCTGCTACCTGCTATCTGCTAACTGACAAGGCCATTAGGTATTTGAAGAAGAGGAATCCGCCGCCTCAGACATTGAAGCGGAAGTGCATGATGTCGCCGTCCTGGACGACGTATTCCTTGCCTTCGACGGACATCTTGCCTGCTTCTTTCACGGCTGCTTCGGAGCGGTAATGCACGAAATCGGCGTATTTGATGACCTCAGCGCGGATGAAGCCCTTTTCGAAGTCGGTGTGGATAACGCCAGCGGCTTGCGGTGCCTTCATGCCCTTGTGGATGGTCCATGCGCGGACTTCCTTGACGCCAGCAGTGAAGTAGGTCTGCAGGTCCAGCATGTGGTAAGCCTTGCGGATGAGCACCCCCAAGCCGGGCTCGGTCAAGCCTGCGTCTTCCAGGAACAGCTTCCGCTCCTCGGGATCCTCGAGTTGGGTCAGTTCCTCCTCGAATGCCGCACAGATGGTCATGACCTCGGCGCCTTCCTTTTCGGCTTCGACGCGAACCTGTTCCACAAATGCGTTTCCGCCAACCATGGATTTTTCGTCCACATTGCAGCAGTACAGCACCGGCTTCTTGGTGAGCAACCCGAGTTCCTCGACCACTTCCCAGTCTTCCGGGGCGATCAGCAGGGTGCGGGCGTTTTGGCCTTGCATGACGTGGTCGATGATGGTCTTCACCACCTCCACACGCTTGAGGGCCTCTTTGTTGCCGCCCTTGGTCATCTTTTGCTCCTTGTCCAGCTTCTTCTCCAGGAGTTCCAGGTCCTTGAGTTGCAGCTCCAGGTCGATGATGTCCTTGTCGCGGAGCGGGTTCACGCCACCTTCCACGTGGATGATGTTCTCATTTTCGAAGCAACGCAGCACATGGATGATGGCCTCGCACTCGCGGATGTTGCCGAGGAATTGGTTGCCCAAGCCTTCGCCCTTGCTCGCACCCTTGACCAATCCGGCGATGTCCACGATCTTGACCACGGCGGGTTGCACTGCCTTGGGCTGCACGATCTCCGTGAGCTTCTCGAGCCGCGGATCAGGCACGGAAACCATGCCGATGTTGGGTTCGATGGTGCAGAAAGGGAAGTTCGCCGCCTCAGCCTTTGCGCTGGAGAGGGAGTTGAAGAGGGTGGATTTGCCCACGTTTGGCAGGCCCACGATGCCGCATTTAAAGCCCATGAGGGGTTGTGGATTGAGGTTTCAAACACTGAATCTGGCAGCCGGGTAGGGTCTGCCCAAATCGGCGGCAAACATATTAAAAAAATTCGTGCAGCCACTTGTGATGGCTGCACGGTTCACCCAAAAAACCCAATTAAAAAATATCAGTCATCCCACCGCCCGCGAGCACCACTGTTGTTCTGGCTGTAACCTCCACGGTTGTAGCCGGAATTGTGGTTGTCCGCTGCGATACGGGGCACTTCGTCATCATCTTCTTCTTCGTCGTCATAGTACTGCTCCCTGTCGAACTCGTCGTAGTTGTAGTCCGGCAGCAGGGTGGTCTTCACGTGGTCGATCACCTCGGTGAGCTTGCCCATGAACTTGTTGAAGTCCTCCTTGTAGAGGAAAATCTTGTGCTTGTCGTAACCTTCACCAGAGAAGCGACGCTTGCTCTCGGTGATGGTGATATAGTAGTCGCTTGAACGCGTCTCCTTCACATCAAAGAAGTACGTACGCTTCCCGGCACGGATCTTGGTGGAGTACACCTCGCCACGATTGTCTCTTGAATTATCCACTACTCTGCGTTCTTTTAATTGAAAATTCATTCAAATATAGAGTTTCTAATCATAAACGCAATGGGTTGGAGGAGAGAACAAAAAAAATCTAAAACCATTTAGGAAGCGTTTTGTTTGTATTCTAGAGACAGTTTTTCGCGCTTCATTCCCATCGAATGGCGTGGAAATGTGAATTTTTGGAAAAATTAGAGGGAAATAAGACCCATGATCTATACCGAGATCACTCCTAACCCGGCCACGCTCAAGTTCGTGACCCAGAAAATACTGATGCACAAAGGCAGCGCGGACTTCCCCACCGTGGAATCCGCAGCCGCATCCCCGCTTGCACGCGTCCTCTACGAATTGTCCTTCGTTCAAGGGGTTTTCGTCAGCGCCAATTTTGTTTCGGTCACCAAGGCTGCTGATACCGCATGGGAAACAGCCATCCCGGTGATCAAAAAGGCCATTGCCGCCTTCCTAGAGAGCGGACAACCCATCATCGAGGGCCTCGAATCCGGCGAAGAAGGCGCAGCTGACGATGACGATACCGTGCGCCGCATCAAGCAACTGTTGGAAGACAACATCCGCCCCGCAGTCGCCATGGATGGCGGGGACGTCATCTTCGAAAGTTTCACCGACGGCGTGGTCCGTCTTCGCATGCAAGGCGCCTGCTCCGGCTGCCCCAGCAGCACCATGACGCTGAAAATGGGCATCGAGGGCCTCCTGACCCGCATGGTCCCCGGCGTCACCGCCGTAGAAAAATTAAACCCTGTAGTTGACAGTTGACAGTGGAAAGTTGACAGCGCCTGGATGACGATTCCCTATCAACTGTCCAACTATCAACTATCACCTAGAAAGAAGTGTGCCTCCCGTGGCGCGGTTGAGTTCGGCCCAGAGGCTGGGGAGTTTGGCTTGAGGGAGTTGAGTTTCAGTTCGGTTCGATGAGACGTTGTTCCCGGGCATTCACCAGGAAGACCGAGCTTTCCCCTGATTCAAATCGCACGTTTTCAGCCTGTACCAGGGCCATGTAATTGTCCACCATGTCGGCGGCGAGCTGCGTCTGTTCACGCGTTTGGGCCAATGTCCCGAGTAGGGCGACGATCTTGTTGCGTAGTTCGACGGCTTTTTGGGCTTGGGTCCACTCCGGGTCCTGGACATTCAAGCGGGCGAGTTCTAGGTAACCGCGTTGCTTCCTCGAAAAAGCGGAAAGCTGAATTTCAACCCCATTTCAGGTTCGCTTGTAGGGTCCAGAGTGCCGATGCCGCTCCCGTCCTTGGGGGCGTAGGTGAGGGCTTGGTATTCAATGCGAGTTCCGGCTTGAGCTGTTCGCGGCGCCAGCGTTCCTCGACCTCCCATTGATCTTGTTGGAGGGCATAGTATTGCAACTCAGGGTGCTGCGCGATGAGGCTGTCGATCTCCGCATCTCGCATGCTCATGGGTGTCGGGAGGCTAGGCAGGCTGTCCGCAGGCATGGCGGGCTTGACCAATTCCACTGGCTCACCATCGGGGTTCCAGAGGAAATTGTTGAGGAGCGTCTGGGCCTTGAGCCAAGCTGCATTGGCCTCGCTTTGGTTCAGGGCCGATTTTGGACTTGGAGGTAAACTTCCACGGTGTTCGATCGCGGGATTTTCACCCCTCGCGGTAGCTCGCCACAACAACCTGATGACGAACTTGCGCGAGTTGCAGGGCATCGCGGTAGGTGGCCTGATGCAAATGCGAGCCACCATTCCCAGTAGGCGTTGGTCGCGGATTCCACGAGGCGCAGGAGCATCATCTGTTGCTCGACTGCGTGCCTTGGGCGTAGAGCTTGGCCTTTTGCAGGTCGGCGCGTCGCTGATCGATGAACAGGCCACGGCCCAGGTTCACCTCGACTCCGAGTGCGGTCTGTCCGGCCGAGGGCAGCGATTGGCTGGGATCCAAATTGGTGCCCACAGCGCTGCTCCAGCCCGCATAAAACTCCGTCCCGAACCAGGTCGGCACTTTGACACCGCCTTCGAAGAGCTGCCAGTAGTCCTTGCCGCCATAACGCTTCGCATCCCAAGCCGCGGCGAGGTAGGGATCAAATGCGCCCCTCGCCACCTGGATATAGGCTTGGCCGGATTCGGCCTTGATCTGCGCCTGCTTCGCGATGGGGTGGTATTGCAGCACCTGCCCCAGGAAGTCGAGGAATCCGATTCGGATGGAGTCTGGCGCCAGAGCTTCGGTGTCAGCGGGTTCCGCCTGCATTGGCCCAGATTGGCCCATCGTCACTCCACCAATGGCGAGTCCCAGCACCATGACCAATATGAATTTCAATCTTGGCATGGCTTATTTCTCCTTCTTGCTTTCGTCCTTCGGCAGGCCCGTATTGTTCTGGTAAAACTTGGGTGGGAAGCCGCTGATACGACGCCAGATTTCATAACCCACCGGGACATCGTTGAGCAGGAAGAGGCCCCGCACACCACCACCAAATTGCAGGGCTGAGGGCCATTCCACGTCTTCCTTGTCGGGTTGGACGAGGACGCGGAACTTGCCGTTGGGGCTGATGAAGCGGTCAATTGCGACGATGCTGCCACTGTAAGTGCCCGCACTAGCCCCCGGCCATCCGGAGAAGACGATCGCCGGCCAGCCGTCGAAGACGAGCCTGACCTTACTGCCGATTTGCACGAGCGGCAGGTCGCGTGGCACCACGTAGAGCTCCACCGCGAGGTCGGCTTGGTGCGGCATGATGCTCACGAGTTCCTCGCCTTCCTTGATCACCTCGCCCACGCCGGTACGGAGCACCCGGGCAATGTAACCCGACTGCGGGGAGGTGATGTAGTAAAGGTTCTGGCGTTGGTCGTAGTTGCTGTACTGGTTTTCCAGCTTCATCACGTTCGCTTCGGCATCGTACTGGGCGGAAACGGCCTCGAATTTCTCGCTTTGAGCCTTGGCGATCTTGTCGGCGTATTCATTCCTCACGCTTCCCATTTCCGCCAATGCATTGAGCAACTCGTTCCGGCTCGTGAGGAGCTTGTTCTCGTCGCTGATCGCCTTGGCCTGCGCCTCCTGCAATTTCAATTGTCTGGCTTCCAGGTCCGTGAGGGATTTGAGGCCACTGTTGTAGAGCTGCACCATCCGGTCGTATTGCTTCTGGGCAATGTCCAGGTTGGTCTTGGCAGCCTCGAAGCTGATCGAGTCGGAGGCGATCTTGAGGCGGGACTGCCGGATCTTGTTTTCAGTCTGTTGCAGCTTGATGGTTCGGGTCTCGACCATGGCGGCGATTTGCTGGTCTAGGGCAGATGTCTTGCTTTCATAGCCCTGGACGGAGAAGTTTTTCGCGGTGATCTGCTCCTTGGTACGTTCGAGGAGCCGGGGGTCGAAGTAGTCGTCCTTCACCTCGGAGATGTGCAGGATGGTATCGCCCTTTTCCACGTAATCGCCCTCCTGAACGTACCAGCGTTCGATCCGACCCGCGATGATGTTGTGGATGGCTTGTGGCCGTTGGTCGGGAGCCAGGGTGGTGATGGCACCTTGGCTGTCAACGGTTTGTGTCCATGGAAGAAGCAGGCAGCCAATGAGCAGGATCAGGATGCCGAGGCTGACGTAACCGAGTCGCCGCCCCATAGGGATGGAGAGCACCTTGGTCAGGGAAGTCAGGCGTTGGCGGGGGATGCGGTGGGCGATGGATTCCGGTGAGATGTTGAGCATGGTCGTGGGGATTATGCTGCGATAACAGTATGGTTCTCAATGCGGAATGCGCGATCGGCCAGGCCCTGCGGAAGCGGATCTGGGGTGGCGATGATCATGGTCGTGGTAGGCAGGTGCTCCCTGACATAGGCGAGGAACCCATTCTTGTCGATGGCGTCGAGCCCGTCAAAGGGTTGGTTCAGTAGCAGCAGCGAAGGATGCGTGGCCAGGCTCCGGGCCAGGATGATCTTGCGTTTGATCGATTCCGGGAGGGTCCCGCCGTGGGTTTGCAGGTGCGCGTGGAGGCCGTCCTGCTCGCCTTCGACGAAGTCGGCAAGGCCCACGGCCTTGATGATGGGCAGGACTCGGTCCAGGTTTACACCTTCGATACCCATGGTGATGTTTTCGAGGAGGCTGCCGTCAAAGATCTCCTGCAAGGTGCTGTACCCGCCGACATGCAAGCGCAGGTCCTCGATGCAGAGGTTTTGCAGGGGCAGGCCATTGATGGTGATGCTGCCTTTGTAGCCGTCGTAAAATCCGGTGAGCAGGCGGAAAAAGTGGGTGATGAAGCTGTCGTCCGTGGTGATGAGGTTCACGCGCTCGCCTGCCTTGACGGTCATGGTCGCGTGGCTGATCACTGGGTGCCGCATGTCCGGGAAGCGCAAGGTCAAGTCCTTGATGGCAATGCCCATGCCCTGGGTCCCGGGTTCGTTGCCGAGGTGCTCGCCCCGCTCGCTTTCGAGGGGCAGGTCGGTGAGCGAGCCGAGTTTTTCCAGCGCCGTGAGGATGTCGTACATGGTCTCGGTGGTGAGGATGAGCTTGTCCACGGCAGTGAGGGAGAGGATCACCACGATCTCCATCGCCACGAATTGGCCGACGTTCAGGGCATTGTTGAAGACGAGCAGGCTGCCCACGACGAGCAAGGAGCCGATGATGAGCACCTTGAAGGCGAGGAACATGCCGTAGTTCACGAGCAAGACGGAAGTGGTTGCGCCGCGCCTGCAGGTACTGACTCGCGAGGCGGTCGGTGCGCTCCAGCGGCAGGTGAGTGTTCCCAGCAAACTTGAAGCTCTCCAGTGCCCGGGCCATTTCCTCCAGCCAAAAGGCGACTTTGTATTTGTATTTCGACTCCTCCAGGCTCGTTCGCAGTCCAGCAGGCCCTGTGAACCGCAGCACCACGAAGATGAGCGCGACCAACAGGATGCCAAACAGGATGAAAAACGGATGGTAGAAGGAGAGGAGCAAAAGCCCAAACACGATTTGCAAGACGCTCGCGCTCAGGTCCATGATGAGTTTGCTCAGGCTCTTCTGCACGGTCAGCGTGTCGAAAAACCTGTTCACCAGCTCCGGTGCGACTTGTTGCCGGAGGGCATCCATCTTGAGCCGTGGGATGCGGTAGGCGAATTCGAGGGCGCTGTGCGTGAAGATTCGCTGCTGAAGCCGTTCCGAAATTCCGATTTGGAAGATTTGGAGCAAGCCATTCGCCAGCACGCCGAGGATCACCACGATGACCAAGACCACCCATGAGGTCGTCACTTGACCACCGCCGACGTAGTTGAAGATCGCCTGAATGCCCAAGGGCAGACTCAAACTGATCACCCCAGCCACTACCGCGAAGATCGCGATGCTACCGATGTCCCGGCGCTCCACCTTGAGCAGCCGCCAAAACCGTTTCAGGGGCGAGATCGTCACCCCCGGTGGATTTACTGTAACCGAATCAGCCATGAGAATTGTTGCAACTTAATTTGATAGTATTGCTATCATGCGAACTTACAACGGCTACCCTGAAAAATTGTTTGTCCGTTTTCAATTTCTTTGAAGAATTTTTTCTGGACTGGGAATTCAATCCTCGTCCATGATGTGGTTCCTAGCATTGTGTGAGGCTTGAATGAGATTTTGGCCGGAACGGGAGGCACGAAGGGCGGTAGGCTTCGAGAGCCTCAGCCTCCCGCCGTTGCTCGTCCTTCTGGAGTTGATCGTCCTTTGCGGTTGCCTCTCACTTTGCAGGGTGGAGCTTTGCTCAATCAGTTGTCATCGCTCAACCATTGGAAGGGTTTTCTTCCCGAAAGATCGCCTGTCCCCACTTCTTGTCCGACGTCCGGTTCAGGCAAATCGTGAACCCGACGACATCCTTTTTTCGGTAGAGTCCGAGCAGGATCGACTTGTAGTTGGCCTTCGCCTCCGACAGCAATTGATACTTGAACTCAAACTCGCTCGACTCACCCGGCTCCCGCAACTCCACGCGGCAACTGATCCGAAACTTGTACGAATGATCCATTTTGAAAGAAAAATACTCCTGATGCTGCACCAAATGTATCCATAAGAGATTGTATTGTCAACAAAAGATGAATGGTTTTGCCTTCCATTTGCCTCAACTATCCCCTGTCAATTATCAACTGAATAGGTAGTTTTGTGCTCCAACATGGCCCAGAGCGACAAGGAACGGTTTGCAATGATCCAAGGCGGCGATCAGTCGGCCTTTGAGTCGCTGTTTCGCGAGCACTATGCGGCTTTGTGTGGATTTGCCCGGAAATTGGTGGTTGACCCAGCGGTTTCGGAGGAACTCGTGCAAGACCTCTTCGTGCAGCTATGGGAGAAAAAGGCGACCCTGAGCCCGGAGATTTCCCTGCGCTCCTACCTCTTCACCGCGACCCGCAACAGTTGCCTCAATCACATGAAGCATGTTGCCGTGCGGAGCCGCCACGAGGACCATGTCCGGCAACAGCCGCCAGGATTGGCTGCGGATCCCTCTGAGGCCGTGCAGCTTGCAGAATTGCAGTCGCGGCTGGGGCTGGCGATCGATGCGCTGCCGGACCGTTGCGGGGAGATATTCAAGATGAGCCGATTCGAGGGATTGAAGTACGACGAGATCGCCGAGCGGCTGCAACTCTCCCCCCGGACGGTGGAAGTGCAGATTGGCAAGGCGCTCAGGCTGCTACGCGATGCACTGGCAGAATGGCTGCCTGTGCTGGTCGCTTGGTTGGGCGCTGAATTTTTCTTGTAGAAAAAGTTGACCCCGGATACGGGCCAAGGCTCGCTGGGTTGTCTTAGAAGTGGAAGAAATGGAAGACAGCAAGGACAGTCACCTAGACGATGCGCTGCTGGGCAGGTACCTGGCAGGCGATTGTAGCCCTGAGGAAGCCCGGGAGGTGGACTCATGGGCCGCGCAGTCGCCTGAAAACCAAGCCCTGCTGGATGATCTGCGCGCCGTCTGGGACAGTGCCGAGCCAGGGGAGGAGACAACCGTGGACGTGGACAATGCTTGGTCGAGGGTGCAATCCCGCGTGCAAGCCCACGAAGACAAGCAGCTCCGCCGCCGTATCCGCCGTTCGCCCAGCATGTGGTTCATCCGCATCGCCGCTGGGATTTTTGTGGTGTTTTGTGTGGGATTGGTGCTGGTGCTGAACCGCTACAACCGACCCGCGCAGGCCAAGTTGCTGGCGATCGAGTCCGGGGCGCAGTCCCTGACCGACACATTGCCCGATGGCACCGTGATCACCCTGAACCGCAACAGCCGGTTGGAGTATCCCGAGCAATTCTCGGGTGACTTGCGGCTCGTTTCGCTGAAGGGGGAGGCCTATTTCGATGTGGCCCATGACGCGGCGCATCCGTTCAGGATCCTCGCAGGCGAGGCGCAGGTGACCGTCCTTGGGACGAGCTTCAACCTGGACGCGCGGACCGAGCGGGTGAGTGTGGCGGTGCAGACGGGCAAGGTCGAACTGGCGGCGGTGGACAGCAGCGCGGGACAGCGGCTACTCTTGCAGGCTGGGGCGGCTGGCACGTACGATGCAGCCAAGAATGTCGTCCGGCTGGACACGGTGCAGGTGGAAAATGCGGCCTTCTGGAAAACGCAGCGACTGGTCTTCGAGGGGGAGCAGTTGCAGGATGTCGTAGCCGAGCTGAATGCGGCATTGGGTGACAGCATCCGCATCCTGAGTCCCGAGGTAGGCGGCTGCCCGCTCAACACCAGTTTCGAGCGCCCAACCATTGCTTCCGCATTAGGTGTGCTCAAGGCCACATTCGGTCTGGAGGTCAATCGCAATGGGAAATATTACGAAATCACAGGCGGCGCCTGCCAATGATCCCGCATTTGGGGCCATGCAAGTGGATGCCACGGGGCCGGTGGCAGTCGTTTTCCGTTTTGTAGGGAAAATGACCGGGTTGGGAATTCAGCCTCCGTCGATCCGCTTTGGTGGCATTGGCGTGGGCTTCCTTGCGGCGATTCTCATTTTTCTCTCATTCGCCACCACATTTGCGCAGCAGGATCCGCTTCGCCGCAAAATCAGCCTCGATTTGCAGAATCATCGGCTCGATGATGCACTCGACCGCATCGGGCAGGAGGGCAAGTTCAATTTCTCCTACAATCCGGAATTGTTGCGATTGGACAGCCTCGTGAATCTGCACGCACACCACGAGCAGGTGCAGGATGCGACGCGTCGGCTCCTGGGCCCCCACTATGACCTCCAATCCGTGGGCAATCACGTGGTGATCCGTCAGGCGAAGGCAGCTCCCCAACCCAATGACGGGCCGAAAGACCGGGAAATCCACGGTTACTTGATCGATGGACGATCGGGTGAAAAGGTGCGTTTTGCCACGGTATATGAAAACAGTCGCAAGAATTCCACGCTCACCGACCCGCAAGGGCACTACAGCCTGATCGTCGATGGCGCCGCACGGCAAGTGGAGTTGTCGTTCAGCAAAAAGGGTTTTCGCGACTCCGTTTTGGTGGTCGATCCTCGGCGGACGAGTTCGCTCACGGTCGGATTGACGCCGATTCCGGGTTATGATCAACCGCTGGCAACCAAGCCTGTGACGACCGTGGGATTGCGCGCCCGCGAGTCCATGCCGTTGGTGGAGCTTTTTGTGCCGGAAAAGCAACGCAGCCTCACTGACAATATCATCGACCGATTGAGGGAAATCCCGTTTCAAATCAGCTTGATCCCCTCCATTGGCACCAACAAGCTGCTCAGCGGTGGCATGGACAACAACTTCTCGCTCAACATCTTCGCGGGATATTGCAACAGTGTGACCGGATTGGAGGTGGGGGGATTGGTGAACCTGGACCGGGCGGATGTGCGTGGCCTGCAAGTCGCGGGGCTGGTGAATGTCGTGGGCGGCAATGTCAAGGGCTTGCAAGCGGCTGGTTTGTTGAACCACGTCGCCGGCAATACCAAGGGGCTGCAAGTTGGCGGGATTTGCAACGTCAACTATGGCGAAGTCCGTGGATTTCAGGCCACTGGCGGTGTGAATTATGCGGCGCAATCCGTGAGAGGAATCCAAGCAGCAGGGATGGTGAACTACACGCCCGCCGATGTCGAGAACTTCCAAGTCGCGGGCTTCCTGAACCTCGGTCGCAATGTCGGGGGCTTTCAGATTGGGGGATTGGCGAATGTGGCCATGGGCAAAATCGGAGGTTTCCAAATCGGCGGATTGGGGAATTGGGCGCAGGACAGCGTGAAAGGCTTTCAGATTGGAGGGCTGACCAACATCGCCAATGGCCCTGTGGGAGGAGCGCAAATCGGGGGCCTGGCGAACCGGGCGAAAGGGGATGTAGGCGGGGCGCAAATTGCAGGTTTGGTGAACTTGACTGACGGGGACGTGGCCAAGTCGCAGATTGCGGGGATTGTGAACAAGGCGGGTGTGGTCCGTGGCTGCCAAATCGGCCTTGTCAATATCGCGGACAGCGTGGGCGGCGCCTTGATCGGGCTGTTCAATGTCGTCAAAAAGGGCTACCGCGTCCTGGAATTCGGCACCAACGATGTGACCCAGGCCTACCTGAGCTACAAAACAGGCCGCGCACAATTTTACAATATCCTCACTGCGGGCTACCGATTTGGCCCGGAGCATATCGCCTTCAGTTATGGCGCGGGCTTCGGATTTGGCGGCTTCATCGGCCCGGTGCATTGGGGATTGGAGGCTACTTGCAACGATGTGATCGAGGAAACCCTGGGCCCGGCCCGACTCAATATTTGGATTCCGACAAGGCTGGGAATCGGGGTGCCACTCGGCAGCAGGCTGCAAATCTTTGCGGGCGGCAGCTTGAACTTGCAAGCCACCCAACCCAAATACGGCAATGGTGAATTTGCCTCCGCGATCGGCCCGCATCCCCTGTGGCGTCACGACGGCGCCAATGTCCGGACGCAAATCTGGGCAGGTTACCAAGGCGGTTTGCGGGTGATGCTCTATCAAGATGCCCGGCCCAAGAAAAACAAGGACGAGCAGGAGGACTGACGAACAAAAAAAAATCCAACTGCGCGTAAGGGTGTGCTTCGCTACGATTGTCATAGAGACAAATGCACACTAAGAAATACCCAATTCAGAAAATGAAAAGCACCAAAAGTTTATTGATAGCCCTTTTCGGATTGACCGTCGTCGCATCGATTTCCGGTTGCAAGGATGGCCTGTTTTGCATGACTCCCAAAGGCGCACAGGTCACGGAAGTCATTGCATTGGAGGATTTTACGGGGATTGACCTTGCCATCGCCAGCGACGTGACGCTGCATCAAGGTGCCACCCAGGAGGTCCGCATCACTGGCGCTCAAAACATCATCGACAACATTGAGCGCAATGTCGTCGGCGGCGTATGGAAAATCAAATTCGATGAATGCGTCCGCAACGAAGGCCAACTCAGCATCGACATCACGCTGCCCACATTGACGGAAGCAAGCATCAGCGGCAGTGGCAACATCGTATCCAATGACACCTTCCCCGGCGCTGACGAGCTGAAGGTCTCCATTGCAGGATCAGGCAGCATCGACATCATTGCATCCGCGACCACGGTCGAAAGCTCCATCGCGGGCTCCGGCGACATCCACCTCTACACCGAGGCGAGCACCGTCCGTGCAAGCATCGCAGGCAGCGGCGACCAATACCTCACGGGTTCCTCGGATTTCTTGGAAGTTGACATCGCTGGCAGCGGCAACATCCGTGCTTACGACCTGCCCTGCGTCAATGGAGACGTGAGCATCACCGGATCAGGCGACTGCGAAATCCAAGTCAGCGACCACCTGAACGTGACCATCACCGGCTCGGGCAGCGTCCGCTACAAAGGCAGCCCCACCATGGACACCAACATCACCGGTTCGGGCTCGGTCAAACACGTACAGTAGGTGATAGTTGACAAGTGACAGTTGATAAGTCCCTGAGGGGCTAGGCTGATCTTGCTGAAGGAGGCGATCAACTATCTGCTGTCAACAATCCACTAAAAAAGGGGCCTCGATTCAATCGAGGCCCCTTTTTTGAACGGGATATTCTTAAGCTAATGCAGTCATTTTGTGGATATCAGTTTATGTACGGACCTTGAAGCTGAGGTCGCCGCCTTGTTCGCGGACACCCATGATTTCAAAGTCGCGATCCGCCAGCAAAACCAACAGACCGCTGGAAGTAATGAGCAAGTTGGACAAATCTTGTGGCGCTTTCATACCTCTTTCTACGCGGCAAGCGAGTGTAGGTTTTTGTGGTCGCTGGTCAATGTCGCTGCCTTTCTTACGTGCCTCCCAAATGCGTGCGAGGATCGCGATTGGAAGGCCTTTCCTAGCCTTGCTGCCCAATTTGCTGGACTAAATCGATTAGGTGGTGCAGCGAAGCAGATCGATTAATTGGCGTTTTCCTTGCGAATTCTTGCTCGATCGATGGCCTTGCATGAGTCTGAATTCAGCCACCTAAACACAAAGACACCAAGCTGAACGCGTCTAGCTTGGTGTCTTTGTGCCTTGTTGGCAAAAAATCAACGGATGATTTTCCTATTTCTTTTTCCCTTCCCGCATCTTCCCATACCAAGTCGTTCCATCCACCTTCAATTGATCGGCGGGGACGTCCACAGTGATTTTGGAGAGGGTGGTGGTAGGGCTGATCATGATGCGGCTGCCGTCGGGCTTCACGATGGGGATCTGGAGTTTGAAATCCTTTTCAGAGGCCTCCCAGCGGCATTTGAGTTGGGTTTTGCTGCCCTTGGCTTTGGCCTCATAGACAAAAACAGGCGGCTTGGCATGGTACAGGTATTCCCTCCACAGCCAGGTGTAGTCCTTTCCAAGGTGCTCATTCCACCAAGCGATCACCTCCTTGGTGTCTGTGTTCTTGATGCGAAACGCGACGGCGAAGTCGTGCAAGGTCTTCCACCAGAGCGCATCGTCATTGACTTGGTTGCGGAGGGTATGGAGCATCCACGCACCTTTGTAATACATGTCCGAGCCCGACCAGCCTTGGAAATTCACATCCAGCGGCCCGACGATGGGATCCATGTTCACAATGTTGGAGCGCTGATTGAGCATGTAGCGGGTGGCGGTTTCCTTGTCCCAAAGGTTCTCCACGTAAACAGCCTCACCATACGTGCAGAAACCCTCGTGGATCCACAGCTCCGCATGGTCCTTGCAACTCACGCTATTGCCCCACCACTCGTGGCCCGTCTCGTGGATCACGATGTAGTCGAACTTGAGGCCAAGGGGATCGTAACCGTCGTAGCCGGGGAGGTAATGGTTGCCATAGGCAATCGCACCTTGGTGTTCCATGCCCAGGTAATGCGTTTCCACGAGTGCGAAACCGTCCCGCCAAAAGGGATATTCGCCCCAAGCCTTTTCATAGACCCGCATCATCGGCTTCACTTGCTCGAACTGCTTGCGCGCCTTGGCCTCATTTTCGCGGAGGACATAGTAGTCCAGGTCGTGGACGCCGCTCGCATTCCTCATCGTGTCATGGATCTGAACATAATCCGCGATGTTGATGGTGACATTGTAGTTGTTGATGGGGTAGGTGACCGCCCAGGTCGTCTCGGTCCACTGCGCATCGAGGTCGCGGACGCTGCGTTGGTTGCCATTCGCGACGGTCTTCAAACCGATGGGGGCAGTGACAGTGATGAGCATGGAATCCGGCTCGTCGCCGAGGTAGTCCTTGTTGGGCCACCAGAGGCTCGCGCCAGTTCCTTCACAAGCCACACCAACCCAGGGTTTGCCTTGGCTGTCCTTTTTCCAGACAAAGCCGCCGTCCCAGGGTGCCCGCGCCGCTGCGATGGGTGTGCCGGAGTACCGCACCTCCATGCTGTGACTGCCCATGGAAAGTGCAGCGGGCAGGTCCACGAAGACCGCGCCAGCATCCCGCTTGTAGGTGAGGGCTTGCCCTTCCATGGTGATGCCGTCGATGAGCATGTTCTCAAAAAGGTCGATCTGCAAACGCGGGCTGGCAGTGACCAAATCGAAGCGAATCGTATTGCTGCCACTGATGCGCTGTGTCGCCGGATCCACTTTCATGCGCAGGTCGTAATGGCGCACGTCGTAGCAGGTGCGCTCGGGGCGCAAGGCTCCGCGCAGCGAGTCCGCGTGGGAGAAGGATTGGCCTTGGGCGGTGATGGCCATGCCAGAAAGCAGGGCGATGGCGAGGCAAGAAAGGAGTTTTTGCATCCAGAGAATGTTTTTGCGAAGGTAAACCATTTCACCCAAGCAAGGAAAATGCCATGGCCCCGGCGGGGTGTTTCTTGCTTTTTGCACAGCTTTTCGCATTCTTCATGCCATGAAAGAATTGGGAAATGAGCGCTTCACCTTCACCCAGAAGCAACAGTGGCTCCTCATCGTGGTGGCCTCCCTTGGCTACTTCGTGGACATCTACGACCTCGTCCTCTTCAATGTGGTGAAGAAGGAGAGCC
>JAXLVK010000113.1:0-18062 GCA_046329055.1 Bacteroidia bacterium
CACGCGGGGATGCGCGGTCATGATGAGCTTGCGCTCCTCGGCGGTGAGGAAGGAATCCGTCTCGATGTGCAACTCGACGTATGTGTCGGGATTCGCATTCAGCCAATCCAGGGCAGTGGCCACATCGGGAAATTGCAGGCGGTGCAGCTTGCGGCCGGATTGCAGAGGTACGGCGCGGTACGTGACGGGCGTTCCAGGTTGTCCCTCCACGATCACGATGTGCTTGCTGCTGCTAGTAGCCTCGCCAGAGCCGCGCTTGGGGAAGGAGTAGGCGAGGGGGGAGGAGGCATAGACTGCCGGGCAGGGGCCGCCGGGGACATTGAAGTGGCTGTGGATATGGCCGAGGGCCGCGTATTGGATGGCGGGGGGAATGTTGGTGGTGAAGACCTGCGAGGCGGTGCCGAGGGATTTCTCCTCGTCGCTGTCCTCCTCGGGGGCTGTGCCGGACTCGGGGGCCATCCACAGGTGGGCGACCATGACATTCAGGCCATTTGTGTCGCAGTGTTTTTCGGCGATCTCGGCCCAGAATGCCTGCAACATGGCCCGCAGGGCGGCGTCCGGTTGGTCGGTGCCGAGGTCCTTGCGGATGCGACCCTCGTTGGCGTAGGGGGCGAGGAGGATGCGCAGCGGAAATGCCACGCCGGGGATGGACAATTCGAGCAATCCGGGGGCTGTGGCAGTGACTTGGAGGCCGGACTCGAGGGTCACGGAGGTGACTTGCGTATGCGGATAGCCCGCGAAGAAGATTCCGCATTCCAGCGCCAGCGGGTCCGGCGCCTCGATGCGCTCGGGGCTGTCATGGTTCCCGGCGATGGCGATGACGGGGCGGCGGCCGTCGGCGCTGAGGCGCTTGAGCGTGCGGTAGAGCAGGTGTGTGGCCTCGGTGGACGGACTGTAGGTGTCGAAAAGGTCCCCGGCCACGAGCACGGCCTGTACGTCCTCGTCCTCGGCGATTTGGCAGATTTCCTCCATGACCTGCCGCTGCTCCTCCAGCCGCTCGAACCTCTCCAGCCGCTTGCCCAGGTGCCAGTCTGCTGTATGCAAGATCTTCATGCCGGGAAATTTCGGACTTGCCTCCCTGCCCTGCTCGAAAAGTTGTCCATACCCTGCCCAAAAGCACGCCGCCCGAGCCTTGTGGGCCCGGGCGGCAGATTCAACACTCCAAAATATTCCGGATACCTGTATTATTTCTTGCCGTTCATCTCGAGGAAGACGGTGATTTTCACTTCATTGGCCACCACGCCAGTGCCAGCCCAGTCGCCTTGGCCCACGCCGTAGTCGAGGCGGTTGATGGTGAACTCAGTGGAGAAGCCAGCCTTCATGCCGTAGGGGCTTTCCTTGGTGCCGAGGAATTGGAAGGGGATGGACACGTCCTTGGTCACGCCACGGACGCTCAGCTTGCCATTGGCGATGTAGCACATGCCTTTCGGCTTGCTCTTCTTGTCCACGGTGACGCTGGTGGACTTGAAGCTCCACTCGGGGTGGTTGGCCACGTCGAAGAAGTCGCCGCTTTTCAGGTGGCCTTCCAGCTTGTCCATGCCCATGGAGACGGATGCAGGATCCACGGTGGCATTGATCTGCGTGGCGGTGGGGTTCGCTGCGTCGAAGGTCACTTCGATGTTGAACTTCTTGAACACGCCGATCATCGGGGTCACCATGTGCTTCACCGTGTAGATCACGGAGCTGTGAACGCCGTCAGCTGCCCAAGCTTGAGCCTTGGTCTGTGTGGGGGCGATGGCAAGAAGGGCCAAAACGCCTGCGAGGATGATGTGAGTAAACTTCTTCATTGCTTTTATCTCTGAATAATCGTGAATGATCAACAGCCCCGTTTCGAGAGCCGCTGCAAATATAAGTCATAACAATACATGTTGCGACATGTTTTCCCGGCGGAATGAAAATCTTCGCCAAGCCCTTCAATGCGCGTTTTTCTTACATCGCACCCCTCAACGGGTTGCCCCTGCGTAAACCCAGTGTTAAGGAACCGTTCCATGTACCCACTCCATCCACAGGCTATGCTGAGAATAGGTCGATCCCAGTCAACCTATCCCCACTCTGTGAAGAAACTGACTGGCAGCGGGTATCGATCACGAATAGCTTTGAGAACCTTAGTCAGAAAAGATTCAATATGTTCCAAACCCCAGAACCCACCCATACCTCGACTCAGAAGCGCAGCCGGTCCAAATCATCCACCCACAACGACCGGAAAATCTTTGTCCTAGACACCAGCGTCATCCTCTACGACCACAACGCGATCCGCTGCTTCCAAGAGCACGACGTGGTGATCCCGATCACAGTCCTGGAGGAGCTCGACAATTTCAAGAAGGGCAACGACATCATCAACTATGAGGCGAGGGAGTTCATCCGCATCCTCGACGACCTCAGCGGCAACGACCTCATGAACAAGTGGACGGCCATCAACGGCCCCACCCACGGCAGTTTCATGGTCGCCATGGCTGGGGAAAGCGACACGGACGCGGAGCAGGTCTTCGGCGAAGCCAAGCCGGACCACAAGATCCTGAACACGGCCCTCACCCTGCAAAAGTCCTACCGCGACCGGAAGGTCATCCTCGTGACCAAGGACATCAACCTCCGCCTCAAGGCCAAGTCGCTGGACATCCCCGCCGAGGACTATACTACTGGCAAGGTCAAGGACATCGAGACCCTCGACCAAGGCTTCACCACCATGGAGGGCCTGAACCACGACCTCATCGACAAGATCTACCGGACCGAGGGCATCACCCCCGAGGAACTTGGCCTGGGCAGGGTCCGCTCGAACCATTATTTCATCCTGAAAAACGGCAAAAGCTCCGTCCTCGCCTACTACAACCCGCATACGCAGCTCATCGAGAAGGTGGAGAAGCGGTCGGCCTTCGGCATCACCCCCCGGAATGCTGAGCAGGCATTTGCCCTCCATGCCGTCCTCAATCCCAACATCCGCCTCGTGACCCTCATGGGTGTGGCGGGCACTGGCAAGACCCTCCTCGCCCTCGCCGGAGCCATGGAGCGCCGCCGCGAATACCGCCAAATCTACATGGCGCGTCCTGTGGTGCCCCTCAGCAACAAGGACATCGGCTACCTGCCCGGCGACATCAAGAGCAAGCTCGATCCCTACATGCAGCCGCTCTGGGACAACCTCAAGTTCATCCAAAGCCAATTCAAGGACGCGAGCCCGGAGCACAAGACCATCACGGAAATGGTGGAGCAGGAGAAACTCCTCATCACGCCACTGGCTTACATCCGTGGACGGAGCCTGTCACGTATCATCTTCATCGTGGACGAGGCCCAGAACCTCACGCCCCACGAGGTGAAGACGATCATCACCCGCGCCGGGGAGGAGACAAAGATCATTTTTACTGGCGACGTCCGGCAGATTGACACGCCCTACTTGGATGCAGAATCCAATGGCTTGAGCTATCTTGTGGACAAGATCAAGGATCACCCCTTGCACGCCCACGTCACCCTGCAGCGCGGAGAGCGCTCGGAGCTGGCGAATCTGGCGAATGAATTGTTGTAAATCGTTTATAGATATAGGGAAGCATGCCCCGGGGTTCTCCGCCCTGGGGCATCTGTTTTCTTGGGGGAAAAGGAACAGGCGGCCATGGGCCGCCTGCTCTTCTTCTCTGTTGAATAGGTGGGTGGAAGTGTTGGGATGCTAGATCATTCGATCACCAGTCGCTGGCTGGAAAGCGGCCTGCCATCCAGCACGACTTGGACCATGTAGAGGCCTGCGGGCCAGGATTCGGAAGGCAGGCCCAAGATTTTGGAAGTGCCAGCATTGGCGGACTGCCAGATGATTTTGCCCGTGATATCGTACACATTCACAGTCGATTGTGCGAAATCCTTTGGGCTCCAGATGCTCACCTGCGCATTTCTGGGAGGGGTTCGGGAACACCGACGGCTCGGCGCCATAGTTGGGCTCGGGAGCAATCATCATGGGGGCGGCGGGTTGCATGGTGGGCGTGGGTAGGATCATGTACTCGTTCTGGGTGGAGCGCATGGCCGTCATCAGCAGGGCTTGGGCTTCTTGGGCGGAGCGGTCGGAACCAGCGCCATCGAACTTGTGCATGTAGGCAGCCTTGACCAGGGCTTGGCGGAGATGGACTTCTTCGCTGGACATCCCGCTACGTCCCACGGTGGAGATCAGGTCGTCGGTGCGGCCTTGGCCATTGGCGTAGTTGGCAGCGGCGATGGTCGTGGCGTTCTCATCGGCGGCGACAGCCTTCAGGAGGGCGATGACTTGCTCCGCGTCCCATCCATCGGTGGAATTGTCGAGCAGGCTGCGCAGGGCCTCAGCAACGAGGTTTCTCCTTTCGCGTTTCAGGTCCACCAATTGTCCGCGCTGCTTGGCGGTCAGGGAGGGGGGCAGGATGCGGTTCAGCTCATTGATGGATGCCGTCAGGGCTTCCAATTCGGCTTGGATGGCATTTGTGGTGACGCGCTTGACATTTTGGTTCCCACTGCTGAATGTCTCGGGGCACATTTTCTCCTCGTAGCTTGCAGGCAATGCGTTGATGGTGAGCGATTGATCGTAATACTGAGGCTCGGTGAGCAGAGAAGATTCAGGGTTGAAGAAATATTCAATGGATCCAAAAGGCCCTTGGACACCTGTGAAATAACTGTCATTGAAATCAGTCATGATGGAGGAGTTCGGATTTATCGTGTGCGAGAAGAAGTTGTTCGCTCCGGAAGTAGGGCTACCCTGATAGTAGTCGATCAGACCATTGTGGATGATGGATGGCGTGAAAGCCATGTAGAGGTCCATGTAGTTCTGCCCATTGCTGCCTTGGCCATACTTGTTGCACCAGAACTCCAGTCCATCACCGATGTTGGCGCCTTGGTTGTTGCCGATCACTGTCGAGCCGGAGCCCATCATGTTCACCTGATTGCGGTAAACGAGGTTGTCCAGGCTGTTGGTGGAGTTGACGCCGTTCACGCAGATGCCCGTGCCCATGCTGAAATTGTAGTCATTGGTTTGGGTGGTGAATATGACGTTGTTGGAGAGCTGATAATCCGCGCATCCTTCGACATAAATACCATAAGGCAAGAAGGCATTGCTGTTGAGGCCGGGGCCCACGTCGATGGTATTGCCTGTGAGCGTGGAGAAGAGGGTGCCTTGCATGTAAATCGAGCGGTTGACGGCATTGAAGTCGTTGTTCCTCACGATGATGCGCGTGAGCGGGTTGGTGTTTTCCACCCGCACACCATAATGCAAGTTGTTGAAAGTCGAGGGATTGTCCACCGAGTAGGCAACGCAATCTCCGTTCTGATTCCACTGACTGCAGATTTGGTAGCGCTCGATGGTGTATCCAGCGTCAATGCTGAAGAATCCCATCCCCCGGTCTTGGATTGCGGGCAGCGGGCTGCGGGTATTTTGGTAGGTATTGCCCAGGAATCGGACACCCGTCACATCCCAGAGGGAGACGAAGACTTCCGGATTGGGCGTGGTTGCTTCCTTCAAGACGGCATTGGTCTCGAAGAGGGAGTTTTGGACATACCCGAGGTTGGGCATGGTGGCATTGTTGCTGTTGAAATTGCGGTAGCTGAGGTATTGGATCGCGCGCCAGTTGTTGATGAAGCGTGCGCCATCGCATTGGATGATGCCACCAGTGTAGCCACCCCAATCCCAGTTGCCTTGACCATCGTATTTGATGGTGGTGATGCCATTTTCGGCGTCCGCCACGGTGCCATCGTTGATGATGTTGACGATGCCCTGATCCAGGCTCAAGCCGGATGCTTCGATCTTCTGCTTCATGGCAGTCGTGCCCCAAACTTGGATACCCGCCCAGTTGCTTCCCCAGGCATAAACTTCGCCGCCATCGATGATGAGCCTTGCGCCGCGTTCCACGATGATGCGCCCGCGATTGGCCATGCCCACTCGGCACTTGATCGTCAGTGTTGCACCCGGCTTCACCACAATATCATGGTACATCTGAATGTCGAAATCCCAAGTCTCGTCATTGGTGATGTCCCAGGTGTATTGGTGCTCGGACTCCATTTCCTTCACGAACTTCCTCGCATTCAGCAGGTGCAAGGTCCGCGTCCGGCGAGCCATTTGGAGGGAAGACGTCCAGTAGGGGCCATTGAAATAGCCGCCGCCACCCATCATATTGTTGCTGTGGAATCCTTGTTCGCCTTCATAGCAGACACCGCAGGGGTGGGTGCAACCTGTTACGCCGGTTGGAAAGACATCGGAAAGGAAATCCGGGTGGTTGCAGTCATATTCCGAACCATAAGTGTGCCTCCAATCCATGCAGTGCCCGATTTCGTGCTTCAGGTGGTCCGCACAAAACCACAATCCCATGGGCGGTGAAACCACACTGGTATGGACAAACAGCGGCGAGTTCATGTTTGCTGAAGGATAGGTGGCGTATCCCGCATAGCCGTTGAATGGAGCATTGTTGAAGAAAATGGGCAGCCCTTCCTCCAACCTCGCAGGATCCACGCCTTGCACATGGTTCATCATTGGCGAGTAGCTCATGACGGTATTCAGCGTATTGTCATTGTAGAAATAGATGTTCGTGAGTTCATAATTCACCCGTGAATCAGAAACTTGCGCCACGGGTGGATTCCAAGCGAAGGACGGATAATTGGCCTGTCGAGTGACAGAGTACCTTTCATAGCCATTGTGGTTGAAATTGGCCACGTTGGTGAGGTCCATGATACCCTGCGGTGTGTTCGGCCAACTGCCAGTCCCATCTGCACGATTGAAAACGTGAAATGTCACTTTCAATGTGATGACGGGATCGTTGGTGGTGGGAACGTAAAACGATTGTAGCCCGTATTTATTGACAAAATCGGGGCCATTGCCACACGTGGGTGTCAGGTTTTGTTGAGCTGGAGGTGCGACTGTAGGCCCGCATCCAATTCCCTGCGCCTGTACAATGTGTTGTGTGAGCAAAAGGAGTAGCAAGACAAGCATGGGCCTGGCGGCCATGCGCATAAATCTGTGATTCATAATGGAAATAATTTTTATTGAATAACTCTGTTGATAGCAAGTGGCTCCCCAAATATATGCTCAGGATTTTCGTTTTGGTTTTCCGTTTGGCTCCGCAATGAGTAACTGACAGCCTTCATTGAGTAACCGTGTACATATTGTGATTGGGTGAGGAGGTGAATTTCCATTGATCCTTGAAGTTTGCCACTCCTCAGGGCAATTGCGGGAGGGGAATATCCATGTCGATTCCACGACCTGTGGGGAGAGCCATCCTCTCCGAGCTTCCCGTGAAAATCGCCCTTCTCCAGGCAGAAGGGGCATGAGAATTGCTTCGGGCTGCCATGTGTTCCATTCTCAAAAACCCTATCTTTGTTCACTATGAAGCTTTTGACCAGCCTGATCGCCGTTTTGTTTGTCTTCACACTCACTGTCCATGCACAGACTGAGGTCGCGCCCGAGTGCCTGAACTTGGAGCAGGTGCAGCAGAAGATTGGCTACCCGCTCGAAGCCAAGCGTGCAGGAGCCAGCGGCAAGGTCATCGCCAAGGTCACCGTCTCCCCGGCGGGCAAGGTTGAGAAGTATGAGATCACCGAGTCGCCCTCCAAGCTGCTCACCGAGGCGGTCGCCGCCCATATCGAGGAGCTCAAGTTCAATCCCGCCAAGCAAAACGGCCAAGCCATCAAGTCCATCGTCCTCGTACCCATCGTCTTCGATGCGGGCGATGCGGACAAGGTCTTCACCACCCTCGACGAAGCGCTCACCACCACCGAGGTCGTCGAGACCCTGGACCTGAGTGGGCAGAAACTCACAACCCTCGACAGCCGCGTCGCCAGGCTCACCAGCCTCCGCAAGATCATCCTCTCCGACAATCAGTTCACCGAGATCCCCGCCGTCCTCGCCAAGCTGACCTCCCTCGCCGAGATTGAGATCAGCAACAACCAACTCACCAAGGTGCCCGGCTTCCTCAAGAAGATGAAAGCCCTCCGCGCCCTCGACATCAGCCACAACGACATCCCCAGCACCACCATCGACAAGGTCCGCGAGCAACTAGAGCACGTGGAGCTGCTGACGGACTGAGTTTTTTGGGGTTTTCCTCTACCGCATCTAACAATACTTGGGCCATCATGTGCGTTTCAACAGAAATGCAATTCAAGATGGCAAAAGGCTTTTCAGTAGGGATGTTGCTCATCTGTCTGTCCATCAACGCGTTGGGGCAAGACAGCATCTCGGAGCCACCGTCGCCATTTCAGATGAGGTTCGGATTGCGAAAAGTAGAACCGGCACCAATGAACCTGACTGAGGTGCTTTCAATGGTTCGAGAGCCGGCCGGAGGATATGAAATCGTGGGCAAGTTCGTGGTCAGGATATTGGTCGATGAAAAGGGGAATTACAAGAACCACCTCGTCCTCTCCTCACCTCATCCCAAGGTCACCGAAGCCTATGTCGCGCACTTGCACCACCTCAAGTTCACCCCGGCAAAATGCCAGGGATCCCCGGTGCCATTTTGGATAACCGTTCCCATTCAGCGATGTCTTAGATAGAATCCGTTTGGAGCATCATGGCTGAATGACTAGCTTTAAGGAATACCAAAAGAAATCACTGGGATGCAATCCTCGGCTCGAATGATGAACAGTGACTTCCGATTGTATTCGTTTGAGTTTTTGGCGGGGCGATGATGCTTTTTCTGATGGGAATTGCCCCGTCTCTGCCTTTTCCCAAGACGACCCCAGCCCAGATGAGTTCATCATCCTGGAGCACGAGCCCAGCCCACTCAACTTGGACTCGGTGAAGCGGGTAATCGCCTACCCACCCTATGCTTGGGAGATGAAGATCACCGGGCGTGTCGTGGCGCGGATAATGGTGAGTGAGACGGGCAAATACCTGAAGCATATCATCCTCAAGAATCCGCATCCCATTCTGACCAAGGAAGCCGAGAGGGTACTGCCCATGCTACGGTTTCGACCCTGCACGGCAGGCTGGCAAGCCCGTGAAGGTATGGTGTACCCTGCCCATCGACTTCAGGATTGGCGACATTGACAACTCCAAGATCGTCCAGAAGTCGTCTTACACTGACGTATATGAGGCGATTCGCTGTCCGGATTCCATGAAGGTCCTGGAGTTGCATCTGACAGAATCCGACGATTCCGAGATGCCGGAGCTGGTCTTCCATTTCCCCAACCTCGAGGTGCTGGACATGAAGAAGACTGGACTGGAATCCGTGCCGCAGGCGATCACCAAGCTCCAGCAATTGGAGACCCTCGACATCAGCGACAATCATCTCAAGGGCCTGCCCGAGGAGCTTTGGACCCTGCCCTTCCTCCAATTCATCGTCGTAAAAGGCAACCGTTTCCCCGCATCCGTCCGCCGCACGCTCGAAAAGGAGCACGGCGGACTGCTCTACCCCAAGGACGAAAAGGGACGGGTACAATGGTGAACATGATCCGACGATCCCCGATATGCTTGCTATGGATCTGGTTGCTGCCGCCAATGGCCTGCTTCAGCCAAACAACCTATGACTTTGATTCGCTGGAGACAGAGCATCTGATCAATCTCGAAAAGCAGCGCCCTCCCTATCCTCACCCGGATTCAGTTCAAGTTTTCCATACCCCGCCGATTCCAGTCAACCTGGACCAACTCAAGGGCTTGATCGGCTACCCCATGGCGGCCAAGGAACGCGGAATCGAAGGCACGGTGCAACTCAGGGTGCTCTTTGACGAAAAGGGAAACTATGTCCGGCACGTGGTAGTCAATGATCCCTCGCCCATTCTCACCAGAGCGGTTGAAGCCCATGTCTCCAAACTGATCTACGTGCCCCCATCCAGAGACGAACGTCCCGTTGCTGCTTGGGTGGACATTCCCTTTCAATTCATGTTGCTTCGCTAATGCAGGCTGCTTTCCCTAACTTTGCAGCAAAACCGGAAGGCATGACCATTCAGGAAATACAGGACGAGATCATCAGCGAGTTTGAATTCCTGACCGATTGGGAGGAGCGCTACGAATACATCATCGAACTCGGGCGGGAGCTGTCCGCCTACCCCGAACAATACCGGGACGAAGACCACAAGGTGCGCGGCTGCCAAAGCCAGGTATGGCTCCACCAAGAAGTGAAAAACGGCCGGATGCACTTCTACGGCGACAGCGATGCCCTCATCCCCAAGGGCCTGATCAGCCTCCTCTTGCGCGTCTTCCAAGACCAGCCCGTCGCCGAAATCGCACGGTCACCCCTCTACTTCCTGGAACGCGTCGGCCTCTCCCAAAACCTGAGCCCCACCCGCTCCAACGGACTCGCCAGTATGGTCAAGAAGATCCGCGAGGTCGCCTTGATGGCCGCAGAAAACTGATTTCCGTGTAATGGGAGCCGCGATTTTGGCTTTGCGCTACAGGACTTTCGGGCCATCTTCGTCATCAAAATCACCAGGGCACCCCATGCTCAGACACCTCTGCATCCTCCTGATCCTCGCTTGCATGGCAGCCATGCCCGCCCGCTCATTTGCCCAAGCCGAGGCCGAGGCCAATGATCGTTCCCGGGTGGACGAGCCGCCCATCCCCCTCAACCTTCCAGAAGTCAAGGCGCAAATCGGCTACCCGCAGCTCGCTGTGAAGACCCTCACCCAAGGCCGCGTCGTGGTCAAGCTCCTCATCAGCGACGAGGGAGCCTACATCCGCCACACCCTCACCGATCAACCCAATCCCATGCTCGCCCAAGCCGTGGAGGCGCGGATCGCAGAGCTGAAATTCAAGCCCGCCGTCTTCAACGGACGCCGCATCGACTGTTGGGTCACCATCCCCTTCGAATTCGAGCTGAAGCAGGAAGGCACGACCGGCCAGTCCGGCAAGCGTGAGGGCGTTTTTTATTCGCTGGATTCGGCCATGGCCCAGTCTGGCAGGGTAACCCACCTCTTCCTCGACAACCAAAATCTCGACCATTTCCCCATGGAGGTGCTCGGCTTCCCGGAACTGCGGGTCCTGGAACTCGGCGGCAACCACATCAAGGAACTACCCGATGAGATCGTCTTCTTGCCCAGCCTGGAATACCTCGGCCTCGGCGACAATGAGCTCATGGACCTCCCCCGGATGATCTGGACCCTGCCCAGCCTCCGGAGCATTTTCCTTCGCGGCAATGCGATACCTGTGAAAACCCAGCGAACCTTGGAGCAATCCCACGGCGGCCAAATCGAACCCAAGGCGCTCGGACGAGTGGTTTGGTAGCAGCAGCACTCCCCATTTTTTCGGAACTTGCCGCCATGACCCAGCGTGAATCTTTCTTGCGGCATGTCGCGCAGACATCTCAGTCGCCCTTGATGATCGAGGTGGAACGGGCAGAGGGCTGTTTCCTGTACGCCCCGGACGGCAAGCGTTACCTCGACCTGATCTCCGGAATCGGCGTGAGCAATGTCGGGCATTGTGCGCCGGAAGTGGTCGCGGCGGTGCAGGCGCAAGCCGCCCGCTACATGCACACCATGGTCTATGGGGAATTTGTCTTGACGCCGCAGGTCGAGTTGGCGACCTTGCTTTCCGAGCAGCTTGGGTCGGGACTGGACAGCGTCTACTTCGTCAACAGTGGCTCCGAGGCCGTGGAGGGGGCATTGAAGCTCGCCAAGAAATTCACCGGCCGTCAAGGGATTGTGGCGATGAACCGGAGCTACCATGGCTCCACGCATGGAGCGCTGTCCGTGACCGGGGCAGAGGGCTTGAAGGCCGGATATGGGCCGTTTTTGCCGGGAGTGCGATTTTGCGACTTTGGCTCACCGGAAGCTGTGGAGGCGATCAATGCCGAAACCGCCGCCATCATTTTGGAACCCATCCAGGGCGAGGCAGGTGTGCGGGTAGGGGAGGAGGCTTGGCTGCGGGCAGTGCGGCAGCGATGCAACGAGACTGGAGCCTTGCTCATTTTCGACGAGATTCAAAGTGGGTTTGGGCGCACAGGGACATTGTTTGCTTGGGAGCGGTTTGGGATCAAGCCGGACATCCTCTTGATGGCCAAGGGCATGGGCGGCGGCATGCCGATTGGGGCATTTGTCTCGCGGCGGGAGGTGATGCAGGTGCTCACCCACGATCCTGTGCTTGGGCATATCACGACATTTGGAGGCCATCCGGTGAGTTGCGCGGCGTCCTTGGCGGCATTGCGGAAGATCTTGAACGAGCGCCTCATGGACCGCGTACCCGCGCTCGAAGCCATCATCCGGGAGGAACTGAGTGGGCCGGGCGTCTTGGGATTGCGAGGCCGTGGCCTTTTATTCGCCGCCGAGGTCGGGAGCTTTGACCGAGTGCTGCGGGTGATTGCCCGCTGCTTGGAAGGCGGAGTGCTGACCGATTGGTTCCTGCATTGCGACACTGCGATCCGGATAGCGCCCCCCTTGGTGATCTCCGAAGACGACCTGCGAATGGGCCTTCAGGTGCTCGCAAAGGCAATTCAGGCCGAGGCTTGATATCAGTCAATATCGCTTTCCCTTCCAGCTCCGCTTTCCCTTTCACCGCTATTCTAGGATTTGTTCCGACCTTGCGTTGTGATCTCCGGATCTCTGGGTTCGCCCGGCTGTTGGGTTGCTCTAGTGTACACACTTCCTACACATTTCCTACACCTTCCTACACTCAAGCTACACACAGCGGCCCTACCCCGCACCCCAATTCTTGTCCACCGCATCGAACCAAGACTCCCCCTCGCCCGGCTCAGAAAATGGCAACTCCAATTGCAGCCATTCGCCATCTCCAGCCCTGGCAAATGCCATCAACTGAGGCCCATTCGTGAGCAACAAAATCTTCGCCCCGACCTTCGAATTGTAAGTGGAAATCTGATGCACGACCTCCCGATCGATGGGAACGCGGGTTCCTTGCATTCGCAGAGGACTTGTGGGTTGCCCGTTTCCGCTCCGAAATGAGCAGGTCGTACCGCTTGCGCCGACGGTCATATTGCACCCTCGCTCCAGTCTACCAGCCCGCGAGGCACCTTGCACATCTCGCTCAGGTACAGGATCAAGCATTGCCGGACATGCTCCTCAGGTGTGAGCACATACCACTGTCGCCGGATGCTATCCCAAACCTCCGGACCCCGCTCGCTTTGGCGGATTTCAAGCTGGAATTGGGGGAGCGACTGCGGCATGGGGAAACCGGGGCTGATTTTAATAGATTGCAAACTAGGAAAGAATCTGCAGTCATTTCCCTGCAACCTGATACGGCTATGAAACAAAAACTTCTAAACCCGGCCCTTGGCTTCTTCATTTGCTTGGCATTTTGCTGCGCCTGTTCATCTGATGTCGTGCAGGATAGCAAAATGGACGGTATTCAGGTTCGGTCAACCGCAGAAGTTGAGGAGGAAAAGCAGCCGATATGTCCAAACTATTGGAGTGAAGATTGGCCTGATTCCATTCCTGGCCCAGATCAATACGTTCCTGTTGAAAAAGAGCCGGCTCCATTGAACCTGAGCGAGGTGATGGCTGGGATTGGTTATCCAACCAATGGTTTGGGAAATGGCCAAGTGGTATTGAGGATTCTTGTCGATCGACAAGGAAGGTACAATCGGCATGGTCGTAAGAAAGAACCCGTCACCCTGGTTGACACAGACTGTGGCTTCGAAAGTTCATGAGTTTCACCTCGCCTGCCATCCGGAATGGAAAACCCGTTTGGTACTGGGTCACCGTGCCGTTCAATTTTAGAGTGGCTGGTTAGCAGGAACCAAAATTCCCGTTATTCTGTCGCCACCTTTTTTCCTACCTTTGCGCCGCAATTTTGAAAGAAAGCATGGTGAAGCAGAGTGTTTCTTTTGGCAAAATCGCGGCAGTGGCACTTAGCTTGCTCGCGTTGGTGGCTTTTGGCTGTAAAAATGATGGCAAATCCGGTGGCGATGGCTCCGGTCAGGACAGCACCAAGACGGATTCCATCCCGGATACCCTCCGCTACGAGTCCGAGAAGCATTTCAAGAATGTCCGCCGCCTCACCAACGGAGGCAACAATGCCGAGGCCTACTTCAGCTTCGACGGCCAATCCCTCTCATTCCAAAGCGACTTCGCTGAATGGGGTGCCAAATGCGACCAAATCTTCATGATGCCCATCTCCGGCACGGTCGGCAAGCCCGCTCAGCGCATCAGCAGCGGCATGGGCCGCACCACCTGCGCCTACTTCCTGCCGGGTGACAAGGAAATCCTCTACGCAAGCACCCACCTCGGCGCGGACACCTGCCCCGCACAACCGCCCCGCAAGGTGGACGGCAAATACGTTTGGCCGGTGTATGACACCTACGACATCTTCGTCGCCGACCTGAAAGGCAACTTCAACCGCCAACTCACCAATGTGAAGGGCTACGACGCCGAAGGCACTGTCTCGCCAGACGGCAAAACCATTGTCTTCACCTCGACCCGCAGCGGCGACCTGGAGCTCTGGACCATGGGCATCGACGGCAGCAACCCCAAGCAAATCACCAACACCCTCGGCTACGACGGCGGCGCCTTCTTCTCTCCGGACAGCAAAAAGCTCGTTTGGCGTGCATCTCGCCCCACCACCCCTGAGGATCAGAAAAACTACAAGGACCTGCTCAAGAAGGGCCTCGTGGAGCCCGGCGCCCTCGAAATCTTCGTCGCCAACGCAGACGGCAGCGACGCCAAGCAGGTCACCAACCTCGGCAAGGCCAACTGGGCCCCGAGCTGGCACCCCTCCGGCAACAAGATCATCTTCGCGAGCAATCACAAAGGCGAAACCGGACGTCAATTCAACCTCTTCGTGGTGAACGTGGACGGCACCGGACTGGAGCAAATCAGCTTTGATCAGACCTTTGACGCCTTCCCGGTCTTCTCACCCGACGGCAAGTATGTCGCCTTCAGCTCCAACCGCTTCAACGGCGGCGGGCATGACACGAATGTGTACTTGGCTGAGTGGGTGGAGTGAGGGTTAATCCTTAGGATTGGATTCCTCTGCTCATTGGGAGCAGGTCAAAATACATGAACCGGGTGCGCAGGGGTTGCTCCGTTGCCAGGTTGAAGTAATCTTTTTCCTGCTCCTCACTGCTGAATAACAGCTTGAAGTCATTCTTTTCGTAGAATCTAAGGACTTGCGGCTCGTTGTAGGCGTCCACAGAGATGAACCTGCATCGGTCGCCTTCTTCAAGCAGGCAGCTTGTCTTGATGACTTGCATTAGTTGCGACCCGACTCCATGTTCTCGGAAATTGACACTTACCCCCATCCTGCCAATCAGAGTCGCAGGGAAGGACCTGATGTGCTTCTCTCGTGGAATGTCCTCCCTGATTTTCTTCTTCCTTGCATGGGGGAGGTCGTTGGTCTTGATGCTGTCGTTTGAAACGGTATAGGCGCAGACCACGTGACCAGTGTCCTTGGTCGCGAAGAAATAGGTAACCCCTAGCAATTGATGGGAATACAGTAAGGCATCGACATTGAAGAACTCGTTGAGATCCTCGTTGCCACAATCAAATGCATGAATCGGTCTCCGATTGGAAAGCCGAAACCATTGACAATCATTTTCTAGTGAGATCACCGATCAAAGTTTGCGTTCTTCCGCATCGCTGCGGTTTTGGCCATCGCTTCCTTCAGTTCCTCGGTCGTGAGTTTGCTCTTGGGAGGATTCTCAATCTCCTTCAAAAACCGACGAGCCTCCTCGCCATACAATACCGGTGTCCGTCTGATCTCCAGTGCCATAGAAGCAAATATATGCAATCTGCACCCGTTTGGCAACCTCAAAGGGGCATTCTTGGAAGCAATCGGAAACAAATGTCGGCCTCTCCAGTCGCCGATTTGAAGAATTCCGTCATGAAATTTGATTCATGACTAACATTCTGAATGCTGGAATTCAATTTTTTTAACACATTCACAACCCGCTCTGTGATACCGCCGTATCTCCCACTGCGTTGTTACCACTTTGTCTTAGATTCAACAGTTTCCGAGTGAAAATCAGGATGCAAAGCGCACAGGATACACCGACCTACGAGCTGCTGAGATCTCAGCGGGGCAAGGCTGTGCAAGTCTTGTACGAACGTTACGGTCGTAAGCTCTTTTCTTATGCGATCAGCTCCTGGCATCTCGATGAGGACACAGCATGGGACCTGATCTACGACACGCTCTACAAGACCGTGGAGAAGATCGACAGCTATGAGTTCAATTCGGAGAAGAAATTCGGAAGCTTCCTGTTCACGATCTTTTGCAACAACCTGCGCCGGCACTACCGGGACAACAAGAAGCGGGAGGAAAAGCTCAGTTTCAGCAGTTTCAACGAGCTGAATTTCGAGGCCTCCAAAAATGACCCGCAGATGCACACGGAGCGCAAGGTGCAGGAGTTGATGGTGGAGGCGTCCATGGACGCTTTCCGTGAGCCGGATTCGGGGGGGGACACATTGATGCAGATCATGGACGCATGTCTTGCCAAACTGCCCGATTGGGAGCGCATCTTGCTCCTGCTCCGCAGCCAGGACATGCCCTACAACGAGATCGCGCGGTACGTGCACAAGCCGGCCGAGCAGCTCAAGGTCTATCATCAGCGTGCAAAAACGAAGTTGGAGAAACTGGTTGAGGAGGCTTTGACCTCAGTCAGTCAGGATTAAGATGTAGGTATGGATTTCCAAGGAAAAAATAACGCACACGATGCTCTTGATGCCATCCTGAGGAGGTACCTCGCGGAGCACGATGCGCCTCTTCCTGATGGGGATGCCCTGATGGAAATGGCCGCAAACAGTGTGCTCTCGCAACCACCAAAGGTGCAGCCCTCAGCTGCCAAGGAGGCCGAGCTCATCGCACGCCTTCAAGCTAGCTTTCCAGAGTCGCCTGTTCCAGGGCCCACACGCCCCAGCAAATTCATCAAATACGGACTCTTTAGCATGGGCGGCATCGCCGTCCTCACCCTTGCTTTTTTCCTGATTTTCAATCCTTTCAGTTCCGAAAATACCAGCCCGGATCGCCCGGGAACCGAAAATACCTTTACTCAAGTTCCTTCACTTCAAGGCAACAGTGTCGATCTCCCGGCCCCGGAGGAGGCGACCAACGAAGAATTAACTAGTCTGCACGGAGACGGTAACGCTGAATCAACACTTCCCAATGGGAAGGAAATAGGCACAGCTAGGGGAAATCAGGGTCGCCCTGTACGGGGCTGGTCTCAAAGCCGGAGGGCCCCGGCAGTGAGCATCACGCACCCTGATTACCCTACCGCCTCCAATTTGGAAGATCCTGCGTACGCCTATCCGGTCTTCGAGACCCCCGTGCGTGACCTCGATCCCTTCCCGCTCCGCGAGCTCTATGCGCAGACAGCCGCTCAAAGCGCCTACTACCAGCTCGAGCCCAACAATGACCACCTCGTGGTCGCCAGCAGGGGCACCGTTCTGCACATCCCGCGCAATGCCTTCGTGGATGCCAGCAGCGGGGAGTCAGTGGACCAGACCATCCAAGTGGAAATCAAGGAGGCCTATCAGCGCTCAGATTACCTCAACTCCAACCTGCCCACGATCTCCAATGGCCAGCAGCTCATCGCAGGAGGCGCGATTTACATCGACGCCACCGCAGCAGGTCGTAGGTTGAAACTCGCACCCGGCAAGGACATCTACGTCGAGTTCACCCCGCAGAAGAACGTTGAGACCCACGACATGCAGGTCTTCCACGGCTCCTACAATGAGAAGGGGGACATCAACCTGGCACCTGCCGGAGGCCGTCGCAAGGCCATGGTTCCCATGCCGCTGGAAAATCTCTACCTCGATGAATTCTGGTGCGACTGCGATGGCGAGAAGCCGTGGAACCTTTACCTCCGCGAAATCGCCGAGATGCCTGAATACAGCAATTCTTGGGTCTCGACCCGCGAATTCCGTCAGCGCATGAGGGTGCTCCGCGAGATGGATTACTACGAGGCCGGCCTCCGTACCTACCTCGACAATACCGACAAGGAGCTCTGGAAAGTGGACCGCATGGTCGCTGAGCAGCTCGTCGAGGATGGCCGTGGCCGCAAGACCCTGGACACCGAGATCGAGTACTTCAACACCTTCGCGCAGCAGATGCTCGAATTCGCCGACAGCTACAATGACTTCGGCGTGGACCTGACCAAGCCCGATGCTCGCAGGCAATTGCTGTACCGCCACGTGAGCCGCGAGGAGACAGAGCGCCTCATCCGCCTCGCCAAGCTCCGCAAAATCTTTGTGGATGCCCT
>JAXLVK010000114.1:0-17459 GCA_046329055.1 Bacteroidia bacterium
GCAACTCGTCGCCTGCAACTTGATGTCGATCAATTGGGAGAGGAATTGTGTCCCGATGTCGGAAACGCAACTCAACCACGTCAGGTCATTGGGAAGCAGCTTAAGGTCCCGGTCGATCGGCTCCTCGATTCTGAATCCCATCAACCCCGACTTGCGCATGCCCGCCGTGCTGTCAAACAATTGCTCCTGCACCCGAAGCGGAATCCATTGGCCGCCACTGAGATAGTACCAAGTCAGGTTTGGGGGCTTGGCATAATCCAGTGCCCCTTCATCGCTGATTTGGAACAGGATGGAAATCGGGGCCTGCGCCTGCCAATTTTCGATCCCGAGGTACAGGTGGCTGCCCAAGCTGAATTTCGGAAGCAGCGTGATCGATTGGCGGGCCACCATGGCGTTCATTTGCATCACCCCAAATGGATGGACATGGTAGAACATCACGGTGGGTTGCGCCTCGGGCCGTTTCAGGGAAAACCGATCGATGCTGTAATAATCGAGGCTGATGCTCTTGATCGTGGGCGTATAGGGCTGATTCACTGTGGGAATCGGCTTCTTGCGGCGGGTGGCCTCGGTGATCTGCCGGGTCAGCACCTCCGGGTAGAGCTGATGCCCAAATGCCATGACAGGCTCCGCGAGTTGCAGGCGCAGGAAGCCACGGAGGGTCTCCTTGTCGTAGGTCACGAGGCGGGGGCCGGGCTTCGCGCGTGGAAGGCGCACCCTTGCCATGTCCACCTCATTGATCCGGCGGATTTTGCTCAGGCGATCGACGGGGTTGGGGCGGCCGTCATCGGGAGGACTCGCGCTCTGGAACAAACTCAGGGCCTGTCGCCGCTCCTTGGGCCACCATTGCTTGCGGTCGAGGATGCTGAGCAGGGCCATGAAACTGTGGTTGTTGCCCTCGAAGCCGTATTGAGCATAATGCCCTGCGAAACCGAACTTCTCCGTGGGCAATTGGTACCACTCGATGTTGACTTTCAGGGCCTCCAAGGGGTGGTCGAACAGCCGCTGATGCCCGACGTAGAAATTGGCGCCGAGGGTCGGGAATGGCCCAAATGGCTGGAAGGGGACATTGGGATCGAGCAGGCTGAAGTCATTTTGCAGGATCAGCGACCGCACATCCAACACACTGGCATGCAACTCGACCTCCTCGACGATCACCTGCGAAAACAGCTTGTACAGGTCGAGGTGCTCCTCCGTGGCCAAGAATCGGAACACCGGCAAACCCTGTTGCATCGCTTCGGGATACTGCGGCAAGGTGCAGGCCGTAATGGCCGGATCGCCCGGCTCTAGCAGGAGCGTGACCACGAGCGTACTCAGATACTCCGTAGATTGTGGTTCACCCAAGACGGTGAGTTCCACCCTGTCCGGATGGAGTCCGTGCCAGGCACCGCCCTCGATGGAGTATTCCGCATTGAGGAAGGTCCGCACGTACCCGCTGCGGTCGGCATTGGTCACCTTGGAATTGACGGGCTTGCGGTTCTTGGCGATCCACTTCCCATCCAATGCATCGATGAAATCCCGGAAGGTATCCTCCTCACAATCGAGCTGCATTTTGAGCATGGCATGGGTAGGGTCCACATGCCATACGGAGGCGGATATCGCAAATCCGGGGCGGAAAAACCGATCGCCGTCGCGCAGCGTCTGCTGCGCCCAATCTCCCATCGAGGACTTGGGCGCGGTGCTGATGACATAGGTGTCCACTGGCAATCCCGTCGCCGGCAACAATGGGGCGGTGGGAAGGATTTCGTCGTGGATGATGGCCTTGATCGAGGCGAGTTGCGCCTTGTTGATGCCGATGGTGCGGTCGAGGATGTACGTCCGGGGCTTGCCAGAGCTGTCCACGCCAGCCGAGAGCCGCGTTCCGGCCTCCAAGGAATAGTTGTTGACGTTTTCAGCGAGGGTGAAGACCACATGCGCCTTGTCGGCCTCGGCTCCCCGGTACTTGAGCCGCAGGATATCCTGATAATAGTAGTTCAGGTGCCGCGCGGAGAAATTGTTCAGGTCCTTGTAGGCGACCTTCATCATTTCAAAAAATCCCATCAACAGGGCCACATGCGGCAGAACCTCCCCGCCCTTCATGTCGGCGGCGGCACTTTTCTGCGCACTGTCTTGGATCAGGCCGACCACTTGCAGGGTTTGCATGAAGATCTCCGTCAGCCGTTTCAGATCTTCCGCAAAATCCTGCCTCCGAGACGATTGCGGAGCATTTCTGGTATCATTCGCACGCCAATCTCCGTCCAGCGTCTTGAGTTGATCGAAATAGGCCGGGGCCTGTCCCTGAGCGCCTACAAGCTGCGAATCGATCAGGTCCTGGTATTGCCGCCGGGCACTTGCCAGATTTTGATGGATCAGGTTCCGCAGTTCGGCATTGAATTTCTCCAGTCGCCGGGTCGCCAACTTGAGCCGCTGCACCCGGTCAAACATCTCCCAGACCATTTTGAAGGCATTGCTTCCCAGCAAGTCCACCTCCAATCCACGGCTGTGCAGGTCCTGCATGTGCTCCAGCTCGGAGTGGAACCGCTCGGCCTCCTCGTCACGGTTCAAGGACGCGAAATCGATCAAGGACAACAAGGCGCTTTGGTCCAGCATGTCCTGCCACGATCCGGCAAGCCTGTTTTCCTGATCGTAAAATGCCAGAATGCCTGAGTATTCGCGCAGAAAATGGACAAAGGAGACCAAATCCGTTTCGGCAATGGAGACATGGTCGGGATTGAGGGCGGCGAGACGGCGGTCATCCTGCCCTGTGCCCATCTGATGCCCGGCTCGGTTCCGGTTCTGCAATTTCTCCAGCCAGTTGGACATCAGAGATCAGTGCCCTCCTTCAGGTAAAATGGGTAAACGAGATTGGTCCGGGTATTGGTGGTGCGGATGGTGTAGTACAGGGTGATCATGAGCATGCCTTCGAGGGGCCGTTCATCATAAGTCACCTCGTCCAAGTCGATCCGGGGTTCAAACTTCATGATGGCCCGGTAGATCATGTCCGTGACCCGTGTCTTGAGGGAGGTGCTCAGGATCTCGAACAGCAGCACGCTCAGGTCCACACCGTACTGGGGATTCACCTTGCGTTCGCCGGGGATCGTGCCCAGGAGCAGGATGAGGCTATTCTTGATGTCCAGATCTCCTGCCGTCAGGGCGGTTTTTCCAGTCGTCAGGTCAAACTCCGGCGGAAAGGCCCAACCCGTACCGAGAAAGGGGACTTTCTGGCTCTCAGGTAATTCGGTCGGATTTTCGTTGGTCCACATGCGATGCTACCTCCTGTTCAGTTGATCATGACCATTCCACCCTTGATGGTTGCCATCCCGGAACCATTGACCTCAACGGTCGCCCCCTTCAGGCTCCCTGCAATCTGCGCCTGCACATTCACATTCATGCCTTGGATCCCACAGTCGGTAGTCGCCTTGATGTTGATCGCCTGCGTGGCTTGCAGGTTGATGTTGCCGGTGGCCTTGAGGGTGATGTCCTTGGGGGTGTCCAGCGTGATGCCGCTCGTGTCACAGGTGACCTTGTTACTGTTCAGGTCCTGCAAGGCGATGGTCTTGTCCTGATCGCTGATTTTCACGGTGTTGCCGCCTGGCGTGGACATAAGGATGGACTTGTCCTTGTCATCGAAGAGCACCTTCATCCCGGACCGGGTGAATATGCCCTTTTGGTCATTTTTCTTGTCGGGCGTGAGTGGCGGGGTCGCCTTGCTGCTGTAGAGCTGCCCCAGGATCACTGGAAATGCCATGTCGCCCCCCATGAACCCGATGATGACCTCGTCATTGATCTCCGGATAGTAAAAATGACCCCGTGAGGAGCCTGCATCCACGAAGACCATGCGCGCCCAGATGTCGGCGTCGGCGGCCACAGTTTTGATGGTGACTTGCACCCTGTACTCGCTGTCCGGGTCCTCCACGATCGCCTTCACCACCCCAGCTGCCAACCCGGGCACCAGGGTATGGTGGCTGTCGTGCGAGACGCCGTGCAGGTTGACCAATTCCGAATGCCAGCGATCCGAAAGGCCCATCTGCACCTCGGTGAGCCATTCTCCGCCGATGAGGCTGTGGTGTACTCCCGTCACGAGGACATCGCCATCGAACCGCGCGCCCACTCCGTCCAGATTCAGGATATCTCCAGGCCAGACATCGAATCCGTAAGTTTTGATCCGGCCCTTGACTCGTGCCATCCGGCTCTTGAGCATGCGAGCCTCCGCCCAGGTTCCCAACTGCGCGGTGGTGAGCTGCCCGAGATGCACCTGCGTGACCTGGGCCGGGCTTGCGACGCCTGCGAGCGTGGTCGCGCCGAAGTTCCCAGGCTTGTCGGGGACCGTCGTGGCTGGCGCGGTCTTGGTGGAGGTGGCGAGGTCTTGGTTGGCAGGAGCCCAGGAATTGGCCTTGGCGCCCTTCACTTGGGTCCTGGCATCGGCTTCAGCCTCCACCTCGATGATGTTGTTGCCGTAGGTGAGGCTGTACGATGCGCTGCCGCTGAAGCTGGGCTTTTTCACGGAAACGGCCCCTGCCTTGGCGGAGGTGATCAGACCATTGGCCTCGGCGCGCATGACCATGAAGTCCCAGTCGCTGCAATCGTACTGCAACAGGCTGGGATTGATGTCGGTGGTGGCATCGACGGTGGCGCTCAAGCCGGAATTGCCGATGAGGGTCTGGATGACCTCGCTGTCCTTCTTCTTGGTGAAGCAGGCGGTGTTTTTGCCGACGGTCATTTTCACAGCCTTGTCCTTGCACTCCAGCACGAGGAGGCTGGCGCGGTTGCGCACGCGGATGGCATGGCTCACGATGATGCCCTCGAAGACAGTCACCGAACTGCCGCTGCCGGGATCCTTGAAGGCGATGCTCACTGTGCCGCCGGGACTCAGGTCGGGGCTAGTGCCCTCGCTTGCCGCAAATGTCTGGTCGGCAGGGCTGCCATCATAAATCGAGATGATCGCCTTGGGAACCTTGTTGTACTCGTTGTGGGTGATGACCGAGGCCACAGCAATGGCACCGCCCAGCAGTGTGCCTGCGATCTTGATCTCAGGCTCAGTGACTTGCCATTGGGAGGGGGCGGTGGGCATTGGGGATTATTTTTCGAGGGGCGGGATGACGATTCGCATTCCGGCCTTCAGGGTGCGGAAATTCGTGATTTGGTTGACCTCGGCGAGTTCGATGTAGTAGAGCGGGCTGCCGTAATACTTCTGCGACAGGGAGGCGAGCGAATCGCCCTCGCGCACCACGACCGAGTGGGTGAGGTCGGGACTGCTGACCTTGGCCTCGCTTTTTTGCGCAGTGGTGGTCAGGCTTTCACGCACCTTGAGGGTGACGAGCGCCCGCGTCGGTACAGTGTTCCCGTCAACTTGCCAGAAGGAGCCGTACTTGACCGTGAGGGAGGTCGCCTGCCCCTTGAACAGGAAATCTCCGCAGGTGATGATCAGGAAGTTCGGTTGGTGGCTCGTCCCGTTGAGGGTGAAGGCAATCTTCTGGAAATCGGCAACTTGCGTCTTGATCGGGGTGATCTTCTTCCCCCGGTCCATGTCCAGCGAATTGTCGAACACCAACGGGAACTCGAAGTCGGCAGGCTTCTCCCCGGCGTACGAAGGCGGCTTCTGAAAGCCCATGCTGGGATTCGAGACATAGGCATTTTGAAAGGAGAGATCCACCTCCGGCGGATCATAGTCTCCCGACCAACTGCCCACCTTGCTGGAGTAGTCGTCCTTCGCGTATGCCTCGATCACCAGTGTGGCCATGCCTAGCTGCTTATCGCTCCTCCTGCTTTTCCAGTGCCTCCATGATCATGTTCATGCACTCCGCCAGAATCCGCCTTTCGAGTTCGGCAAGCCGGTCGTCCAGGTCCTGATGGGCCGGGGCCGGGGCCTGCTCATCGCCGTCGCGGACGGTGCTGGTCACTTGCAATAGATTGATCTTGACGGGCATGTCGATCAGCGATGATCCATGAAATCAAAACAGAGAGAACTCCTTGTACTTGAAAGTGATTTCGTCCACGGCAAAGCCGCTTTTCTGCGCGTCCACGCCGGATACCTTCCATTTCTGAATGATCACGCTCCTGAAGGACCAGGTGCGAATCGGTGCCCCATTCTCATCCATGAGCAAGAGGGTCAGTGAGAGGTAGCCGGCATCGCCCAGGTTGGAGGCCTGCCGTGCCATGTAGGACTGCAATTCCTGGTCGAAGCCATTGCCCGCGACCACGACCCCCTTGGTCACGACCAAGTCCTGGTAGGACAGGCCGTCGGCCAAGGGGGGCTGTGGCATGGACACCTTGCCCTTGGGGGGCGTGGAAGTCCCTATCGATCGCTCCAGGCCCGTCACTGTCTGGCAACGGATCTCGCCCATCTTGCTTCCTGTCGATGAGAAGACGGTCAGCTCAAAGGAGAATCCCGGTAGCGGGTACGAATAAGGATCAAACGCCATGCGGTGTCGCGGTCAATCGTTGCCTTAGACCTTGAGGGCGAAGGTCTCGCAAGCGATCACGAGTTCCTCGATGGCCACGGCGCTGGAGTCGGCCTTCATGCTGGGGCTGGTGAGCTTCTTGGCGTAGGCATTTGCCAACTCCCAAGTCATCACCGTGCCGCCCTCTTCATCCAGGAGCAGGACGGTGACCGTCTGCCGCTTCTGGGGCACGTTCATTTTCACGTCGTTGAACCAGTCATAGAACTTGCTGTCCTTCTTGAAGACGCCCTTCTTGATGGTGATGTCCGCCGCCTTGCGCAGGCCGGGCATTTTGGTCACGTTGAAACCGGGGCTGCTGCCATACCGGTAGGTCATTTCATCGTATTCGACGTTGAGGCCGCTCACTTCGGAGCATTGCATCTCGTCTTGACCCAGGTTCACCTGGAAGTAAAAACTGGGCTGAGGATATACCACGTCTGCCATAACCTATTCTATCAATTAGAAATGATCAATGAGTAATTGGAAATGATGCCTGGGATGCTGAACCACTGGGGATCAGCACCCGGGGGCGGATCAGGATTCCTGCATCTTGTGAGAGAACTTCAGGATGATGAACTCGGCGGGACGGACCACTGCAAGGCCGATCTCGACGTTCATGCGGCCTTCGAGGATGTCCTGCGGGGTCATGGTCTGACCGAGGCCCAGGTTCACGAAGAATGCTTGCTCCGGGGTGGAACCTGCGAGGGCACCCTGACGCCAGAGATTGGTGAGGTAGTTCACGATCATGGCCTTGACCTTGACCCAGGTGCGGCTTTCGTTGGCTTCGAAGACCGCCCAGAAGGTGCTGGCCTTGACGCTCTGCTCGATCATGATGAAGGTCCGGCGGACGGAGATGTAGCGCCACTCATTGTCATTGCCAGCGAGGGTGCGAGCGCCCCAGACGAGGGTGCCCTTGCCTTGGAATGCGCGAATGGCGTTGATGCTCTTGCCGGCGTTCACGTCCACGTTGAGGTCGCGCTGCCCGTTGTCGTCCACCTTGATCCAGGGACGGTTGGTGCTGCTGAGGCTCACGTTGGCGGGAGCTTTCCACACGCCCTGACGGTTGTCCACTGCGGCATAGAGGCCAGCGATTCCACCGCTCGGAGGCAACAAGCCGCCAGCGATTTGGATCTCGTTCACGATGCTCTTGTACAGGGGGACATTGTCATAGAGATTCTTGTCCATCTGCTTGCGGATCTTGGTCGCGTCTTGCTTGACGGACTCCAGGATGCCAACGACCTCTTCGAGCAGGGCCTTGAACTTGTTGCGGGCGGCGGGGTAGTTGATCTCCGGCGTGGGTTGGGCACCGCCACCTCCTTGGGCACCGCCCCTTCCTTGCGCTCCGCGACCTTCCGGTGCGGGGGCGGGTGCGGCGGGAGCTTCGCCACCCTCGGTCACGCCTTTGGCTGGGGTAACCTTGTCCAGCTGGTAGTCCGCAAATTCAGCCGTTCCAGCCAGCTTGGTCAGATTCAGCGCCAGGTTCAGGGCTTCCAGCGAACGCGTGTGGGTGGAGAGCGGGGTTCCCATGGCGGTCTTGGACTTCACCTGACGGATCAGTTCCTCGCTGGTGAGGGCAAACGTCGGATTATCAGCCTTGGAGGAATCGGCCTTGAGTTTGCCAGCACTCAGGTTGAACACCCAGAGGATCAGGTCCTTGATGGTGCTGGAGTATTGCTGGAGCTCCTTCGTGGTACCGCGGTCCTTCTCCTCGAATGCGGAATACCGCTGGTTGATCCCGGTCTTGGCAGTGTCTTGGAAATAAGCTCCGGCTGCTGCGAGGACGTTTTTCTCATCATTTTGGATCGCCTCCAACTGCACCACGGGGGCTGGGTTGTCGATGAGGTCCTTGATGTTTTTGTCGCCGTCCTTGTCCTTCAGCTTTACATCCTGGAATCCGAAACTCGGCGTGTACACGGTCTGCACCCAGGGGTAGTAGGCCGCGCCATAGTTCAAGTTGTTGATGCCGATGCCGTTGCGGAAGTTGATGACCACGTCCTTGTCGTTGCGGGCATAGTGTCCCTCATGCACGTCCAGGATGGAGAAGCGGTCCTGCATCTCGGCGCACATCCTGAGCATGGCCTGCTGCAATGCGTAGCAGTCGCCACTCTTCTCCAGGAGCATGGCGTCCGGCATGATGAGCAGTGTGGGATGGTCCTCAGCGTACAAGGCGTCGAGGCCGCGCTGCAAGTCGTCCATGTTCGGGGACGCGTCGTACTTGCCCACGGAGACGATGTAGCATTCGCCGCCGCCGTTCGCGTAGAAGAGGCGGATGCTGTCGTAGAGGTAGCGCTTGGTCTGGAAATCGACCTTCTGCACGCCATTGTCAGCACCCAGGGTCACCGTGATGTCGCCGGGCTTGGCCTCAGCTCCGAAGAGCTCGCGGTACTCCAGCAACGATGTGATATGGGTGGGCACAAAGGTGAGGTCCTTGCCGCTCTTGACCGCACGCTCGGTATAGCCGATGAAAGCGGGAACGGCTGTGGGCACCTGACCCACGGATGGTGGGAGTGTCGAAATCTCTTCGACATATACCCCGGGTGTTTTGTAATCAGCCATTAATTCCTTGATTTCAAGTTGTTTCTGAATTCCATTTTTTAGTCGGTATCTGTGCTATTTTCAATTGATTTCAGAGGGCGACGAAGCTCTCGGCCAGGTATTCCCCGGCGAGGGCAGGATGTTGCTTGAAGTTCCGGAAGTCGGGAAATGGCAGCCGGGTCGCGAGCACGGTCTGCGTGGCAGACTGCATCAGCTCCAGGCTGAAGGGGTAGCGCTCCTGCAAGCGGACAGGGGCTTCCGAGAGGATGTGGATTTGCGGCTGCTCGTCCACCATGACCACGGTCCCAGGGCGGAAGCTCAAGGTCTGATCGGGGTCCTTGACCTCCAAGATTTGGTTCACGCCATTCCGGCGACCGAGTTGGACATTGTACCGCCAGAAAATCTCACGCGCCGCGAAATGCAGCTTGTATTGGGCGACTTCCTGCCCGTTCCAAGCAGCGGCAGCCACGTCGAGGTAGAGGTCGAGGATCGCCGCAGGGCGGCTCCCCCATTGCTCAGCGGTCACGAACGATTGCGGAGCCTGCCCCTCGATGGAGATCTCAAAACGCCCGAAGTCCAGGTGTGCCAGATTCAACTGCACCCATCCCTCCTCAGCGACTGCGGTCTCTTGAACCACTTCGCCGACATGGTTGCGAACCGTCGCCTTGGTGCTAGGTTTCGCGGTGGTGGGCCAGTTCCCGTTGGGTGACATCAGAGGAAGGAAATCGGCCCCGGAGACCCTTTCCTCCACGCTCAGAAAGGCCGCGCGCGGCTTCCCCTCACGGTCGAGATTGCTGAAATACAAAACCTCCCGGCGCAGGTCATGCTGCGGGAGCGCGGTATAATTCAGGTGGTAGGCATCCCCCGGCACCATCAACAGGCGCACTTGCACGGTCCCTTGTGAGCGGCCAGGGAGCACGTTTCCGCCTACCTCATAGACCGTTCGCGCCAGACTCATGCCTCCCGGCACAGCCTGTACGCGCATGCGCTGGGAAGCCATCACAGCCGCGCTCGATTCCGCGACCACCCAGGACAGCCCCTTCCACAACCCGTTCAGGTAGTAGTCGTGCTGCACTTGCAGTCGCATCATCGTATGGGCGCGGGTCTTCATTTCTTGGTCTTGCGGGGCTACATGCCGAGCCCAGTATCGGTTCCAGTGATTTTCGGGATGTCGATGAGCGTCTGCGAATCGGGTGCGATCTGCAGGCGGGCTTTGTACAGGACTGAGGGCATGAGCTTGGCCCCGATCGCGCTCCAGAGGTTGCTCTGCTGCATGAAATCGAGGTTGTAGATCTCAAAGCCAATCCGGTCCACTCCGGGATCGAGCCCGGGCGAGTTGCTGTGGTGGAAGACTGGCTTCTCCATGAAAAACAGAACGACCCCGCTCAGGTAGCGCAGGGCCAAGTCGGTGAGTTTCGGCGGAAAGTAAGCGCTGATCATCACGAAAATGTTCAGGTCGATGCTCTCGATCCGCTCCGTGATGCCCCCGCTGCTGCTTGCACTACGGGCGCGCTTGTTGCCAGTCCCTGCGGCCTTTTCCTCAAGGATGCTCACCACACTCACGATCAGGGTGCTCTCGTCTGTGACGGCGATTTCGCCTTGCGGATTGGCCAGGATGCTCAGGACAGCGGTGTCACGCTCAGGCTTGGGGGTGACCTTCCTGTAGAAGTAGCTGTTCAGGTCCTGGACCACATATCTCATCGCCGCGTCGATCATGCTGCCTTACGAGTCACTTGCGAGTGGATTGGTGCTCAACATTTTGGCGGCCCACAGCACCAGTCGCACCAGGTAGATGCCCACGATGCAGCAGAGGCTGAATACGCCGAACAGCAGCCACCCGTCTAGGAATTGGTCGGTGACTTGAACGATGTTGTCGGGAATGAAGTCGGCGTTGACCCCGGTTACCAGCACCCCTGTGTTCCGCTCCTGAATCCGCTTCACGAGCAGCAGGTACAGCAGGTATCCCAGGCAGACGCCCACGACGAAGGCGCCCAAGAAAAACAGACATTCGTAGGCGATGCGCTGCAATTTCTCCCTGGGGATGCGCCGCAAAATCTCGTCACGACGCTCCTCGCGGATCAGGATCGGGGCAATCTTGCTCTCCCGGTACAAATCCTCCTCAGACTGCCTGCGCAGCTGCTCAAACCGCTGGTCAATCCCAATGCTCATACTTCAATGGCCTTGTGGGCTATTTCCATAGTCGAGGCGGAGCGTGGAATTGCGCGAGAATGGAGAATCCTTGGTCCTGAATACCTACTTCACCACAGCTGCATGGATCCCATGCTACTGTGTGTTTCGGAAGTGGCATTCCGTCAATCCCGCACACATGCAGGTTGATAAACAAAATCGTCCTTTTCCGCTTCCTTTGGGATCCTTGGCGCGAGGCCATCTACCCTGTAAATCCGCGAAAAAGGCCCAAATTCAACTGTCAATCGTTGACGCGAACAATAAGATTCTCGACTATCAACTGTCAATTAAGCACTTACTCCGACGACATTAATTCCGTTAATTATCCACAAGGTATGTTCGCATCATAGGGCAAACAAGGTACAAAACCCCGCAGGGCTTGACATCTCAGAACTGTAATTCGGATTGCGGAATCTCGCGCTGCCACAGGAGGGCACCGACGTTGTCGTAGGCTTCAAGGACGCAGGTGCGCTGCCCGACAGGACCCTTGATCACCACCCGTCCGAAGTTGTGCTCAACGACCTTGGTGCCGGCGACTCGCTGCGGATGATCGAACTCGGGGTCATTCTTGTTGTTGACTTGCTTGCGCAGGATGCTCGTGAGCGGGGAACTCGTGTAGTCGTAGATGGGATAGAGCCCTTCCTGCTTGAGTACGCAGAGCTCGGTGAAATGCCTGTCCCCTGAAAAGAAGATCACGCCGGGGATGCGGTTGTCGCGGATGTAATCCAGCAACTCTTGCCGCTCCTCGTAGTCTGCCCAGGTTTCGTGCTCATTGGCCTCACTCACGACTTGGCTGCCGAGGGCGATGAACTTGAAGGTCGCCTTGCTGCTGAGGAGCTTCTCCTTCAACCACGCCATCTGATCGGGGCCGAGGATTTGCGTGAAATTGTCCTCGATCTTCTCGTAGCGGTCGTCCAAGATGAAAAAGTGGGCATCCTGATAGGTGAACTCGCTGAACAGCCCCTTCACCGAATCGGTCCCGTAGTAGGGATTGGGCCAAAATTCCTTGAAGCAGGCGACGGTCGCGTCCTTGTTCTCGAAGGTGCCATCGGAATTGTCCGGGCCGAAGTCGTGGTCATCGGCGACGGCGTAGTTGGGTTGCGCCCGCAGAAGGGAATCCGTCGGGCCATGGGTGCGCACCTTGATGTACTTGCGGTACATGCGCTCGTCACTGTTCCACTCGCCATTCAGGAGATAGACATTGTCACCCAGCCACAGCATGAATTCCGCAGGGTAGCGGCGCATGGCCCCAAAGATCTCAGTGAAGTTGCCCGGGCGGATCAGCCCTGTCGCTCCGACGCCGTACAGGGCGCATGAACCCATGAGGAAGCTCCACTCCTGCTTGAAGGCGACGTTCGCCCCACGGATGCTGAAGGGTGCCCCGACGGGATTGCCATTCAGTGAGAGTTGCCCCTGCACCGCGCCATCTTGCGGGATTTGGCCCACTTGGAAGGTCACCGGGACAGTGCCGTCCCAGCTTTTGCGGCCCTGCAAGGACTGCGAATACATCCAGTCCCCCACTTTCAATTGCACAGAATCGGCGCCCTTCACGAGGAAAAGGACATTGGCGGTGGTGGGCGAGACGGCCCCGAAAACCGGCCCGGTCACGAGTTCGGGTTGCGCCTGGACTGCGATGGCAAGCAAGATGCCAATGGTGGTGAGGAACGAGATTCTTTTCATGGCCTTGTGCATTCAAAAACCGCAAAGACGCAAAGAAGCGCAAAGCCCGCATATGAAGCATGGTCTTTGCGTCCCTTTGCGTCTTTGCGGTTCGATCAATTCATCAAGATTTCAGCACACCAAGCTCCCGGCCCACCTCGGTGAATGCCGCGATTGCCCGGTCCAGGTGGTGCTGATCGTGTGCCGCCGACAGTTGCACGCGGATGCGCGCCTGCCCTTTGGCGACCACGGGATAGAAGAAGCCGATCACATAGATGCCCTTCTTGAGCAGGGCGTCCGCCATCTGCTGCGCGAGGGGCGCGTCGTAGAGCATGATCGGGACGATGGGGTGCTCGCCCGGCTTGATGTCAAAGCCAGCTGCGGTCATTTTCTCCCGGAAATATTTCGTGTTCCAAGCCAGCTTGTCACGGAGTTCGGTGCTGCTGCTGAGCATGTCGAAGACCGCGATCCCAGCCCCCACGATGCTGGGCGCCAAGGTATTGCTGAACAGGTACGGCCGGCTACGCTGACGCAGCAGCTCGATGATCTCCTTGCGGCCCGTGGTGAATCCGCCCAATGCGCCGCCCAGCGCCTTTCCCAGCGTGCCTGTGATGATGTCCACGCGGCCCAGGACGCCCCGGTGCTCGATCGCACCCCGGCCTGTTGCACCCAGGAAGCCTGTCGAATGGCATTCGTCCACCATCACCAGTGCCTTGTACTTGTCGGCGAGGTCGCAGATTTTGTCCAGCTGCGCGATCGTGCCGTCCATGCTGAAGCTGCCGTCCGTGGCGATGAGCTTGTGGCGGGCACCAGCGGCATCAGCGGCCTGGAGTTGCGCCTCCAGATCGGCCATGTCGTTGTGTTGGTAGCGGTAGCGCATCGCCTTGCAGAGCCGCACCCCGTCGATGATCGAGGCGTGGTTCAGGGAGTCGCTGATGATGGCGTCCTTGTCGTCGAGCAAGGGTTCGAACACGCCCCCATTGGCATCAAAGCAGGCGGCGTAGAGAATGGTGTCCTCGGTATGCAGGAACTGCGCGATCTTCTCCTCCAGTTCCTTGTGGATGTCCTGCGTGCCGCAGATGAACCGCACCGAGCTCATTCCGAAGCCGTGGCTGTCGATGGCCTTTTTGGCGGCCTCGATCACGGCAGGATGGCTGCTCAGGCCCAGGTAGTTGTTCGCGCAGAAGTTCAGCACCGTCTCGCCCGTGGAAACGGAGATTTCCGCGCCTTGGGGACTCGTAATGATGCGCTCCTTCTTGTAGAGGCCCGCGTCGCGGATGCTTTGGAGCTCCGCCTGCAGTTGGGGTTGCAATGTGTCAAACATGGGTACCGGTATTCGATCTGTGGCGAAATTAGCTAGGAAAATGCAGAGGAGGAAATGGGGTTACCCACGAAAAAAGGCGACCCAGAGGCCGCCTTTCTTCAGATAGATTTTTCAGAAACCCTGGATCACTTGATCACCACGCAGGGCTCGCCGCGGTTGGGGAGCAGGATGGGCATGGAAAGGTCCATGACGCTGCTCACACCGCTCTTGTACTCGTTCAAGTACTTGATTTCGAGCACTTGAGGAGTCAGGTGCGTATCGGGGTCGTAGATGGCGCTCTTCATCATCGTCATCGCTTGCAGTGCAGCGGCGGCGGTGGAAGGCGTGATTTCCGCGTTCGGGGGGAAGATGGAGGTGATTTCCTCGGCCTCGATGCCCATCACGGAGCAGGTGACGTGTCCCTTGAGGAGACCACGGTCGCCGCCGGAGGCACCCACCTTGATCAGGTCAGTGACGGTGACGCCAGCCTTGGAGGTCTTGAGGGTCATCTCGATGCGCACACCCACACCCACACGGGCGATACCAATGATGTCACCGGTCTCGCTGTCCTTGCGAAGGGGCAGGGTGGTGTACTTGATGTAGTCCGTCTTGACGATGTAGGTGTATTTGGCCTGCGAAAGTTCGACAGCGGAGTAGCTCACAGCCCCCTTGGTGTCGATCATGATGATGTTCTTGTGCTCGAGTTCGTTCGGCAGCAAGTTGATCACCTGAGGGTTGTTGGCCTCATCGCTGTAGAGTTCAGAGTACAGCCTGCCGTCACCGACCTTGAAGTCGATCGGGGCCGGGCCCACACAGATGAAGTCGTTGTAGTTTTCTTGTGCGAAGAGGCTCAGGTTCCCGAGCATCGCGACCGCTAGCAGACCTTTGATTAGTTTCATAACCAGTAAGTATTCCTAGTAGGATGTAAAATGTGCGTACTAATTCCGTAAAAATCGGCCTGAAATTAGGGAAAAATCGGACACATGCACATATATCTGCCGGGAAAATCAAGCGCCCCGAGCGGGGCGCATCACAGGTATCGAGAAGGGGCAGTGCAGGGCTAGGTTTTGGCAAGGTTGCAAGTCATGCCTGATCGCGCCACCTCCGTAGAATGGCTCATGCATTCACCCATTCCGCAGCCCAGATTCCGCCTAGATCAGCGGCAAACGATGAAGGTCTGCCCAGCATCCCCGTCCGCGACGGTCATGAAGGCGTCCCCATCGATGCAGATTTCAGTGCCGACCGCGACAGTGACCTTGACCTTGTCGCCCTTGGGGACCACGCCGGTATTGGAAGTCGAGCCGCTCTTGAGGAGGTACTTGACATCGCGGGTGCACTTGTTTTGCAGCGTGAGTTCCACCGTGCCCACAGTCAAGGCATGATGAAGCCCCTTGCCGGGATGCTTGCCCAGAGCCGTCGTACCCGAAGACAAGACAGCCATCACCATCAAAACACTCGCCGAGAACAAAGTAAACCGTTTCATATCGCTTTCAATTGTGCCATCACAACGCAGCACAAACCGAAAGTTACAAAAACCGCGCCAGAAGTGTTAAGAAGAGTTACCAACAAGAGGCGATGCGGGGGGCACAACGCAATCCCCCTTTGGTGCTTCCGATGGCTGAGTCCTGATAAGTCTCCAACCATTTCACTAAATTTGCATTCGATGCCCTCAACCCTGCCGCCGCGATGAAAGCGAAGTACGTCAACCCGTTCACCGACTTTGGATTCAAGAAGCTCTTCGGGGAAGAGGCAAGCAAGCCCATGCTCATGGACTTCCTGAACAGCCTGCTGCCTGAGTGCGGCATCGTGGACCTGAGCTTCAAGGACAAGGAGAACCTGGGTCGCAGCGAGGACGACCGCCGGGCCGTCTATGACATCTTTTGCGAGACCAAGTCAGGCGAGCGCATCATCGTGGAGTTGCAAAAGGCGAAGCAGAACTTCTTCAAGGACCGGACGATCTTCTACTCCACCTTCCCGATTCAGGAGCAGGCGGAAAAGGGGGTGTGGAACTATGAGCTGAAGCCCGTCTATTGCATCGGGGTGCTGGATTTCACGTTTGAGGACCGGGCCAAGCCAGCCGGCGCTGGTGAAGTGGTGCATACGGTGCAACTCAAGGACCAGAACCATCAAGTCTTCTACGACAAGCTGCGATTTGTCTATTTGGAGATGCCGCATTTCCACAAGACCGAGGTGGAACTCGAGACCCGGCTGGACAAATGGCTCTACTTCATCAAGCACTTGGAGGACTTCCAGTCGATCCCGTCTATTTTCCGGGACCAAGTTTTCATCCGGGCATTCGAGGTCGCGGAGATCTCCAAGTACACACCGGAGGAACTCGCAGTGTACCAGGAAAACCTGAAGGTGTACCGTGACCTGCACTCGGTGATCACGACCGCTTATGACGAGGGCAAGATCGAGGGCAAGATCGAGGGAGAGATCGTGGGCAAGGTCAAGGGCAAGACCGAGGTAGCCCAGTTGATGAAAGCCGAAGGCATGGACCGAGCTCTCATCCAGCGGATGACGGGCCTGTCCGACGAAGAGATCGACGCCCTCTAACGCGAATGCCTGAAGGCAGTGGCAGGAGCTCTCAGCTTCCCCGCATCACAGACTGAATCCAACCATTCAGCTCCGTCACGATTCGCCAGTTGAAATGGTTCAAGTAATAATCCCGGTAAGCCGGCGTGTCTCGAATCGTGAGTGCCTGCTCCATCGTCCCTACCTCGATCATGCCGTGGTCGGTCTTGGGGATCATCACGTATTTTCCATGTCCGGGATGGTACGCATTCACAATCCGCGCGATCTCCGACATCGACCCCTCATCGAACACCTCAAAATCCGCCTCCCCAAACATGCTCAGCACGTGTGCATCCGTCTTGGCCCAGGCGTCCGTGAACGTGTGGCGGGAGATTTCCTGCCAGTAATCCCAGCGCCGGAACAGCAGATTGCCTTGATCGTCCAGCAGGAAATCCCGCTCGAGCAATCCTTTCCACGTTGCATTCTTCACGATCTCAGAAAGTGGTTTGAATTCCACGTAATGCTCGTAAAACAGCTTCACGTATTCGCCCATGTCCTTTTCAAATGCCAGGTAGTCCTCCCCCGTCCGGGTTTCTTGGAACCGCAGCATCTTGATGATGTATTCGTACCAGGTCTCATACACCGTCCCATAGACCGCGATGCCCTTGGGATGGTAGCCCTTCGACGTCAGAAGCGGCGCCTGCACGCCCCCCATGCTGTGGCCGACCATGAAAATGCGGTCCTCCGCCGCCCAAGGCTGTGTGAGCAGGTGCTTGTACCCCGCATCAAATGCGCTCAACTCCTTCTCAAATCCCGTCTTTTCGCAATGGCAAGGGCTCGGACCG
>JAXLVK010000115.1:0-16622 GCA_046329055.1 Bacteroidia bacterium
AGGTTTTGGAACGCCGTCAGGAAGCGGTTGGCGATGTATTTGTAGAGGGGCATGCCACCCTTCAAGGCGCCTTTACCCAGAATGCGGGATCCCAACATGACCGGGAACAAGCCGTGCGCGATGGGATAGACCATGGCCTCGATCAGCCGTGGAGTGTATTGATAATCAGGGTGGAGCATGATTACGATGTCCGCCCCATTTTCCAATGCAGCTGTGTAGCAGGTTTTCTGATTGCCGCCATAACCCTTGTTGACGTCATGGACGATCACCCTGTCGATGCCCAATTGGCGGGCGAGGTCCGGGGTATTGTCACGGCTGCGGTCATCCACGAGGATCACCTCATCCACGATTTCCCTTGGGACTTCCTCGTAAGTCTTCTTGAGGGTGAGCTCAGCATTGTATGCCGGCATCACCACAGTGATTTTCTTGCCTAGGATCACGGCGCGAAATTAAGCAGGAATGGGAAATAAACCTTGGAAAGGCATCGGGTCAATCCACGGCCTCTGGCAATTCAGCAGCGTCGATGCCGTGAGCCAAGCACGTGGCGATGAGGGACTGCGGGTAACCATGCCAAAAACGCACGGCTTTGGGCATGAGCCGGAGCAGGTATCCTTCGATTTCTCGTTGGGAAGCATGATCGGAGATCTCCAATCGCCCGTTGAGCCATGCGGCGCGGTCGGTATTGTCCCAACCACTTGCGAAGACCTTGTGGTAGAGCCTGTCCCCCGCGAATCCGGTCAATTTCTTGGGCGGCAACAGCCAAACATAGGGGACATGGAGCCGCTTGACGTCCTGCCTGCGATAGACGATGTGCCTGCCCGGATTCATCCCAAACTGCTGATACAGCTTGTGGATGGGGGAGATGGTCCGATCGACAAATACAGGCAAGTCCGGACGATGGTCTTGCAGGATGCGATTGATGCGCTGTGCCTTGCCGAGGACATAGGTGGCGATCAGAATCGGGCGTTTCCCAGCCTCCATCAGGCATTGCGCCAAAGCAGACTCGGGTGACGGATGCTCCTCCTTCTCTCCAAATGTACTCTCGCAAATCACTAGGTCGAGCGGAACCTGGGGCGCCTCAAGGGGTTCACAGGTGGGGTTGGCGTCGAAACCAATGTCGCCCGTATATAGCACGCGCTGCCCCTCGAATTCCATCAGGACCTGGGCGGAACCGAGGATATGGCCCGCGCCGAAAAAGGTGATCTTGACCGGACCGATATGAAATGGCTGCCGGAACTCATGTGGGTGCTCCACCTTGGCCGCATTGTTCATGTACCGGAGCTTGCCGATTGCAAGGGTCGCTATTGTGCCATGGACCTCATAACAGTACCGAGGATAGTGATCCGTATGGGCATGGGAGACGACTGCACGCGCCACGCCCTTTTGGGGGTCCACATAAAAGTCACCGGGAATGCAATACAGACCCGCTGAGCGGTTTTCGATCCACTCGATCATGAAGGGGAAAATTGCTTGATCGCAGCCTCAATTTGAGGATCGATAGGGTGGATGCCGTCATTGAAAAGGATGAAGTCCGCCTGCTGCATCTTGGGAAAGTCCGACCATTGATTGGCCATGCGGCTCAGCACTTGCTCAGATGAGGAGGAATCGCGTGAAATTACACGTTTGATCCTGATGGATTTAGGAGCATAGACTGTGATCGTTCCTTGAAGAGGAAGGTGATTGCCTACTTCCATTAGGATTGCGGCTTCCTTCATGACAAATGGGCGGTCATAGGACGCTGGGATGGCTTCAATCCAAGCCGCGTAGTCCCTTGCAACCGCGGGATGGAGCACCGCATTGATCTGCTTGAGCAATGCCTTGTCCTTGAATATCCGCTCAGCCAATGCCGGTCGCCGAAGTCTTCCTGCCTCATCATACACGTCAGCGCCCGCAATGGCCTTGACTTGAGTTTTCACGGCCTCATTCTCATCGTAGATGGCCTTGGCGCGGTCGTCGGCGAAATAGACCAAAAATCCCCGGTCAATGAATTTCCGAGCAACGGTCGTCTTGCCGCTTCCGATCCCACCCGTAATTCCAATTTGTCGGACCATCATTTGGAGATCATGATATAGCGGACCATCACAGGCGAGAATCCAACGATTTCCATGTCTTCCGGCACCTTCGAGATGGTTGGAACCACGAAGGCGCTTCGGTCGCTGAGTTGATCGACGGAGACCTCCACCAAGGGCGGCATTTGATCAAGGGCTTCATACCTTTCCAGCGGGACGAGCAATTTCAGCTCGATCGAATCAGGCTCAAAATGTAGGCTGATGTCGGAAAAGGTCTGCGCGACACTCACAGGCAGGCGCATGATGCGCTCGGTGTATGGGCGTGGCGTGTATTGCAACTTGATGGAATTCGGCAACATCTGCATGGGGCCGAGGCCCTGTAGCGGAACAAAGACGGTCTGCGGCTCCACGCTCCGAGGCAACCGAAAATGAATCGTCTTGCATTCTGTGACCTGGTTCAATGAATCGGTCGGCCCGACGACAAGCACGGAGTCCGTGAACCGAAGGTCTTGCGGCTGCACGCGGTAGGAGGGCGGCAGGTCCCATTCGATGTCAAGCCGAACAGGAACCTTCTTATTGGATTTGACTGCGAATGCGAGCGAAATGGTGTCGGGATCGGAGCTCACGGCGACGAGCCCTTGCTTGAGCGCATCGGAAATGAGTTTCAGGTTCTTGCGAGCAGTGAAATATCCCTTGTCGCGAAAGACTTCGAAATCGATGTCCACCGTGTCGCGAGCCGGATCGAGGCGCTCGTAGAAGAGTTTGATGCCAGGCCCAAATGCGACAACCTTCAGCTCCTTGGGGAATTCGCTCAAGAGTTGGAGGTTGTTGGGGAAGTTGGTGAGCTTGACCGGGATGTCAAATGTCGTGGTGTAGCTCTGCTTGTTGAGGGTAACCAAAAGCCAAAGGGTGACTGCAAGCACGAATGATACGCCTACAGCCACCCATTGGTAATTTTTCATTTTCAAGAGTGCACCGCCTATGGAGCGGCGCGGTAGCCCTGCTATCTAGGCTAGGACTTCTTAGCGGACTTGTCGTCAGCTTCGACCAGGGGCTTGACGGCGACCTTCTCCATTTTGAGCTTGACACCGTTGTCCACTTCGATCATCACAGTGGTGTCTTCCACTGAAACGATCTTGCCGTGGATGCCGCCGATGGTGACGATACGGTCACCCTTGGCGAGGCTGTCGCGCATTTTTTGCTCCGCCTTCTGCTTGCGCTGCTGCGGACGGATCATGAAGAAGTAGAACACCACGATGATGACGCCAATCATGACGAACATCTCGAGGCCGGGCCCCTTGGGAGCATCGCCGCCAGCGGGGGCGGCAGCACCGGTGCCTTGAAGCAGGAAAAAAGCTAAATGCATTGTATTCTGTGAGTTGTCCTGAGATTATTCAGCACCCATGACTTCGCAGTTGAAGCTCAGGATCTTGTTCTTCGGATCGGTGTTCTCGAAGGTGACAGTCACAGACTTCTTTTGCACGCCACGCTTGCCTTTGGAGTCGAACTCCACTTTGACGAAGCCTTCAGCACCAGGAGCGACATCGTCCTTGCTCCAGTCAGGAGTGGTGCAACCGCAGGAGGGCTTCACGTTGTTCACGCGCAGCGGGTTGGAGCCAGTGTTCTTGAACTTGAAGACGTGCTCAACTTTGTCACCTTCAGCGACTTCACCGAAGTTGTGGCTTTCTTCTTTGAACTCCACAGTGGTGAGCGGCATATTGGAGACGGGCTCCGCGGTTGTAGCAGAAGGATCAGCAGAGGTGGTAGCCTCGCTGCCTTTCGTGGCTGTGCTGTCGCCACCTTCGCCACCGCCAGAACCAGACTTTTCGCAAGCTGCAATGCCCATGAGCATCAGCGCGGCAAACAGGAAAATTCCAGTCTTTTTCATAATGACCTTAATCAATCGATAGTGGTTATTAATTCAAATTTTGAGTCGGCTAAATTAAGGGTGCCAATCGAAAAATGGAAGGGGCTTACCTAAAATTATAGTTTTGGAAAGGCTTCCATCGATGGCACCTGCAATCAGAGCCGCTTGATAATCTCATCAGTGAAGCCTGAGGTGGTGTTGGGTCCACCGAGGTCACCTGTCACCAGGTTGTCCACGGCGAGGGTTGCCATCATCGCAGCCTCGATGCGGTCAGCATGCTCATTCATGCTCAGGTGGCGGAGCATCATGATGCCGGACTGCAACAAGGCCGTAGGATTGGCTTTGTTCTGCCCAGCAATATCCGGGGCGGAGCCATGCACAGCCTCGAAAACGGCGTAGTCGGAGCCGATGTTCGCGCCGGGAACTACACCCAAACCGCCAACAAGGCCTGCAACGAGGTCGGAGAGGATGTCACCGAACAGGTTCGTTGTGGCGATCACATCGTACCATTCGGGATTCTTCACCAACTGCATGCACATGTTGTCGATGATCTTGTCCTCGCATTGGATGTCCGGATAATCCTTGGCGACTTCCAAACCGGTCTTCAGGAACAGTCCTGAGGACAACTTGAGGATATTGGCCTTGTGGACCAGGGTGACCTTCTTGCGGCCATGCTTGCGGGCATACTCGAACGCAGAACGGACAAGGCGCTCAGAACCAACGCGGGAGATGCGGTTGAAGGCATCGGCCATTTCCAGCTTCTCGTCATAGACTTCGAGGCCAGCATAGAGACCTTCAGTGTTTTCACGGAAGGTGACCAGGTCCACGTTGTCGAAGCGGGTTTCCACGCCGGGGATTGTCTTGCCGGGGCGGACGTTTGCGTAGAGATCGAGCTTTTGACGCAGCGTGACGTTCACGCTTTTGAAGCCCTTGCCAACGGGAGTACCGCATGGGCCCTTGAGGGCGACCTTGTTGCGCTTGATGGAGTCGATGAGTGCGTCGGGAATCAAGGCACCGGAGGTGGCAAGTGCATTCTCGCCGGCTTGGTGCTCTTCCCAAGTGATCGGGGCTCCGGCTGCCTCAAAGATCCTGCGGATGGCCTCGGAGATTTCAGGTCCGATCCCATCGCCGGGGATCAGGGTCACAATTGTCTTCATCTATGTGAGAGATCTAAGCGTTGTCGTTCTCGTTGTCGTTCTCGTTCTCGTTCTTGCGGATCCGAGGGCGCTTTTTCTTGTCATCACCAAAGCCGGGAGGAGGAGTGGAGCCGCCGCCCTCGTAAGGTGCCTGCCGAGGAGGCTGAGGATTGCGTGGGCCGGATTCCTGCTGACGGAAGTCTCCGGGTGGCCTGTTATCGCCATCCCTGCGAGGCGGGACGGGCTTCTTCGGGCCGTATCCTTGGCCTTGTCCACCGCCTGGTCCTTGCCCTTGGCCGTATCCACCCATGCGCGGACCACCACCTGGACGACCCGGACCGCCACCCATCGGCTTGCGCTTGGGCAGGGTTTGATCGATCAAGCCGCGGCCTGACTTCTGGATTTGGTCGCTCTGCTTGAACTGAATGTACAAGCTGTCCAGAATCCCGTTGATGAATTTAGAGCTCTTCGGGGTGCTGAACTTCTTCGCGATTTCCAGGTATTCATTGATCGTAACCTTGATCGGAATCTCCTCGAAATGTTTCATCTCAGAGATGCCCATTTGCATCAAGATCCTGTCGATCAATGCGATACGATCCAGTTCCCAGTTTTCTGCCTTGCTTTGGATGAGTTCATCGTAAGCATCTCTGTTGCTGATGGTGTCGTAGAAGAGCTCCATCAACAGCTTCGAGTCACCCTTGTCTCCTTTCCTCCGTTCAAACTCCTTGATTTCGTCGGCAAAATCCTTGAGGTTGATGTCAAACGTGATTGCAGGCTCCTCATTGGTGCAATACCATGCATAGATGGCCTGCATCACCTTGATCCTGATTTGTCTTCTAGAAATCATAGCCTAATTCTAACCTAATCGAAGAATGAACGGGGTGAAAAGAACTCGAATTGGTGGCTCAGATGAAGTGGCTGAGACGTGCCATGGCGTCGATGCGTTGCTGAGCAAGCGCGATGGAAGCCTTGGAAGTGGTGATGTCGTGCTGCTCAGCGTAGGCGTAGCAACGCAGGCAGGTATCGTAAATCGTCTCGGCACGTGCCATGGCGCGGTCGCGGTCATAGCCTTCGAGTTCAGTGTAAACGTTGATCAGACCGCCTGCGTTGATGAGGAAGTCAGGTGCCCAGAGGATACCGCGAGCCTTGATGGCTTGGCCGTCCACGACTTCGTCCTTCAGCTGATTATTGGCACCGCCAGCGACGATGCTGCAACGCAGTTGCGGGATGGTGGTCTCATTCAGGATGGCACCGAGGGCATTGGGGGAGAAGATGTCGCAGTCGAATGTGTAAACTTCTTCGGCGGAGATCGGAATCACGCCAAATTTGTCCACGACAGCCTTGAGCTTGTCTTCATAGATGTCATAGCCGTAGATCACGGCGCCGTCCTTCTTCAGGAGTTCGCAGAGATAGTAGCCGACGTTGCCGGTGCCTTGGACCACGACCTTCTTGCCTTTCAGGCTGTCGCTGCCAGTGGTCTTCTTGAGGGAGGCCTTCATGCCCAGGTAAGTGCCGTAAGCAGTGACAGGGGAGGGGTCTCCGCTGCCGCCCATGCTCATCGGGATACCCGTGACGTGGTCGGTGCTCATTTTGATATATTCCATGTCGCGGGTGTTGGTTCCCACGTCTTCGGCAGTGATGTACTTGCCATTGAGGTTTTCCACGAACATGCCGAAGCGGCGCATGAAAGCTTCGTTCTTGAGGCCGCCGCGGGGGTCGCCAATGATGACGGCCTTGCCACCGCCCAGGTTCAGGCCGGAAATGGCTGCCTTGAAGGACATGCCACGAGAGAGACGAAGCACGTCGTTCAGGGCGTGCAGGTCGGAGGCGTAGGTCCACATCCGGGTACCACCCAGGGCCGGCCCGAGCGTGGTATTGTGAATCCCGATGATTGCCTTGAGACCCAACTCGTTGTCGCTACAGAACACGACTTGCTCATGTCCAAGGTCGGCGAGTGGGCCAAACACTTTCTGATCCATCTGATCAGCAGCGGTAACAGTTTTTACTTCCAACATGCGTTTTCAATTAAGCTGTAATCCTGCCTTTTTCGGCGCTGCAAATTTAGAATTGAGTTTTGACAATTGAAAACTGCCAAGAGAACAATTCCTTGCAGGAAAAATCCACAAATCTTGCTGTCCGGTGGGGGATTCTCACTTAGGGGATTGCTGCGCAGACTCGAGCGTGCGGATGCGCTGGTCCTGCGCCTGGATCATGGCTTGCTGCTCCTGAATGGCTTTGATCAGGACTGGAACGAGGCTGCCATAGTCAATGCCCAGGGCTTTGCCATCTTCCACGGATACGGCCTCGGGTGCGATATTCAGCACATCCTCAGCGATCAAGCCCATGTGGCGTTGTGCCATGCCGCCTTTTTCGAAGTTGTAGCGGTAGGTCTGTGGCTCCAGTTTCAGCACTTCCTCCAGCCCATATCCAAGCGGCAGGAAATCCGATTTGTACCTGCGTGAGCTCGTGGTGATGAAGTTGGTGGCATAGATGGGCAAGGAACCCGCCGATCCTCCACAATAGACCTTAGTTTGCGCTGGAATAGAGTCCACTCGGGTTGTTGGCATTGTAACCACCAATATAGATGGCCCCCTGGTCCCAACCCATATAAGTTCCGATTACATGGTGGTAACGGGCTTGAGCGGTGTTGCGGCTCAGGAGCACGTTGTCGAAGCTCTCCATGATCTCGATGTTGCCTTGGACGCTCAGTCTTTGTGACGGGCTCGCTGTACCAATGCCCGTGAAGCCTGCAATGATGGCTCCGCCCCCTGGAGGAGTCGTGCCACCGTAGCCGGACGTGAGGCCGCCATCGGTTCCCAGCAAGCCCGGACCTGTCCAGATGTTCTTGTTATTGTAGGTGCGGATCCAGGTGGCATCGCTCATATAGAAGCCGCCGCCCCAGCTTTCCCAATACAAGCCCTGGTTGCCACTGACACGGAACCAACCGCCATTCGCATAGATGTCACCGATGGTGTGCAGCTTGTACGCAGGAGTAGAGGTGCCGATACCGACGTTTTGCGCAGAGGACGACTCAGCCAAATGAAGCAAGGCAAATGGCAAGAATGCCAAAATGTACTGGAGGCGTTTCATGATCGATCTTAATGAATACAAGCCAAATATAAGCATTCCGGCAGCCAAGCGTCCCAGAATTCGTCCAATTTCCCTGCCTTGTCGATAAATGCAGTCGCAACCTCCCAATCCTGCCGGAAAAATGCCTAACTTTGCCCTCCGAAATTTTTCCTATCGTACCATGAGTCAGATTACGATCACCCTTCCTGACGGAAGCCAGCGTCACTACGAAAGTGGCGTGACGGGGGCGGACATCGCCCGTGACATCTCTGAGGGCCTTCTGCGCAAGGCCATCTCCGCCGTGGTGGACGGCGACATCTGGGATCTGAGTCGTCCGATCACAAAGGACGCCTCGGTCAAATTCGCTACATGGGACGATCCGGAGGGCCAATACACAGTCTGGCACAGCTCCGCTCACATCATGGCTGAGGCCCTGGAGCGGCACTATCCCGGCATCAAGCTGGCGTATGGCCCGCCTGTCAAGGATGGCTTCTACTACGACATCGACTTCGGCGATCACCGGTTCAGCAGCGACGATTTCCAGCGCATCGAGACCACGTTCATGGAACTGGCCCGGAGCGGGGAGACCTTCAGCCGCAAGCAGGTGACCAAGCAGTTCGCCGTAGATTACTATAAAGGTAAGGGCAACGAGTACAAGGTGGAGTTGATCGAGCGCCTCGCAGACGATGAGACGATCACCTTTTATGAAAGTGGTGCCTTCACCGACCTCTGCAAGGGGCCTCACGTACCCAACTCGAACATCATCAAGGCCGTGAAGCTGACGAAGATGTCCGGGGCATTTTTCTTGGGTGATGAGAAGCGTCCGCAGTTGACCCGTGTCTATGGCATCTCCTTCCCCAAGGCGACTCTCCTGGACGAGTACAACACGCGGATGGAGCAAGCCAAGTTGCGTGACCACCGCAAGCTGGGAAAGGAGATGGAGATCTTCACCTTTAGCGAACTTGTGGGCATGGGCTTGCCGCTGTGGCTGCCGAATGGTGCCATGCTGCGCTCCCGCCTCGAGGACTTCCTGAAGAAGAAGCAGGCTGAGGCCGGCTACCTCCCGGTCATCACGCCCAACATCGGCAAGAAGGACCTCTACGTGACCTCTGGCCACTGGGAGAAATACGGCAAGGACAGCTTCCAGCCCATCCATACCCCGCACGAGGGGGAGGAGTACCTGCTCAAGCCGATGAACTGCCCGCACCACTGCGAGATTTACAAGAGCAAGCCGCGCAGCTACCGCGACCTGCCATTGCGCTTGGCGGAGTTCGGGACCGTTTACCGCTACGAGCAACATGGTGAGCTCCACGGCTTGACCCGGGTGCGCGGCTTCACGCAGGATGATGCCCACCTCTTCTGCCGTCCTGACCAGCTCAAGGACGAGTTCATGAAGGTGATAGACCTGGTGCTGTACATCTTCAGCACGCTGGAATTCAACGATTACAGCGCGCAGATCAGCTTGCGTGATTCCAAGAACAAGGCCAAGTACATCGGCTCGGACGAACTCTGGGACAAGGCTGAAGCGGCGATCATCGAGGCTGCGGCTGAGAAGGGGCTGAAGACGATCCAAGTAGAAGGTGAGGCTGCATTCTACGGCCCCAAGCTCGACTTCATGATCACCGACGCGCTGGGACGTCCCTGGCAGTTGGGTACGATCCAGGTGGACTACAACCTGCCGGAGCGTTTTGGCTTGGAGTACGTGGGCGCTGACAATCAGATGCATCGCCCTGTGATGATCCACCGTGCACCTTTTGGGAGCATGGAGCGGTTCGTTGCGGTGCTGCTGGAGCACACGGGAGGTGAGCTGCCGATTTGGTTGGCCACGGAGCAAGCGGTCATCATGACCATCAGCGATAAGTATAATAATTACGCTGAAAAAGTTTTGCAAGAACTCAAAAAGTTAGATATTCGTGCCTTTCTTGACGAAAGAGGTGAGAAAGTGGGTCGTAAGATCCGCGACGCCGAAGTCAGAAAAGTGCCCTATATGGTGATTTTGGGCGAAAAAGAGGAAGAAGACAACCTCATCGCAGTCCGAAAGCACAAGCAGGGCGACCTTGGTCAGATGACGGTGGAAGCGTTTGCATCCATGGTGGCCGAGGACGTCAAACGGTCATTGAAGTTGAACTAAATTATTCCTTAAGCATATCGCAAGAGAGAATTCAGGCCCTGGTCAGCAGGGGAGATTGCGGCGCAAAAGATTGCACCGGATCAACAACGAAATCAACGTCCCCGAGGTGAGGATCGTCGGCGGGGAGACCGAGGAGGAGAACGGCGTGATGAGCACCCGCAAGGCGCTCATTTTGGCCGAGTCCAGATCTATGGACTTGGTTGAAATCAACGCCTCTCAAGACCCGCCGATCTGCCGTATCATTGAATACACCAAGTTCAAGTACGAGCAGAGCAAGCGGGACAAAGAGAAGAAGAAGAAGCAGCATGTGGTGGAGATGAAGGAAATTCGTTTCGGTCCCAACACGGACACGCACGACTTCCAATTCAAGCTCAACCACGCGAAGAAGTTCCTGGAGGAGGGCAACAAGGTCAAGGCCTTCGTCCATTTCCGGGGACGGTCCATCGTCTATACCGACCGCGGCAAGGTGCTCCTGCTGGAGTTTGCCGATGAGCTTTCGGAACTGGGCAAGGTGGAGATGCTGCCAAAGCTGGAAGGCAAGCGGATGTACATCATCATCGCTCCGAAGGCCGCGCCAGTCAAGAAATGATTTGTGTATTGATTGACAGTTAGTTATATGCCCAAAGTAAAAACCAATCGTGCAGCAGCCAAGCGGTTCAAAGTTACCGCTACGGGTAAGTTGAAGCGGGCGCACGCCTTCCACAACCACATCTTGACCAAAAAGTCCAAGAAGAGGAAGCGTGCTCTGCAGAAAATGACCGTGGTACACCCCTCGGATGCAGGAAGGATGAAAGACCTTCTGGTGTTGTAATTTTCAATTATCAGAAAATCAGGTGAACGGAGTCGCTAAGAGCGTACTGATTCGGTAAGAGCAGCAGCGCCACTTCGGAATCCACAAAAGTCAAAAGAGTATGCCACGTAGTGTAAATGCAGTCGCCTCCAGGGCAAGACGCAAAAAGATCCTGAAGTTGGCCAGAGGCTACTGGGGTCGTAAGAAAAACGTGTGGACAGTAGCCAAGAATCAAGTCGAAAAGGGCTTGACCTTTGCCTACCGTGACCGCAAAGCCAAGAAGCGCCTTTTCCGCGCCCTTTGGATCAGCCGTATCAATGCCGGTGCTCGTCTCCATGGCATGTCCTACAGCCAACTCATCGGCAAGCTGGCCGACAAGGGTGTGGCGCTGAACCGCAAAGTCCTCGCTGACCTCGCCATGAACCACGCCGACGCCTTCAAGGCGGTCGTGGACGCGGCCAAAGCATAAGCTTCTCGAAGCTAGACATCGCAAAGCCTCCTGGAAATGGAGGCTTTGTTCATTTTGCCACCCTGAAGCCATGAAGAAGGAACAGGGTAGGGGAGGCCACAGAATCCGGCGTAGGAATTTGGCCGAAAAGATTCGGCATCGTATTTGCCAGTGGTTAAATTTGAAACTAGAAAAATCGATTCCTGATGAAAAAGTACCTCTGGGTTGCGTTTGCGGTGATCTGCCTGACATGGCTGAGCTGCGACACACTGAAATCCATCGAAAACAGCATCAACACACCCGCACCACTGTCGGAGACAGAGATCGTCAACGGCTTGAAGCAAGCGCTCGAGGTGGGCACTGGCAATGCCGTTGGCATCTTGAACAAGACCGACGGCTATTTCGGTGATGCATTGGTGAAAATCCTCTTCCCGTCCGAAGCTCAACGTGCCGCCGACAAGCTCCGTCAGTTGGGCATGGGCAAATTGGTGGATGACTTTGTGATGACCATGAACCGCGCTGCCGAAAAGGCCGCTGCCGAGGCCAAGCCGATCTTCGTGGACGCCGTGAAGCAGATGACCTTCACCGATGCTCGCAACATCCTCCAAGGGCCCGACAACGCCGCGACAGAGTACTTCAAAGGCAAGACGACTCCCGCCTTGACTTCCAAGTTCACTCCGGTGATTTCCAATGCATTGAACAGCTGCAACGCAACCAAGTATTGGACGGACATCACATCCACCTACAACAAGATTCCGCTGGTGACCAAGGTCGAAACGGACCTCGTCAAATACACCACTGGCAAGGCGCTCGACGGCCTCTTTCTGAAGCTGGCAGGGGAGGAGAAGAAGATCCGCACGAACCCCGCTGCCCGCGTGACCGAACTCCTCCAAAAGGTATTCGGATCGGTCAAGAAATAAGACCGCCGCTGACACCGCTCTTCACTGAGGCCGAACCGTTCAGGATTCAAAACTGACGGTTCGGCCTCAGTTTTGTCGGCAAGCAGTTGAATGCCCATTCCGGGACCCTGGCAATCTTTGGTTTATTCGCCCGCAAGCCCTAAATTAACCGCTTTGAATGGTCGGGATAACAAAAAGAGAAGAAATCAACCCCGGCGTGTTTTTTACCAAATTCAAGGATATGAGGAACACACTACGTAGTCTGTTTGTGCTCTTGTCTGTCTGTTGGTGCTTCACAGTGGTTGCCCAAGGTGGCCCCCGGATAGCACCCGGAGGCAACACGGTACTCTGGAGCTCGCAGACCCAATCAATCAATCCCCTTGCTCGTGCAAACCCCTTGGGTGGAAATGGTGGCGGCATGCCATTGCTCACCGCCAGCTGCGGCCCTGACACAGTCTATTATCCGTTTGGGAAGGCCTCCGGCTTGGTTCCGTTGAACTTCTCCCAAGGCGTGGGCGTCGGCCAATGGTACTCGGCTCCTCAGCCCATCACCGTTCATGGCTTCACGTTTTATGCTTGGGTGGACTCCTCAACCAACCAAACGGTGGACATCATCTGCCACCTCTACCTCGCCGGCAACGACTCGACCCCAACAGGTCTGCCGCTCGCCAGCGATACGGTTACGATTGACTCCTCACACACGCCGCTCACTTTGGGCACCATTCAGCAGTTCGCGCATTTCACCCCGGCTGTCACTGTCAATGCGCCCTACGTCATCACCATTGAAAACCAAAGCCTGATCAACGTCGCCTTTGTGGTCAATGACTACACCGTGGGTGACGGTCAGCAAGAGTGGCTTTCCTCCGTCTTCATTCCTCCGGCATGGGAGCGCAGCTACAACATCGTGCTTGGCGCCAACGTGTTTGACGGCGACGCCATGTTGATGCCGCACGTGACTTACAACTTGACCGCAGGGTTCACACCTCAGACCACCACAGGCTGTACCGGTACCGCTTGGAACTGGACCAATACATCCTCCCCAGTGCTCTTTGACCGCTTCTACAACATCGACGCGTTCAACGTGTTCTGGGCAAGCTTCCTCGACTCCTCCTCCCACTGGGATTATGGCAACGGTGTTTCTGAATATGCCATTGACGGGGCGCAGACGTATGCAGTGCCTGGCACCTACACAGTGACCTTGGCCGACACGTTGTTTGGTTGGACCACAGTTTGTGTTGATCAGACTTCATTGACCTTGACCATCGCCAACGGTGCTCCGCCCGTGGCAAACTACGCGAACGTTCCCTCCGGTCTTTCGGGTGCATTCGCTGACCTTACCACTGGTTCGCCTACATCTTGGGCATGGGACTTCGGCGATGGCGGCACATCCACCGTCCAAAACCCGAGCCATACCTACCTCTCAAATGGCACCTACACGGTCTGCTTGATCGCCACCAATGCCTGTGGTACTGACACCATTTGCACCGCGATCACCGTCGCTGGCTGCGTGTCTCCGGTTGCGAACTGGACCTCCATCACTACCGGCTTCAACGTTGCCTTCACCGACCTTTCCTCCAACGGTCCGACCACCTGGCAATGGGACTTCGGCGATGGCGGCACCTCTACCTCCCAAAACCCGAGCCACACCTATCTGACAGTCGCTACGTTCACCGTTTGCCTCATCGTCACGAACAGCTGCGGCACGGACACCATTTGCTTCCCCATCAACACGGGTTGCAACTCTCCGGCGGCAGGTTTCACCCGCATCCCGAACAACCTGACAGTCGCATTCACCGACGTGTCCACAGGTACTCCGACATCTTGGCTTTGGGACTTCGGTGATGGCAACACCTCCACGCTGCAAAACCCGACCCATACCTACGCTGCTTCTGGCACCTACACGGTCTGCCTCACCGCCACCAACAGCTGCGGTTCCAACACGGCCTGCACAGTGATCACCGTGAGCTGCCCTGCACCACAAGCTGGCTTCACCTTCACCAACACTGGTCTGACGCTGAACCTTACCAGCACCAGCACCGGTAGCCCGACCACTTTTGCTTGGGATTTCGGTGACGGTGCCACGTCCAATATCCAGAACCCGACGCACGTTTACGTCCAAGGCGGCACCTACATGGTCTGCTTGACGGTGACAAGCGCTTGCGGCACCAACACCCTGTGCCAAAACATCACCCTGAATTGCCCGCTCCCCAACACCAACTTCAGCTTCACCAGCATCAACCTGGCCTATACCTTCCAGGACCTGTCCTCTGGTACGCCGACAAGCTGGTCTTGGGATTTCGGTGATGGTGGCACATCCACCCTGCAAAACCCCTCGCATACCTATGCGAACACGGGCACCTACCAGGTCTGCTTGATCACCACCAATGCCTGCGGCAATGACACCAGCTGCCAAGCCGTGAGTGTGCTCTGCCCGCAGCCTGCTGCCAACTTCTCCGTGACCCAAAACCAGCTCCAGGTCAACTTCTCTGACCTCACCACTGGCAACCCGACAGGGTGGACTTGGGTCTTCGGCGACGGCAGCCCCAACTCGATCCAGAGCAACCCGTCCCATACCTACGCTGCGCCGGGCACCTACCAGGTCTGCCTCACCTCCGTGAATGCATGCGGTTCCAACACCTTCTGCATGTCCATCACCGTGAGCTGCCCTGCTCCGAATGCCAACTTCAACTTCGTGACCAACTCCAACACGGCGAACTTCACGAACCAGACCAGTGGCAGCGGCTCGCCCACCTACTCCTGGGACTTCGGTGACGGCAACACCTCCACCGCTACCAACCCCTCCCACGCATACACGACCGTGGGTACCTTCAACGTCTGCCTCATTTCGACCAGCGTTTGCGGTTCCGACACCACCTGCCGTCCGGTGATCATCAGCTGTGTGCCTCCGGTGGCCAACTTCAGCTTCATCACCACCAATGACAGCACGGTGAGCTTCACCAACAACGCCTCCCCGAACTCGCAGAACTGGACCTGGACCTTTGGCGACGGTTCGCCCAGCACCACGCAGGCCAATCCGACCCACGTCTATCCCGCAGCCGGCACCTACACTGCCTGCCTCATCGTGAGCAACAGCTGTGGCTTCGACACCATCTGCCAGACGGTGACCATCACCTGCACCATGCCGACTGCCGGCTACGTCGCACAGGTCACCAACTCGGTTGCCAGCTTCAATGACGTCTCCATCGGCGCTCAGTCTTGGTACTGGACATTTGGCGATGGCTTGAGCAGCACGCTCCAAAGCCCGACCCATACCTACACCCAGTCTGGCATCTACCCGGTCTGCCTCACCGTCACCAACTTCTGCGGCACCAATACCAGCTGCCAGAACCTGGTGATCTCCTGCAACGCTCCACAGCCCTCCTGGTCCTTCCAGTTCGGCACCTCGACTGTCGGCTTCACCGATCTGTCCGTCAATAGCCCCACCACTTGGTTCTGGGCATTTGGCGACGGTAGCGTCTCCACACAGCAAAACCCGACCCACGGCTACCTCTTCCCCGGTCAGTACTACGTCTGCCTCACGGCCTCCAATGCCTGCGGCTCCGCGTCCTTCTGCCAGTGGATCAACGTGACTGTGGTCGGCGAAACCGAGCCCGATATCATGGAAGGCTCGCTGAACATCTTCCCCAACCCGAGCACCGGTCTCTTCAACCTGCGTGCCGAGCTCCGGAAGTCCGTTGACGTGGAACTGCGCGTGACGAATATGCTGGGTCAGCAAGTCTGGAACGCATCGCTCGGCAAGCAGTCCGGCAATATCAGCTCTGAGATCGACCTGCGTGGTGTGAGCCAAGGCATGTATATCCTGGAGGTGAATGCTGGCAACCGCCGCGCCTTCAAGCAGCTGATTGTGGACTGATCGGTCAACTGAAAACCTGTTGCCGCCCTGCTTTGAACCAACAAGGCAGGGCGGCATCTTTTTTGCGGGATTTTGTTGTTTTTGTTTGCGCTATCGAATCGATAATTTTGTCCAAAACGGGTTGAAACCATGAAGGTGACGCGGATCGCTATGCTTGCTCTTTTTTCGCTGTCTATGCAGATGCTCCTAGGACAGGAGGGAGGGACTCTTCGACGCTGTGCCGGGGATGAGCTTGCCAGGAATATACAATCGGCATTCCCGAACGGGGTTCCTGGTCGGACAATGCCGGCGACTGCCAAGGTTGGTGAGGCAGATTCCTTGTTCACGTACATCATTCCAGTAGTGGTCCACGTGATGTATGCCCTCGATTCGACGCCACTTGGGCAGTACTACCCCGGT
>JAXLVK010000116.1:0-16473 GCA_046329055.1 Bacteroidia bacterium
CTATCAATGCAGACTTAAAGGAACACTGCACTCACTCAATGATGTAGAGCTCCACGCGGCGGTTCCACTTCTTCGATTCAGGAGTATCGTTGGGGTAGATCGGCATGGACTCACCCATACCGGAGATGTTCAGGCGCTTGGGGTCGATGCCGCGGTCGGTCAGGTACTTCGCGACGGCGGCAGCACGGTTTTCAGAGAGGATCTGGTTGTGCTCCTCGGTTGCGTCAGAGTCGGTGTGGCCGATGATGTTCAGTTTCGCATTCGGAACCTTGTTCAGCACGGTCACCACGTTGTCGAGGTCCTTGATGTAGTCAGCCTTGATCAGGTGCTTGTCCACATCGAAAAACTGCCAGGTGATGACGAGCTTGTTGGCCTCGGTGAGCTTCTGCAGGCCGATTTCTTCGTAGTGGCTGAGCAGTTCGCCGCTCTTGGCCACGTTGAAGTCCTCGTAGTAGGGCAGGTACTCATTGGACTTGACCCGGATGGTGTATTTCTTGCCGCTTTCCACCGGGAACATGTAGTTACCCGTCTTGGGGTTGGTGGGCATTTGGTCGATGACCTTGCCAGTCTCGGGATCGAGAAGCTCGACCACAGCATCCAATGGACGCTTGTTGACGGCGTCCTTGATGGTTCCGGAAACCACGTTGTACTTTCCAGTTTCGCGGGCGATCGGCGTCACGCCAGGCTCCGGCTGATCCACCTTCACGTCGATCTTGTACTCGGTGCCGCAAGCAGGCAGGACGAAGCGGTATTTGCTACCGTCCTCCACCTTGGTGTTGGCAGTGCCCAGCACTTCATTGGTTGCCTTATCCAGCAGTCTCACTTCAGCGGCCACAGGTTTTCCTGTTTCCCTATCCACAACCGTGCCAGCAACGATGGTCGTGCCAGGCATGTCGGTGGAGGGGCTGGCAAAGTAGATGTCCTTCTCGCCATAGCCGCCGGGACGGTCAGAGGAGAAATAGAAGGATTCAGTGCCTTTGCGCATGACGATGTAGATGTCATCGCCGACGCTGTTGATCGGCCAGCCCATGTTTTCAGGCTTGCCCCAGGTGCCGTCGGACTGCTTTTCGGAGACAAAAAGGTCAAATCCGCCCATGCTTGAGTGCCCGCGGGAGCTGAAATACATCTTTTTGCCGTCTGCGGAAATAAACGGCGCATCTTCGTCCCATGGGGTGTTGATGTTGTTGCCGAGGTTCACGCCTTCGCTCCATTGGCCATTTTCGTCCAATGTGCTCTTGTAGATGTCCTTGTTGCCCAAGCCGTCAGGCTTGTCGCTCACCCAGTACAGGGTTTTGCCGCCATCTGCGAGATAGACGGAGCATTCGTTGTAATCCTTGGTGTTGATATTGTCACCGATGCTCTCGCGCTTGCTCCAACGGTCGCCGTCACGCTTGGAAATGTAGATATCGCCCTTGTTGCGATTGTCCACATAATAGATCAGCGTGTTGCCGTCTTCGGAGAGGACCACCGAGGCGTCGTGCGACCAATGCGGGATCGGGCGCATGAACAGTTTGGACTTGACCCAGACGTTGTTCTCGTAGCGTGCCTCATACACTTCCTCGTTGCAGTCCTCGACATGGTGACGGCGGCGGGTGATTTGGCTGATTTTCCGAGGCTTACGTGTGGTGAAAATCATGTACTGATAATCATCCGAGAAGACGGAGGAGTACTCAGGGTAGGTCGTGTTCACGTACTCCCCGAGGTTCTCGATCTTGTAGCCCACCACATGCTTGATCGACTTGGGGCCGTTCTTGCATTGCTCGATCCGCATCTGCGTGTCCTTGTAGAGCCACGAGTCCGGTTCATAATTCGCAAGATCAGCCTGGTAGTAAGAGATCGCCTCCTCAAAATGGAGGTTCATGTGCATGGCGCGGGCAAGGTAGTAGTTGATCTTGTCCGAAACGCCAGTGTTTAGGTTGTAAGCTGCCGTGAAATAGGGCAGGGATTGGGCAGGTTGGTCGCCCTCGTACACCGAACGTCCGAGCATGTAGGCGTACTTGGCATTTTTGGGGTCCAAATTGTACGCTGCCTTCAGGAACGGAGCAGCCTGAATGAAGTCTGCTCTCTTGTAAAGTCGCTTGCCCTTACGGTAAGCACCCCTTGGGTTTGATTCGCTTGCAAACCCATTGCTGACCGTTCCAAGCCCCAATAGCGCCAGCATAGCAAGGGTAAAGTATCGCTTTTTCATTGCAATATTGTTCAGTTGCCTCCAAACTGTGATCCAAGGCGAAAAAATAGGAAGAAACCGCCTGAAAACCCAAAGAATACAACAAAAAAAGCGACGCTTTTGGGCGTCGCTTTCAGTATCTTGGGATATCGCGAAGTTGTCCGGACTAGCGGCGCTCGCGGATCCTTGCAGACTTACCAGTGAGCTTGCGCAGGTAGAAGATACGCTTGCGGCGCACCACACCACGCTTGACCACTTCGACTTTTTCAATGTTGGGGGAGTTGGCCGGGAAGATACGCTCGACACCCACGTCGTTGGAGATCTTGCGGACCGTGAAGGTGGCAGTGCCGCCTTTGCCAACTCGCTGAATGCAAACACCTTGGAACTGCTGGATACGCTCCTTGTTGCCTTCCTTGATACGCACGTGGACGTTGACGGTGTCGCCTGCGCCAAATTTGGGGAGGTCATCCCTGCGGAACTCCGCCTCGACCAGTCTTATAAGATCGTTCATCTCGAATGAGCTTTTGATGCTGACTATTTCAAAAAGGAATGCAAATGTAAATCTTTTTTCATTTGCCCAACAATTTTCTAGAGAAATTTTATCATCATTCGCCAAGCAGGTCAGGACGCCGGGTCTTGGTTTTCTCCCAAGCCTGTTCATCGCGCCACTTTTCGATCAGGGCATGATTGCCGGAAAGGAGCACCTCTGGAACCTTGTGCCCCTCAAATTCGACCGGCCTCGTGTACATGGGCGCGTCCAAGAGATTGCTTTGGAAGCTGTCCGACAGCGCGGATGTCTCATCACCCAGTACACCTGGCAGCAGCCTCACGATGGCATCCGTCACCACGATTGCAGCGATCTCGCCTCCAGTCAAGACATAGTCCCCAATGGACACCTCATGGGTCACAAAGAGGTCCCTGAACCGTTGGTCCACCCCCTTGTAGTGTCCACATATCAGGATGATGTTTTGGTGGAGGCTAAGCCCGTTAACCATTTTCTGGTCAAGGACTTTGCCGTCTGGCGTGAGGTAAATGACCGCATCGTATTCCCTTTCCGATTGCAACTTACGGACTGCAGCGGCGAGGGGGGCTACCATCAACACCATTCCGGATCCGCCACCATAGGGTGTGTCGTCGATGCTGCGGTGCTTGTCGGTGCTGAAGTCCCGTAGGTCATGCACATGGATTTCGCAGAGCCCCTTGGACCGGGCCCGCTTAAGGATGCTGGTGTTGAGGGGGCTTTCGAGCTGGGCGGGCACCCCGGAGATGATGTCGATGCGCATGACTTGCGGAAGAAAATGGGTTCTCAATTCAATGAAAAAGCCGGGTGAACCCCGGCTCTTTCAATCTTATTCTTGGCGCAGGGTTCAGGAGGCGGTTGCCTCGCCTTCCACGCGCTCCACCAGGACGATGATGTTGTCGTTCAGCACTTCCACCACACCACCTTCGGCTTGGAACTCGTACTCGCCTTCAGAGGTTTTCACCTTGATGGGGCCCTTGTCCAAGGTCGAAACGATGGCTGCGTGGCGGGTCAGCACTTGAAACTGACCTTCGCTGCCCGGCACGGTCACAGAGGAGACCTCGCCTGAGAACACTTTTCTGTCCGGTGTGATGATGTCCAGATGCATAGTCATCAAGCGTTAACGGCTGCCAATTCCTTCTCGCCAGCTTCGATGGCCTCGTCGATGCTACCTTTGAGGTAGAAGGCCTTTTCGGGCAGGTGATCCAGCTTGCCGTCGATGATCATGTTGAAGCCTTTGATGCTGTCTTCGATGCTCACAAACTTGCCCTTGAGGCCGGTGAACTGCTCAGCCACGAAGAACGGCTGGCTCAGGAAGCGCTGCACCTTGCGGGCACGGTTCACGACCAGTTTGTCTTCTTCGGAAAGTTCGTCCATACCCAAGATGGCGATGATGTCTTGCAGGTCTTTGTACTTCTGCAGGATACCGATCACGCGCTGAGCAGCGGAGTAGTGCTCTTCACCTACGATCTCAGGCGAAAGCACCTTGGAGGTGGAGGTCAGCGGATCCACGGCGGGGTAGATACCCAAGGCGGACAGCGGACGGCTCAATTCGGTGGTGGCGTCCAAGTGGGCAAAGGTGGTAGCCGGTGCCGGGTCGGTGTAGTCGTCCGCAGGGACGTACACAGCTTGGATGGAAGTGATGGAGCCGCGGCGGGTGGAGGTGATGCGCTCCTGCATGGCACCCATCTCGGAGGCCAAGGTGGGCTGGTAACCCACGGCGGAAGGCATACGACCCAACAGAGCGGACACCTCGGAGCCAGCCTGGGTGAAGCGGAAGATGTTGTCGATGAAGAAAAGGACGTCACGGCCGCCGCTCTTCTCGTCACCATCGCGGAAGTACTCAGCGATGGACAGACCGGAGAGGGCCACACGTGCGCGGGCACCCGGAGGCTCGTTCATCTGACCGAAGACTAGGGTCACTTGGGATTCGAGCATTTCGTTCAGGTCCACAGAGGCGAGGTCCCAACCACCTTCAGACATGCTGTGGTGGAATGCCTTGCCGTAGCGGATAACGTTCGCTTCGATCATTTCGCGGAGGAGGTCGTTCCCTTCACGGGTACGCTCGCCCACGCCTGCAAACACGGAGAGACCGGAGTGAGCCTTGGCGATGTTGTTGATCAGTTCTTGGATCAACACGGTCTTACCCACACCTGCACCACCGAAGAGACCGATCTTGCCACCCTTGAGGTAGGGAGCGATCAAGTCGATGACCTTGATACCGGTGTAAAGGATCTCGGCCTCGGTGCTCAGTTCCTCGAACTTGGGAGCGGAGCGGTGGATGGGATAACCTTTGGGGGAGACGGGCTGGGGCAGACCGTCGATGGCAGTACCGACCACGTTGAAGAGGCGGCCTTTGATGCCGTCGCCCGTGGGCATCTCGATGGTATGACCGAGGTCAATCACCTCCATGCCGCGCTCGAGGCCGTCAGTGGAGTCCATGGAGATGGCGCGGACCTTGTTTTCGCCGAGGTGCTGTTGCACTTCCAAGTACAGCACGGAGCCGCCTTGACGGTTGACAATCAGCGCATCCAGAATCTTGGGCAGTGTAGCGCCCTCGCCGCTGAACTCAACGTCCACGACGGGACCGATGACCTGAGCGACTTTGCCTTTATTTTGTGCCATTATTTATAAATAAATGATGCCTTCTCGAAAATCGGGGCAAAGTTAGGAGGGGATTCGGGAATAACCAATGGTCATTTTGCAAAATGTTCACAATGCGATTGTTGATAGCTTGTAGATACATACAACCGGGGTGGACTGGCGTGCAAACTGCAAATATCAATGCAACAAGGCCTTTGAAACGAGCTCCGAATCCTATGGCTCCAGCGAATTCCGCATGTTTTGCTCCAACTGACCCCACTTCACCCGTGACATTGCAGAGTGCTTGGTCAGCTTCTTAAATTCCCGCTCCTCCATGCCCAGCCACTCGGCCTTTCCAAATTCCAAAATGTGGCTCAGCGGCTTGAAATCCCCACTTTCAGGCGTGGCGAATGAATTCCAGGGGCAAACCTGCTGACAGATGTCGCAGCCGTAGGTCCAACCGTCGAGCTTGCCCTTGAACTCCGCAGGCATATTCTCCCGCAATTCGATCGTCAAATAACTGACGCATTTGCGACTGTCGATCTCGTAGGGTTCCAATGCGCCTGTGGGACATGCATCGATGCAGCGGGTGCAGGTGCCGCAGTAATCCTTCATCGGGGCATCGTAGTCCAGCTCCACATCCAAAATGATCTCGCCGATGAAATACCAACTGCCCATTTTGGGATGGATGAGGTTCGTGTTCTTCCCGATCCAGCCGAGTCCGCCCCGCAATGCCCAAGCTTTGTCCATGACGGGGGCTGAATCCGTGAAAACCCGCGCATTCACCTCGCCGACATTCTCCTGAATCCACTCCAAGACCCGGTACAGCTTCCGCTTGATGACCTTGTGGTAGTCTTCGCCCCAGGCGTACGTCGAAATCTTCGGCGCATCCGCAGGCTGATGATGCTCCGGCTGCGGAAAGTAATTCAGCAGCACGCTCACCACCGATTTCGCGCCCTCGACCAATAGCCGAGGATCGACCCGCTTGTCAAAATTGTCCTCCATCCATCGCATGGTGCCATGCCGCCCCTCTGAGAGCCATTGCTCCAGGTCGCGAGCCTCCTTTTCCAGAAATCCGGCCCGAGAAATCCCCACAAGGTTGAAACCTTGGAGTTCGCACTGCGCCTTGATCTGTTGGGAAAGAGTCAAAATCAGTTGAAAGTTGACAGTGGATAGTGGACAAAGTTGGCGGCTGACAGTGGAGGCGCAAGCAGTCTATCCACTGTCAACTATCACCTATCAACTAAAAGGGTAGCGCTTTCAGCGAATCGAGGTAAAACTTGCCAAATAGCATCGTGGGGAGGGCGCAGTCGTAGTGCGAGAGGTTACTCGCAGTCTCATGGATGCTGACATTGGTGGAGCCGGCAGCGAGGAAATGGTTGTATGCCACGAGGGTGTTTTGGTAGTTCACCTGGTCGTCGCTGCTGCAATAGAACATTTTCACCGGAGACTTGGGGATCCAATTGTAGAGGTCATTGTCCCGGAGGGCGACCTTCAAGGGGTGGTTGGGGTTGTCCTCGTAGGCGGTCATCACAGAGTCCAGGATCATGTCACGTGGGACCGGGGCGCTCACCTCATTGATTTGGCCGATGGAATAGACCCCATCGAACATCGGCGGAATGATGCTGTCATACGGGGGCTTGAGGATGCCATTCACACTGGGCAAAATGCGGTAAATGGCATTGTAGCCGTAGAGGATGTAGGGCAGGTAGCCGGGCGTGGCGTAGGGCGAATGGCTGACAATCACCTGCTCTTGCACGCCAGAGACGTCGTAGGGGCCCGACATGGGCGCCGATGCAGTCACGGTGAATTCCGGCTCGTAGAAGTTCTGAATTTCGCGGTGGGTTGCCATGGTGGCGTGTCCGCCTTGGCTGTATCCAAACAGGAAGAGGCGACCATCCCATTCACGACCGAGTTTCGGGGCAAAGTCCCGGCACGCCCGGAGCATGTCGATCACGGAGGTGGCTTCGGACTTGGCATGTATATAATAATGCAGTCCCGGCCCTTCGCCCAATCCAAGGTAGTCCGGCATGGCACAGAGGTAGCCCGTGCTCGCCATCACCACCCCAATGATGATTTCGCTGGCACCTTGGCTCGCCATGTTGTAGTCGGCGGTCTCCGTGCCGTGTTGATAGCTCGCGAGCGGCATGGCCTCCAAACCCTCGCCCTCCGGAACCACAAATGCCCCCGAGGCCGCGATGATATTGCCAAATGGGTCGATCGTTTGATAATTCACCTTGTAGGCCGCAACCCCATGCTGTGGATGCAGGAAATTGCTGGCTCCGCCTCCGAGGCTATTGATCATGCTATCGACTTGCGGCAATGTCCAGCGGTCAATCAGGCTCGTCCGTGTCGCAAGCCCACGGGTGTTGATGCCGGGCAGGTCGGGAGCCTCATAGTATTCGCCGCATGACTGCACCGCCAATAGGCCAGCCAAGGCGATCACCCAAATCCTCAGATTTTTCATATCGACAACGCTTGGTAGAACTCAATCAAAACAAGGTGCCCTGCTCAGCGGAGGGCAATATGTCAAAATGCTTGAACGCACGTTCCGTGGCCATTCGGCCGCGTGCCGTGCGTTTCAGGAAGCCTTCCATGATGAGATAGGGCTCATAGACCTCCTCGATGGTCTCTGCCTCCTCGCCGACAGCTGTGGCGATGGTTCCTAGCCCCACGGGGCCGCCCTTGAATTTCTCGATGATGGCCCGCAGGATCTTGTTGTCCATGTCATCCAGGCCCGCCTCGTCCACGTCCAGTGCCTCCAATGCATACCGGGCAATGTCCAAGGTGATGGTGCCGTTGCCCTTGACCATGGCAAAGTCGCGGTTCCGGCGCAGCAACCTGTTCGCAATCCTGGGAGTACCCCGGCTGCGACGGGCGATTTCCATGCTCGCTTCCTTTTCGATGGGGACCTGAAGCACTTGCGCAGACCGCCGGATGATCCTCGCCAAGGTCGCTGCATCGTAGTATTCCAGCCGGAAATTGATGCCAAACCGGGCTAGGAGAGGAGCGGTCAGAAGACCCGTCCGGGTCGTGGCGCCCACCAAAGTGAACGGGTTCAATGAGATTTCCACAGACCGCGCATTCGGACCGGACTCAATCATGATATCGATCTTGAAGTCCTCCATGGCGCTGTAGAGGTATTCCTCCACGATCGGACTCAGGCGGTGGATCTCGTCGATGAAGAGCACATCCCGCGGCTCCAGGTTCGTGAGCAAGCCTGCAAGGTCGCCCGGCTTCTCCAAAATGGGGCCCGAGGTGGCACGGATGTTCGAACCCAGCTCATTGGCGATGATGTAGCTCAGCGTGGTCTTGCCCAATCCGGGAGGGCCGTGCAGGATCACGTGGTCGAGCGCATCCCCCCGCATGGCAGCCGCCTTGACGAACACCTGCAGGTTTTCCACCAACTTGAGCTGCCCGGTGAATTCCTCAAAGCGCTGTGGCCGCAGGACAATGTCATCGTCGCGGTCAAACCCACTGCCGGCATCCATGATCGGGTTCTTCATCCATTTTCCATTCTCAACACAATAATAATGTACAATTCCATACCGCCAATGCCCGCACCGTCGCCGCCCCGCCAATTGCCGCGCGGGGCATATTGGTTTAATTCGCATATTTGCACCAGAAATCGGGTTGGTTATGACATTGATTGCATCCATTTCAGGGATCAGAGGGACGATTGGCGGGGAAAGCGAGATGAACCTGACACCCATCGACATCGTTCGATTCACCTCTGCATTCGGAATGTGGATGACGACCAAGTCCACTTCCCGCAAGGTCGTGGTGGGTCGCGACGCCCGGCAGTCGGGCCTCATGGTCGAGCAACTGGTCTGTGGAACCTTGGTGGGCCTCGGGTTCGAGGTGGTCAACCTCGGACTCAGCACCACGCCGACGGTGGAGATGGCTGTGACCGAGTTCGAGGCTGCAGGCGGCATCGTCCTCACTGCAAGCCACAACCCCCGCGAATGGAATGCACTTAAGCTGCTGAACCGCAAGGGCGAGTTTGTCACCAACAAAGCCGGGCTCGACATCCAAGAGATTGCCCGCAACGGTTACTTCACCTACGCCAACATCGACGAACTGGGCCACGTGGTCCATGTCAATGACTTTGCCGAGGTGCACATCCGCAAGATCCTGGACCTGCCTTATATCGACGCATTTGCTGTCGGCGCCTCCAACCTCCGCATCCTCGTGGACGCCGTCAACAGCAGTGGGGGCATCTATGTGCCGCAACTGTTGCGCGCGATGGGCATCACGGACATCGTGGAGTTGAATTGCGAACCCAACGGCAAGTTTGCCCATAATCCAGAGCCGTTGAAGCAGAACCTGGTCGATACCTGTGCTGCCATCAAGCAGCATCGTTGCGACCTGGGCATCGTGGTGGATCCCGACGTGGACCGCTTGGTGCTGATCGATGAGAACGGTGAACTTTTCGGGGAGGAATACACCCTGGTGGCGGTTGCAGACTACATTTTGCAGCAGAAAAAGGGTGTCGTCGTGAGCAATCTGAGCAGCAGCAGGGCCTTGCGCGACCTCGCCGAGCGCCATGGATGCGCCTATTTCGCGTCTGCGGTGGGAGAGGTGAATGTCACCGAGATCATGAAGCGCAAAGATGCTGTGATCGGCGGCGAAGGCAATGGCGGGGTGATCCTGCCTGACCTTCACTATGGCCGTGACGCGCTTGTGGGCATCGCATTGTTCTTGACCCACCTGGTCAAGTCCCGCATGAAGATGTCCGAGCTGAGGGCCACATACCCAGACTATTACATGTCCAAGCAAAAGGCCGACCTGAATCCCGCTGTGGACATGGGTGCCCTCTTGCAGCGGCTGGAGGAGAAATACAGCACCGAGGAGACCAACAATGTCGATGGCCTTAAGATCGACTTCGCGTCCTCATGGGTACACCTCCGCCGGTCCAATACAGAACCGATCATCCGCATCTACTCCGAAGCCAAGACACAGGACGAGGCTGACAGTCTCGCCGACAAGTTCCGTACAGAAATCGTTTCCATGGTGGAGGCCAATCAGTGAGTATGAACAGAATCTATCTGGACAATGCAGCGAGCACTCCACTGGATCCGGACGTGCTGGAATACATGATTTCCGTCCTGCGGGATGGCTATGGCAATCCCTCATCGGTGCATTCGCATGGCCGTCAGCAGCGGACCGTCATCGAAAAAGCCCGGAAGGAGATCGCCGAGCAGATTGGTGCGGCTCCGTCCGAGATTTTCTTCACAAGCGGCGGCACGGAGGCGGACAACCTCGCGCTCAAATGCACGGTGAAGGCCGGATTGGTTGGCCAGGTCATTTCGACGACGATCGAACACCACGCAGTCACGCATTCTGTCGAAGGCATCGCGGACAGCGGTATCCCAGTGACTTGGCTGCAGGTGGATTCCCAAGGCTTCCCAGACCTCGACCAATTGGAGGACCAACTTCGGAAAGGGCCCCGTGCATTGGTCAGCCTCATGCATGGCAACAATGAGCTCGGCACCATGATCGATTTGCAGGCGGTGGCGGCCCTTTGCGACCGCTACGGCGCGATCTTTCACAGCGATACGGTGCAGACCATGGCCCATGTGCCTTACAAACTCTCGGACATTCCGGTACAGTTTGTCACAGCATCGGCTCATAAATTTTATGGCCCGAAGGGGATCGGCTTCCTTTACGTGAAGTCGGGCACCAAGATTCCACCGCTGATTTGCGGTGGCTCCCAAGAGCGCAACATGCGTGCAGGTACCGAGAATGTCGCCGGCATTGCAGCCATGGCCTTTGCCATGAAGCGATGTTACGGACACCTCGAAGCCAAGAATGCCCACCTCTGGACCCTCAAGGAAAGAATGCGCGACGGCCTCCTGGCCCGCGTCCCCGGCGTCCAATTCAATGGCGCCATCGACCGATCGAACTCCCTGCCGACCGTTCTGAACACTGCATTCCCCGGAAGCGAACTCGAATCCATGCTCCTGTTCAACCTCGACATCAACGGCATCAGCGCCTCGGGTGGCTCGGCTTGCACAAGTGGCAGCGTCAAGGGCAGCCACGTCCTAGCAGGCATCGGGTGCAGCCCAGAGCGCTCCGCGAACAGCGTCCGGTTCAGCTTCGGCATGCAAAACACTGTGGAGGAGATCGACGCCGCACTCGAGCGGATCGGGTCTTTTGTGGCGGTGGGGGTTTGAGGAATTCATTCTCGATGTTCTGGAATTGGTTTCGCATGTTGTTTGATGCAAGTGATGCACCCGAACAATGGGTAGTGAATGTCGAGGAGGCAATCGAAGGGTTGTTTTCTCGCTATCCTTATGCGAGGAAACTAGGAAGGCTAACTGACCCCGGCGAGTTTGATGCGTTGCATCCCAAGGTCCAAAAACTGATCCCAGGATGGTACAAAAGGCTGCTGATCAACTATCCGATTGCGGGATTGCCAATCGGAATTCCATTTGACTTTGGGTGGGAAAGCCTGCAGGGTAGGCCGGTTGATGAATTGCCATTGACAGAGATCGTCTTCCATGACGCTGCCGAGATCGCTCAATCAAGCACTAAGTATTTTCCTGGCTATCGGCTGGTCAACTATGGGTACATAACCATTGCCAAGCAGAATGAGGGCAGCGAGGATGAGGTTTTCATCCGTTCTAAGGATCCGAATCCGAAGCCGTTCATTGTGTTTCATGAGGCGGGCGACTCCAAAGAGGAGTTGCTGAGTGGTGCTTTTAAGCCTACGGATTCCTTTTCTAGCTTCATCAAGCTTGCCAAGATTCCCAATTTTCATATCGAGCTCACAGATTCAAACCGAGAACCGCGTTGAAGCTGACTGAAGAGCTGCGACGAGACATAGAAAATGAGTCGAAGAGCAGGCTGCCAATTTGCTTTCTTTGGGTTGGAACCAATCAATTTTTGAAGAGAGGATGCTGCTATTCCGGAACAATTGGCCAAGTCAGCCGCTAAGGGCCTTGAATTTCTTGGACTGGGCATTGACGGATTCTGGATACCCAGTCACTCGGTCACGTCTCGATCGGTTCGTAGAAGTCTTCATAATCGCAGATTTACACTTGCCAGAACTGATCCATTGGGAGGAGGCTCTAGCTCAGAAAGGCACCTAGGGCAACGGTTCTGGTCGCTTCTCGTTGTATCTCTGGTCAGAATTCCACATATTTGGTAGTATGAAAGTAGCCGAACGAATTTCATTGAGGCGAGCAGCAATCACGGAAAAGGTTTTTGCCATCGAGGACGAGGCCACGCTGGACATGCTATTGGACATCGTTGAGAGTTGGGGTAGAGCAAGCGAGCCGGTTCCTCAGGAGCACCTTGAATCGATTTCGAGGGGCTTGGCTGATGCCAAGGCAGGTAGGGTGGTGTCGGCGGAGGAGATGATGAAGGAACTCGACGATCTGTGAAATACAAAGTCGTCGTAACCTTGGAGGCCCGAGGAGAGCTGTTGGAACTCATCGCGCGCATTGAGCGGCGGTTCGGCGAGCCATCAGCCTTGAGACTTCGAAATTCGTTCAAGCAAATGCTCAAGAATCTTGCCATTCACCCCAGGCAATACCCTGCCGTTGTCGGCCATTCGTTTCTAAGGAAGGGTGTACTCAACACACTGACGATTGTGTATTATCGGATAGAAGCGGAGCTGGTAGAGGTACTTTCAGTGCATGACGGTAGGAGCATGGGGCCCGACATTTCCGAATGGTGAAGTGTATCGATGTTTGGTCCCGCTGGATCATAGCCCCAAAATCAAAAAGCCACTCGGACATCCAAGTGGCTTCTTTTGGTGGGAATTACTGGGTTCGAACCAGTGACCTTTGCAGTGTGAATGCAACGCTCTGAACCAGCTGAGCTAAACTCCCATATATCTTTGACCTATCGCTGCGATCAAGCACCCCGATTCAGTGGGCCCACCAGGGCTCGAACCTGGGACCACCTGATTATGAGTCAGGCGCTCTAACCGACTGAGCTATAGGCCCGGAATCCAAATAACGTTTACCCCTTTTTCAAAAGGTCTGGCAAATGTCGGGCGATCTCGGGTATTTTCCAAATCTTCCTCAAAAAAATTTTCAGTTTCGGCGAAAAACAGGTCTGATTGGGCTGATTCACAGGGTGAATGAATGGGTGGTCATGGCCTGCAAATTCAAGAAAGCTGACAAAAGTCATTTTTGATGGTGATGGGCCTCAACTCAGACTAGGCATCCGAGGGTGAAATTTGCTCCAATCGAATCAAAGTCGTTTACAATTATGATTTTCACCGCCTATTCCTTCAAAACGCTCGCCGCCAAGATCGAACATCTGGGAGAGGACGAACTGCTCAGCCATATCTTGGTGCCGGTGGACTTCTCAGAGTGTTCTGACAACGCCATCCGTTTCGCGGTCGCGATCGCCATTCGCACTGGCGCGGAAATCAGGCTCTTCCACGGTTTGCAAGTTCCCTTGCAGACTGCCGAACTGAGCGTGTTCCCCTTGGCTGAGATGGAAAAAGAGGCTGCTACCCGCCTCGCGCACATGGCAGCCGAGATCGAAGACTGGCTCGACAAGGAGAAATTCCGCCCGCTGCGTGTGAAGCATCGCGTGACAGTGGGCTTCCCCGCCGAGGAGGTCGTTCGCGTCGCCAAGGAGGAAAAGACCGACTTGATCGTGATGGGGACGCATGGCACAGGCGCGATCGAAGGCATGATCCTCGGCAGCAATGCCAGCCACGTCCTGCAAAACTCTGGTTGCCCAGTTCTCGTGGTGCCCGAAAATGCCGAATTCGAGGGCTTCCGCCGGATCGCCTACGCATCTGACATGAAGGAGCTCAATGAAAAGGCCATCTCAGTCTTGACCCATTTTGCAAGCCATTTCCAAAGTGAGATCCACGTGCTGCACGTCCTCACCGGCACAGACAAGCTCACCCCGGAGCAAGCGAATGCCTACAGGGCGCGCTTTGACGCGGCAGCTGCCTACCCGCGGGTGAGCTACCACATCGTGGATGCCGAGGACCGCAGCGTCCCGCAGGCGATCGAAGAGTACATGGACACGAATGAAGTGGAAGTCGTTGCAACGGTCACGCATCACCGGAGCTTCTTCGACAAGATTTTCCATCCCAGTCTTACCAAACGCCTTGCCGTTCACGCACGGAAGCCCTTGTTGGCATTTCACTGAGCAGGATTGGCAATTGAGGGCGGAATGCCCCTAATTGCATTGGAAAACTTTGCTTGGAAATGAATGCCGAATTGAAAATGGAAGGGGAAATCCTATTTGACCGGATATGCAGCACGCTGTTCGAATCAGCGGCTGAGGGCCTCGTGGTGACGAACCATGCGGGCACAATGGTGCTGGTCAATAGCCGGATGGAGGATCTTTTCGGTTACAAGCGCGAGGAGATGCTGGGGGAGTCTGTGAACATCCTCATCCCCACCGAGGCGGTCAAGCGGCACCAAAAGCACCTGAACGATTACATCGATCAGCCCACTCGGCGGTCCATGGGAATCGGTTTCGACCTCCTCGCACAACGCAAGGATGGATCGCACTTCCCGGTTGAGGTCTCCTTGAACCATTTCAGCATCGACGGCAGGCAACATGTCATGGCATTGGTCACCGACATCACTGCCCGCAAGAAGGCGGAGCAGGCACTTGCGGAGATGAATGAGGAACTCGAGCGCCGCGTGCAGTCAAGGACACGGGAGCTCCGGGAGAGCCAGCAACTCTATGCAGTGATCGCGCGGAACTTCCCGAACGGCAGCATCAATGTATTCGACCGCGACCTCAACTACATCTTTGCCGAGGGCAGGGAACTCTTCCGACTAGGAGTCACGAGCGAGCACATCATGGGCACCAAATACCTCGATCGCCTGCCGGAGCAAGTTCGTGGACAGGTGGCCGAGGAGCTCAAACTTGCCCTGCAAGGCCAGAGCGTGACATTTGACTTGGACCTGGAGGGCAAGAGTTACGAATTGCATGCGGTGCCGCTGAGGGATGCCGAGGGCGTCGTGGCGCGGGTGATGGTTGTCGAAAACAACATCACGCAGCAGCGGCGGGCGGCGGGCGATATCCTGAAAGCTTTGGAGAAAGAGCGGCAGCTCAATGAGCTGAAATCCAGGTTCGTGGCGATGGCATCGCATGAATTCCGCACACCGCTGAGCACCATCCTGAGTTCGATCTCACTCTTGATGCGGTATTCCGCCCCAGAACACGAGGAAAATCGGATCAAGCACTACAACCGCATCCGGAACTCCGTCCACAGCCTCACGGCGATCCTCAATGATTTCCTTTCCTTGGACAAGCTGGAAAGTGGGCGTATCACCCCCACGTTGGAGGATTTCGACCTGGAGGCATTGATTGTGGACATGATCGACGAGTTGCAGCTCATCACCAAAGCCGGCCAAACCATGCTGCTCGATTACAAGGGCGAGACCAAGGTTCGACTGGACAAGAACATGACCCGCAACATTTGCCTGAACCTCATCTCCAATGCCATCAAGTACAGCCCTGAAGGCAAGGAGGTCAGCATCGCGGTGGAGGTCGCCGCCGAAAAGATCCGTATGGAAGTGCGCGATCAAGGCATCGGCATTCCCGAGTCGGACAAGCAGCATATGTTTGAACGTTTTTTCCGTGCCCAGAATGCGACCAATATTCAAGGCACCGGGCTGGGACTCACCATCGTGAAGAAATACCTGGATCTCATGGGAGGCGACATCTGGTTTGACAGCGAAGTGGGCAAGGGATCCGTTTTCACCATTGTATTACCTCAAAGGCTTTCGTCATGAAGAAAATATTACTCATCGAGGACAATCTGGAGATGCGGGAAAACACCGCCGAGATCCTGCAATTTGCTGGATACAACGTGGTCTCCGCTACCAACGGCAGGGAAGGGATTCAGCGTGCCCGCGAGGAGACGCCTGACCTGATCCTCTGCGACATCATGATGCCTGAGATGGATGGCTATGGTGTCCTGTTCTTGCTGAACAAGGATCCCAAAACCGCCGGAATTCCCTTCATTTTCCTCACGGCGAAGGCCGACAAGAGCGAAATCCGCAAAGGGATGAATCTTGGGGCGGATGATTACCTGACCAAGCCCTACGAGGAAATGGAGCTGCTTGACGCCATTGAGAGCAGGTTCCGCCGTTCCGAGATCGTTCGTCGGGATTTCACGAACGACCTTCCGGGACTCACCGCATTTTTGGACGAGGCTCGCGGGAAGGAAGCCCTGCAAAAGCTCTCCGCCGACCGCAAGACCCGC